>JBBIQS010000008.1:0-124748 GCA_037442205.1 Myxococcales bacterium
AAACCAAGGGAACCGGGGCGGGCAGCCAAACCAAGGAAATCGAGGCGGGCAGCCAAACCAAGGGAACCGGGGCGGCCGGCCGGACCAGCGGCGCGGCCAGGATTCGCGCGGCCAGCGCGGCGGCCAAGGGCAGCGCGGGCCACAGGTGCAGACCGGGCCGGTGGTCGAGCGGGTGAATCGCCCGCAGCTCGCCTCGGCGGGTGCTGCCGCGAGCTCCGGCAACCGCTCGTCTCAAGGGCAGCCAACCGGGCACTCGGGCGGGCATCCGCATTCTCGGCAAGGCGGATGGCGTGGACCCGGCCGGCCGAACGGCTGAGCCTCAGGCGGGCGGCCGGGCGCCCCAGGCTTGACGCTCGCCGAGCAGTCCCGCCACAGTGGGCGCTGCAGAAGCCTTCGCGGGGGCTGCCATGGTCGAAGAGGTTTCCGAGCCGATCTACTGCGTGCGCAACAGGATCCCCAAGAGCGCCGACGAGCACCTGAGCTGTCTCTATTGCTTCGAGCGACAGCGCGAGGTGGTCGAGCGTGGCGAGCGCAGCCACTTCTGCGACTTCGTCGAGGGGAGCGATCCAGTGAGCTTCGGCTTCCCCGAGGGCACGCTGCGCGAGCGGAAGGGCTGACGACTTGTCACGGCCCGGGGCCCGATGCGCCCGGCGGACCGCGGCCGGTCGACCCGGCGGTCGAGCACTAAGGTCTTCTCGCCATCGTGCCGATAGCTTCACGCTCGCGACCTGAGGTCCGAACGTGGACTCACACCCCACCCGCCACCCTCCGTCCTCAGCCACTCCAGGCCCCAACGCCGCGCCGCGGGAGCTCTCGCGCATCGGCGAGTACGCCGTCCGCAGGCGCATCGGCGCCGGGGGAATGGGCGTGGTCTACCAGGCGGTCCATCCGGTGATCGGAAAGCGGGTCGCCATCAAAGTCCTGCGCCCCGAGCTGGCACGCGAGCCGTACCTGGCGAGCCGATTGCTGTCCGAGGCGCGGGCAGTCAACGCCATCGGCCACCGAGGCATCGTCGACATCTTCGGCTTCGGCCGGCTGGAGGACGGCCGCCATTACCTGGTGATGGAGATGCTCGACGGCAGCTCGCTCGATCAGCTGCTGGACGAGCGCGGCGCGCTCCCCTTCGCCGAAGTGGCCACGCAGCTCGACCAGGTACTTGGCGCGCTCGACGCCGCCCACGTCGCCGGCTTCGTGCATCGCGATCTCAAGCCCAGCAACGTCTTCCTGGTCACGCCCGCCAGCGGCGATCCCTACGTGAAGCTGCTGGACTTCGGCCTGGCCTATGCCTTCAAGCGCTCGCCCGATTCGCTGGCCGCCGGCACGCCCCGGTACATGGCCCCGGAGCAGCTGCGCGGCGAGGCGGCGACCCCGTCCAGCGACCTGTGGGCCCTGGGAGTCATGGCGATCGAGCTGCTGTGCGGCCTGCCGCCCTTCGACGGCGATACCTTTCCCGAAGTCATCTCCTCACAGCGACGGCCGCCCCATCGACCGCCGCCCGCGGAGATCCCCAAAACGATGGTGGCGATTCTCGCCAGGCTGCTCGAGCCCGACCCGGCCAAGCGGTTTCAATCGGCGCGCGAGGTGCGCGAGCAGCTGCGCGCCGCTGTCGCCGCGCCGGCGCGAGCTTCGGTCGCCGCGGCTCCCCTGGCGCCGCGCCCCGAGGCTTCCGGCGGGCCCGCCCCCTCGGCGGCGCTGGCCAGGTCGCTGGCGGAGGGGGACCGGACCATCGAGCTGTCGCTGGAGGATCTGGAGCCGATTCCCGCGAGCGCCGAGTCACCCGTCCATCTGGAGAGGTTGCAGTGGGTGGTGGAGCAGGTGCTGGACCATCTGCACCAGCGCCCGAGCCCGCCGCCACTCCCGGCGGTGACGCTGCAGTTGGTGGAGCTGATCCGCGGCGAAGATGCCGACTGGGGCGCGCTGGCGCGCATCGTCGATACCGACCCAGCCCTGACCGAGCAGGTGCTTCGGGGCGCCAACTCGGTCCTCTTCTCCGGCGGGATCCAGGTGAAGACCGTCCGCGATGCGGTGACCTGCCTCGGCCTCGGCGAGCTGGCGGAGATTGCCTCGGTGGCGGCGGCCCTGGCGCCGTACGCGCAGGACCGGGGTCAAGGCACCGAGACTTTCCAGCGGGCGCAGCAGCGCACCTGGCATCAGGCGCTGACCAGCGCTTTCGGCGGGACCTGGCTGTCGATCGAGCACCGCATGGGCAACGCCGACAGGGTTTTCCTCGGCGGCTTGCTGCACGACATTGGCAAGACGGTGGCGTTGACCGCGCTGAGCGAGCCCGAGCTGCGCAAGAAGCTGGGCTTCGACCCGGTGCTGATTCTCGACCAGCTGCTGGAGGCGATGCACCTCGAGCTCGGGGCTCGTATCGCCGAGGAGTGGAAGCTGCCGCCGTGGCTGGTGCGCATCTGCCGCGAGCACCACGAGCCCAGGGGAGAAGCGAAGCCGGTCCCCAAGGAACTCCACGTCGTGAGGGTGGTGTCGGCGATGGCGGAGATGCGGATCCATCCGCGCTGGGCCGCCCGTCGGGTCGACGACGTGCAGGAAAGCGCGGCGGCGCTCGGCCTCGACCGCTTCCAGGTGCGGGCGGCGTCCAGCCAGATCGGCCAGCTGGTGGGCAAGGCCGAGGCGATGCTGAAAGCGATCGCCCGGTAGCGGCGCTCAGCGGCGCAGGCGCTCGGGCCGGGTTGCCGCCTCGAGCGGTCTTCCCGCCACTTGCGCCACCGCCTCGCCGAAGGCCCGCGCCGCCGCCTCGACCTCGTTGAGCGCGCCGGTGAGGTAGGCCCCGGCGAAGTTGGTCTCAGTGGGCGGACCGAAGAACTTCACCAATCGCACGTCGGCCGACTTGAGGGCGTGGTCGACGGCCACCATCGCCTCGACTGGCGGGGCGATCAGGTAGGCCATCGGCGCTCCCACCGGCAGCCCGGCGGCGTTCGACAGGTAGCGGCCCAGGCTGGAGATGACGTGCGGGAAGAAGGCCGGCTGCTTGTCGCCGGGCAGCGTGTAAAAGCAGATCTGCCCCTTGAGCGCCTCGCGCAGCGCCCAGATCCCCTCGGCGACCTCGTCGGGATCGGCCCCGGCCAGCACTCCCATGCACTCGCCGGAGTAGGGGCCGGAGGCGTGCGCGGCGCCGGCGTAGAAGGACTTGCCGTAGACCACGTCGACTTCGGCGAACTTGGTGGCGTGGTCGAGGGCGGCGTAGAGCGAGTCGTCCTGGTCGCAGGTGACCAGCCCCAGGGCGGTGTGGCGCGAGGAATCGCCCCCGAGGGCGGCGAGCATGGCCTTGTCGGCCTGCGGGATCATCCGGCAGGTGAGGAGCTTGGGGCGCAGGGGAACGAAGCTCATTGGCCGGCCACTCCGCCGCGCCCGGTCTCGAAGGCGCGCTTCAGGATCGCCGCCGCCTCCTTGGCGGCCTCGGCCGGCTTGATGCCCAGCTGCCGCACGTTGGAGATGCAGTTCTTCTCGGCGTTGTCCTGGTCGAGCTTGGGCCCGTAGGCGATGTAGATCGACAGCGAATCGCCGGTTCCCAGGCCAGGCCGCTCGCCGAGCATGATGGCGGTGGCCTTCGCGCCCAGCAGCGTGCCGATGTGATCCTGCACGCCCACCCGCGCATAGCGCACGTAGACCCGCTTGCCGACGCTGAAGCCTGCCTTCTGCAGCTCGGCCTCCATCGCCGGCAGCAGCTCGGGGCCATTCACCTCCGCCGCCCAGGCCGACAGGCCATCGCCCACGATCAGCTGCACGTCCACGCCCTTGGTCGCTTGCTGCTGCAGCCGCGCCGCCGAGTCGTCGCACAGCCGCCGGCCGTGGTTGGGATGGAGGAGGAACTCCTCCTTGTCCTGGCACTCGCTCTTGAGCGACAGGCAGCCGAGCTTCTCGATCAGGACCTCGTCGGCCTCGCTGTAGACCGCGTCCTTGGCGATGGCGTGATCGGCGCGCATCCGGACATAGGTGTTGGTGAGGTAGCGGGTCCCGACCCGGCCGACGCCCAAGAGCGACGGCGAAGAGGAGCGGATCCGCTCCAGCAGCTCGGGGTTGAAGGGCTTCTTGATGCCCACGCCCATCGGCTCGCGCTCGGTCGGCGCGGCGGGAGGGAAATCGGCGGAGCGGGCAGCGGGCGCCGAGGGAGTCGAGGACTCCATCGCCCTGCGGATCTCCTCCTCCACGATGCGGCGCAGCTCGTCGTTGCTGATCATGGCAGCCCCGGGGCGTCGAAGATGGACGGGTCGCCGGCGCGCTCGGTCAGCCTGCCGTTGCGCCACAGCCCCATCCGCTCCAGCCAGGCCTCGAACTCGGGAGTCGGCCGCAGCCCGAGGATGGCGCGCAGCGAGGCGTTGTTGTGGAAGCTGGTGGTCTGGTAGTTGAGCATCACGTCGTCGCCCATCGGGATGCCCATCAGGTAATTCACCCCGGCGGCGGCCAGCAGAATCTCGAGATTTTCCTGGTCGTTCTGGTCGGCGAGCGCGTGGCTGGTGTAGCAGGCGTCGCAGCCCATCGAGATGCCGGTCAGCTTGCCCATGAAGTGGTCTTCCAGGCCGGCGCGGGTGATCTGCTTGGCGTCCTGCAGGTACTCGGGGCCGATGAAGCCGACTACCGAGTTGACCAGGAACGGCTTGTAGCGGCGGGCGAAGCCGTGGGCTCGGGCCTCCATCACCACCTGGTCGGCCCCATAGTGGGCGTTGGCGGAGAGGGCGGTGCCCTGGCCGGTTTCGAAGTACATGACGTTGGGGCCCTGCGCGGTGCCCTCGCGGCGCACCATGTCGTAGGCCTCGTCGATGAGCTTGATCGAGATGCCGAAGTTGCGGTTGGCCTTCTCCGAGCCGGCCAGCGACTGGAACAGCAGGTCGATCGGCGCGCCCTGCTCCAACGCCTTCATCTGCAGGGTGACGTGGGCCAGGACGCAGTTCTGGGTCGGGATCCGGTAGCGGCGCATGAAGTCCTTCACGCCCTTGAGGATCCCCACCACGTTGTCCACCGACTCGGTGGCCGGGTTGACGCCGATGACCGCGTCGCCGTTGCCGAACGAGAGCCCCTCGCGCGCCGCCGCCAGCACGCCGGCGACGTCGTCGCGCGGGTGGTTGGGCTGCACGCGGCTGGAGATGCGTCCCGCCAGGCCCAGGGTGCTGTTGCAGCGAACCACCACGCGGATCTTCTTGCCCGCCAGCACCAGGTCCATGTTGGACATCAGCTTGGTGACCGCGGCGACCATCTCCGGGGTCAGCCCCGGGCTCACCTCGGCGATGTCCTCGCCGGTGGTCTTGTCGGAGAGGATCCACTCGCGAAACTGGCCCACGGTCCACGAGCGCACCTTGGCGAAGGCCCGCTGATCGAGCTGCTCCTCGAACAGGCGGCTGAGCTCGTCCTCCTCGTGAGGGACCGCGGGGTGCTCGCGCAGGTAGGCGAGCGTCAGGTCGCTCAAGACCTGCTTGGCGGCGGTCATCTCCCGCAGGCTGGAGGCGGCGATGCGGGCCTGCACGTCGCCGCTGCGCGGCTCGTTGGCCTTGGCCAGCACTTCCTTGCAGGACTGGAAGGTGAAGTGGGTGCCGAAGAGGCGGGTCGACAGTCTCATGGGGTCCCCGGAGGCCGAGCATCCTACATCCAACAGGCGTGGGGCCTCCAGAGGGCGGAGGCGCCATCAGCTCGAGGGTCGGCGGGGCAGGATCCGCAGCTTTCGCAGGATTTCCGGGGAGTTGACAGCCGCCCAGGCGAAGAAACCGTACTTGAGCAGCCGGCCGAGGAAAACGGCCAGGAAGACCACCAGCGCGTTCATCTTGGCTAGGCCGGCGATGGCCACCGCCGGATGCTGCGGAAAAGGGCTGAGCGAGACCAGCGCCAGCCCCCAGCCGCCGTGGCGCTGGATCACCTTCACCGAGTCCAGCCACTCCTTGGAGTGCAGCGCGTTGGGGAAGAAGTGCTCGACGAACTGCTCGCCGTAGAGCGAGGTGAGGACGGCGAAGGAGGCGGCGCCCAAGGCCGAGCCGACGGTGACCCACAGCGCCGAGGGCAGCCAGGAGAGCCGGCCGAACCGGCGGCGTGTCTCGGGGCGGTTGGCATGGGCGAGCACCGCCGGGATCAGCAGCGCCTCGTTCGGGACCACCAGCACGTAGGCGTCGAGCGCCGAGAGGAAGGCCACCAGCGGCAGGTACCAGGTCCGCTCGGCGAGCTGTCCCAGGGTCTCGACGCGCCTGCGAATCGAGAACATCCGCTGCCTCAAAGGTCGGGACCAGAGGCGACGGTCGGCCGATGGCGAGCGAGGAGCAAGCGGCCGGCGGGCCCGATGGTTTTGCGTGCGGGGCAGTGGACAGAAGCTGGTGAGCGTCAGGGCCAGCGCACCAGCGCGCCCTCGGGGAGCTCGATGGCCTGCTGCGACTGGCTCCCGCCGTCGAGCTCGATAGAGAAGTGAAAGCGCGGGTGCGGCTGGATCCCCGGGTCGTATTCATAGCGCCCGGTCACCCAGCCTCCCGAGATGCAGAGCTGGAGGACGTCGCCGCCGCTGAGTGCCCGCTCGCCGAGGTAGTAGCGCGGCAGCGCAGGGTTCGGGCCTGGGCGCAGCGGGGCAGGGGCGGATGGCATCGGTCCCTCGGGCTACGCCGACAGGCTCGGCCCGGCGTCCTCGCGCTTGGCGCGCATCGAGTCCCACCAGATGAATCCGCAGATCGCCAGGAACATCACCAGGCCTAGCAGGTTGGGCAGGTTGCCCTCGGTGAAGCCGATGCGCGGGAAGGTGAACGACGGCTTGCCGTCGGCGCCCTTGGGGATCAGGTCGGACTCGATGAACTGCACCAGCGCCGCCATCACCCCGGCCAGCGCGCCGCCGGCGATGAGGCCGCTCGAGACCAGGATGCCGCGGTCGCCGCGGGCCCGGCCCAGCACCTCGTCGCCAGGGCTCTTGCGCACGAAGTGGGCGACTATCGCCCCGAGGAGAATCGGCGAGTTGTATTCCATGGGGATGTACATCCCGAGGGCGAAGGCCAGCGAGCTGGCGCCGAGCATCTCGACCACCAGCGCGATCGCCCCGCCGAAGGCCAGCAGGTACCACTTGGTCTCGTCGCTGGTCTCCATGATGAAGCGCAGCACCGCCGCCATGGCGTTGGCCTGCGGCGCCGGCAGCGGGTGCTCGTGCCCGGGCCCGGCCTGGAAGCCGTAGGTCTGCGCCAGGAGTAGCATCACCGCCGTCACCACCACCGCGCTCAGGATCGAGCCGGCGAGGTTGCTCCACTGCACCTTGGCCGGGGTGGCGCCGAGCCAGTAGGAGACCTTGAACTCGGTCACCAGGCTGCCGGTCATCGACAGGCAGGTGCAGACCACTCCGCCGATCAGCAGCACCCCGAGCATCCCCTCCTTGCCTGACAGCCCCAGCGCCCGCAGCGCCACCGCCCCGACGATCAGCGTCATCAGCGTCATGCCCGAGATCGGGGTCACGCTGATCATCGCCACCGCCCAGGCGCTCACCGCCGAGAACAGCAGCGCGATGCCTACTGCGATCAGCACCGACAGCGTGGTGACCATGGTCGGCGAGGGCTGGTTGTTCAGCACCGCGAAGCGGAAGTAGATCCAGATCGCGGCGATCACCGCCGCCAGCAGCGCCAGCACCACCGGCATCGGGATGTCGCGGTCCGAGCGGCGGGTCTGGGCGCCCGCGCCGCGCGCCGCCGAAAGCCCCTTGAGGCCCTGGCTGAGCGCCTGGCCCATGACCGGCAGCATCTTGATGATGCTCAGGAACCCGGCCACGAAGATGCCGCCGATGCCGATGTAGCGGGCGTACTCCCCGAACAGCGTCTCCTGGTCCATCTGCGACAGCGGCGCCACTCCCACGCCTATGGTCGCCTGCGGGGCGTAGCGGCCGACGAAGGCGAACAGCGGGACGATGACGAAGTAGCTGAGCACCGAGCCGGCCATGATGAAGGCGGCGTAGCGCACGCCGATCAGGTAGCCCAGCCCGGCGATGGCGGCGGTGGTGTTGAGCGAGAACACCGCCTTGAAGCGCTCGGTGAAGCCCTTCATGAAGGTGAAGCCGTCGGTGCCGAAGTTCTCGCGCCAGGCGCCCAGCAGCGTCGGCAGCAGGTCGAAGACGAAGCCGACGCCCATTGCCCGCAGGAGCACCCCGGCCTGGGCCCCGCCTCGCTGGCCGGTGACCAGCACCTCGGCGATCGCCGTGCCCTCGGGAAACGGCAGCTTGCCGTGCATCTGCGAGACGAAGTAGCGCCGCAGCGGGATGAGGAACAGCACTCCCAGCATCGCGCCCAACAGCGGCACGAAGAAGATCTGGAAGAAGCTGGAGTGGCTCTCCAGCCCGAGGATGTGGATGGCGGGCATCACGAACAGCGAACCGCCGACCACGATGCCGCTGGTGGCCCCGAAGGCCAGCACGTTGACGTTCTCGAGCAACGTCGACTTGCGCTTGCGCGCCGCCGAATAGCCGATGGCCAGGATGGCGATCGGGATCGCCGCCTCCAGCCCCTGGCCCAGTTTCAAAGTGAGGTAGCTGACCGCCGCCGACCAGAACAGCGCGTTGGCCAGGCCGAAGGTGATCGAGCGCCGGCTGAGCTCGGCGACCTGGACCTCGTCGCTCACCACCGGCTGGTAGCGCTCGCCCGCGGCCAGGGGTCGATAGGCGTTTTCCGGCATCCGCCCGCCGGGCTCGGGCTCGGGGGCAGGCGCGGCGGGATTGGCGGTGACGGCGGCGGTGGCCTCGGGCATGGCTGCTCTCTTCGAAGTTGGGCGGGAGACATTCTCAAGAAACGGGCGCCGCGCCAAGCCCCGGGCCGCGGCGGAGGGGCTGGCCCAACCCGCTTCCCGGCCAGGCGACAGAATGCTCGAACGTGCTGCGGCGCGCCTTGCCCGCCCATAAGCGCCGGTGCTACGGCCGATGACTGCAAGTGCTGCCAGCGCATCCCGAAAGACCACCCACGGAGTAAGGAGAAGCCGATGCGAGCCGAAGACGATCGTCCGCAGCAGCAGGAGATCTGGACTCCGAGCAAGGAAGTGGTGGCTCGGTCGCGGGTCAAGGACTACGACGCGCTGCGCGCAAAGGCGGCGGAGAACCCGCTGGCCTTCTGGGAGGAGGAGGCGAACACCCTGAGCTGGTTCGAGCCCTGGCAGAAGGTGCTCGACGACTCGAAGGCGCCGTTCTTCAAGTGGTTCGTGGGCGGCAAGACCAACATCGTCCAGAACGCGCTCGACCGCCACCAGACCACCGCGGTGCGCAACAAGCTCGCCTACATCTGGGAAGGCGAGGACGGCACCGTGCGCACCATGAGCTACCACGCGCTCAACCGCGAGGTGTGCCAGTTCGCCAACGTGCTCAAGAGCATGGGGGTCAAGAAGGGCGATCGGGTCACCATCTACCTGCCGCGGGTGCTGGAGCTGCCGATCGCCATGCTGGCTACCGCCAAGATCGGCGCGGTGCATTCGGTGGTCTACGGCGGCTTCTCGGTGGAGGCGTTGGCCGACCGCATCCAGGACAGCGAGTCGCGGGTGCTGATCACCGCCGACGGCGGCTTCATGCGCGGCAAGCCGGTCCCGCTGAAGGCGATCGCCGACGAGGCGCTGCAGCGCTCGGGCACGGTGGAGCACGTGATCGTCGTCAAGCGCGCCAACGTCCCGGTCAACATGGAGTCGGGCCGGGACTATTGGTACGACGACCTGATGGACCTGCCGTTCGCCAAGAACCCGCAGCTCAACGGCAAGGTCGTCACCGAGGTGATGGACTCCGAGGACCCGCTGTTCCTGCTCTACACCTCGGGCACCACCGGCAAGCCCAAGGGCATCCTCCACACCCATGGCGGATACATGGTCGGCATCCAGGCGACCATGAAGTACGCCTTCGACGTCAACCCCGAGGACCGCTACTGGTGCGCCGCCGATCCCGGCTGGATCACCGGGCACAGCTACATCGTCTACGCGCCGCTGATTCTCGGAGCGACCTCGGTGATCTACGAGGGGGCGCCGACCTATCCGTATCCCGACCGCTGGTGGCGCATCGTCGAGAAGTACGGGGTCAACATCCTCTACACCGCGCCCACCGCCATCCGCGGGCTGATGCGCTTCGGCGAGGCCTGGGCCAACCGCCACGACCTGTCGTCGCTGCGGCTGTTGGGCTCGGTGGGCGAGCCGATCAACCCCGAGGCCTGGCGCTGGTACCACCGGGTGGTGGGCGGCGGACGCTGCCCGATCATCGACACCTGGTGGCAGACCGAGACCGGGGCCTTCATGATCACCCCGGTGCCGTCGCTGCCCTTGAAGCCGGGCTCGGGGACCAAGCCCTTCCCCGGGATCAAGGCCGAAGTGGTGGACGAGCACGGAAAGCCGGTGCCCCCGGGCGAGGAGGGGAAGCTGGTGATCACCACCCCCTGGCCCTCGATGCTGCGCGGCATCTACCGCGACCCCGATCGCTACGTGCAGCAGTATTGGTCCACCTATCCCGGCAAGTACCTGACCGGCGATTCGGCGCGCATGGACAAGGACGGCTACTTCTGGATCATCGGGCGCGTCGACGACGTGATCAAAGTCTCCGGCTACCGGCTGGGGACCGCGGAGATCGAGAGCGCGCTGGTCAGCCATCCGGCGGTGAGCGAGGCCGCGGCCATCGGCATCCCGCACGAGGTGAAGGGCAACGTCATCCACGCCTACGTGATGCTGCGCGCTGGGTTCGCCGCCAAGCCGGAGCTGGTCGCCGAGCTGGCGGCGCACGTCGCCCGCGAGGTCGGGCCGATCGCCAAGCCCGAGCGCGTGGAGATCGTGGACAAGCTGCCCAAGACCCGCTCCGGAAAGATCATGCGCCGGGTGCTCAAGGCCCGGGCGATGGGACAGCCGGAGGGGGATCTCTCGACGCTCGAGGAATAGCCTTCCCAAAACCCGTGGTGGGAATCTGCGCCGTGGCCGCGGCTTCGTATATCCGAGGGCGCGGCCACACTCATATCGGGCGAGGGGTCGTGCGCCAACGCAAGTCGCAGCAGGCGGCTCGTCAAAGTGGGCAGACTTGCTGATAGTCTCGACCCGTCGGAGGGGACCGGCTTACCCACTTCTTTCGCGGGGGTTTTCGATGTTCCGATGGCTCGTCTTGGTGGCAGTTGTCGCGGCGGCTGGCGTGGGGCTGGCGGCGATGGGAGGCTGCGGCAAGAGCAAGAGAGGGGGCAACAACGCCTGCCAGGTGTGCCAGTCCGACCGCGACTGCCCGGACGGGAACGGCTGCGTGCCCTACATTGAGAATCAGGCCCTGTGCACTCCGATCGAGATGCTGCAGTCGGGCTTGAAGTGCACCAGCGACAGCGAATGCTCGCCGGGCTACTGCAATGGCATCAGCTGCCAGTGCTTCCCCGACTACGTCAACCGGGGCTGCAAGGCCTGCACGAGCACCAGCGAGTGCGGCGGACTGGCCTGTTTCGAGGGCCACTGCGTCCCCGCGGACAGCGCCGGCAATCAGGCGAAGTGCACCCACGATGACTTCTGCGGAAAAGGACACAAGTGCGACCTCGCGACCGGGGCCTGCGACTGCGGCGGCGGAGTGGTGATCAAGCCGGGCAAGGAGCACGACGTCGGCGTCTCGAGCTACCAGGAGGTCAAGCGACTGGCGGCGGGAGGGTCGGCGACCGCCCGGTTCGCCTACGCCACCAGCGGCGGCTTCACCATCAGTGTCACCAGCATCTCCAGCGCCTGCGTCTTCAAGGAGTACAGCGGCTCGCCCGCCTCCTACGCTTTCGACTCGGGCGGCACCGTCACCTTTTCCAAGAATGGCGCCGCGCCCTTCGCCACCCTCAGCCCGAAGGCCGACAACACCTACGACGGGTTCTACGACATCAGGGGCCCGCTCTTCGCATCGGGCGACAGCCTGGCCGTCTCCGCGGCAGGCGGACCGAGCCTGCCGGCGTTCAGCGGCACCCTGAGTGCTCCGGCGGCAGGGACCATCACGGCTCCGGCCGCTCCTGCGGGTATCGGCGGGCGAATCACCATCGCTCAAGCGGCCGACCTCCAGCTGACCTGGACCGGAGGTGGCGCAGGCAAGCTGCACCTGGTGATGAACAGCGGCGACGGCAAGGGCCAGGTGGATTGCTCCTTCGACGCCGCGGCGGGCAGTGGTGTGGTGCCCGCCGCCGCCCTGTCGCGGCTGGTCGCCGGGGCCAATGCCTCGATCTCCCTGGGCTTCGTAGCCAGCGCGCCGCTGACGGCCGGCGGCGAGACTGTGAACTTCTCGGTCTCCACCTCCGCGCTCAAACCTGATGGCACGCTTTGGATGACCTCCGGGGTTGATCTCAAGTCGAGCGGCGCTTGCACTGCCCCGAGCGTGATGCCGGGGATGCAGGGCTTCGCCTTCACCGGTGCTCCGGGGACCTGTCTCGGGCTCAGCACCCTCGACTCGTCGACGACCCTGGCGGAGAACGTGCTCGAGTTCACCGGCGGCGCAACCAGCGCCAGCGTCTACCGTGACGTGGTCGGCGGCTCCCAGGCGGTGGTCTACGTGCCGGTGCCTGCCGGAGCTCAAAGCGGTTCGATGACCTTCAAGACCTGCGCTCCCGCCACCGCGCAGCTGACCTTCACCGCCTTGACCGGAACCGCGCCAGTGGTGACCAGCTTCTCGCCGACGACCTATTCGAAGGCCGCAGGCGGGACGATCACCATCCAGGGATCCGGATTTGCCGCCGCCGACGGCGTGATCTTCGCGTCCGGAACTTCCAGCAACATCACCGCTGCCTCGAACAAGAGCGACACTTCGGTGACGGCCAGTGCGTCCTCCCTCATGCTCGGGACCTATCTGGTGATGGTCAAGAGCCCGGCGGGCGTCAGCTGCCCGGCGCCGACGGTGCTCACGGTCACGAACTGAGCCTTCGCTTCGGAGGGCTTCGGCTGGCGGGGCGACGCTCGCCCCCCAGCGTTCTCGGCGAAGACCGAGTCCTACCTCCTCCGACACGGTAGCTCCTGGGTTGCCGCCGGCGGGCAGAACGCTTCGACAGATCCCGCTGTCGATCCATGCGTTCAAGCTCGCGCGGGCGGCGGTCGCCCCATCCCAGGAGAACCCCATGGTCGGCAACCTCAGACAATCACTGGCATTGCTGGCGGCGGTGCTGTTGGCCCCGGCGCTGGCCGCGGGCGGCGTCAGCCCGTCCAAGGTCCTCGAGCAGAGCGATGCCAAGCTCAGCCCGAACGGCTTCGTGTCGCTGTCGCGGCAGCAGACCGCCGATCTCGGCGAGGACAAGACGCTCTCGCCGTACCTCTACGTCGCCGGCGGCGACCCGGCGACCGAGCGGCTGCCGCTCAAGGAGACTTCGGCCGAGGTGCAGATCGCCGGCGTCATCGCCCGGGTCAAGGTCCACCAGATCTTCGAGAACAGCGGCAACATTCCGATCGAAGCGGTCTACGTCTTCCCGGCCTCGACCCGGGCGGCGGTCCACGGGATGCGGATGAAGATCGGCGCCCGCACCGTCGAGGCCAAGATCGAGCGCAAGCAGGAGGCCCGCGCCCAGTATGCCGCCGCCAAGGCCGCCGGCCAGCGCGCCTCGCTGCTCGAGCAGCAGCGCCCCAACGTCTTCACCATGAACGTGGCCAACCTGATGCCCCGCGACCGGATCGAGGTCGAGCTCGACTACTCCGAGATGCTGGTCCCCGACGACGGCGTCTACGAGTTCGTCTATCCGACCGTGGTCGGTCCCCGCTACGGCGGCGGCGCCAATCCCCAGACCGACAAGTGGATCGCCAATCCCTACCTGAGCGAAGGGCAGGGCGAGACCTATCGCTTCGACATCAAGGCCCACCTCGAGACCGGCATCCCGCTCAAGGAGCTGGTGTCGCCCTCGCACAAGGTGAAGGTGGACTACGCCTCGGCCAATTCCGCCGATGTCCGCCTGGATCAGAGCGGCGGCGGCAACAAGGACTTCATCCTCCGCTACCGGCTGGCCGGCGACCGGGTGGAGACCGGGCTGCTGACCTGGCAGGGCGAGAAGGAGAACTTCTTCGCGCTGATGATGGAGCCGCCGCAGCGCCCCAGCCCCAGCCAGATTCCGCCGCGCGAGTACATCTTCGTGGTCGACGTCTCCGGATCGATGCACGGTTTCCCGCTCGACACCTCCAAGGCGCTGATGAACGACCTGCTGCGCCAGATGCGGCCCAGCGACTTCTTCAACGTGGTGCTCTTCTCGGGAGCCTTCCAGATCCTGGCGCCGCAGGGCTCGCTGCCGGCGACCTCGGCCAACATCGGCCAGGCGGCGGAGGCCATCAACCGCCAGCAGGGCGGGGGCGGCACCGAGTTGCTGGCTGCGCTGCGCGGGGCCTACGCGATTCCCCGCCAGGCCCGCGGCACCTCGCGCACGGTGGTGGTGATCACCGACGGCTTCGTCGGGGTCGAAGCCCAGTCCTTCAAGTTCGTGCGCGAGCACCTCAACGAGGCCAACCTCTTCGCCTTCGGCATCGGCACCTCGGTCAACCGGGCGCTGATGGAGGGGATGGCCCGCGCCGGCCAGGGCGAGCCGTTCATCGTGCTGCGCCCCGACAAGGCGGCCGAGCAGGCGCTGAAGCTGCGCCAGTACATCGAGGCCCCGGTGCTCACCGACATCAACGTGCGCTTCAACGATTTCGAGGCCTACGAGGTGGCGCCGAGCAAAGTCCCCGACCTGATGGCTCGCCGGCCGCTGGTGGTGTTCGGCAAGTACCGGGGCGCGCCGCGCGGCAACATCCAGGTCACCGGGATGACCGCCTCGGGCCGGTTCTCGCAGTCGGTGGAGGTGGCCCAGTTCGCCCCCAAGGCCCAGAACTCGCCGCTGCGCTGGCTGTGGGCGCGCAAGTGGGTCTCGCTGCTCGACGACGAGGTGGCGATGGGCCCTGCCAAGGAGCTGGAGGACGCGATCACCGACCTCGGGCTGAGCTACACGCTGCTGACCAACTACACTTCCTTCGTGGCCATCGACTCGGAGAAGGCCAACCGGACCGGCCAGTCGCAGACCGTCGATCAGCCGCTGCCGCTTCCCGAGGGCGTGTCGAACTACGCGGTGGGCTCGTCTCCTTCGGGCAATGCCCTCTCGCTCGGTGGAGTGGGCACGAAGGGAAGGGGCGGGGGCTTGGGCGGCTACGGAACGGGCGCGGGCGGCGGAGGAATGGGAATCAGCTCGATGCCTTCTCCGGCGGCTCCGCCTGTGGCCGCCGCGGCTGACGGGCCCGCGCCGCGCAGCCTCGCCGAGCCGAAACCGATGGCGGCCAGGCGTTCCAAGGTCGAGGAGAGCTTCCCGCCGGCCAAGGCCAGCGCGGTCGAGAAGGAAAAGGACGAGAAGCAGGTCGCGGTGGGGCTCCAGATCCAGAAACTGTCGGAGCGCGATCTCGCCAACTCCGGGGCGCTGATGGCCCAGCTCGAGACGCTGCTCAAGGCCCAGCCCTGCATCGCTCAGAGCAAGGTGGTGCTGCGGCTGACCATCGACGCCAACGGCAAGGTGCTCAGCCTGCAGGTCCTGAGCGGCGATGAAGGGCTGGCGAGCTGCCTGCGGCCCAAGCTGATGAGCCTGGTCAGCGCCGCCCGGGCCACCGCCGCCAGCGGCATCCTCGAGGTCGCGGTCTCGCCCGGAAACTGAGGGGTTGCAGTCACGGTCGCCGCGCTCTCTCGTCACCGAGGGGCGCGGCGGCCGCGCTTCAGCCGAGGCGGACCTTCATGACCAGGATGATGCTCGCTAGCACCAGGGTGACGAAGTTGGCGGCGTAAACCGGGAAGCGGTTGATGAGCACGCCGTAGACGAACCAGAGGAAGACGCCCAGGGTGAACAGCACGTACATGCCCAGGGAGATCCCGGCGGTCTGCCTCTTCTTGAGCACGACGATCGCCTGAGGGATGAAGCTGACGGTGGTGAGGACAGCGGCGATCGATCCAATCCATTCTTCCAAGGGCGGGTCCTCGTCTAAGGTGCGCCGAGGTGCTGTATCGCATTCGCGGCGCCGTTTTCAACCGCCGGGCGCCGTTGCCGAAGCGCCGGCGATGCGCTGAACTTGTGGGAAATCCCTGTGCAATCGAAAGGTGCTCCCGTGAGACGCCTCCTCCTCGTCGCCCTCCTCGCCGCCTGGCTGCCTGCCTGCTCGAACGCCTTCGACAGCCCGGCGCTGCGGCTCAAGTACCAGCCGCCGCGCAACGCCAAGCTGCTCGAGGAGTCGGCCGGTCCGCCGCGCCTGGCCCGCTTCGACAACGGCTTCGAGATCCGCGCGGTGGACGCCGAGCCGCTGGCCATCGACGAGACCCGGCTCGACCAGCTGCTCCCGCTGGCCTGCGACAAGGCGGGGTTCGCCTGCGGCCAGAAGGTCTCCTCGAAGGCGGGCTCGATCGGCAATCGGGCGGTCGCGCGCTTCACCTTCAAGGAAGGCGGCGATCGCCGGCTGCTCTATTACCTGCCGGCGGGCAAGCGCTACCTCGTCCTCACCTTCACCGCCAGCGAGGCCAGCTACGACAAGCGCGAGATCGAGGTCGACCGCAGCCTCGGCTCCCTCAAGGTCCGCGACTAGGGCCGCCGCAGTCAGGCGGCCTTGGTACGCTTGCGCGTGGGCTTCTCGGCCGCCTTGGCGCGGCTGATGATCCCGAAGCGGGCGTTGACCTCCACCCACGGGAAGACGTGGCGGTCCTTGGGGAAGTCGTAGATCGCCCGCGCCCGATCGCGCTCGGTGGTGACGAACTCGGTGGTGTGCGACAGCGGCGACCAGTGGTGGCAGGTCTGGGCGAAGGAGCCCATGTCGCACTGGCGCAGCACCTCCACGAACTCGTTGCGCACGCGGTTGGGATGCCCCACCGCGCTGACCAGCGTCACCTGGGTGTCGTGCAGCGCCCCCTGGACCTGCTTGGAGATGACGTTGCTCAGCATGTCCAGAGCCTCGGGGACCACCATCGGCTCCACCGCGCCGCGCACCGAGGAGCTGGGGATGTCGTCGAGCCACTGGCCGTCCCGCGCCAGCGCCACCACGCCTTCGTGCGAGAGCGAGTCCACCCCACCCATCAGCACCGCCACCTGCGGCGAGGCGAGGGCGGTGTCGATGGCCTGCTGCGCGGCCTTGATCACGCTGGCGGAGAAGATCGCCTGGTAGTGCTTGAGGAAGATCTCTCCCTCCACCATTGCCCGCAGGAACTTGGCGTTGCCGCAGCTGCCGTGGGCCGAGCCGTTGATCGCGCTGAACAGGAAGTTGCGGCAGAGCAGACCCTCGAGCAACCGCTGGCGATCCGGGGTGCCGGCGCGCAGCAGGGCCTCGGCGGTGAGCACGTTGCCGCAGCCCTGGCTGTAGCCCAGCAGGCCGTAGGGCCCGCGAACCTTCTCGATGGCCTCGATCACCTTGGCGGCGTTGTACTCGAGCGGCTTGGCGGTCCCGGTGTCGGCGCGGACGACCTTGACGCCGCGCTGCTCGTCCAGCCGCTCAAAGGCCGCCTCGAGCTCGCGGCCGCGCTGCCCCTCGGTCACCACGCCCATGCCGCTGACGATGGTGAAGTCGTAGCGTCCCTTGGGCGGGTCTATCAGCAGCCGCACCAGCGGATCGGCGAGCACCTTCTGCCGGTCGGCGGCGAAGTGGTAGAGCACTCCCACCGTCGCCTCCAGCAGCGCCTGCTCGCTCTTGAAACGGGACTTCCCTGAGCGCACGTGGAGCCAGGGTCGCACCCGGTCGACGTCCTCCTGGTAGTTGCGGACCACCGAGCGGACCACCAGCGCCTCGTGGTTGCGGAACCAGAACTCCTTGAGCCAATCGCGCTTGAAGGAGCCGCGGTCCTTGGCGAGAAGCGCCCGGCAGCCGTCGAATGCCTCCTCGTAGGCCTTGCGCGCGCCTTCGACCGGTCCGTCGAGCTCGCCGTCGAAGCGAAGTTTGGCCCCCAGCTTGTCGGCGCGGGTCACCAGCTTGCGGGCCTCGGTCTCCAGGGCGCCGATCGACGGCGGCCGCGGGGCGGCGGGCGCCGGATGGCGCACCAGCTGGAGGTGGTGCTTGAGCGCGAAGTAGGGCTCGGCCAGCTCGAGGATGGCCTCAGAGGTCTTGAGCAGCGCCTGGTAATAGCTCTCCTTGGCCCAGCGACCGCCGGCCATGTACTCGCTGCGGTGCGGGACGTGCAATCCCAGCAGCGCCGACAGCGTCTTGGGCATGTCCAGCGGATCGCGCAGGAAGCGCTGGTCCTGGTTGAGGAAGCCCAGCAGCACGTTGGTCAGCACCCGCGGGCTGTTCATGCCCATCTCGGCGAGCACGCCGGCAAAGAAGAGCGGCGGCCGCCGGCGCAGGTAATCAAAGAGCATCCGCTGGTTGATCTGCACCGTGCGCGAGGGGGCGACCGTGGCCAGCCCAGCCTGGAGCATCACCGCCACGTCCTCGGGACCGAGCACGCCGTCACAGGGCAGCTCGCCGGTTCCCAGGGCGGGCTGTTTGCTCGCCTGCGAGGCCCAGCGGGCGTCGGCCTCCAGCGCCTCGCCGAGGAAGAAGGCGATGGACATCGCCTGCGGCGCGTAGCCGATGCCGCCGAACCCCTGGGAGATCAGGTGAACCCGGCGCTTGAGCTCCTGGACGTAGGCGAGCCGGGCCCTCTGCGGCAGAGTGAAGCGCTCCCCGCCCTTGGCGATGAGCCAGCCGAGCTGGTCGCGCGTGAGCCAGGGCGACAGCCGCACGATGTTGACGCTGGTCGAGCTGTCGAGCGGCCCGGCCTCGGAGACGGCTCGGTAGAGCTGCGCGGCATTGGGAACGCCCTGCAGCAGAGCGCGGTGCCGGGGGCTCAGGCTCAGGGGAGCGTGGTCGGCCGAAGTCGGCGGCGGCAGGGGATCCGCCGGCGCCAGCAGGTGGTCGGCGAGGCGCAGCACCCGGTCGAGCTCGAAGGCCATCCCGTGGTCGGGGTAGAGCTCGTCGATGATCGCCGCCACCGCCTTGCGGTCCAGGCCCTCGGCGTCGGTGACGCGCTGGATCAGGACCGCCAGCCGCTCTTGCAGCCGGTCGTCACCGGCCAGGACCCGCGACAGCACCCGCGCCATCCGGTCGCGCGGAATCATGTCCGCCGGCTGACGCACTCCCTCCTCGGCGAAGACCTTGCGGACCCTGAGCAACTGGCCGCGGGCTCCCTTGGCCAGCTTCTCCAGGTCGGAGCTGAGCACGCCCACCGTGTCCAACACCCGGGCGATGGCCGCGTCGTCCGAGAGGATCTGCAGCCACTTGTCGGCGTGTCCCATCGGATCGACGAGGGCGTTGAAGTAGTCGCCGTCGTAGAGGCCAGGGTGGCCGCCGGAGAACTCGATCTTCCCCTCGGCGACGGAGCGTGCCGACAGCTTCATCTTGCGCAGCTCGTCGACGAAGAGGACCGCCCGGCGCGACCCGGACTCCAGCACCGGCGACTCGCCGGCCATGTCCCAATTCAGCCCCAGCTCCATCTGGCCGACGCCCGAAGGGCCCAGCTCACCGCGGATCACCTGCAGCGCCATCTCGGTCTTGGGCGGCAGCGACAGCTTGAGCGCGTCGAGCTTGGCCTCGCACTGCGCCAGCGACAGGTCGAGAGTGCTTCCCTCGAAGCGCAGGCCGGGCTGTCCCGCCTCGCCGCCAACGCTCACCCCAGCGCGCAGGCGCAGCTGGCCGCCCAGGTTGAGCCCGAGCTGGCCCTGGGGAACGCCAAGCTCGGGGATGGGCTGGATCTGCTGCTGGCCGCGGACCGCGAACCCGGCGCTGCTGCTGATGCGCAGGTCGAGCGGGCGCCCGGGCGCCCAGGAGGCGCTGCCAGACAGCTCGCCGCCGAGGGAGTCGGCCAGCAGGCGAATGGCGCCCACGTCGAGCTCTCCTCCGGGATCGACGCTGGCCTTGCCGTTGAAGCGCAGCTGCAGCGAGGTGGGGGAGATGCCGCGCCTGAGGGCGTCGAGGGACAGCTCGCAGCGGCCGGCCAGCTCGACCTGCTCGAGGGTGGCGCTGAGATCGGTGGCCCCGCGGGCGAGGGCGTGCTCCACGTGCACGTGCGCGCGCGTGGCCGGAATGCAGCTGCCGTCGCGGATCGAGAGGCGCACCTTGCCCGAAGGGCGTCCGCCGGCGGGGCCCGAGGAGAGACCGAGGGAGATCACGCTCCGGCCGGTCCGGGCAGGAGCGGCGGCCAGGGCCGCCAGCTCCTCGACGTCGGCCTCGACCTCGAGATCGAGGCCGATCTTGTGCTGGTCGGCGATCAGCTCGCAGGGGCGGACCTGGAGCTTGAGCTGGCCGTGCTCGCTCTCGCCGCGGACCTTGGCCTGGATCGAGACCTGGCCCGGCACCGCCAGCGAGACCTGCATCGCGCTCTTGTTGAAGGTGCGCAGCTCGGCGGCGAGCTCGGGCAGGGTCCCTTCGACCGAGAGCGAAGTCTCGATCTTCTTGGGCAGGCGCAGCAGCTTGGGCAGCAGCTCTTCCCAGGGCAGCTTGTCGCGCAGCAGCATCGCCGAGGCCAGCGGCTCGGGGCCGACCAGGTCGGCGATGCGGGCGTGCAGGGTGGGGAGGATGAACGAGGGGAGGCGGATGCCGCGGAACGGAATGCGGACCTGCCCCAGCAGCTCGACCTCTCCGTCGAAGCGCAGTCGCAGCTCGCGTCGGCGGCGGGCGGGCAGAGCCCGCAGCGAGCCCAGGTGGATGGCGACCAGCGAATCGACCCGATGGCTGGATGCGCGCAAGGCCAGCTTGAGGACGGCGAGCACCCGGGCGTCGAGGCGGATCTGGACCTTGGCCGCCAGCGCCTCGACCCAATGGATCGCCAGCGAGGCCAGATCCTGGTTGGCGCCGGCGCCGCGGCCGTCGCGGAACAGGGTGCGCACCTCGGCCAGGGTGGTGAGGATGTTGCGGAACACCATCGGGCGGGAAAAGCGGGCCCGCAGCTCGGTGACCAGCGGGCCGGTGCCGTCGGGGGCGCGGCCGATCCTGGCCAGGCCGTCCAGCCGGCAGCCGTCGGCGACCTCGAGGCGGCACGGCTCGCCGCTGGTGAGTGGCAGCGCCCAGGCGCCGGGGGCGAGCTCGACCGAGAACTCGGAGGAGGCCGACTCCAGGCCGTCGGGAGTGAGCGACTCCAGGCCGAGGCGGACGGCGTCGGGGAGGGCGAGAGGCTTGAAGCCTTCCCCGGGGAGCTCGAACTGGGGAGGGGAGTTGAGGAACTCGAGGTTCAGGCGCGACATGGGCACCAGGCGCAGAGGGAGAGACCGGCTCGCAGGCCGGGACGGACGGGCACGGCCCCGTCGAGCGGCTCGTCAGGATACAACGATCTGCTCTGCGACTGATTGCCCGGCGACATTGGCTGACACCCGACCATCCGGCCAGGCGTCAGGATGGTCAGAGCGGGGCTATCCGCCGACGCGGACGTGGGCCACCGCCGACATCCCCGGGCGCAGGGTGACCGTGGGCGGAGCGTCCCAGACGATCTTCACCGGCACCCGCTGCACCACCTTGACGAAGTTGCCGGAGGCGTTGTCAGGGGCCAGCAGCGAGAAGCGCGAGCCGGTGGCCGGGGTGATGCTCTCGACGACGCCGGTGACCTTGAGGCCGGGATAGGTGTCGAACTCCACCGCCACGTGCTGGCCGGGAGCCATCCGGCCGACCTGAGTCTCCTTGAAGTTGGCCACCACGTAGGTGGTATCGGGCACGACCTGGGCGACGATCTGCGACGGGACCACCATGTGGCCGGGGCGCAGGGACAGTTTGGCCACGGTCCCGTCCAGCGGCGCGGTGATGGTGGTGTAGGAGAGCGTCAGGCGGGCCAGCTCCAGCGCCGCCTGCGCGGTGCTGACTCGGGCGTGCGCCAGCTGGGCAGCGGACCTGGCGGCGGCGATCTTGGCGTCGATCGGGGCGTTGACGTCGACCATCCCCGAGGCCTCGGCCACCCGGCTTTCGGCGACCCGCCGGGCCTCCTCGGCGGCGAACAGCTGGGCGTGGGCCGCCTGCAGGCCGGCCTGGGCGGAGTCGGCGGTGGTCTGCGCCGAGTCCAGCCGCTCGCGAGAGATGGCGTTGGCGGCGTAGAGCTGCTTGGCGCGCTCCAGGTCGACCTGGGACTTGTGGGCCTCGGTCTCGGCGCGAGCCAGCTGGGCCTTGGCGGCGTCGATCTGCGCCTGGGCCGAGCCGACCTGGGCGCGGGTGGTGGTGACCTGGGCTTTGGCCGCCGACAGCCCGCCGCGGGCGCCGGCGGTGGCGATCTCGAGCTGGGCGTCGGCGGCGGCGGCCTGGGCCTCGGCGGCGGCGAGCTCGCCCTCGGCCTGCTGCACCCGCGCCCTGGCCTCGGCCGGATCCAGCTCCACCAGCACCTCGCCCTTCTTGACCCGGGTGTTGTCGGCGACCTTGACGGTCAGGACCTGGCCGGCGACCCGGGCGCTGACCGGGACGATCTCGGCGTCGACGGCGGCGTCGTCGGTGGTCTCCTCGCCGGCGCCGAAGGCGCGGGCGGTGAAGTAGCCGCCGACGGCGAGCGCGAACAGGCCGACGACGGCCGCCACCTTGCGCTTGCCGGAGCGCTCACGCTGCGCCTCTCTGGGCTCGGCGGCGGCCTGGGGAGCGCCGTCCTGCGGAGCGGGGACGACATGGGCGGTTTGACTGGCTCGGGACATGGGGGACTACACCTCGATTTCGACGTGAGCTTCAGGGCGTTCCTTGCCGCTTGTGGCCGCCAGCTTGGGCGGAGCGCGCAACAGCCAGACCAGGGGGAAGACGGCGGCGAAGAGGATGGCGCCGACGGTGAAGGTCTTCTCGAACCCGAGCACCGTGCCCTGGCGCGCGACCTCGCCGGCGAGGCCCCTCAGTGCGGTGGCCTGGGCGGCGGCGGCGTCCAGGCCGCGAGAGAGGAGGGCGCTCGTGGTCCCGGCGACCCGGCGCGCGACCTCGGTGCGCTCGGGAGAGATCTGCCACTTGAGCGTCTCTCGCCCCACGGTGCCGTAGCGCGACAGCAGCGAGGCCAGCGCCGCCAGCCCCATCGAGCCGCCGACCTGGCGCAGCAGCGAGGAGAGGCCGGCGGCGTCCGCCAGCTGCGCCTTGGGGATCCGCGACAGCGAGAGCGTGCCCAGCGGGACCAGCACCATGCTCATCCCGACCCCCTGCAGCACGATGGCCGAGATGATGTGGCTGGCGGTCGATTGCAGGGTGAGTTGGGAGAGGGTGAGCTGGCCGAGGGCCACCAGCGCCAGGCCGAGCGAGACCACCGCCGCCGGCGGGAAGCGGGTGTAAAGCCGGCCCATGATCGGCATCGCCACCACCATCACCAGGGTGCGCGGCATCATCGCCATGCCGGACTGCATCGCGGTGAAGCCCAGCAGCTCCTGCATGAACAGCGGCAGCAGGAACATCCCGGACATCATCACCGACATCACCGAGGCCGCCACCAGGGTGCCGGTGGCGAAGGTGCGGTCCTTGAAGAGCCGCAGGTTGACCGCCGGGGCCGGGGCGGTCAGCTCGCGCACCACGAAAGCCACGATCCCGAAGAAGGCGATCATCGCCATCACCACGATCATCGGCGAGTCGAACCACTCGTGGCTCTGGCCCTCCTCGAGCAGGTACTGCAGCGAGATCAGCGCGGTCCAGAGCAGGCCGATGCCCAGCCAGTCCATGTGCTTGCGCTGCTTCTCGGCGGCGGCGCGCATGGTGGCCTTGAGCTCCTCGTCCTCGTGGACGAAGCGGCTGACCATGGCGAAGCCCAAAATGCCGACCGGGACGTTGATGAAGAAAATCCAGGACCAGTGGAAGTTATCGACGATGTAGCCGCCGAGAGTCGGGCCGAAGGCCGGGCCGACCATGATCGCCACCGTGAACAGGGCCATGGCCATGCCCTGCTCCTCGGGAGGGAAGGTCTGGCGGAGGATGGCCTGCTCGGTGGGCTGCAGCGCCCCGGCGCCGAAGCCCTGGATCACGCGGAACAGCACCAGCGACGGCAGGCTCCAGGCGATGCCGCACAGGGTGGAGCCGACCACGAACAGCGTCAGGCAGGCCAGGTAGACCCGCTTCTGACCGAACATGCGCCCGAGGAAGCCGGTGAGCGGCATCACCAGCACCATGGCCATGCTGAAGCCGGTGGAGATCCAGGTGATCTCCTGGACTGTGGCGCCGACCGCTCCGCGGATCTGCGAGAGCGCGACGTTGACGATCGAGGAGTCGATCGCGCCCATCAGCGTGCCGAAGGTGACCGAGAGGGCCACCATCCACTTCTGGTTGGCGGGTCGGGTCGCCGGGAGTGCGCGGGAGGAGCTCATGACCGGCTGCGGGCTCGGGCGCCGTCGAGGAACTGCCGGGAGACGATCACGGGAATGCGCTGCAGCGGCATGCGCTCGGGCGCGTGCAGACTGGTGGCGATGGCGGCCTGGATCAGCGCGGTGAGGAAGATGGGCTGCAGTTGCTCGGGGTCGGGCGCCAGGAAGCCCTCGCGCTGTCCCTCTTCGAGCACCACCGAGATCACGTCGGCGGTCTTCTTGGCCGCCGCCGCGCGCCGCGAGCGCTTCATCGGGACGTCGGCCTGGAACATCAGCCGGCGGAACTCGAGCTGTTTCTCGGTGGCGG
This sequence comes from Myxococcales bacterium, assembly GCA_037442205.1. GTDB lineage: Bacteria > Myxococcota > Myxococcia > Myxococcales > UBA5297 > JBBIQS01. Next base: position 24,445 of record JBBIQS010000008.1, read on the forward strand.
CGACCAGCGCCCGCAGGACCGACTGGAGCCGCTCGGGGAAGGGCTGGGCGCGGCTCTCCTCCAGGGCCGCGGACATGGCGTCGAGCACTTCCTTGCGCCGGGCGGCCAGCAGCGCCTCCAGCAGCGCCGCCCGGTTGTCGAAGTGGTTGTAGAGGGTGCCGACCGCGACCCCGGCGTGGGCGGCGATGGCCTCCATCGGCGCGTCCATTCCGTCGCGGGCGAACACCGCCTCGGCCGCTTCGAGGATCGCCTCGTGAGCGGCGTCCCGCAGGCGATCGCGCAGCCGGTGAGCCGGCGTTGCAGGAGATGAATTTAGCTTCATATTGGTGAAGTCTAATTCACCAGGACGCGCGCCGCCAGCCAATCGGCAAGGCGGTGACGCCGGGCGCGAGGGAGCCGGAGCGAGGCGAGGGTGGGCAGGGCGAGGCGGAGCGGAGTCAACTGGCAGCGGAAAACCAAGAAGCCCCAGGATCTCGCGATCCTGGGGCTTCTACCTGTCAGAGCGGGAAACGAGGTTCGAACTCGCGACCCTCAGCTTGGGAAGCTGATGCTCTACCAACTGAGCTATTCCCGCGAAAGGCGGGCAGAAGATTATCCGCCGTTGTTCGCAAGTCAAGAGACTACTGCTCTTGTTCGACCGTCAGCTGGTAGGGGTCCATCCAGTTCGACTGCGAGTTGCGGGTGTCGCGGACCTCGACCAGGTAGACGCCGGGCTCGACGGTGAAGCGGATGGTCTCCGGCTGCTCGCCGCGCCCCTTCTCGGAGCGCTGCACCAGCACCGGCTTGCCCTTCTCGTCCAAGCGATACAGCGCCAGCGAGACGTCCACCTTCAGGATCCCGGTCACCGTCGCCTTGAGCGGCACCTTCACCGGCGAGCTGCTCAGGTCCACCCGGAACAGGTCGACGTCCTTCTTCGGATGGATGAAGCCCTTCATCGGCCGGCCCAGCTCGACCGGAGTCGCCGTCTCCGGCTGGTTGTTCGGCTCGCGCTCGTCGTTGTTGTCGTCGGGTCGGCCGGTCACCGTCAGCCGGTAGGGCTCGGTGGGGTTCTCCTGGTCGCGCACCCACTTGCCGTTCACCTGCCGCGGCGCCGCCTCTACCTTGAGCAGCACGTCCTTGCCCGGGGCACAGGCGAGGTTCAACAGGATCTCGCCCTCCTTGACCCCGCCGTCGTTGGCCTTGGCCAGCACCTCTTCCTTGTCCGAGCCCTCGGCCACCTTGACCACCGACAGCATCGAGTCCACCCGGTCCACTCCCGACAGCTCCACCTTCAGCAGCTGCGGGCGGTCGCACCTGGCCAGGAAGTAGTCCACGTCGCCCTTGGGAGCGAAGAACCCCTGGCGCACGCCGTCCACCGTCAGCGGAGTGGCCTTGGCCGGCTCGTCGTTGGGCTCGAGCTCGGCGTTGGTCTGGGCGTCCTCGGCGGTGATCGCCAGGGTGTAGGGCACGGCGGTGTTGTAGCCGCGCTTGGCGTCCTTGCCGCTGCCGCTCCAGCTCGACTTCACCGTCACGTAGTAGGTCGTCTCGCCCGGGCGCAGCGCCAGGTTGCGCACCTGGATCCCTTCGCCGAGCTCCCGGCTCTTGGCGGTGTAGAAGACCGCCTGCGCCTGGTTGGAGATCTCGACCTGCAGCCGCACGTCCGGCACTCCGGAGATGTCCAGCTTCACCACCGCCGGCGGCAGCGCCTCGGTCCCTGCCGCGGGGGCGACCACCGCCGGCACCGCCGAAGGCGCCGCCCGCTCTCCTCCGGCCACCGCGGGCACCGCCTGCGCCTGTCCCGGCTCGGCGGCATTGACCGCGGGCGCGGCGTCCGCGGTCTGCCCGGCGCCGGTCGCCTCGGCAGCGGCGTCGGCGGCCTCGGGAGCCGGCGGATTGGCGGCGGCGGGCAGGCTCGGCACGGCGATCTCGAACCGGTACCAGTCCTCGTCGGCCCGGTCCGCCAACAGGCCGCGCACCGGCTTGCCCAGCTCCAGCGCGGTCGCGTCCACCGCCCGGTTGTTGGGCTCGACTTCGAAGTCCTGCTCGGCGTCCTTGATCGACAGGTCGACGGTGTAGGCCCCGCCGGATCCCTTCTTGGCGGCATAGACCTTCACCAGCCACGGCGAGGCGAGGTTGAGGTTCTCGATCACCTCGCCCTTGCCCTCGGCCTCAGAGTTGATCACCGCCAAGTGGTTGCCGTCGCGATCCAAGAGCTCCAACGCCAGGTCGCAGCCGGGGATCCCGCTCACCTCGAAGCGCGCCAGCTTGCCGGCGCCCTGCTGCTCCAGCCGGAAGTAGTCCTCGTCGGCCGGCTCGGCCTTGAGCTCGGCGGTGACCTTGGCCGGCTCGGCCAGGCTCAGCGCCGACTCCGGAGTCCCGTTGGGCTCCTTCTCGCTCAGCTGCTTGGGCGGCGCCGGCGCCGCGGGGTCGGCCGCAGGCGACGGGCCGTCCTTCTTGCAGCCGGCGCAGGCCAAAAAGGCGAGGAGAATCGGCAGGACAGCGGCCAGACGTCGCATCGACACCTCCGGGGCGGCGGCATCAAAGCGGCTGCGACCCATTGCGTCAAGCGCGCTCGATGGCGCTCGGCCGGCGCGCTGGCGCAGTCGCGAGGAGACACGCTCGCTCGCACGCTCTCGGGGTAGACGACCCGTCTCTCCGCGGCCGGGGCCGCGGGAGGACAGGCGAGGGGCACCGTCAGGGCTCTACGCGCGCTTGGCGGAGCCCTTGGCGGCGAAGTGGCGATAGAAATCGACGATCGAGTCGAGCGCCTCCTTGATGTCTTCGCGCTCGGTCTCCGATTCGATGAAGATGCCGCCGCAGACCTCGCAGGTCTCGTAGCGCATCGAGTGGCGTTCGCCTCCCTCGACGGCCACCAGGTCGACCTGGCACTCCGGGCAATGCCCCGAAGAGTCCTCGACGTTCACCCGGCCGCCCAGCGACTCGAGGCCGGGCATGTTGTGGCGAAGCAGCAGGCGATTCAGCTCCGCGACGTCGATCCAGAGCCCAGCGCACTCGGGACAACGCGACAGGGTGCCGTCTTCACCCTCGAGCTGGACGAACTCGACTTCGCAGCGGGGGCAATCCATTCAGCGGCTTTCCTTATGACCTTGAAGCGGTTGGCGCCCCGCAAGGCTGCAGGCCCCGGGGGCATCCAGAAGCTTACTCCGCGAGATCGGCCGTTTTCAAGGCGCCCCCGCTCCCTGCTGCTCCCCCTCGCTCGTCCGCCCGGACCGCGGGGATCGAGGCCCTCAGGCTTTCACCCGGCGGATGTCGGCGCCCAGCCCCCGCAGCTTGACCTCCAGCCGCTCGTAGCCGCGGTCCAGGTGGTAGACCCGCTGGACCTCGGTCGTGCCCTTGGCCCGCAGCCCGGCGAGCACCAGCGAGGCGCTGGCCCGCAGGTCGGTGGCCATCACCTGGGCCCCGGACAGCTCGCTGACCCCCTTGACCACCGCGGTGTGGCCGTCGGCGCGGACGTCGGCGCCCATCCGGTTGAGCTCCTGGACGTGCATGAAGCGGTTCTCGAACACGGTCTCGGTGATGATCGACGAGCCGTCGGCCACCGAGAGCATGGCCATCAGCTGGGCCTGCATGTCGGTGGGGAAGCCGGGGTGGGGCTGGGTCTTGAAGTCGACCGCCTTGAGGACCTCCGGGCCGCGGCAGCGCAGCGCCCCGTCCTCGGCGGTGATGGTCACCCCCGCCTCGCGCAGCTTGTGGATCACCGCCTCCAGGTGCTCGGGGACGCAGCGCTTGATCAGCACGTCGCCGCCGGTGATCGCCGCCGCCACCAGGAAGGTCCCGGCCTCGATCCGGTCGGGGACGATGGCGTGCTCCACCGGCTTGAGCTCGTCCACGCCCTCGATGGTGATCACGTCGGTGCCGGCGCCGCTGATCCGCGCGCCCATCTTGTTGAGCACCCGCGCCAGCTCCTCCACCTCCGGCTCGCGGGCGGCGTTCTCCAGCACCGTGTGACCCTTGGCCAGGCAGGCAACCATCATCAAATTTTCGGTGCCGGTGACGGTGACCATGTCGAAGCTGAAGCTGGCTCCCTTGAGCCGCTTGGCGCGGGCCTCGACGTAGCCGTGGCTGAGCTCGATGTGCGCCCCCAGCTGCTCGAGGCCCTTGAGGTGCTGGTCGATGGGGCGGGCGCCGATGGCGCAGCCGCCGGGCATCGACACCCGCGCCCGGCCGTAGCGCGCCAGCAACGGGCCGAGGACCACCACGCTGGCGCGCATGGTCTTGACCATCTCGTAGGGCGCCTCGGGGACGATGTTCGGGCTGACCTCGATCTCCACCGCGTCCGACTTGCGGCCGCCGAGCCGGGTGGTCTCGGCGCCCATGGTCCCGAGCAGCTTTCCCATGGTGGCCACGTCGGCCAGCTTGGGGACGTTGCGGTAGCTGTGCTTGCCCGGGGCCAGCAGCGAGGAGGCGAGGATCGGCAGGGCGGCGTTCTTGGCCCCGCTGACCACCACCTCGCCCTCCAGCCGGCGGCCGCCCTTGACGACGATCTTATCCATGGGTTCTCCAAATCCTTGGCGACGCTGGCGCGATCTGAATTGCAGCGGCCGTGCCGGGAGCCAACGGGGCGAATTTCGGGAGGTTTCTGGCAGCGGCCATGCGGTGGAAACGCCTCATCTCTGTGTCAGGGGCGCCGCGCCAGCGCGAACCGGTCGAGCTTGGCGAAGTCTTGAAGGATGGCCACTTCGCGCCAGCCTTGGGCCTCTAGCAGCGCGCGGACGGCGGCGCCCTCGTCCTCGTCCATCTCCAGCGCCAGCAGGCCGCCCGGCTCGAGGAAGTCCTGGGCCTGCGCGGCGATGAGCCGCAGGGCGCTCAATCCGTCGGCCCCTCCGTCGAGGGCGGCGCGCGGCTCGCGCTTCACCTCCGCGGCCAGGGTCTCGATCTTGGCGCTGGCCACGTAGGGCGGGTTGGAGGCGATGGCGGCGAAGCGCCGCCCGGCGAGCGGGGCGAACAGGTCGCCCTGGATCAGCTCCGCGCGCTCGGCCACTCCCAGCGCCTGGGCGTTCTGCCGCGCGACCTCCAAGGCCTCGGCGCTCTGATCGGTGAGCACGACCTTGAGCGAGGGCCGCTCTGCCGCCAGCGTCAGGCCGATGCAGCCCGAGCCGGTGCACAGGTCGAGCACGGGTCCCGCCGACTCGGCTGGCAGCCGGGCGAGCACTTCCTCGACCAGCTGCTCGGTCTCAGGCCGGGGGATGAGCACCCGGGCGTCGACGGCGAACGGGCGGCCGCAGAACTCCTTCTGGCCGAGCAGGTAGTGCGTCGGCTCGCCGGCCACCCGCCGCTCCATCAGCCCGCGGTAGCCGGCCAGCTCGTCCTTGTTCAGGGGGCGATCGAAGTCGGTGTAGAGCTTGACCCGCGTGCAGCCGAGTACCTTGGCGAGCAGCAGCTCGGCCGTCAGGCGTGGAGCATCCAGACCCTTGCGCTTGAAGTAGTCGGTGGTCCAGGTGAGAACGCGCTGAATGGTCCAGATTTCGGCCACTTGGCTCCTCTCGCGGGGGCAGTCGCCCGCGGGCGGGACTCCTTGTAGCAGAGCCCGGGCCCCGCTTCCACGGCCATGGGGCGCCCCACTCGCAGCGGCTGGGCCATCTTTACCAGGAGTGCTGGCCGGCGTAGCCTGGACCGGTGACCTTCACGCCCATTCGCCGACACACCCGGGTCCACTGCGGGATGCCCGGCGAGATCGCCGGGACAGCCAAGATCCACGGCGTGGTGCTCAACCTCTCGCGAGGCGGCTCGTTCTTCGTCGGCGCGCGGGTGGTGCCGGTGGGCTCCCAGGTCGAGATGCTGATCCGCCTTCCTGGGATCGAGCCGATTCGCGTCCAAGGGCAGATCCGCCATCACACCCGCAACCCGGAGGGCGAGGGGATGGGGATCGAGTTCACCGCGGTCAGCGACAGCGACCTGCGATTCATCAACGAGTTCGTCAACGCCCGGCTCGGCGGCAGCTGAGGCGCGGCGTTGCCGGAACGGGTGGCGCGCTCCATCTTCCGGGGCGTGAGCGCTTCCCTGGGACTGCTGCGAGGGGTGTCCGCCTCCGAGCGATGGCTGGGAGCGGCTCTCCTGGCCGCGGCGCTGGCGCTGACCGTCTTCCTGCAGCGCATCCAGCTCGAGCTGCGCCGGGAAGAGGCGGCCAAGTGGTGGGTCTCCAACGGCCGGGACCTGGTCAACGTGCTGTCGCTGGCGGCCCTCTACGGGTCGGTGTGGATGCTGGGATTCTCCGGCCCCTGCGCTCTGCTGCTGGCGGCGACGTTGCTGTTGCTGCTCAACCTGCTGGAGGCCTTCCTGCTGCAGCGTCCGAGCCTGCCGGCGCAGGCGCTGAGTCTGGGATTGGCGCTGGCGCTGTGCGCTCCGCTGGTGGCGATGCCGGAGCGGGTCAGCTGGGCGCTCAATGAGATCGCCTCCCAGCTGATCCGCGCCTCGGGGTGACGGGGCTACTGCACCGGCAGGCTCAGGTCCGAGAATCCCGAGGTACGGCGGACTTTGACCGCGATGGCCTGTCCGGGGTGGGCCAGTCGCAGGGCGCGCTGCAGGGTCTGGGGAAGCGCCGGCTCGCCGTGGACCTCGGTGATCAGATCGCCCGCGGTCAGCCCAGCCTGGGCGGCCGCCTCGCCGACCTTGGTGACCAGCAGTCCTGCCGGCTGACGCTTGAAGGCGGCCAGGGTCTTGAGGTCGGCGTCTGGGTAGAAGAAGCGCAGCCGGGCCTCGATCGCCACGTCCTGCTCCAGGACGTCCAGCGCTCGCAGCGTCTCGGAGAAGGGAGGGCGCCCCTCCATGGCGAAGGAGAAGCTGGCCTTGGGATTCCACAGGTACTCGAAGCCCGCCGCGCGCTCGAGCGGCTGGCCCGGCGCCCGATTCTTGAGAGAGGAGAGCGTCTTCTCCAGCAGCTTGAGGATGGCCGCGGTCAGGTCGGGCTGGGGATCGGCGGGATCGTGTTCGGCGAAAGGATCGGCCTCCACGGTGACCGAGGCGTCGGCGATGATCTCGCGGGAGGCGGAGTGGAAGACCTCGAGGTGGGCGAGGTAGGTCACCTCCTCGACGCGCTGGGTGCCCTTGGGCTTCCCGTCGGGGCCGTAGAGCTGCTTGATGGCGCTCTGGGCGCGCTTCTCCACCCAGGGGCGGAAGACCACCGCCTGCATCGCCGAGAAGCCGCGGTCGGCCAGCCCCAGGGCGATGTCGCTGCCGACGAACGGATTGGCGGCGCTCTCGCGCACCAGCTTGAACTCTCCGGGGCCGAAGACGGCGTAGCGGTCGGTGGCCATCACCCTCAGGACCATCGCCTGGGAGAGCTCAAAGGAGCGGAAGGCCGGCTCGTCCCAGCGGAAGGCGACCGGGTAGACCGCCGCGGCCTGGACCGGCAGCTCGGCGCCTGGGCGGACGTTGACCTTGAGGCTCGGGCCGCAGCCCGAGGACAGCAGCGCGCAGAGGCCGAGGAGGCGGGCGAAGTGCGTCATGGGCCGAGAAGTATAGCGGAGCAGTCCCGGGCGCACGGGAACCGGGGCGATTTCAAGGGCCGCCGATCAGCCGCACCGACCAGAAGGCGAGGAAGCCGCCGAACAGGACCAGGGTCGAGACGGGCTTCTCCTCGACCTGGTGGGCCTCCATCAGCAGCTCCTCGGTGACCAGGTAGAGCAGGGCGGCGGCGCTGAACGAGAGTGCACCGCCCAGGGTCGCGTGGGAGGCCCCGGCCAACAGCAGGCTGCCAACGATTGCGCCCGCCAGCACCGTCACCCCCAGCGCTCCAGAGAGCCCGGCGATCTTCCAGCCGCCGGCGGTGTCGGAGGTGAGCGCCAGCCCCAGGAACAGCAGCTCCACCGACAGGCCGATGGCCAGCACCGGTCCGGTCTCGCCGCCGGCGGCGAACCCGGCGCCGATGATGAAGCCGTCCATGGCCACGTCGATGAAGGTCGCCAGCACCAGCCCGGTGGGCAGCCCGCTCGCGGCCTTCCCGCCCGCCTCCAGGTGCCCGGTGAAGATCTTGAGCCCGTACATGAACAGGCTGCCGCCGGCGAAGCTGAATGCCAGCACCAGCCCGGGGGCGTGCTCCTTCTCGATCTCCGGCAGCAGCTCCACTGCCAACGCCGCCAGCACGACCCCGGCGGCGAAGTGCTGGATCAGGCTGCGGGTCTGGTGGCTGGGGTGCCACAGCATCGCCAGGATTCCGCCGACCAGCGAAACCACGGCGGGAATGGCCATCAGGAATAGGTGATGGGAGCTCATAGCTTCGAGAGCGTACCTTCCCGGTTCGGTTTCAGACGAGAGGAATCGAAAGAGGCGGGGGGCGAGGGGCAGGGCGCTACCGACTCGTCGGCGCGGTGCCCTCGAGTGAGGCGATGGCGAGCCCAGGCACTCGCTGGAAGTGCTCCAGATTCCGCGTCATCAGGATCGCGCGGCGCGCAAGGCAGATGCCGGCAATCAGGTAGTCGGCGGTCCCGATTCCCTGGCCCTTCGACTCGAGCTGGACGCGCAGCTGCGCGGCGACGGCGGCCTCGGGCGATCCAAGAGGCAATACGGACATCGACGCGAGCAGGGAATCGACGTCACGCAATTGCCGCTCGGAGCGGATTCCCGAGCGCAGCTCGAATTCGGTCACGGTCGTTGTTGCCAGCCTTCCCGTGCGGATCTCCAAGTCGACGCGGGTGGCGACGGGTTCGCTGTTCCGAAAAAAGTCGATGAGGACGTCGGTGTCCGCGACGATCATCGCCAGCTCCCGCGGGCCCGCGCGCAAGACGCCTCGAGCGCATCTGCCTCTTCGGCCGAGAAGCTCCCTCGAACTGCCAGCGCCTTCTTGATCGCCTCCTCCTTCTGCTCCTCCTCGAGGTAGCGGTCGAGCGCCTCCTGGACGAGGGCGGAGAAGCCCTTCTGGCCGCGCTTGGCGGCCAGGGCGAGTAGCTTCGCGCGCTGCTCGGCGGTGATCTCGACGGTGGTTCTCATGCCCCAAAGATGATGTGCATGCACATGCATGTCAATGCCGACTGCGGGGCCGACTGCTCCGCTTCTCCTGTGAATTCAGCGGGTTGAAACACGAAGCCCCCGCTCCTCGAGAAGAGGAGCAGGGGCCTCGCGAGCTTTCAGGCGTGAGCCTGGGCTGGAACTACATGCCCATCCCGCCCATGCCGCCGGGCATGCCGCCGTGAGCGCCCATCGGCTCCTTCTCCTCCTTGGGGCGCTCGGCGACCATGGCCTCGGTGGTGAGCATCAGCGCCGCGACCGAGGCGGCGTTGACCAGCGCGGTGCGGCTGACCTTGGTCGGGTCGATCACGCCGGCCTTGACCAGGTCCTCGAAGTCGCCGGTGGCGGCGTTGTAGCCGAACGCCTGCTCCTTCGACTCCTTGACCCGGTTGACCACGATCGAGCCCTCGACGCCGCCGTTGCCGGCGATCTGGCGCAGCGGCTCCTCGAGCGAGCGGCGCACGATGTCCACGCCGAACTTCTCGCCCTCGACCACGTCCATCTTCTCCAGGCTCTTGAGGCAGCGGATGTAGGCCACCCCGCCGCCGGGGACGATGCCCTCCTCGACCGCGGCGCGGGTGGCGTGCAGCGCGTCCTCGACCCGAGCCTTCTTCTCCTTCATCTCGGTCTCGGTCGCGGCGCCGACGTTGATCACCGCCACGCCGCCCACCAGCTTGGCCAGCCGCTCCTGCAGCTTCTCGCGGTCGTAGTCCGAGGTGGTCTCCTCGATCTGCGCCCGGATCTGCTTCACCCGGCCCTGGATGTCGTCCTTCTTGCCGGCGCCGTCGATGATGGTCGAGTTGTCCTTGTCGACGGTGATCCGCTTGGCCCGGCCCAGGTCCTTCAGGGTCACGGTGTCGAGCTTGATCCCCATCTCCTCAGCGATCAGCTTGCCGCCGGTGAGGACGGCGATGTCCTCGAGCATGGCCTTGCGGCGGTCGCCGAAGCCGGGGGCCTTGACCGCGCAGATGTGCAGGGTGCCGCGCAGCTTGTTGACCACCAGGGTGGCCAGCGCCTCGCCCTCGACCTCCTCGGCGATGATCAGCAGCGGCTTGCCCGAGCGCGCCACCTGCTCCAAGAGCGGCAGCAGGTCCTTCATCGCCGAGATCTTCTTCTCGTTGATCAGCACGTAGGCGTCGTCCAGCACGACCTCCATGCGCTCCGGGTCGGTGACGAAGTACGGCGAGAGGTAGCCGCGGTCGAACTGCATGCCCTCGACCACGTCCAGGGTGGTCTCCAGGCCCTTGGCCTCCTCGACGGTGATCACGCCCTCCTTGCCCACCTTCTCCATCGCCTGGGCGATGATGGTCCCGATGGTGGTGTCGCCGTTGGCGCTGATGGTGCCGACCTGGGCGATCTCCTTGGGATCCTTGGTGGTCTTGGACATCTTCTTCAGCTCGTCGGTGACCTTGCTGACGGCCTTCTCGATGCCGCGCTTGATGTCCATCGGGTTGTGGCCGGCCGCGACCAGCTTGCTGCCCTCGCGGTAGATGGCCTGGGCCAGCACGGTGGCGGTGGTGGTGCCGTCGCCGGCGACGTCGCTGGTCTTGGAGGCGACCTCCTTGACCATCTGGGCGCCCATGTTCTCGAACTTGTTCTCGAGCTCGATCTCCTTGGCCACCGTCACCCCGTCCTTGGTGATGGTCGGCGAGCCGAAGCTCTTCTCGATCACCACGTTGCGGCCCTTGGGCCCGAGGGTGACCTTGACCGCGTCGGCCAGGGTGTTCACGCCGCGCAGGATCGCCTCGCGGGCGCGCACGTCAAAAAGGATGTCCTTCGCCATGATCTGAATCTCCTAGGAAAGTTGGCAGGTTGAGTGAGGGGAGAGCTACTTCTCGATCACGCCGAGGATGTCCTCCTCGCGCAGGATCAGGTGCTCCTCGCCGTCGATCTTGACCTCGGTCCCGGCGTACTTGGTGAACAGGACCTTGTCGCCGGCCTTGATGTCCAGCGGGCGGACCTTGCCGTCCTCGAGCACCTTGCCGTTGCCCACCGCCACCACCTGGCCCTCGAGCGGCTTCTCCTTGGCGGTGTCGGGGATGATGATCCCGCCCTTGGTCTTCTCCTCCTCCTGAACGCGCTTGACGATGATCCGGTCCTGCAGCGGGCGAATCTTCATGGTGCCTCTCCTTGGCTTCGTGTTTTTGCCCGGCTCCGGGGGGCTGACCCCCAGCTCCGGGCGGGTTTGAGGTCGCTGGCACTCGACTGCCTCGAGTGCCAAAGCGCGGGGGAACCTAACCATCGGGATCAGGCCGTCAAGGGCTCCCCCGCAGATCGCCCCTCAGCACCCAAGTGCCCGAGTTGAACCGGCTTTCCGCTGCCCGCCCACCGGCAGCCCTGACATCCGGATCCCGGCCCGGCCCGCCCGGGGAGCGCCCGGAAGGGGCAGGTCCATGTGGCTGGAATTGCTCGGTAATTTGCGGGGCCCCCGGCCGCCTTGCTACCATTTGAACAAAGCCCCGCCGGCAGAGCGTCGCACACTCGACGGTCGGGTTGGCGGTGCCGAGGTCAGAAATAAGAGTTGATGGAGCGGTCCACGCGCACGGAGGAACAGGGGAAGCCCGCATGAGCGAGAAGAACCTCAGCGAGAAGAGCCTCGTCTCCACGGCCAGCGCCCGCGAGTACTTCAAGGACCTGCTCGACGGGGCGATCACCAACCAGAAGGTGCCGCTGGGGGAGATGACCGAGTTCTACCTGGTGGAATTGCTCAACAAGTACATGGACGTGGCGGCGCTCTACAGCCAGACGCCGGAGGGCAAGGTGGACGACGAGCCGCTGGCCTTCCAACTGCGGCGGGCGCTGGAGGCGGCGCGCGAGGAGCGGGTGAAGGCGCTGCGCAAGCTGGGCGACCAGTCGCTCTATGTGGCCGGCTTCTTCGGCGATTCGCTGGGCAAGCGGCTGGTGGACATCGACTACTACATCTCGATGGGAGGGGCGGCATACGGGGCGCTGGCCAAGATGACCCGCGAGGCCCCGGCCGGCGGCTCCTTCTCTTCGCTGTACGAGGAGCTGACGCAGAAGTTCACCGCCATCGTCGACCTGTTCAGCGAGGTGAGCGAGCGGGTGTCGGTGTCGACCAACCAGGGCGTGGTGCGGCTCTACGAGCGGTGGGTGAAGACCGGCTCGGATCGGCTGACGCGCCTGTTGGCCGAGCAGGGGCTCATCCCGACGCTGACCAAGCCTGGGACGGTGCAATGAGCCCTCCTCCGGCGATGCTCGCGCAGCTGCAGCGGGCGCTGGAGGTGATCTACGGGGTCACCGCCCCGCACCGGGTCGAGGACTTCATCGTCGGCCAGCCGGCGCTGGCCGCCCTGGGGGCGCAGGCCAGGGCTCCGGAGGAGCTGTACGTCGTCGAGGAGAAGGGCGAGGTGGAGATCGGGGTCTTCATCAGCCCCGAGGTGCTGCGGAGGCTGCCGCTGCTGGGCGCGAAGGGGGCGCGCTTCCTCGAGGGGCTCTTGCCGGCCTTCACCACCGCCGCCGAGGGGGTCAGCCACTTCGTCTACCTGACCCTGCAGGCGCTCAAGGACCAGACGGTGTCGCTCTTGGAGCTTGAGGTGCAGGCGGAGATCGACAAGTTCGCCACCTCGGCGCTGCATCTGTGGCGGGAAGGGGAGCGCCACCGCAGCCCCGAGCTGCGGGTGCGGCTCTTCGACCGGGTCCACTACCGCGATGGCCTCGAATCCGACGAGCGCGACCGCTACGTCACCGCCAACCGGCTGGCGCGCGGGTACGCCAGGTTTCTCGAGAGCCGCTTCCTGGCCAAGGGCCATCTCGAGGGGCTGCTGCGCGAGCTGCGGCAGGTCTACCGGCAGGCCGGCTCGGAGAAGCTCGGCTACCTGGCCCAGCGCGGCTGATTAGCCGATCGACCCAACGGCAGCGGCCCGGCGGATTCGCTCCGCCGGGCCGCCAAGTGCCTGAAAGGTCTCTCGAATCAGGTCGAGAAGATGTTGCGCGGGCCGGTCTGGCTGACCGGGCGCAGCACGACCGCCTTCTGGGGCTTGTCGTACTTGCCGCTGAGGCACTCGCGCACGTTGCGGTCGAAGCGGACCTTGCCGGTCGCGACCTCGCGCAGCGAGAGGACGGGCGCCTTGTCCTTGCTGGTCTCGACGACCGGGCGGGCGCCGGCCATCAGCTGGCGGGTGCGCTTGGTCGCCAGGTGGACGAGGGCGAAGCGGTTGTCCACCAGGGGAAGGCAGTCTTCAACGGTGACGCGGGCCATCTAGAAACCTCTCTTCGAATCCAAAAGGAACCGGGAACCTAATCCAAACCGCTCGGGCCTTCAACCTCTTTCCCGGGCCTAGTTGGCCGGGGCAGGGGCCGGCGCGGCGTTCGAGGTCTGTGCCGCCTCCTCGAGATCCGCCTTGCTGGAGGGCAGTTCCGCCAGCTTGCTCTTCTCCACCTCGAGCACCCGCTTGTCGGTCGAGCTCTTCACGTACTGGTTGGAGTTCTCCTCCTTGCCCAGGGCGAGGGTCGCCAGCTCCTTGCCGCCCTCGCCCAGCAGGGTGACGGTCTTGGCCGGCTTGTCGAGCCCGTACCTGGCAAGATCCTTCGCGCCCTCCTCGCCGAAGGAGGCCACCTTGAGCGAGCCCAGCGCCCAGAGGATGCTGCTCACCTTGCCCTTCTTGGCGGCGGCCGCGGCCGGGGCGGTGATCTTCCAGTCCTCGAGCCCGCCGGCGTCGCTCTTGACCTTCTCCAGCGCCACCACCTCGGAGCCGAAGGCGAACTTGAGCCCCTCGACCTGGTTGCGGTCGAAGGCCACGACGGTCTTGTCGCGCAGGTCCATCGGCTTGACGTCGAAATCGGTGAAGATCAACTCGGCCACCTCGGCGACGAAGGTCGCCTCCTTGCGCCGGGCGTAGCTCTTCTTCTGGCCGCTCTGCTCGACCTGCCCGGCCACCAGGTTGATCTGCCCGCCGCCGTCCAGGGTCAGGGTCAGCTCCAGCTTGGGCGACTTGAAGCCGTAGGTGGCCTCCTCGGTCGGGGAGTAGAGGTCGGTGGCGAACTTGGTCGCCCGCAGGTTGTGCAGGCTGCTCAGGATGCGGTTGACGGTGGCCGGGTCGGCCTTGTCCGCGAAGGGTGCCGACATCTGCCACTGGTCGCCGGCCTTCCTGATCGCCCACTGCTTGCCGTCGACCTTGACCGACAGCTCGCGCGCCTGGGCGTCCTCGAAGCTGAGCACCTTCTTCTCGCGCAGCTCGAAGGTGTCCTTCTCCACCGAGAACTTGAGGTTCTCGACCTGGAAGACGTCGTTGGCCTCGCCGCGGGCGGCGTAGAGGGTGTTGTCGAAGCTGTTCTCGGCGCCCACGCGCAGCACCGCGTCCGGAGCGCCCTCGAGCTGGACCACCAGCTTGATCCCGGGCCGGTCGAGGCCGAACCTGGCCAGGTCGGAGGCCTTCTCCTCGACGGTCATCTTGCTCTTGAGCGACAGCAGCTTATCGACGATGGCGTCGACCACCATCTTGTCGGCCGGGGCCTGGACCGGCGAGACCACGTCCCAGCCGTCCTTACCCTTGGTCAGCAGGGTGGTCTGGCCCTTGGCGGTCACCGACAGGCCCTTGACCTTGGCCCGGTCGAAGTCGAAGAGCTTCTCGCTCTTCTCCTTGGCCGCGGTCTCGGCCTCCTGCTTCTTGAAGATGCCGTAGTAGGCGAAGAGGTACCCGCCCCCGGCCAGCACCACCAGGGCGAGCAGCGTCACCAACGAGCGCGTCTTCTGGTTCATCGCACAGAGCTCCTGATTGCAGAGGCGCTGCCCCGCGCTCATCCCGAGCCCTTCGACGGGCTCAGGACAGGCGGAGTCGAGGGGCCCGCCCTCGACTCCGCTGCACTCCGCTCGGGCAGAACGGAAGGCCGACTGAAAGCGCCTGAATTTCGGCTACTTGCTGCGCCGGACCATCCACACCGTCAGGCCCACCGCCAGCAGCATCACCGGCAGCACGTCGATGGTCAGGAAGAAGATCGACGCCTTCTGGGTGTCGGTCAGGTACAGGCGCGAGGCGTCGCGGGTGCGGGGGCGGATGGTGATCCGCTCCGACTGCTCGGCCAGCCAGTTGATGCTGTTGAGGAAGAAGTCCTCGTTGCCGACGAAGGTGCGGAACTTGTTGCTGGCGAAGTCGCGGTCGCCCGAGACCACCAGCCGCGCCTCGTCGGAGCGCTTGGGGCTGGCCGAGGCGGTGTTCTGGGTCACCGTCACCACCAGCGGGAAGGGGCCGCCCTTCTCGTTCTCGTCGCGCTGGACCTTGCCGTTGGGGTTGGTCTCTCCCCAGGCCGAGGGCATCGAGAGCGCCAGCGGCTGGGCGTTGGCCGAGCTCGGAGTGCCGTGCAGCACCGCCAGCGGGCGGGCGGTGGGGAAGGCGGTGTTGAGCTTGAAGTCCTTCACGATGGGCGAGCTGTCGTTGTACTGCTGCACCACCGGGATCAGCTCGCTGGCCCCGAACAGCCGGCTGATGGGGTCCACCACCACCGAGTTCTCGGCCTCGACGCTGAACTCCTTGAGCAGCTCCTCGAGCCCGCTCTCCATCTGCGGCTCGACCATGATGAAGGCCTTGCCGCCGGCGGCGAGGAACTTCTTGAGGGTCTCGACCTCGTTCGGCTGGAAGGCCTTCTCCGGCCCGGCCACCACCACCACCTGCGCGTCCTGCGGGATCTCGGCGACGCCGGCCAGGTTGAGCTTGTCGGCCTTGAGGCCCTCGTTCTCCATCCGCTTCTTGACCTCGGAGTAGCCCTGCACCCCGGTGTCGTCGACGTCGGCCTCGCCGTGGCCGGTGGTGAAGTAGATCTTCTTGGTCGAGGAGTGGGTCACCTTGACGATGGCGTTGGTCAGCTGCTCCTCGGTGATCTCCTGGAAGCGCGCCTCGGTGTTGCCGAGCTTGACCACCACCCGCGGCCCGCTCTCCTTGATGCCGAACTGCTGCACCTTGATCGGGTCCTTGATGGGATCGACGAACTCGAAGACGAACTTGTCGCTCTGCTTCTTGTACTTCTCGAACAGCTCCTTGAGCGCCTCGAACTGCGGCTCGCCGCTCTTGTAGAAGGCGGTGGCGGTCACCGAGTCCTTGAGGCCGGCCAGGGTCTTGGTGGTGTCGTCGGACAGGGTGTGGATCTGGTTCTTGGTCAGGTCCCAGGTCTTGGGGCTCTTGGCGGCCATCCAGTTGACGATCACCAAGAGCGCCAGCAGCACCGCGGTGGAGATCGCGCTGACCGCCATGAAGAAGGTGCCGCGGCTGGAGGCGGTATCGCCGAGGTCGCCGAAGTTGGTCACTCCGTAGACCACGAAGAAGGCCAGCGCCAGCCCGATCTTGGCCATGGCCATCAGCGGAAGGCCGATGATCCAGGTGAAGACCGAGCTCAGCAGCAGCACCAGCCCGATCACTGCCAGGGTCTTTCCCAAATACTTGCGTCGCATGTTCGCTCCGAATCCTTGAGAGGTTCGCGGCTGGGGCCGTCTAGGCCCAGCGCTGGGCTTCCACCGACCGATGGGTCAGGAAGACCGCCAGCACGATCCACGAGAGGAAGTAGGTGAGGTCCTTGAGGTCGAAGACGCCCTTGACGAAGTTGACCAAGTGCTGCGAGGCCGACAGGAAGGTCAGCACCTCGCGCATTGCCCCGTCGGCGCCGCCGGCCATCCAGCTGGCCAGCCACAGCAGCAGCAAGAGCATCAGGCTGATGATCGCCGCCACCGCCTGGCTGTCGGTGAGCGAGGAGATGAACATGCCGATCGCCATCGCCGCCGCCGACCACAGGAACAGCCCGCCGAAGGCGGCGAAGGTGGTCTGCCACTCGATGCCGCCCGACCCGCCGGTCCCCGAGCCCGAGGCGAAGGCCGACAGGACGATCGGGTGAAGCATGGTCAGCCCGATGGTCACCGCCATGATCGCCAGGCCGCCCAGGTACTTGCCCATCACGATCTCCAGCGGGCGGACCGGGGCGGTCATCAGCAATTCGAAGGTCCGCTGGCGCTTCTCCTCGGCCAGCAGTCGCATCGACAGGAAGGGCGCCACCATGGCCACGATGATCCCGGTGTTGAAGACCACCGGGGCCACCACGAAGTCGGTCAGGTTGAGCCGGTCGGCCGGGACGTACTGAGGCATCTGCATGGCCATCATGCTTGCCTCGAGGAACTGCTTGACCGCGGCGATGAAGAAGTAGCTGGCGAACACGGTCATGACCGCGAACATCGCGTAGGCCAGCGGGGTGGTGAAGTAGACGTTCAGCTCTTTCTTGGCGATGGCCAATGCGTTGCGCATCGGGGATCTCCTCGAATCTCTTGGGGGAAAAGGCAGTTAGGGCTAGTTGACCGCGGCGATCTTGGCCGGCTCGGGCGGGGCGATCTTCTTGCGCAGCTCGCCGGTGGGGTCGATGAGCTTCAAGTAGATCTGCTCCAGGCTCTCCTGCTTGCCGTCCACGTGGCGGGCGCGCAGGCCGTCCAGGGTGTCGAAGTCCACCAGCTTGCCCTGGTTGATCACCAGCACCTTGCGGCAGGTCTCGGTGACCTCCTGCAGGATGTGGGTCGAGAGAATGATGGTGTGCTTGCCGGTGGCGGCCAGGCTCTTGATCAGCTCGCGCACCTCGATGATCTGGATCGGATCCAGGCCCACCGTCGGCTCGTCGAGGATCAGCAGCGGAGGCGAGCCGAGGATGGCCTGCGCCAGCCCGACCCGCTGCTTGTAGCCCTTGGACAGGTTGGCGATCACCCGGTCGAGCACGTCCACCACCCGGGTCAGGGTCGCCACCCGCTCGACCTCGCTCTTGAGCTGGCCGCGGGCGATGCCCTTGAGCTCGGCCACGAACTTCAGGTACGCCCGCACCGTCATGTCCTGGTAGACCGGCGGCAGCTCGGGCAGGTAGCCGATGCGCCGCTTGACCTCGATCGGGTTCTCGAACACGTCGAACCCGCCGACCTTGGCGGTGCCGCTGGTGGCCGGCAAGAAGCCGGTCAGGATGCGCATGGTGGTGGTCTTGCCCGCGCCGTTGGGGCCGAGGAAGCCGAGAATCTCGCCCTCCTGCACCTCGAAAGAAAGCCCGTCGATCGCCGCCCGGTCTCGGTAGCGCTTGGTCAGGCCCTTCACCTCAATCATCGCTGCCATGGACCCTCCATCAGTTGAAGGTGGTTGCTGCGTTGGTCTTGGAGCTGGTCGCCCGCTTCCTTGTCTGCTGGGACGAGAGCCCACATTGGCCCGCCTCAACGCCGACCGGCCCAAAGCATTCCCGGAAATGCGAAAAGGCGAGGAATTGCCCAGGGTTGAGATCGCGTCCCAAGAAAAAGCGCGGTCAACCTAAGTCCGCGGAAACACTTGTCAAGCCGCCGGGCGCGGCCCGCGGCGCTTGGCGCGGAAGCAATGTTGGCCCCCCCGGCGTGTGCCGATAGAATGGCGGCACTTGCGCCGCGACTGCCGCTCGGCAGTCAACCGGCGAGGTCGCCGGAGGAAAACCATGCGTCTGATTCTCGCGGTTGTGGTGCTGCTGACCGCGCAGGGGGCCGCGGCCGCCACTCGCAAAGGGGCCGAGCCCGCGCTCAAGCCGCTGGGGACTCCCAAGACCGAGAAGAAGGCTCCGCCCCCGCCGCCCGCGCCGGCAGCCGCCGAGGAGCCAATCCCCGCCGGCGGCGAGAAGCGGGTGGCGCTGGTCGAGTCGGCGCCGCCGCGGGGAGTCGACAAGCGGGTGGTGCAGAAGGCGGTCTTCGTCGCCGAGGCCGAGCTGCGCGCCCAGGGCTGGGAGCCGATCCCGCCGCAGACGGTGGGTGCGTCCTACGCCAAGAGCAACAAGAAGGTCCCCTCCTGCGGCGACGCCGGGTTCTGCCTGGCGCAGATCGGCCGCGCGGTGGGCGCCGGCTACGTGGCCAACATCACCATGGCCGCCGCCGGCAAGTCTTTCACCGTCAAGCTGACGGTGGTCGACTCGGCCGACGCCCAGATCGTGGCCAACATCGCCGGGCTGGTGGCCAAGTCCGATGAGACGACGGTCGGCGACGCGGTCAAGCGCCAGGTGCCTCGGGCGCTGGCGGCGCTGCAGAAGCACGACGCCGAGCGGCAGGAGGCGCTGGCCGCCGCCGCCAGGCCGGTCGAGACCAAGCCGGTGGTGGTTGAGCCGGAGAAGCCCAAGGTCGAGCCGCCTCCCGAGCCTCCCCCGGCGCCCGCCGCTCCGGTCGTCGTCGCCAAGCCGATCAAGCCCAAGGTCAGCGGGGAGCTGAGCGGGATGCGAGCCACCTCGGTGGTGCTGATGGTCGCCGGCGCTGCCGGGATCGGCACCGGGGCGGTGGTCTTCGGCTGGCAGGCCCAGGCGGCCGCCGCCGACTTCAAGGCGGGCAAGGATCCGCTGGTGGCGCGCGAGACCGCCTTGAGCCGGGCCCACACCGCCGACGCAGTCATGGGCGTCGGGGCGGCCGTGCTGCTCACCGGCGCGGTGCTCCTCTTCATGGAGCCGTCTTCCTCCTCTGTCGCGCTGACCCCCGCCCCCGGCGGCGTGGGGATCGCGGGGACCTTCTAGAGGTGCGTACCTCGCTGGCTGGCTTCTGTTCGGCGCTGTGTGTGGCGCTGTTCTCGAGCGGCTGTTCGCTGCTCGTCTCCGAGGACCTCACCTGCAAGAGCGACTCCGACTGCACCCACGGTGCGGCGTGCCAGGCGGGCGTCTGCGTCCTGCCGGCCGAGGATGCCGGCGAGGCGGATGCCGGAAGTGACGGCGGGGTCATCGACGCCGGCGACGACGCAGGCGCGGTCGACGCCGGCGACGATGCCGGGGTCGTGGACGCCGGCCAGGACGGCGGGGTCGACGCCGGACCGGTCTGCCCGGCGACGCCCGACTGCACGCTGCCAGAGTGCGCCGGGGCGGCCTGTGCCACCGGGGCCCACTGCGCCACCGCCGCCTGCCGCAAGGACGGCACCACCTGCGCCATCGCGCCCTCGACCGGGGCGGCGCTCTGCGACGACGCCAGCTGCGCCGGGATCAGCTGCGGCAACGGAGCCGGAACCTGCACCTCGCTGATGGCCTGCGAGCACGCCACCAAGACCGGCTGCGTCCTGAACCCGGTCAGCGGAGCCCCTGCGGCCTGCTCGGCGGCCTGCCAGGGCCTCGACTGCGGCACGGGCAAGGTCTGCACCGACACCGCCTGCGAGACCTGCGGCGCGACCTGCGGCAGCGCTCCTGCCCCGGGCTGCTCCAGTGCCATCAGCTGCTCCGGGGGCACCGCCGGCACCTGCGTCTCCAGCTGCATGTGCTCCGGCGCTGTCACCGACACCTACTGCGCGGCGTCCAGCGCCTGCCAGAACCTGCAGACCAGCCTCGCCAACTGCGGCTTGTGCGCGCGGGCGTGCCTCGGGAACACCTGCACCAGCGGCTGCTGCGGCGAGCCCAGCGACTGCCTGTCGGCGGCCACCGCCTCCTGCGCCCCGCCGGCCAACGCCGGCTACACCTGCGCCAGCACGCCCTCGCTGCGTGCCCAGGAAACCAACTGCGGCGATGGGATCGACAACGACGGCGACGGCCAGACCGACTGCGCCGACCCCGATTGCCTCGCCAAAAACTGCGGCGGCGGCGCCGGCACCTGCAGCGCGCAGCTGACCTGCGAGCACAAGACCATGACCGGATGCACGCTCGACCCGGTCACCGGCGCGGCCGCCTCGTGCAACGCCGCCTGCCTGGGCGTCAGCTGCGGCTCGGGCAAGGCCTGCGGCGCCACCGCCTGCGAGACCTGCGGGGCGACCTGCGGCGGCACTCCGGCAGCGGGGTGCAGCGCCGCCATCAGCTGCACGGGCTCCACCGCCGGAACCTGCGTCACCAGCTGCCTGTGCGCCGGCACCGCCACCGATACCTACTGCTCGCCGCCGGGCACCTGTCAGAACCTGCTCACCAGCGCCGCCCACTGCGGCAGCTGCTCGCGGGCCTGCGCCGGCACCACCTGCAGCAATGGCTGCTGCGGCGAGCCGGGAGACTGCCTGTCGGCGCTGACCGCCACCTGCACGCCGCCGGTCGGCGCCGGCTACGTCTGCTCCAGCACTCCCGCCCTGCGCGCCCAGGAGACCGACTGCGGCGACGGGAAGGACAACGACGGCGACGGCCTGATCGACTGCGCCGATCCGGACTGCAATGGGTTGACCTGCGGCGTCGGGCGCACCTGCAGCGATGCGGTGTGCTGCAACACGGCCTGCAGCGGCGGCTGCGACGTCTGCAAGCTGTCGCTGGGGGCCACCGCCGACGGGACCTGCACCGTCCTGACCGCGGGCAGCGCCGGAAGCGGCTGCAACGGGTTCCTGTGCAACGGCACCGCCGCCGCCTGCCCGAGCACCTGCGTCGCCGACGCCAACTGCGCCGCCGGCCACTATTGCAGCGCTTCCGGGGTATGCACCCTCGACCTGCCCCAGGGCTCGGCCTGCACCGCCGGCAACCAGTGCGCCAGCAAGCAGTGCTCGGACGGCTTCTGCTGCAACACCGCTTGCGCCGGGGCCTGCGACGCGTGCAGCAAGGCGCTGGGGGCCACCGCCGACGGCACCTGCACCATCCTGGGGAACACCGCGGTCGGAGGCTG
This sequence comes from Myxococcales bacterium, assembly GCA_037442205.1. GTDB lineage: Bacteria > Myxococcota > Myxococcia > Myxococcales > UBA5297 > JBBIQS01. The sequence goes on from JBBIQS010000008.1 coordinate 45,905, forward strand.
CAGCCCCTACCTGTGCGATGGCGCCAACGCCACCTGCCCGGTCAGCTGCACCCTGCCCAGCCAGTGCGCGACCGGCTTCACCTGCCTCGCCGGGGGCGCCTGCGGCAAGGAGCCGTTGGGAGCCGCCTGCGCCAACGGAAACCTGTGCGTCAGCGGCTTCTGCGCCGACTCGGTCTGCTGCAACACCGCCTGCGGACCGTGCGGCAGGTGCTCCACCGCCACCGGCGCGGCGGTCAACGGAACCTGCGAGCCGCGGCCGGTCGGGACGGTGGTCGCGGCTTGCGGCAATTACCTGTGCAACGGCACCGCGGTATCGTGCCCCACCACCTGCGCCACCAGCGCCGACTGCGTGGCCCCGGCGACCTGCAACACGACCGCCGGGACCTGCCAGTAGGGCACCGCGGCTCGCCGACCTCGCGCCGCCGTGGCCACCGAGCCGCGGCGGCGCCGGTCATTTTCGGCCCTCGCGAGGAGGGCCAATGCTGGCAGAATCGATGCAGGGTTTGAGGCGGTAGGAGGCTTTGAACGTGCCCATCGTGGTCCAGAAGTACGGCGGCTCCTCGGTCGCCGATCCCCAGAAGATCAAGGCAGTTGCGCGCAAGATCGCCGACAAGAAGCGCGCCGGCTACGACGTGGTGGTGGTGGTCTCGGCGATGGGCGACACCACCGACGAGCTGCTGTCGCTGTCGAAGAAGGTCACCGCCAATCCGCAGAAGCGCGAGCTGGACATGCTGCTCACCGCCGGCGAGCGCATCTCGATGGCGCTGCTGTCGATGGCCCTCAACGACGACCAGGTGGCGGCGATCAGCTTCACTGGCAGCCAGTCGGGGATCATCACCACCGACGGCCACACCAGCGCCCAGATCGTCGAGGTGCGCCCGACGCGGGTGCGCGAGGAGCTGGGGCAGGGCAAGGTGGTGATCGTCGCCGGCTACCAGGGCGTGAGCCAGAAGCGCGAGGTGACCACGCTCGGGCGCGGCGGCTCCGACACCACCGCGGTGGCGATGGCCGCCGCCCTGGGCGCCGAGGCCTGCGAGATCTACTCCGACGTCGACGGGGTCTTCTCCGCCGATCCTCGGGTGGTGCCGCAGGCCAGAAAGCTCAATGAGATCGGCTACGAAGAGATGCAGGAGATGGCCGAGTCCGGGGCCAAGGTCCTCAACGCCCAGGCGGTGGAGTTCGCGCGCAAGGCGGGGATAACCATCAGCGCTCTCTCCACCTTCCAGGCCGGGACCGGGACGCGGGTCAGGGAGGTCGGCGCCGGGCGGCGGGTGACGGGCATCGCCGGGGAGAAGGAGGTGGCGCTGCTGGAGCTGAGCCAGGCCAGCGCCGCCGACCTGACCGCGCTGTGCGAGCTGCTCGACGCCCACAGCGCCTCCGGGCGGCAGCTGGCCTTCGCCGGCGGCTGCGCCTCGATGGCGCTGCCGCTGGAGAACGTGCACGGGCTCTCGGCGATGCGCCGGCAGCTCGAGGAGCGCTTCGGCGCGCGGCTCAAGCTGGTGGAAGGAGTGGGGACGGTGTCGGCGGTGGGGGTGGGGATCAACGCCGACCACCAGAACCTGCGGCGGGCGATGGCGGCGATGGCCGAGCTGGGGGCCGAGGTGCGCTCGGTGTCGACCTCGGCGCTGCGGCTGACGCTGGCGGTGCCGGTGGAGAAGGTCGCCGAGGGGATTCGCCGGCTGCACCAGGAGTTGATTGAGCGCCCCTGAAGCGCGTCGCGGCGGCCCCTCGCGAGGAGCCGCCGCGACTCACAGACTGCGCCGGATCGCTAGAAGAGGATGCCCAGGCCGACGCGCGGCCCGGTGTATCCGAACTCGCCGCGCAGGGTCATCTTGTCGGCGAACTTCCAGACCACGCCCAGACCGCTGTCCCAGTAGAGGCTGGCGCCGGTGCCGACGTAGCCGGAGTAGCTCGAGAAGCGCATGTTGAGCCCGAGCGCGATCTTCCAGTAGGCCGACAGGTTGGGGAGGAAGAAGAAGCGCCACATCGCCTCGGCCGGGATGCTCACGTTGGTCCAGCCGTAGCCGAAGTAGTTGCCCACCGAGATGTCGCCACCGAACTCCAGCTCGAAGGAGTCGTTGACCGGCGGGATGAAGCCGTTGGGGACGATCGGGATGTTGTAGCGGGCGCCGACGCCGATGCCGACGCCGTAGTACCAGGGGGCGAAGGCCCAGAACGACAGCATCTGTGGCCGCTCCTGCGGAGAGCGGTCGAGCAGATAGCCGGCGCGGTGGGCGCCTTCCTCCTGGGCGCCGGCCAGCGCGGGGGCGGCCAGCACGCTCAGGGCAGCGGCGAGCGACACGACGGTGAGAATCCGCTTCATGTGCGTCCTCCAAAGTCGATGAATTAGGGGGAAAGGCTCCCCAGCTCCCAAGACTGCCGGGCAGCATTCCTAGAGGTTTCTCAGGCGTTTGCCAAGCATTTGTCGGGGGCAGCGCCCGGCAGGTCGGGGGAGGCCAGCGGTCGCGGGGAAGGCGAGTGAGGGAAGGACCCGGCGGGGATGCCGCGGCCGAGGGATCTGGCGAGACCCCTCGGCCGGCGCTGCTGGGTGAGTCGGCGCTACTTGCTGCGGGCCATGGAGATCTTGTGGTCGATGCTCTCCTCGTCGTGGATGAGGAAGTCGACCCGCTGAGTCAGCTCCGGGGTCATCGGCATCTGGTGCGCCTTCTGGGCGTGGTCGGTGACCTGTTTGAAGACCTCCTCCTTGGTGTTGCCCTTGCCGACCCACTCGCAGTTCATCCCAGTGTCTTTACAGTGGAAATCCTTCATGGCGGCCCTCCTCGAGATGTGAATCTGGGCCTGCTGCGGCGCGGCGGCGAAGCCCGGGCGGGGCGATTCGTAAAATCCGAGGAAACTTCCTCTGACGCGGTACGATAATCGGGTCTTGCCGGCCGGCGGGTCCCGCCAGCCGCGCGGGGGAAATGTCAGGAGCGAGCTCATGCCTCCCAAGGTCGGCGGAACCACCGGAGTCACCCCGACGACGCCGGTGAGCGGAACCGGCACGGCGGCCAAGGTCTTCGGCTGCCGCGGCTTCCAGAACGACGCCCTGCTGCGCGGGATCGCTGCCGGGACGGCCCCCGCAATCGCCAAGGGTGCGCCCAAGGGCGACAGCATCAAGCTCGCCCAGACCGCGCTCTTTTCACTGGGCTACCTGTCCAAGCGCGCCGGGCTCGACGGTGCCTTCGGGCCGGGGACGGAGACGGCGATCAAGTCCTTCCAGGCCAAGGCCAAGCTGTCGCAGACCGGCAAGCTCGACGCCGCCACCCTCAAGGCCCTGGATTCGGCGGCGGCGGCACAGATTGCCGAGCTGCAGAAGAAGTCGCCGCCGCTGGGGAGCCTGCGCGGCAACTATGAGATCGTCGCCGACATCTCCAACCCGGCGATGACCCGGCTGTACGTGATGGGAGCCAATGGCAAGGTGATCTCGCGCTACCTGACCTCGCCGGGACGCGCCGAGTTCCCCACCGTCGGCGACCGCTTCACCATCCCCGACGTGCTGGTGCGCCAGCCCTGGAATCCGCCCAAGAGCGCCTGGGCGGCCAACGCCCAGCCGATCCCGCCGGGGATCGACAACCCGATGGGCATCATGAAGATGTCGCTGGGGGCGTACTCGGAGTTCATCCACGGCATTCCGCCGTGCGAGGAGCCCGAGCTCGGCCGCGCCGCCTCCCACGGCTGCCTGCGGATGAGCGGCTGCAACGTCCTCGAGCTGCATGAGAAGTACGCCGAGGCCGGCACCCGGGTGACCATCAACCGCGACCCGAAGAAGAGCGCCGAGCTGCAGATGAAGTACGAGGACGCCCACATCATCGACCGGCCCACCGACGCCGGGCGCGAATACCTGTTCGGCTACGCCAGCGGCGAGCTGGGGCAGGGGCAGCACTACACCGCGCCGGTGGCGTGAGCGCTTCAGCGAGACCGACGCCGCGTTCGGAACCTCGCCCGCAGGATGGGTTCGCTGCGCGCGGCGCGATTCGGCTCCCCGCTTCCTGGGTAGGTCACCAGAGTATCGATTAGCACGCCGCTGGAGGGCCTGCGATCGCTCGGTGGGGCCTCAAGGAAATGCTCCAGCGCAATCCGAACGAGCGCCGACTGCGAAAGAGCTCCCGTTTCCGGGCGGCTCCGGGCTTGCGCTTGGTCTTCATTGCACCTTCCTCGCTTTCACCTCTCGCTTGAGCAGTTCCTTCAACACGGCACGCTGGGCGGGGGTGAGGTCCTTCGCCTCTCCCTTTCCGTAGATTGCGAACAGCCCGGAACCGCGCGCCCGGTTTCCACCAAAAGTAGATGACGCGGAGCCCTCCGCGCGTGCCCTTGCCGCGCCGCGGGTCGGCGAAGCGCAGCTTGCGCAAGCCGCCGGAGTCGCGGATCAGATCTCCGGCCTCGGGCTCGTCCATGAGCTTCTCCTGGAGATCGGCGAATGCGCCGTCGTCCAGGTAGTTGGCGAGCTGGCGCTCGAACACCGGCATCTCGATGAACGCGGCCTTCACCGAGTCAGTACACGCAAGGAACGTATGGCCGCAAGTTGCGTACAGTCCTTCTCGTGGCCAGCGCCGATGGCTGCCTGTGGAGGCGGCGCCCGTCCATGTTCTTCGTTGGGGCCGCTCTGGAGCGGGGAGGAGGGGCGACTTCTGATCCATCTGAACTGAAGCCGGGGCCTGCCGCTCCCCGTGGCGAGGCGGCTGACGGCCCTCGATCCGCCTTCTTGCGAGATGACGTTGGGCGGCCGGCAGGCCGTCCGCCCGCCCGTTTGGGGAAAGGGCGGCCGAGCCTGTAGGATGCGCCTGATGGAGGGGCGCATGCCGACTGCACGCTTCAACCTCTCGGTCCTCGCGCCTCGGTTCCTGGCGGCGGTGCTCCTGGCGCTGGCGGGCTGCGACAGCTCTCCCGCCGCCACCGGGAACCCCGATGCCGACCTGGCCGAGGACGCCCAAGTCGTGGAGCCACCCGACGCGGCGGTGATCCCTCCCGCCGACGCCGGCGAGCCGCCCGATGCCTCGCTCAGCGACGGCGGCCAAGCCGTCGATGCCGGAGTCCGCCCGACCGGCGGCGAGTGGATCAGCGCCGGCGGCAGCGCCTCGAGTCAGCACTACCGGCTCACCTTCTCGGTCGGCCATTCTCCGCAGGACGCCGTCCGCGCCCAGTCGTCGCGCTACAAGCTGAGCGGCGGAGTCATCGCCGCGCCCGGGGGTTCGAAATGAAGACCATCGCCGCCTGCCTCGCCGCCCTGGCGCTGCTGCTCTCCTGGTCGGCCCTCGCCGAGCCGGTGCCGCAGAAGCTCGTTCACCAGGGCCGCCTCGTCGGTCTCAACGACCAGCCGGTGGCCGGCCCCGTCGACATGACCTTCCGGGTCTACGACGCTGAGACCGCAGCGACCCCGCTGTGGACCGAGACTACCCAGGTGACGCTGACCAACGGCTACTACTCGGTGCCGCTGGGGGCCGCCACCGCGTTCACCCAGGGGCTCTTCAATGGAGCGCCGCGGTGGCTCGGCATCACCGTGGGAACCGACGACGAGATGGTGCCGCGCGCGCCCATTCTCTCGGTGCCCTACGCCCTCACCGCGGGCGACGCGGTCGGGGAGATCCACCCGGTCTCGGTCAGCGTCGGCGGACAAACGGTGATCGACTCCACCGGCAAGTGGGTTGGCCCGACGACCGGCCTGGCGGGCCCCGCCGGGCAGTCGGTGCAGACCAGCGCCGAGCCGCCCGGCCCCAACTGCCCCACCGGCGGCGTGATGCTGGTGTCGGCGAGCGGGACCAACTACCTGTGCAACGGCGCGGCGTCGTCGGGCGGGATCGAGGCCGTGCCGGAGCCGGTCGGAGCGAACTGCGCCGCCGGCGGCCTCAAGCTGACTTCCTCGGCGGGCGTCTCCTACCTCTGCAATGGAACGCCAGGCGCCCAGGGCGTGCAGGGACCCACCGGGCCGCAGGGGCCTCAGGGCGTCCCGGGAGCTCAAGGAGTTCAGGGACCGGTGGGGCTTCCCGGGGCCAACGGGTTCTCGGTCGCCGTCGCCTCCGAGGCGCCGGGCCCCAATTGCACCTGGGGCGGCCTCAAGGTGACCTCGGCGACGGGCGATTCCTTCGTCTGCAACGGCGCCCCGGGATCGCAGGGCTCCCAGGGAATCCAAGGCCTGCAGGGGCCGGCCGGTGCCAACGGCGTCTCGGTCACCGGCGCGATCGAGCCCCCGGGCCTCAATTGCCCGGCTGGCGGAATGAAGTACACCTCGGCCACCGGCACCAGCTACGTCTGCGACGGCGCGATCGGTCCCCAGGGGGCAATGGGCCTCACCGGTCCCCAGGGCCCAGCGGGCGCGATGGGCGCGACAGGTCTGCAGGGGCCGATGGGCCTCACCGGTCCCCAGGGCCCTGCCGGCGCGAATGGCGCGACAGGACCGCAGGGACCGGCAGGTGCCAATGGCGTCTCAGTCACCGGCTCGATCGAGCCGGCTGGCCTCAATTGCCCGGCTGGCGGCATGAAGTACACCTCGGCCACCGGGACCAGCTACGTCTGCAACGGTGCGATCGGTCCCCAGGGGCCTGCGGGCGCGACGGGTCCGCAGGGGCCGGCAGGAGCGGGCGGTGCTGCCGGCGCGACGGGGGCGACCGGTCCGCAGGGCCCGGCCGGAGCCAACGGAGTCTCGGTGACCGGCGCCGTCGAGTTGGCGGGCGCGAATTGCGCCGCCGGCGGCGTGAAGTACACCTCGGCCAGTGGCACTACCTACGTCTGCAATGGTCAGGTCGGCGCGACTGGCGCGACCGGCGCAGTCGGTCCGATGGGTCCGCAGGGGCCGGCTGGTCCCGCCGGTCCGCAGGGCCCGGCCGGAGCCAACGGCGTCTCGGTCACTGGCGTTGCCGAGCCCGCGGGCGTGAACTGCGCCGCCGGCGGCATGAAGTACACCTCGGCCAGCGGCACCACCTACGTCTGCAACGGCCAGGTCGGCGCGACTGGAGCGACCGGCGCAGCCGGTCCAACGGGTCCCCAGGGGCCGATGGGCCTCACTGGTTCCCAGGGCCCTGCGGGTGCGATGGGCGCGACGGGTCCGCAGGGGCCCGCCGGAGCGAACGGCGTCTCGGTCACCGGCGTGGCCGAGCCAGCGGGCGTGAACTGCGCCGCCGGCGGCATGAAGTACACCTCGGCCAGCGGCACCACCTACGTCTGCAACGGCCAGCTTGGCGCGACTGGAGCGACCGGCGCAGCCGGTCCGACGGGGCCGCAGGGTCCGATGGGCGCGACGGGTCCACAGGGGCCCGCCGGAGCGAGCGGCATCTCGGTCACCGGCGTGGCCGAGCCTGCGGGCGTGAACTGCGCCGCCGGCGGCATGAAGTACACCTCGGCCAGCGGCACCACCTACGTGTGCAATGGCCAGGTCGGCGCGACTGGAGCGACCGGCGCAGCCGGTCCGACGGGTCCGCAGGGTCCAGCCGGAGGAAACGGCGTCTCGGTTACCGGCGTGGTCGAGCTTGCGGGCGTGAACTGCGCCGCCGGCGGCATGAAGTACACCTCGGCCAGCGGCACCACCTACGTGTGCAATGGCCAAGCCGGCGCGCCTGGAGCGACCGGCGCAGCCGGTCCGACGGGTCCGCAGGGGCTGACAGGCCCCGCCGGTTCGCAGGGCCCGGCCGGAGCCAACGGCGTCTCGGTCGTCGGCGCCTCCGAGCCCGCCGGGTTGAACTGCACCTTCGGCGGCACCCGGCTCAGCTCGGCCTCCGGCATCACCTACGTCTGCAACGGCGCCCCGGGATCGCAGGGCCCCCAGGGAATCCAAGGCCTGCAGGGGCCGGCGGGGGCCGCCGGCGCGGCCGGAGCCAATGGCGCCACCGGCGCAACTGGAGCCCCAGGCCAGTCGGTGACCGGGAGCTCGGAGCCCGCCGGGGCGAATTGCACCTACGGCGGGTCCAGGTTCAGCTCGGCCAGCGGCATGAGCTTCGCGTGCAACGGCGCGCCGGGCGCCACCGGTGCGCAGGGGCCCGCCGGGCCGACCAACCTCTTCGGAAGCGGAACCACCGGCTACGTTCCGGTCTGGACGGCCGCCAACACCTTCGGGAACTCCTCGCTCACCGACAACGGCCTGATGGTTCAGACCGTCGAGAGCCTGAGCGGCGGTCAGCTGTGCATCGGCACCGACTGCCGCAGCTCCTTCAACAACCCCGACGCGCTCTCGGTCAACCCCATGCCTCGGACCTGCCCGGTGGGCCAGGTGGCGGTCTCGACCGGTTCCTACTCCTGGACCTGCAAGGTGCCGTGTCCGTACTTCACCGGCGACTGCAACAACGACATGAACGACGGCTGCGAGGTCAACCTGGCCACCGACCGGCAGAACTGCGGGGCCTGCGGCAGTGCCTGCGCGCTGGTGCCGAACGGGCAGTACGCGTGCTCGCACGCGGTCTGCGGACCGGCGATCGTCTGCAACGCCAATTTCGGCAACTGCAACATGTTCGCGGCCGACGGCTGCGAGACCAACCTCCTGTTCGACAGCAACAACTGCGGCTTCTGCGGCTTGAGGTGCTTCTTCCCGGCGACCTGCAAGGCGGGAATCTGCGGGTAGGCCTCGCGGCGAGACTCGGGGCGGGCAGAAGCTGGCGCGGTTCCGGCCGGTCAGAGGTGAGACCAGGGGATTGCCGGAGCGAGTTCCGATCGATCAGAACTGAAGCCGGCGCCGGCGCCACCGCCGGCGCGCGCCTGCTCTCATCGAGCGGCATGAGGCGAAAAGTGACGCGTCCTCACCACCGATACCGCCACCCCATGTCGATCTCCATGTTGTCGAGCGAGAGGGCGATGGTGTCGAAGAAGCGGGCCCGACTGTAGTGGTAGCTGGCCTCGGCGAAGAACCATTCCCCGAGGATGTTGAAGTCGCTTCCCGCCGAGAGTCGGGTGTCGTGCGAGGTGGCCGACCCGGGGACCTGGGAGATCATGCTGATCTGCAGCAGCAATCCGTATTCGACGAAGGGGCGCCAGAAGGCGCTCTCGTCCTCGGCGTTGGCCAGGTAGTGCTTGAGCAGCAATCCGTAGCCGACCTGTTGCAGCGCCTGTGCGCCGGTGAAGTAGCGGTAGGAGAGGTTGATTCCCAGCGCGAAGGCCGGCTTGAGCATGAACTCGTACGAGCCGTACAGCCCGGTCCCCGACTGGCTGGCGTTCTCGAAGTCATGGCGGAAGAGGAACTGGTAGCTGGGGCCAATGCGCAGCGCGCGATCGAGGAACGCCTTGGCCGGCGGAGCTGGGGTGAGCGCTGGAGACGCGGGGGCAACCTCGGCGGCCGCCGGAGCGAGAGCCGCCGCGGGCTCGTCGGCGAGAGCGGCCGCGCCTTGAAGGAGTGCGGCCGCGAGCAGGCACCCTGTGAGGCAGGACAGACGAGCAGGAGAGTGAATTGAACGCATTTCAGCCTCGGTAGCTGTGGGAGAAGGAGAAGATCGACGACGCCGACGGAGGGAGGCGCGGCTAGGAACTGGCCCCGAGGCCTTCCTTGGCGGCCTGCGGCGGGTTCGGCTTGCGCGCGATCTGGGTCAGCGGACCTTCGACGAAGCGGTAGAAGATCGCCGCCGCCAGGAGGCTCAGGGTGGCGGACAGGAACATCGCCGCCCACGCCGCGCCAGGCTTGTCGGCCAGGGTGCCGTGGAAGGCTCCGTTGATGACGAGGCTCACCGGGAAGTGGATGAGGAACAGGCTGTAGGAGATCTTCCCCAGGTAGGCGCTGGCGCGGCTGCGAGGCCAGCTGTCGAGCTTGCCCAGCCGCCAGACCAGCCAGACGACGACCGCGGTTCCCATCGCGACCATGTGCCGCGGCCGGAACTCGACCACATTGGCGACGATCATCACCGCCATGTAGAGAGCCAGCATCCACTGCGGCCAGCGCCGCGACACCGTCCACTCCAGCGCCATCCCCAGGAAGTAGCTGCCGAAGAAGTAGATGCCGAAGTGGTCGAACTGCTCGGCGCGGCGGTTGAAGTAGAAGAGCGCGCTCAGCGCGAAGGCCGCGAAGATCCCCTGGGCGATGTTGCGGCCCCTGTCCGCCCCCGTCGCCCGCACGCACAGCGCGGTCACCAGCAGAGAGATCAGGAACAGCTGGAAGTCCACCGCCAGGTACCAGATGCCGGTGGTCAGCGGCTCGAACCCGAGCACGTCCTGGAGCAGCACGAGATGGGCCAGCAGCGAGGGGATCGTCGGCGGCCCGGAGATAGACCAGTGATCCATCATCGACCGCGACAGGGCATTGGCCCCGATCGCGATGATCAGGATCGCGATGTACGGCCCGGCGATGCGCCGGTATCTGTGCCAGATGGTCTGGCCGATGCTCTTCCAGTCGGCGGGCGGGCGCGCCAGGGCGCGGGAGATCAGGAATCCGCCGAGCACGAAGAACAGCTGCACCGAGAAGCGGGCGTAGTCGTAGAGGAAGTCCACCGCCCACGGCGCCGTCGGATAGGCGTAGTCGGACAGCGGCCCGTAGAAGGCCAGGTGGTGCCACATCGTCAGCTGCGAGGCGAGGGCTCGCCCGAGCTCGAGGCTGGGCAGTCGCGGGGAGGCGGTGGGCGTGGTCATCGGCCGAACTAGAGGTACTGGTTGAGGATGCGCCGGCTGGCGGCATCGAGGGTGCGAGTGTCGAGGATGCGGTAGCGCACCCCGTGGTCGTCGTTGATCAGCGCGCCGTGCTCGCCCAGCCGGCGGATGGCGTCCTCATTGGGAAGCGTGAACGAGGTCTCTCCGCGGTCGGTGGCCACCTTCCACTGCGTCGGCTCCGAGCCCGGCGAGACGCTGTGGATCTTGCGGATCTGCGGGATCAGCTCCCGGCTGGCGAGGTCCTGCTCCAACAGCTTGCGCTGGGAATCGGAGAGAGAATCCAGGGTCGCCAGCAGGTAGAGCTCGCGCCCGCGCTCGTCGCAGAGGGAGATCCACTCGTTTGGCGAGGTGAACGGGAAGCAGCGCACCGGCGTCACGCCAATCGTCCGCTCGCCGCCAGGCGGCGTCATCGCCAATCGCCCGAAGGCGTCGTGCTCCAGCGCCAGATCGATCTTCACGACGCCTCCCGCACCGGCTGAGCCGCGCCCGCCCGGATCTCCAGCGCCGGCTCCTCGGCCGGCCGTTGCTGCTGCGCCTGGTAGAGCCGGTGGTAGATGCCCTGGGCCGCCATCAGCTGGGAGTGATCGCCGACCTCGGCGATCTTCCCCTGGTCCAAGACCACCAGCCGATCGGCGTTGCGCAACGTGCTCAGCCGGTGGGCGATGGCGATGGTGGTCCGCCCGCGCACGAGGTTGTCGAGCGCTTCCTGGATCTGCCGCTCGGTCTGGGTGTCCACCGACGAGGTGGCCTCGTCGAGGATCAGGATGCGCGGGTCGATCAGCAGCGCCCGGGCGATGGAGATCCGCTGCCGCTCGCCGCCGGAGAGGGTCTGGCCGCGCTCGCCGACGATCGAGTCGTAGCCCTCGGGCAACTGCAGGATGAACTCGTGCGCCCGCGCTGCCCGCGCCGCCTGGATGATCTCCTCGCGCGTGGCGTTGGGCCGGCCGTAGGCGATGTTGTCGGCGATGGTCCCGTAGAACAGGAAGGGGTCCTGCAGCACGATGCCGATGTTCCGGCGGTACTCGGAGAGCGGGTAGCTGCGGATGTCCACGCCATCGACCAGCACCGCGCCTTCGCTCGGGTCGTAGAAGCGGCAGACCAGGTTGAGCAGGGTGCTCTTGCCGGCGCCGGTCGACCCCACCAGGCCGATCATCTCGCCGGGCTTGATCTTGAAGCTCACCGTGTCGGTGACCTGGCGGGTGCCGAAGCGGAAGCTGACACCGCGCAGCTCGATCTCTCCGCGCAGCTTGCCCGGAGACACCGGGGTGGCCGGCTCGGGGACGCTCGGCGCCCGGTCGAGGATCTCGAAGATGCGCTGGGCGCTGGCCGCGGCGCGCTGGGTGTTGCCGGCCATGCGGGTCATCGACTCGAGCCGCGTGTAGAAGCGCGCGATGTAGGCCAAAAAGGCGGTCAGGATCCCGACGGTGATCCGCTGGTCGTAGACCCGCCACGCTCCCAGCGCCCAGGCCACCAACAGCCCGAGCTGGTTGAGCAGCGCCACCATCGGCCAGAAGAACGTCCACAGCCGGTTGACCCGGTCGTTGGCGGCGACGATGCGGTCGTTGGCGCCCCGGAAGCGATCGACCTCGCGCTGCTCCTGGGCGAAGGCCTTCACCACCCGCACTCCGGGGATGGTGTCGGCGAGGATGCTGGTCATGTCCGCCCAGGCCCGGCTGCCGTGCAGGAAGCCGTGGGTCAGCCGGTTGCGGGTGAAGAGCGTCAGCCAGGCCACCAGCGGGAAGGTGCAGAGCGTGGCCAGCGCCAGCCACACGTCCATGTAGAAGAGCATCGCCGCCGAGCCGCCGATCATCAGCACGTCGGTGACGAAGTCCATCAGCGTGTCGGAGAGGAAGTTGCAGATCCGGTCGGTGTCGCTGCTGATGCGCGAGACCAGGTCTCCCGTGCGCTTGGTGGAGAAGTACTCGAGCGACAGCTTCTGCAGGTGGCGGTAGGTGGTGTTGCGTAGGTCGGCGCTGATCCGCTCGCTCAGCCGCGCCAGCACCCAGCCCTGCGCCCAGGCCAGCGCCCAGGAGAGGAACGCCGCCCCCAGCATCCCGAGCAGGAAGTAGGGGACCCGCTCGAACGGCTTGCGCGCCTGCTGGCGCAGCTCGTTGAGCCTGACCTCCTTCTGCGCCGCCGGCAGGTCGGCCCGGTCGCGGGTCTCCTTCACCTGGTTCTGGTAGGGCGCCAGGATGTCGTCGACCAGCGGCCAGGTCAGGTAGGGCGGCACCATGCCCGCGGCGGTGGCCCCCAGCGTCAGCGCCACTCCCAGGCTCAGCACCGCCAGGTGCGGGCGGGCGAAGCGCAGCAGCCGCCACAGCGTCCCGACCTTCGCCGGCGCCTCGTGCTGCACCGCCTCAGGTATTTCAGCTTCCTCGGCTGAAGCCTGGGTCTCGGGCGTCCCCGCCTTCAGCCGATCAAAGGTGTCGACCAGCGCCCGGGCCTGTCGCGCCAGCCCGACGGTGTAGGACCAGACGCCCAGCCGCGCGTCTTTGCCCAAAGCCTCGAGTTTGCCAAGCCCGCCGCGGTCGGTCGCCGCCAGCTGCGCGATCTCCGACAGCTTTATCGACTGGACGTTGCCTGCCTGGCTGGCCAGCAGCCGGGAAGCGGTGAGCACCACCGCCCCGGGGCGGAAACCGTGGCCGGGATCGAGGTCGACGGCAGCGAAAGCCTCAACAGTTTCGCCGGCTTGGAGCGCGAGCTCGATCGGCCGGCGCAGGTCGTCTGAGAGCTGTCGGAAGCCTTCTCGGGCGGCGTTCTTTTCCACGGGACTCCCGGAAAGCGGTTCCCTGCCGCATGGCCAGGGCGCCCATGTATACTTCCGGACCATACCCCAGGTACAGGCCCCCTGACCCTCCGGGCCTGGAAAGTCCGTGGATTTCCGCCGCTCTAGCTGCCCAGGCCGCCGCCCGGAACCTCCTCCTGCCGGGCTCGGGCGGTCTTTTTCTTAGAGAATCGAATGTCCAATCCGAAACTGTCGTCCTTTGAGGCGCCCGCAGCCGGCCCCGAGGAGGCTCCCCGGTCGGCAGCGCGCACAGGTGAACGGCAAGCTATGGAGATTCTTAAGATTTCAGCCCTGCGCGGGCCCAACATCTGGTCCCGCAAGCCGACCCTCGAAGCTTGGGTCGATCTCCAGGATCTGAAGGACACCTCCTCCGACTCCATCCCCGGCTACGTCGACCGGCTGATGGCCTATCTGCCCGGGCTGATCGAGCACCGCTGCAGCGTGGGCGAGCGGGGCGGCTTCCTCAAGCGGCTGCGCGACGGCACCTACCCGGCGCACACCCTCGAGCACGTCACCATCGAGCTGCAGACGCTGGCCGGGACGGTGGTCGGCTTCGGCAAGGCCCGCGAGACCTCGCGCGAGGGCGTCTACAAGGTGGTGGTCCGCTTCAAGGACGAGCAGGTGGCCAGGGCCTGCCTGCTCACCGCCCGCGAGTTGATCCTGGCGGCGATGCGCGATCGCCCCTTCGACCTGGCCGGCGAGGTGAAGCGGCTCAAGGAGCTGGCCGACAGCGTGATGCTCGGCCCGAGCACCGCGGCCATCGTCAACGCCGCCGAGGCCCGCGGCATCCCGGCCCGGCGGCTGAGCGAGGGCAGCCTGGTGCAACTGGGGCAGGGCGTGAAGCAGCGGCGGATCTGGACCGCCGAGACCGACCGCACCAGCGCCATCGCCGAGTCGATCGCCAGCGACAAGGAGCTGACCAAGAGCCTGCTGCGGGCCGGCGGAGTGCCGGTCCCCGAGGGACGCGCGGTGGAGAGCGCCGCCGACGCCTGGGCCGCCGCGCAGGAGTTCGGCGGGGCGGTGGTGGTCAAGCCGGTCGACGGCAACCACGGGCGCGGGGTCTCGATCCAGCTCACCGAGCGCGCCGACATCGAGTCCGCCTACCAGCTCGCTCTCGAGGAGGGAAGCGGGGTGCTGGTCGAGCGCTTCATCCCGGGCAACGAGCACCGGCTGCTGGTGGTGGGCAACAAGCTGGTGGCGGCGGCGCGCGGCGAGACGGCCTATGTCACCGGCGATGGCGAGCACAGCGTCGAGAAGCTGGTCGAGCTGCAGCTCAACTCCGACCCGCGCCGCGGCGAGGGCGACGAGTGCCCGCTCAACCCGGTGGAGATCGACGCGGTGGCCTGCTTGGAGCTGCAGCGCCAGGGCCTGAACCCGAAGGCGGTGCCGGCCAAGGGCGCGCGAATCCTCATCCAGCGCAACGGCAACGTGGCCTTCGACGTCACCGAGTTGGTCCACCCCACCGTCGCCGCCCACGCGGTGCTGGCGGCCAGGATCGTCGGGCTGGACATCGCCGGGCTCGACCTGGTGGTCGAGGACATCTCCAAGCCGCTCGAGCCGCAGCGCGGGGCGGTGGTCGAGGTCAACGCCGGCCCCGGGCTGCACCCGCACCTCAAGCCGGCCTCCGGCAAGCCGCAGCCGGTGGGCGAGGCCATCGCCGCCACTCTCTTCCCCGAGGGCGAGGACGGCCGCATCCCCATCGTCTGCGTCACCGGCACCAATGGCAAGACCACCGTCTCGCGGCTCACCGCCCACATGCTGCGCACCGCCGGCTGGGTCACCGGGCTGGCCTGCTCCGACGGCGTGGACGTCGACGGCCGGCCGGTGGACGGCGGCGACTGCGCCGGACCGCGCAGCGCCCGCAAGGTGCTGATGAACCCCACCGTCGAGGCGGCGGTGCTCGAGGCTGGTCGCGGCGGCATCCTGCGCGAGGGGCTGGGCTTCGATCGCTGCCAGGTGGCGGTGGTGACCAACATCGGCGAGGCCGATCACCTGGGCGAATACTTCATCGATACGCCCGAGCAGATGTACACGGTGAAGCGCAGCCCGGTAGACGTGGTGCTGGCCACCGGGGCGGCGGTGCTCAAGGCCGATGAGCCGCTGGTGGCGGAGATGGCGCCGCTGAGCGCCGGATCGGTGGTCTTCTTCGCCCTCGACGCCAACCACCCGGTGGTCGCCGCCCACCGCGCCCAGGGCAAGCGGGCGGTGGTGGTCAAGGACGGCGCGGTGGTGCTGGCCGAGGGCGACTCCGAGCAGGTGCTGGCGCCGCTGTCGGCGATTCCCTTGGCCCGCGCCGGTGCGGTGGGCTTCCAGGTGGAGAACGTGCTGGCCGCGGTCGGAGCCGCCTGGTCGCTCAAGATCTCGCCCGAGGCGATGCGCAGCGCGCTGGCCGCCTTCCGCGGCGACGCCGGCGATCTGCCCGGACGCTTCAACCTCTTCGAGGCCGGCGGAGCCAAGGTGCTGGTGGACGACTGCCACAACGCCTCGGCGCTCCGCTCGCTGTCGGCGGCGCTGGACAAGCTCGGCTATTCGCAGCGGGCGGCGGTCTACTCGGCGGGCGCCAATCGCCGCGACCAGGACATCGTCCGCCAGGGCGAAGTGCTGGCCCAGGCCTTCGACCAGGTCTTCATCTACGAGGATCCGTCGGCCTCCGATCGGCAGCCTGGCCAGATCACTACGCTGCTGCGCCAGGGGCTGGCCAAGGGCGGGCGAGTCCAGAAAATCCAGGAGATTCGCGGGCATCGGCAGGCCATCGAGGCCGCGCTGAATCAAGTGAAGAGAGACGAGCTGGTCGTCGTCCAGACAGAAGACAACGGTGTTGAACCCACGCTGGCCATCGTCAGAGCGTGGGCGGCCCAGCGCCAGGCGGCGCGGAGCGGCACCTGAGTCAGCGAGGAATGACCGTGAAGGCAAAGAGCGGGGCTTTGACGTCGAAGGAGCGTTCCATGGAACTGGGAACTGTCCGAGCGCTGCGTGGCCCGAATCTGTATGGACGCTGCACCGCCCTCGAGATCAGCCTCGAGCTGGCGGAGTCCGACCTGCCGACCAGCGAGATCGAGTCGTTCCTGTCGCGGCTGCGGGCGCGCATCCCGTCGCTGGCGGCCTTCGAGTCTCCCAAGACCGGCCCCGAGACGCTGGCGGTGGCGCTGGAGCGGGTGATGCTGGCGCTGGAGGTCCAGGCCGGCTGCCAGGTCTCCTTCGGGCGCACCGTGGCCATGGCCAAGCCCGGCTCCTTCAAGGTGGTGGTCGAGTACGGCGAGGAGGACTCGGGGCGCAAGGCGCTGGAGCTGGCGCGCGAGCTGGTCGACGCCGCCCTGGCCGACCGCACCTTCGAGGTCGGCCCCGCCGTGGCCCAGCTGCGCTCGCTGGACGAGGACGTCCGCCTCGGGCCCTCGACCGGCTCCATCGTCCGCGCCGCGCAGAAGCGCGGCATCCCCATCCGCCGCCTGAACACCGGCAGCCTCGTGCAGATGGGCTGGGGTTCGCACCAGCACCGCATCCTGGCCGCCGAGACCGACCGCACCAGCGCCATCGGCGAGTCGATCGCCCAGGACAAGGAGCTGACCAAGACCCTGCTGCGCTCGGTCGGCGTTCCGGTTCCGACCGGCCGTCCGGCGGAGAGCGCCGAGGAGGCGTGGGAGATCGCCCAGGACATCGGCCTGCCGGTGGTGGTCAAGCCCCAGTACGGCAACCAGGGCCGCGGCGTGGCCGTCAACCTCAACAGCAAAGAGCAGGTGCTGGCGGCCTACGAGGCCGCGCGGCAGGAGGGCTCCTCGATCCTGGTCGAGCGCTTCGCGCCCGGCGGCGATCACCGGATCCTGGTGGTCGGCGGCAAGGTCGTCGCCGCCGCCCGTCGCGAGCCGCCGCAGATCGTCGGCGACGGCATTCACACCGTCGAGCAGCTGGTGGCGATGGTCAACGCCGACCCGCGGCGCGGGCAGGATCACGCCACCTCGCTGAGCAAGATCCGCCTCGACGCCATCGGCCTGGCGGTGCTCGCCGAGCAGGGCTACACCCCGGCCTCGATCCCGACCTCCGGGACGGTGGTGGTGCTGCGCCGCAACGCCAACCTCTCCACCGGCGGCAGCGCCGAGGACGTCACCGACTGCGTGCACCCCGACGTGGCCGCGCGCGCGGTCGACGCCGCCAAGGTGATCGGCCTGGACATCGCCGGCGTGGACGTGGTCTGCCGCGACGTGGGCGTGCCGCTGGAGGAGCAGAGCGGGGTGATCGTCGAGGTCAATGCCGCCCCCGGCTTCCGGATGCACCTCGAGCCCTCGTCGGGCAAGTCGCGCCCGGTGGGCGAGGCGGTGGTCGGGACCATGTTCCCCGAGGACGACAACGGGCGCATTCCAGTGGTGGCGGTCACCGGCACCAACGGCAAGACCACCACCACCCGGCTCATCGCCCAGATCCTGCGGACCGACGGCAAGCGGGTGGGAATGACCTGCACCGATGGCATCTACCTCGACGATCGGCGGGTGGACACCGGCGACTGCAGCGGGCCCAAGAGCGCCCGGGCGGTGCTGCTCAACCCTCAGGTCGACGCGGCGGTGCTCGAAACCGCGCGCGGCGGGATGCTGCGCGAGGGGCTGGGCTTCGACCAGTGCCAGGTGGCGATCGTCACCAACGTCGGCGCCGGCGATCACCTGGGGATGGGCGGCATCGAAACCGTGGAGCAGCTGGCGGCGGTCAAGCGGATCATCGTCGAGAACGTCGCCGCCGACGGCGCCGCGGTGCTCAACGCCGCCGACCCGCTCACCGCGGCCATGGCCTCGCACTGCCCGGGCTCGGTGATCTTCTTCGCCCGCAACCCGGCGCTGCCGCTGATCGTCTCTCGGCGCGCGCAGGGCGGCAGGGTGGTGCTGGAGAAGGACGGCGCCATCGTCGTCGCCCAGGGCAATTGGGAGCGCAAGGTCGCCGACCTGGCGCAGGTGCCGGTGACCCTCGGCGGCAAGGTCCCGTTCCAGATCGAGAACGCGCTGGCGGCGGTGGCCGCGGCCTGGGAGCTGGGCGTACCCTGGGAGGTGATCCGCGCTGGGCTGACCAGCTTCGTCAACGACCAGCGCCGGGCGCCGGGCCGGTTCAACCTGGTCAAGCACGGCGGGGCCACGCTGATCATGGACTACGGCCATAACCCCGACGCGCTGCTGGCGCTGGTCGCGGCCATCGAGCAGATCCCGCACCGGCGGCGACTGGCGGTCTTCAGCTGCGCCGGCGACCGGCGCGACGCCGACATCGTCCGCCAGGCGGAGATCGTGGGCGCCTCGTTCGACGACGTGGTGCTCTACGAGGACGCCTGCAACCGCGGCCGCGCCGACGGCGAGGTCACCGCGCTGATGCGCAAGGGCATCGCCGGCGCCAAGCGGGCGCGCAACGTGGTGGAGATGAAGGGCGAGTACAAGGCCATCGAGTCGGTGCTGGCGCGGCTGCAGCCCGACGACCTGGCGTTGATCCAGGTCGACCAGGTGGAGCAGTCGCTGCAGTTCATCAACCAGTACCTGGTCCAGCACCCGGCCGCTGAGCTGCCGCCTGTCGGCCAGCCTCAGTCGGGCGGCCGCCGCCTGCGCACGGTCGGCTAAACAGAGCCAGAGCGGACGCACCCAGAGCGCCGGCGCACCTCGAACGAGGGCGCCGGCGCTTCCCATTTTCAGGAGGCGCGGGACCCCCGACTGTTCGCCAGCGAGCCACGCGACGGCAGGCGGCCTCCCGGTTCTTTCGAGAAGGCGGGCGCGGGTGCATACAGCCGGCCCCGGAGCACGCAACCAAAGGAGCTGGCCATGGAAAAGCGGAAGCTGGGCAGGCAGGGACTTCGAGTTTCGGCGATGGGCCTGGGCTGCATGGGGATGAGCGAGTTCTATGGCGCGACCGACGACAAGGAGTCGATCGCCACCATTCAGCGAGCGCTGGACCTTGGGGTGGATTTCGTCGACACCGCCGACATGTACGGGCCGTTCAAGAACGAAGTGCTGGTGGGCAAGGCCATCCGCGGCCGACGGCAGCAGGTGATTCTGGCCACCAAGTTCGGCAACCAGCGCGGCGCCGACGGCTCGTTCCTCGGCGTCAACGGCACGCCCAAGTACGTGCGCGAAGCCTGTGACGCCTCGCTCCAGCGGCTGGGCGTGGACCACATCGACCTCTACTACCAGCACCGGGTCGATCCCAAGGTGCCCATCGAGGAGACCGTGGGAGCGATGGGCGAGTTGGTGAAGGCCGGCAAGGTCCGCTACCTGGGGCTGTCGGAGGCCGGGATCGAGACCATCCGGCGGGCGCACAAGACGCACCCGATCAGCGCCTTGCAGACCGAGTACTCGCTGTGGACGCGCGATCCGGAGGACGACGTGCTGCCGATCGTGCGGGCGCTGGGAATCGGCTTCGTCGCCTACAGCCCGCTGGGGCGCGGCTTCCTCAGCGGCCGGTTCCGCAAGGCCGAGGACTTCCTCGCCGGCGACTTCCGCAAGGACTCGCCCCGATTCCAGGGAGAGAACTTTCGAAAGAACCTCCAGCTGCTGGCGCACATCGAGCAGCTGGCCGAGGAGAAGAGGTGCAAGCCGGCGCAGCTCGCCCTGGCCTGGGTGCTCTCGCGCGGATCGGACGTGGTTCCGATCCCCGGGACCAAGCGGCGCCGCTTCCTGGAGGAGAACGTCGCCGCCGAGCAGCTCCGCTTCACTCACGATGAGCTGCTGCGCATCGACGAGATCGCCCCCCGGGGCGTCGCCGCCGGGACTCGTTATCCCGAGGCGATGATGCACATGGTCAACATCTGATCGGATGAAGGGCTGGTGGCGCTGTCAGAACGGCAGCGCCATCTGCCCGCGGACCCGCACCTGGAACGGCTCGCCGGGATTAGCCTGCTCGGCGATGCGCAGGCGCGGGTTCGCGCTGGAGCGTCCGAGGACCGCCTCGGCCGCGGCGCGCGCGAGGTCGGGGGTGTTGTTCTCCTCGGAGAGGTGGGCCAGCGTCACCTGCTGCAGCTTGGGATGCGCCAGCCGCAGCAGCAGCGCGGCGCCCTGCTCGTTCGACAGGTGCCCGAAGTTCCCCTGGATCCGCTTCTTGAGCCACTGCGGATACGGCCCGTCGGCGAGCATCTGCAGATCGTGGTTCGACTCCAGCACCAGGGCGTCGACCGAGCTGAGCAGCTCGGCCACCGCGCCGGTCGGCGTGCCCAGGTCGGTGACGATGCCCAGCGCGCTCTCGTGATCGCTGATCGCCAGCGCCACCGACTCGGGAGCGTCGTGGGGCGTGGGCACCGTGCGCACGGTCAGTCCGCCGATCCGGGTCCGTCCGTTGGGAGCGAGGGGCTCGAGCTGTTCCTGCGGCAGCTTGGCCGGGAGCATCCGCCGCGTCCCGTCGGTGGCATAGAGCCTCAGGTCGTGGCGCCGCAGGAGCACCGAGGCGCCTGCGATGTGGTCGCCGTGGCCGTGGGTGCAGACCACCGCGCTGACGTCTTTGAGGCTGTGGCCGATGGACTCCAGCCGGAGCGCAGTCGCTCTCGCAGAGATCCCGCAGTCGACCAGGATCTCGACGCCGCCGCCCTTGACCCAGAGGCAATTCCCGCCGGAGCCGGAAGCGAGCGTGCAATAGGTGAGCGCCATGAGAGGCGCGCACACTAGCACGTCCCGTGAATGCCGGTTTTCAGGCGACGCGCTTCATCGGCTCCGGCAGCACCCGCCGCAGGAATCCCTCGAGGTGGCGGTTCAGCTCCTCGGGGTACTCCAGCATCGTGTAGTGCGTGCCGCCCTTGATCTCGACCAGCTCTCCTCGCGGGAGATCGCTCGCCAGCTTTCGGGCGAGTTTGGGCGGAGTCATCCGGTCGTGCGTGCCGCAGGTGACCAGCGCCGGCAGCTCGATCTCGGGGAGCAGCGGCTCGGCGCTGTGCTCGTGCAGCCTGAGCAGCATCTGCAGGTAGAGCTCGAAGTCGTGGTGCTTGAATTCGCGGGCGACCTCGCGGAAGAAGTCGTCGTGCGCGCCGTCGCCGCCGGCGATCCCCAGCATCCGCAGAATCCCGATCGTCGGCTGGCGGTCGAGCAGCGCGCGTGCGGCCAGCCCCAGGGCCGGTCCGGCGCTGCTCATTGCCTTCACCAGGCCCACCGCGGCGCGCTCGCCGATGGGAACTCCCAGGTCGGCGCCGCTCAGCACCGAGCCGGCGGCTCCGTTGATCAGCGCCAGCGCCTGGCAGTCGCCGGGGTTGGCGTGGACGTAGGCCAGGCTCAGCTGCACGCCCATCGACCAGCCGCCGACCACCAGCGGCTCCATCCGCTCGACCTCCAGCAGGCGCATCAGGTCGCCGACGTGGTCCTCTACCCGCAGCGCTCGGGCCCCCGCCGCCGGCACGCTCGAGCCGAGGAAGCCGCGCGGGTCCCAGCACAGGAAGCGGAAGGCCGAGCCGAAGCGCTCGATGATCTTGCGGTACGAGACCATCGGCGTCCCCAGCCCGGGACAGAGGACGAACAGCGGGCCTTCTCCGGCGACCAGGTAGCGCAGCCGTGTGCCATCGAAGCTCTGGGCGTGGCGGAACTCGTGGGGGACGCTGAGGGGTCGCTGCATGGGCAGGAAGTCACTCCGGGATGTCGCGGTCGGCGACTATTTCAAGCTCTGGAGCATCTTGGCGGCGTAGACGTTCTGTGGCTGCTGATCGAGCACCGCCTCGAAGCACCGCGCGGCCTGCTCGCCCAGGGCCTTGGCGAGGACCGGATCCTTGGTCTCCATCCTCCGCTGGGCCAGCAGGGTTCCCAGCCGCGAAAGGGCCTCGAGATTCTTGGGATCCTTGTTCAGGATCTGCTCCAGCTCGCGCTGGGCGCCCTCGAGGTTGCCCTGGCCGTGCAGCGCCGAGGAGTAGCCGATGTGGGTCGCGGGGTCGTCCGGTCGCAGCACCGTCAGCGGTTTGAGCCAGCGCGCCGCCTGGGCGTAGTCGCCGGCCTGCAGCGCGATGGCCCCCAGCCGCTCGTAGGCGTGGTCGGAGAGCGGGTCGCGCTCGACCACGCTGCGATAGGCGTCGGCGGCCCGGTCGTAGCGGTCCTTCGCGAAATAGAGATCGCCTATGTACAGGAAGTTGCGCGCGTCCTGGGGGCTCAGCTCGGTGGCGCGGCGGAACTCGTCCATCGCCCGGCCCGAGTCCTCGATCCGGTAGTAGCAGAGCCCCAGCGCAGCGTGGACCACCGCCAGGTCGGGGAACTTCTCCAGGATCTCCTCGAAGGTCACCGCTGCCTGCTGCGGGGCGTCCGCCTTCTCCATCGCTTCCAGCCCGCGCTGGAAGTCGGGCTCGATGGCCTTGGGGAACTCGCGGAACGGGTCGTTGAGCCGGTCCATCAGCTTGTGCGCCACCCGCAGGTCGTGGGCATCGGGATCGAGGGCGAGGATGGCGCGCAGTTCCTCGATCGCGCCCTTGCGGTCGCCGATCCGCGCCAGCGCCTGGGCCAGGCTGACGTGGTGGCGCGAGCGGGAGGGGTCGAGATCGCGGGCCTTCTTCAGGCACTCCACCGCCAGCGGATAGCGCTCGGCTTCAAGGTGGACCACCCCGAGGCGGAACTGGTACTCGGCCGAGTCGGGCCTGAGCTCCGCCGCCCGCCCCAGGTGCTCGACCGCCTTGGCCTCGAAGGCCGCGCCGCGGGCGAAGTAGGCCATCCCCAGCCCGTAGTGCGCGAGGCTGTCGTCCGGCCGGACGGCCAGCGAGCGCTCCAGCTCGGAGCAGAGCAGATCGATCTTGCCGGCGCGGAAGTGGGCCTCGACGAGCCCGCGCATGGCGTCCACGTCGCTGGGCGAGATGGCAAGCGCCCGTCGAAACGCCGCGATGGCGTCCTCGGTGCGCCCCTGCTTCATCGCCCGCTGGCCCTCCTCGGAGGCGCGGGCTGGATCATTCAGCGCGGGCGCGGGGCGGGCCGTGGCGCAGCCGAGTGAGGAGAGCAGGGCCGCGGCGGCGAGCAGGCGCACAGGCATCGAAAGGCTCCTAGAAAAGCGGGCGGCAGGGTGCGAGGCAGTTGCCGGCCTGGTCTCGAACAGCTCAGCGGCGCTGCCCATGCCCAGCGAAACCGGCGGGCGGTTGGACGGGCGCAGTCGAATCGGACGGCCGAGCATGGCCTGCGGTTGTACTCGGGCGAGAGCCTCCGGGCAAGGAAGGTGCCGCGAGGGCGCACCGGGCGGTCGGGACCCTTTGATCCGGCCGGGCGGTTGGGCGTAAACAAAGCCTCATGAGCGAGCGCAAGCGCTTTATCGCCGTGGCGGGGAACATCGGCGCCGGGAAGACAGAGTTGGTTGGCTTTCTGTGCCGCAAGTACAAGCTCAAGCCCTTCTTCGAGCCCAACGACACCAACCCGTACCTCGAGGACTTCTACAAGGACATGAAGGGTCACGCCTTCAAGTCCCAGCTCTACTTCCTGACCCACAAGTTCCGGCTCCACCGGGCGCTGGAGAAGGAGGCGGGGACGGTGGTGCAGGACCGCACCATCTACGAGGACGCGGAGATCTTCGCCCGCAACCTGCACCGCCAGGGGCAGATCGACGCCCGCGACTGGAAGACCTACGAGGAGCTGTACGGGATCATCAGCGAGTCGCTGGCGCCGCCGGACATCATGATCTACCTGCGCGCCTCGGTGAAGACGGTGCGCAAGCGCATCGAGATCCGCGGCCGGGCGATGGAGCAGGAGATTCCCACCGCCTACCTCAAGCGGCTCAACGATCTCTACGAGGAGTGGTTCTCGCGCTACAACCTCTCGCCGGTGTTGACCCTTGCCACCGACAACCTCGACTACGTCACCGACCTGGTGGACCGGATCGATCTGTTCAAGCAGATCGAGCGCTACCTGTAGCCCGGCCCCGGAACCCGCAGGCCGGTGCGCACCCCAATGAGTCCGACGCCATGACCACGCTGCTGGCGGTGAGCGGCCCCAACGCCGGGATGCGCTTCGAGCTCGTCGAGGATCTGATCGTTGGGCGCTCGCCTTCGTGCCAGGTGGTGCTCGCCGACGACAGCCAGGTCTCGCGCCGCCACGCCCGCTTCGTGTGCCGCGACGCGCAGTGCCTGGTGGAGGACCTGGGCAGCCGCAACGGCACGCTGCTCAACGGGGAGCGGGTCGTGGGCGAGATGGCGCTGGCCCCCGGCGACCGGATCCAGATCGGTGGCACGGCGCTGGTCTTCGAGGCCGTCGCCCGCATCGCCCTGCGCGCCTCTCCGGAGCAGGCCGAGGCCAGCGGCCCCACCGAGGAGTTCCTCCCGGCCACCGGCGGGGCCCGGGCCGTGCTGCAGGCAGCTGTCGCCTTGTCGAGCTGCGCTTCGGAAGATGCGGCCTTGCGTCGAGCCGCCGAGCAGGCCCGCGAGCTATTGGCAGCGGACGTCGGAGCTTCGCAGCTCGCCGGCGAGCTCGGACTGGCAACCGCCGCCGTCGCCGGCGCCGAGCGCGTGGACATCCCCGCCGGCCTGGCGCGGGCCGCCTTCGATCGCCGGCAGGCAGCGCGGATCGGCGGCCGGGCCGCGGCCCCGCTGTGGGCCGGCGGCGAGCCGTTCGGCCTGGTCTATGCCGAGCGGGCTGACGACCCGTTCACGGATGCCGACCTCGGAATCCTCGCGGCACTCGGGCGCCTGAGCGGCGAGGCGGTGGCCGCGGCGCGCTCGCGCCAGCCTCCGCCCTCCGGCGCCTCGCTGCTCGGCACCAGCCGGACTTTCAGGAAGGTCCTCGAGCAGGTGCGCCGGGCGGCGGCCTTCCCAGGCGTCGTCGCCTTCTACGGGCCCGCCGGGTCCGGAAAGGCCGCGCTGGCCCAGCTTCTTCATTCCCGATCGAGTCGAGCGCTCGCGCCGCTGGTGTGCGTGGACTGCCGCGGGCGGGCGAGCGAGGTCGACGAGGAGCTGTTCGGGCGCCCGGGCCGGGCCGGAGCCCCGCCGCAGCTGTCGGCGCTGCGCCGCGCCGACGGCGGGACCTTGGTGCTGGCCGGGCTCGACTACCTGCCGCGCGAGCTGGGATTGCGGCTGGCGCGGGCGCTGGGGCAGCGGCTGGCTCCGCTCGCCGAGGGTGGCGAGGCGCCGACCGACGTCCGCGTGATCACCACCAGCCGCGAGTCGCCCGAGCAGCTCGCGGCCCAGAGGCGGCTGGAGCCGGAGCTCGCCTCAATGCTCGACGGCCAGAGCATCGCCGTGCCGCCGCTGAGCGAGCGCAAGGGGGACCTGCCGCTGCAGTTCGACCACTTCGCCGTGGCGGCGGCCCGAGTCTGGGGCAGCCGGGCGCTTCGCCTGTCCGACGAGGCCCGGCAGCTGCTCTTGGACTACTCCTGGCCGGGAAACCTGCGGGAGCTGCGCTCCTGCGCCGGGCGGCTGGCCCTGCTGTGCCCTGGAGAGGAAGTGCTGCCAGGCCATTTGCCTCCCGAGATCGTCTCGGGTGGGCTGCCCCAGGGCGGCACGCTCGCCGACCAGGTGTCGCGGCTGGAGCGGGACTCCATTGCCCACGCGCTTCGGCAGGCCAAAGGCAAGAAAATCCGCGCCGCCGAGCTGCTGGGCATCAGCCGCCCGACCCTCGACAAGAAGATCGCCCTGTACCGCTTGAGCGTGAAGTAGTCCGCGTCGAGCGGGCTTTGCGCGCCCATCGCCCGGTGGCGAGCGTTAGCTGCGGGTCGTCGTGCCCGGGCTCCCGCTCGGGCGCTCTCCGGGCGGAGCGATGAGCCGAAAGCTCGAGGAATATCGAGGGCGCCGGCGCTTCGAGGTCACTCCCGAGCCTCCGCCGGAGGAGCCCCTTTCGAAGCGCCGTTCGACGCCGCAGGCGCCCCGCTTCATGGTGCACAAGCACGACGCCACGCGGGTGCATTACGACCTGCGGCTGGAGATGGAGGGCGCGCTGGCCAGCTGGGCGATTCCCAAGGGGCCCAGCTACAACCCCGCCGACAAGCGCCTGGCAGTCCAGACCGAGGATCATCCGCTCGCCTACAGCGAGTTCGAGGGCCGAATCCCCGAGGGCGAGTACGGGGCCGGCGACTCGATCATCTGGGACCGCGGCACCTTCCGGACCGATCCGCCGGGCGCCGAGCGCCAGCAGCGCCAGAAGGGCCACCTGCGACTGCGGCTCGAGGGAGAGAAGCTGCGCGGCCTCTGGCACCTGGTGCGCACCCGGCCCTCGGCCGGCAAGCAGCAGTGGCTGTTCTTCAAGGGCAGCGACGAGCTGGCGCGCACCTCGGGCGACATCATCGCCGAGCGGCCCGAATCCGTGGTCAGCGGACGGCGGATCACCCGCGGTCCAGTCTCGGCGCGGATGCTGCGCCGCCCCCATCCGCCGCCGCTCGAGCTGCTGGCCAAGCTCTGGCCGCCGGAGCTGGCCACCGCCGCGGCTCCGGCAGACCTGGGCGACCGCCCGTGGGTCTTCGAGGTGAAGTACGACGGCTTCAGGGCGCTGGCGGCGATGGCCGGCGGCCGCGCCACCCTCCAGTCCCGCGTCGGGCTCGACCTCGCCGGCCGCTTCCCGGAGATCGGCCAGGCGCTCCCGACCATCAAGGTCGGCGAGGCGGTGATCGACGGCGAGATCGTGGCCCTCGACAAGAGAGGGGTCTCCAAGTTCGAGCTGCTGCAGCAGGGGGCTGGAGCGCTGCGGCTGGTGGCCTTCGACCTGCTCTGGCTCGAGGGCGAGGACCTGCGCCAGCGCCCGCTGCGCGATCGGCGCGAGCTGCTGGAGAGCGTGCTGGCCAACGCCCAGCCGCCGATCCAGCTCGCCGAGCGAATCCCGGGTTCGGTCCAGCAGGCGCTGGAGCGCGCGCGCCGCCGCGGGCTCGAGGGGCTGATCGCGAAGAGGCCGAGCGCCCCCTACCGCGGAGGTCGCACGCGCGAATGGCTCAAGCTCAAGCTGCTGGCGACCCAGGACGTGGTCATCGGCGGGCTGCTGCCCATCTCCACCGGCGCCAGGCAGGTCGGAGCGCTCCTGGTCGCCGTTCGCTCTGGCAAGGATTTCCTGTACGTGGGGCGAGTCGGCACCGGCTTCACCACCAGCTTCCGCGCCGATCTCTTCAAGCGGCTGACCGCCGACGCGGTCGATCATCCGAAGCTGAAGGGCGCTCCCAGAATCCGGGACGCAGTCTGGGTCGAGCCGCGGCTGGTGGGCCAGGTGGCGTTCAGCGAGTGGACGAGCGACGGAAAGCTGCGCCAGCCCTCGTTCCAGGGGCTGCGCACCGACAAGACTCCGGAGGAGTGCGTGCGCGAGGCGGCCGTGCCCAGGCGAAGAACCGGCTACGGCCCCGCAGAATCTCCGTGATGGCGCAGCGCGCCCCGGTCCCCGCCAGTCAGATCGGGCAGGTGCTGCTTGAGCGTCAGCACCGGCGCGAACAGGTCTCCCTGCGATTCGAAGCGCGCCAGCGCCTGAGCTGAATCGAAGACCAGCAGGCTGGGATCGCCTTTGCGCGCGCAGCGCTCGACTTCCTTCCAAGTCACCGGGGTCGAGACGGTGGGCCGCTCCAGCGCCCGCAGCGACCAGACGGCCACCGTGGTCTTGTGCCGGTCGTTCTGGCTCCAGTCGACGAATATCTTCCCCGGGCGCAGCGCCTTCTTCATCTGCGAGACCACCAGGTCCGGATGGCGCTGCTCGAGCAGCTCGGCCACGGCGCGGGCAAACGACTTGGTCTGCGGGTAGCTGACCGGGACGTTCAGCGGCGCGTAGACCTGCATCCCCTTGGAGCCCGAGGTCTTGGGGAACAGCTCCAGGCCCAGCCGCGAGAGCAGCTGGCGCAGCAGCAGCGCCACTCCACAGCAGTGGACGAGGTTCGCCGGCGCTCCAGGATCCAGGTCGAAGACCAGCGCCGTGGGCCGGTCGAGCTGGCGCGCCAGCGACAGCGAGGGGTGCAGTTCCAGGGAGGCGAGGTTGGCCACCCACACCAGACTCGCCAGCTCGTTCACCATGCAGTAGCGCATGGTGCGCTGGTTGCCCTCGCTCCAGACCTTGGCGGTGGCCAGCCAGCTGGGGCGAAAGCTGGGGCAGTTCTTCTCGTAGAAGTGCTCGCTCTGGACCCCCTCGGGGTAGCGCTTGAGGGTCAGCGGCCGGTTGCGCAGATGGGGCACCAGCGCCGGGGCGATGCGCGCGAAGTAGTCGATCACCTGGCCCTTGGTGAAGCCCACCGCGGGATAGAGGACCTTATCCAGGTTGGTGAGCTTGAGTCGGCGCCGGCCGACGGTGACCTCGGTGCTGCGCACGCTTTCACCCCGCTCGCGGCTCGCGCTCAGCAAGTGGCCATCGGCCCGAGGACGCGCCAGCGCCTGCCGGAGTGAAGGCCCCGGTCAGCGGGCGCTGAACTCGGGGATCGACAGCGGGTGGTAGAAGCCCGCCGGGGCGAGCTCGGCGTAGCCCCGGGGCGCCAGGCTGAAGCGGGCGTGGGTGCACAGGTCGCAGGCCGAGGAATAGCTCTCGAACGGCGAGAACCCTGCGCCGCGCGCCAGCTCCACCAGCGCCCCCAGGCCGCCCAGCCAGAGGGCCTTGAGCACCGGGTAGCGCTCGAGGTCGATCTCTCCCGGGACCTCGGCCAGGGGCAGGGCGATGCCGGCGCAGTTGCTTGGCTGGTAGCGGCCGTCGGCGTCGATCTGGAAGCGGCCGGTGTCCACCAGCTCTCGGCGGCAGGGCGCCCGGTCCAGCAGCTCGCGCCAGGGGACGCGCGTGCCGTGGCGCCACAGGTAGCGGCCGGCGCGGCCGGCGGGGACGGTCGAGTAGCGCTCGGCGATCGCCAGCGCGTAGCCGTCTCCCGCCTGGCTCAGGATCCGCTCGAGCTCGAGCGGCCGATCGAGCGGATGGTCCTGCAGGTCGGAGATGAACGAGGGCAGCGAGATGAGCGCGCCGCGCGGGAGCACCCGCGAGGCGTTGATCACCGAGGTGGGCTTGAGCACCGGGATGTGCTCGGCGTGGAAGGGCGACAGGCTCACCATCACCTGGTCGAGGCCGACCTCGGCCAGCCCGGTGAGCACCTCGACCGCGTGGGCGTCGTCGACGGCCCAGCTGGCGCTGGTCTCCACGTAGTCCAGCTGCAGCCCCCGCCGGCGCATCCCGGCCACCGTCGCCCGCAGCCGCGCCAGCTGCAGGAAGGGCTCGCCGCCGCCGATGAAGTAGCGGGCCCGCGGGCCGCGCTCCGCCAGTTGGTCGAGGATCGCCTCCGGCGCCTCCTCACCCGTTCCCTGCCCGTCCGTGCGGTGAGGCCCGCAGGCGTTCAGGCAGTGGCGGCAGCGGGCGTCGCACCGATAGCTCAAGACCAGGCCGCCGCCCACCAGCTCGCCAATTCGAAGGCTGTCTGACATCGATGAGGTCGCTCCAGGCTGTGCGACCATTGTTGGGGATAGATCGCCTCGAGGCAAATAAGCGTCGCCCCGCCAGTTCGCCCGGCGGCAGCCGCTCCGGCACCGAACCGCTGGCTGGCTGCCTCAGAGGCTGGCGTCCGAGCAGTCGGAGGAAGTGGCAGTGGAGCGAACGCGGGGCAGCCGGGCAGCGAAGCGCGCGCCCTCGCCGGGAGTGGAGCTGGCCTCCACCGTGCCCCCCATCATCTCGACCAGGCTGCGCACGATGAACAGCCCGACCCCCAGCCCGCCGTAGTGGCGCGGCGAGACCGCCCTCTCGAAGCAGTCGAACAGCCGGGTCAGATCGGCATCGGCGATGCCGATGCCGTGGTCGACCACCGCCAGCGACACCGCGTCGCCGCCGGCCACCACCTCCACGTCCACCGGCTTCCCCGGGCCGTACTTGATGGCGTTGGACAGCAGGTTGGAGAGCACGATCCTCAGCCGGGCCCGGTCCCACATCCCCCAGGAGTCGCCGTCCACCCGCAGCCGCAGGGCGCAGCCGGCGCGCTCGGCCGGCTCGGTGA
Organism: Myxococcales bacterium; assembly: GCA_037442205.1. GTDB lineage: Bacteria > Myxococcota > Myxococcia > Myxococcales > UBA5297 > JBBIQS01. The sequence goes on from JBBIQS010000008.1 coordinate 76,044, forward strand.
AGCGCTGGCAGATCTCGTCGGCCAGCGCCGCCAGCTCCAGCGGCTCCAGGTCGAGCTCCACCGCGCCGCTGTTCACCCGCGACACCTGCAGCATCTCCTCGATCAGCGAGGCCATCCGCGCCACCTGCCGGGTGGCGATCGTCAGCTTGGCCCGCGCCCGCTCCGACAGCGCCTCCTCGCTGCGCAGCAGGCTCTGCAGCTGCAGCTGCATCGATGTGATGGGCGTCTTGAGCTCATGCGAGGCGACCGAGAGGAACTCGTCGCGCCCGCGCAGCGCCCGCTGCGTCTGGGCGAAGAGGCGGGAGTTGTCGATGGCCAGCCCCGCCCGCCCGGCCAGCTCCTCGGCGGCCAGGAGGTCGTCGGCCAGCAGGCGCCGGTCGCGGCAGGCGAGCAGCAGCGCCCCCAGCGTCGCGTCCCGCGCCCGCAGCGGCACCGCCACCAGCGAGCGCAGCCCCAGCTGCTGCAGTTGGTCGCGCTGCGGCTGCGAAGGCGCAAGCTCGGCGAGCGCCTGCTGATCCAGCCGCTCGCACAGCTCGGTCTGCCCGGTGCGCATCGCCGCCCCAGCGCCGCGCGGGTCGGTGAGCCTGGGCGGCCAGGCCTCCAGGTAGGCGGCGATCGACTGGCATTGCTGCTCGTCCAGGCAGTTGAGGGCGACCCGGGTCAGCCGCTCGGGCTCGAGCAGGTAGACGGCGCAGACGTCGGCCACGGTCAGCGCCGCCAGCCGGGCGATGTCGGCGAGGGTGGCGTGGTAGTCGAGCGAGTGGGCCAGCATGGCGCTGGCCTCGGCGCTGAAGCGCGCCCGGCGCGAGGCCCGCTCGCGCTCGGTGACGTCGCGGAAGACCAGCACCGTTCCCAGCAGCTCCCCGCGCTCGCCGCGCAGCGGGGCGGCGGTGTGCTCCACCACCAGGTTCTCCCCGTCGGCGCGCGCCAGCAGCGCCTGGCGCGACAGGCCCGAGGTCCGCCCGCTGGCCAGCACCTTCTGCACCACCCCGGAGAGCGGCGCTCGGGTCCGCTCGTCCACCGGGCGGTAGACCTCCTCCACCGGCCGCCGCCGGGCCTGGTCCAGCCGCACCCCGGTCAGCTCGCAGGCGACCTCGTTCATGAAGTCGATGCGCCCGTGCAGGTCGGTGGTGATCACCGCGTCGACGATGCTGCGCAGGGTGATCTTGAGCCGCTCCTCGCCCTCGCGCAGCGCGGCCTCGGCCCTCAGCCGTTCGGCAAACTGGCCGATCTGGCTGCCCAGCGCCAGCAGCCCCTGCAGCGTCTCCTCGTCAGGGCCCTGCAGGTCGCGCCGCAGCAGCTCCACCACCCCCACCACCTCGCTGCCCTGGCGCAGCGGGACCCAGATCGCCCCGCGCAGCCCCGCGGCCACCGCCCCCTGGGCGCGGCGGAAGCCGGGCATCCGCGGCGCGTCGTCCGACCAGGCCGGCTCGCCGGTCTGCCACACCCGCCCGACGATGCCCACCCCGGAGGCGTAGGCGGCGATGCGGGTGCGCTCCAGGTATTCGGCGGCGTCGGCGCGGCGGGTCCAGGTGCCGTAGGCCTTCAGCTCCAGCGAGCGGGGCATGGCCAGGAACAGCGCGCCGGCGTCCCAGCCCATCGACTCGCCGATGGCCGCCAGCACCCGCGGGGCGGCGTGCTCCACGCTGGGCGACTGGGCCAGGATCTCCAGCACCGAGTACTGGGCCGACAGCCGGTGCTTGGCCATCTCCAGCTCGTCGTGCTTGCGCCGCAGCGCCTGGTTGGCGGCGGCCAGCTCCGAGGCGCTGGCCAGGGCGGTGACCCGCTCCTGCTCCAGCCGCCGCGAGGTCGACTCCGACTCGGCCAGGGCCTGCCGCTCGCGCTCGGCGACCGCCAGCGCCTGCAGCGCCCCGGAGAGCATCGCGGCAATGGTCGAGGCGGTCTCCAGCACCTCCGGCTCCAGCTTGCCGCCGAAGAACAGGGCGAGCACTCCGGTGGGCAGCTCCTGGCAGGGCAGGGGAAAGAGCGCCGCCGAAACCACCCGCTGGGCCCGGGCCCAGGCCAGGTCGAAGTCGCCGTGGTCTTCCAGGCGAGGGACCAGCAGCGGCAGCTTGTCGGCGGCCACCCGGGCGATCGGGCCGGGCGGAACGGCCGCCGGCTCGGCAAAGCCGGTCCCCTCCCGGGCGCGGCCCCCGCGGGCCCGCGGCGAAAGCGGCTGCTCCGGCGAATCGGCCAGCCACACCTGAGCCGAGTGGGCGCCGAGGTCGGCCGGCAGCGTGGTCACCGCCGACTGCAGCACCTGCTCGACGCTGCGGTAGGTCGACAGCTGCGTGGAGGCCCGGACGATGGCGCCCATCGCCCGCCGCCCCGGGTTGGCGCCGCCGGCGGCCGGGCGCAGGCACAGCACCTGCCTGCCCTCCGAGATCGCGGTGGCGGTCACCTGGAGGTCCGCGGCAGCGGCCAGGGGGGCGCCGAGCCAGCGGCTGGCCAGGGCTCCGCGCAGCTGCGCGGGGTCGGCCGCCAGCAGGCGCCCAGCGGCGGCGTTGGCCCACTCGACTGCTCCCGAGGGATCGACGACCAGGTAAGCGTCGGCCAGCGAGCCAAGGATCGCCGTCCACTGCTCGACGCCAGCTGGCTCGCAGGCATGCTGCTCAGGCGCAGGTCCCGGCATTCGGGCGTCTGTTGGGCGAGGAGACAAAGCAAGCCAATCTAAAGTCGCATCCTCTCCGACGGTAGGCCGCCCGAACTGTTGCCCGTAGCTAATGTGTCCCAGCGAACGGTCGGTTGCAGGCCGCTATTTCTTCTCTGCCTCCTTGCCCTCCTCGATCAGCTGCTTGACCCGCTGGCCGCCCTTGTGGCCCAGCTCCGAGTATCCGGCGGAGCCGAGCTGCTCCTTGCGGATCTCGCCGCCCTTGCGGCCGGCCTCGCGCACCGTCATCCCGCTCCCTTTCTCCTTGTCAGCCATTTCCGCGACCTCGCTTCCATTTGCTCGTCCGGCGGCTCCACACTCGGCGCGGCGCTCCCGCGCAAGGGCGGCCGAAACGCTCGGCTGCCCGGCCGCGCGGCACTCGACACCGCGGGGCGGCAGCCCGCCGGGGCCCGCCGTCCGCACGCGCGCCACGCGAGAGGTTCCTTCGATTGTCCGGGACGCGCCCCGTCTGCTGGGCCGTCGCCCAGCAACCGGGGCTCTCGCGTGGGGGTGCTCCCCCGATAAGGTGAGATCAGCGGGCCAGGGCAGCAAGTGGCGGTAGTTCAAGCGGATTCCGCCGAACCGCCGGAGGGATCCTGGCCGATGCGTCCCTCGTCGGACGGGCGCGGGAAGGCTCGGGATGGCGCCTGGCCGCTCGGAGTTCGGCACCGCGGCCGGCGGGCGCCGAGCTTGAATCTGGGCTTGGCGCCGCGCAGACTGGCCGCCATGAAAACTGCCCTGCGACTCGCCGCGCTGCTGCTGCTCGCCGCCCCGGCCACCTCCTTCGCCCAGCTCGAGATCCGGCTTGGCTTTCCCGCCCCGCCGCCGCTGGTGGTGGTCTCGCCGGGCATCCAGGTGGTGCCCAACCACGCCGAGGAGGTCTTCTTCACCGGCGGCTTCTACTGGCTGCGGCGCGACGGGCACTGGTTCCGGGCCCGCGAGCACAACGCCGCCTGGGTCCAGGTGCAGCCGGCGATCGTGCCGGCGGCGCTGGTGCGCATCCCGCCGGGCCAGTACCGGCACTACCGGGCCGAGATGCGCGAGGAGCGGCGCGAGGAGCGCCACGAGCGGAGGGAGGAGCGGCGCGAGCGGCGAGAAGAGCGCCACGAGCGCAGGCACGGCCACGATTGAGCGCGCCGTCGGCCCGCCCGTAGGCTAGTGCTCGGCGAGTCGCTCGACCACTCGCCGGATCTCGTCGCGGACGCGCCGGAAGGCGTCCTCGATCTGCACCTCGGTGCCGCCGGCGGCCGCCGGGTCGGGCATCGGCCAGGAGTCGAGGCGCACGCCGCTGGGGAGGGTGGGGCAGACCTGCTCGGAGCAGAGGGTGACCACCAGGTCCACCTCGTTGAGCGGGGCCTCGGAGAGCCCCTTGGCCCGCTGCGAGGAGATGTCGATTCCCACCTCGCGCATCACCCGCACCGCGAAGGGGTTGACGGTGCCCGGCTTGGAGCCGGCGCTGTAGACCTTGATCGACGGCGGCAAGAGCTGGCGGGCGAAGCCCTCGGCCATCTGGCTGCGGGAGCTGTTGCGCACGCACAGGAAGAGCACGCCCTTGGTCACCCGCGCCGGCTCCTTCTCGAAGCCGCCGTGGCGGATGTCCTTGCCCTTGACCATGAACACCACCTCCTCGGCGAGGTTGGTGGCGTGGTCGCCGATCCGCTCCAGGTACTTGGCGATCGACTGCAGCCGGCTGGCCCGGTAGATGTTCTTCGGGTCCTCCATCATGTAGGTCAGCAGCTCGCGGAAGATCTGCCCGTAGTAGGCGTCCACCGCCGAGTCCATGGCGATGACCCGCTGGGCCTTCTCCACGTCCGAGGCCACGAAGGCGTCCAGGGCCTCGCGGACCATCGCCCGCGCCGACTCCGACATCTTGGGCAGGTCGACGTACGGCTTGAGCGGCGGCTCCTCGTTGAGCTCGACCACCCGCTCGCAGATGTTGACCCCCAGGTCGCCGATGCGCTCCAGGTCGGTGACCAGCTTGAGCGAGGTGGTCAGGAAGCGCAGGTCGCTGGCCACCGGCTGGCGGCGGGCCAGCACCCGCAGGCACAGCTCGTCGGTCTCGACCTCCAGCCGGTCGATCTTGTCGTCGGCGGCGATCATCCGGCGGGCCAGCTCGCTGTCGCGCTCGACCAGCGACTTCATGCTCGAGGCGATCATCTCCTCGACCTTGGCTCCCATCAGCAGCAGCTGCTGGCGCAGGCGGTGCAGCTCCTGCTCGTACTCGCGATCGGTGTGCAGACGGCCCATGTCGAAATTGCCTCGCAGCCGGCTCAGCCGAAGCGGCCGGTGATGTAGTCCTCGGTCCGCGGATCGGACGGGCCGGTGAACAGCCGATCGGTGGGGGCGAACTCCACCAGCTCGCCCAGGTAGAAGAAGGCGGTGCGGTCGGAGACCCGGGCCGCCTGCTGCATGTTGTGGGTGACGATCACCACCGTGTACTGCTCGGACAGCTCGCGGATCAGCTCCTCGACCTTGGCGGTGGCGATGGGGTCGAGCGCCGAGCACGGCTCGTCCATCAACAGCACCTCCGGCTCCAGCGCCAGGCAGCGGGCGATGCACAGCCGCTGTTGCTGCCCGCCGGACAGCGACACCCCGGAGCGGCCCAGCGCCCCCTTCACCTCGTCCCACAGCGCCGCCTGGCGCAACGCCTTCTCCACCAGCGCGTCCTCGTCCTGCACCTTGAGGCCGTTGAGCCGCAGCCCGGCGAGCACGTTCTCGCGGATGGTCATGGTCGGGAAGGGGTTGGGCTTCTGGAAGACCATCCCCACCCGCCGCCGCACCCGCACCGGATCGACCGCCGGGGCGTAGATGTCCCGGCCGTCGAGCAGCACCGTCCCCTGGGCCCGCGCCCCCGGCACCACCTCGTGCATCCGGTTGAGGCAGCGCACGAAGGTGGACTTGCCGCAGCCCGAGGGGCCGATCACCGCGGTGACCTGCTTCTCCGGGATGCCCAGCGTCACGCCCTTGAGCGCCTGATGGTCCCCGAACCAGGCGCGCAGGTTCTCGGCGCGCATCTTGTCCGGCGCTGAGGCAGGGTCCGGCTGGGGGCGGAGGTCGTCTTTGGCCATGGCTTCTTGCATCGATATTTACCAGTTGTAGCGCCGCTGCAGCCTGGCGCGAAGCCAGATGGCGGAGGCGTTGAACAGCAGCATCAACAGCATGAGCACCACGATCGCCGCTGAGGCGTTGGCGCGGAAGGCTGCCTGAGGCCGCATCACCCAGGTGAAGATCTGCACCGGAAGGGCGGTGAAGCCGTCGAGCAGCGACTCGGGGAGGAAGCCGACGTAGGCCAGCGCGCCGATGGCGATCAGCGGGGCGGTTTCGCCGATGGCCCTCGCCAGCGAGAGGATGACGCCGGTGAGCATGCCCGGCAGGCACATGGGCAGCACCACCTGGCGCAGGGTGCGCCAGCGGTCGGCGCCCAGGGCGAAGCCGGCCTCGCGCACGCCCAGCGGCACGGTGCGCAGCGCCTCGCGCGAGGCCAGGATCACCATCGGCAGCAGCAGCATGGCCAGCGTCGCCGCCCCGGCCAGAAGGCTGCGCCCCAGCGCCAGCACCCGCACGAACAGCTCCAGCCCCAGCAGCCCGTAGATGACCGAGGGGACACCGGCGAGGTTGGAGATGTTGAGCTCGATCAGGCGGGTGAGCCGGCCGGGGCGGGCGTACTCCTCGAGATAGATCGCCGCCCCGATCCCCAGCGGAATCGCCATGGCGGCGGTGAGCAGCATCAGGATGGCGCTGCCCGCCAGCCCGGGGAGGATGCCGGCCTGGTCCGCCTGGTGCGACGGGAAGCGGATGAGGAAGCCGAAGCTGAGCTGGGGAAGGGCCTCGATGAGCGCCCCGCCGAAGAGGATGGCGAGCGCCAGCAGCGGAATCGCCAGCGCCAGGATGCAGGCGGCCGTGAACAGAGCTTCGGTGCGCCGCCGGCCTGAGCGCGAGACGGAGGCGAGCTCCAGGTCGTCGCCGCCCGGGGCCTGGCCGGGGAGCGCGGACAGACCGCCGGCTTCAGCCGGGACCGGCAGCGGCTCGGGAGGCGAGCGCAGCGGCTGGGCGGCGGGAGCCATCTAGAGCCTGCCTCGCAAGACGTGCCGGCGCAGGCGGTGGGAGACGGCGTTGAGCCCCAGCGTCATGGCGAACAGGGTCAGGCCGACCGCGAAGATCGTCCGGTACTCGAGGGTGCCGTGCGGGGTGTCGCCCATGGCCACCTGCACGATGAAGGCGGTCATGGTCTCGATCGGCACTCGCGGATCGAGAGTGAGCCGCGGCTGCTGCCCGGCGGCGATGGCCACCACCATGGTCTCGCCGATCGCCCTCGACAGCCCGAGGATCACCGAGGCGGCGATGCCGGAGAAGGCGGCCGGGAGCACCACCCGGAACACCGTTCCCAGCCGGCTGGCTCCCAGCGCCAGCGCCCCTTCGCGCAGGCTGCTGGGGACGGCGAACAGCGCGTCCTCGCTCAGGGTGGCGACCACCGGCAGGATCATGATCCCCATCACCAGCCCGGGGCTGAGGGCGTTGAAGCCGGAAAGGCCAGGAATTACCCGCTGCAGCGCCGGGGTCACCAGGGTCAGGGCGAAGTAGCCGTAGACCACGGTGGGGACGCCGGCCAGCACCTCCAGCACCGGCTTGAGCACCCGCCGCACGGAGGAGGGCGCCAATTCGCTCAGGAAGATCGCCCCCAGCAGCCCCATCGGCACCGCCACCGCCAGCGCGATGGCGGTGGTCAGCAGCGTCCCGGACAGCAAGGGCCAGATGCCGAAGTGCTGCTCGGCGAAGAGCGGGGTCCACTGCCGGTCGAAGAACAGCTTGCGGAAGGGGACCTGGGCGAAGAAGGGCAGGGCGTCGCGCAGCAGCACCAGCACGATGCCGGCGGTGGCGAGGATCGACAGGGCCGCGCAGGTGAAGAGCGCCGCGCCGATGGCGCGCTCGGAGAACGCCCGCGGCGCCTCCAGCTCTTCGAACTGGCGCGAGGCGCTCATGGGGCGGCCAGCGCCTGGGCCTTCTCCAGCAGCTGCTCCACCGAGAGCCCGACCTGCGAGCCCTTGCCGCCGAAGATCGAGCCGGTGACCCGCTTGGCCAGCCGCTCGCGGTCGAGCTGGTAGGCGCGGTCGGGCAGCGGCACGTAGCCGACCTTGTCCACCAGGGCGGCGATGTCGGTGAAGTAGAAGTCGGTGAAGGCCTTGACCTCGGGGCGCTGCAGCGAGGCGATGGCCACGTAGACGAAGATCGGCCGCGACAGCGGCTGGTAGCTGTTGTTGCGCACCGTCTCCACGCTGGGGGCCACCGGGCCGGCCCCGTTCTCTTCCTTCTGGTCGTCCACCGGCAGGGCGCGCAGCCGCTCCTTGTTCTCGTGGAAGTAGGCCATCGAGAAGAAGCCCAGCCCCAGCGGATCCTCGGCCACCCCGCGTACCAGCACGTTGGGATCCACCGCGGCGGTGTAGTCCCCGCGGCTGGAGTGCTCGCGTCCGACCACCGCTTCGGTGAAGTAGTCGTAGGTGCCGCTGTCCACGCCCGGGCCGAAGAGGTGGATCTCCTTGTCCGGCCAGCCGGCGCGGACCTGGCTCCACTTGAGCACCTTGCCCTGCGCGGCTGGTTCCCAGAGCTTCTTGAGCTCCTCGACGGTGATCTCCTTGGCCCAGTCGTTCCTGGGGTTCACCACCACCGCGATCCCGTCGTAGGCCACCGGCAGCTCGACGTACTGCACCTGGCCCTTGTCGCAGGCCTCGACCTCCACCGGCCGGATCGGGCGCGAGGCGTCGGAGATGTCGGTCTCGCCGGCGCAGAACTTCTTGAATCCGCCGCCGGTGCCGGCGATCCCCACCGTCACCCGGATGTCGCTGCGCACCTTGCCGAACTCCTCGGCCATGGCCTCGGTGATCGGGAAGACGGTGCTCGAGCCGCTGGCGGTCACCCGCACCTGCCGGCTCTTGCAGCCGGCGGCGAGCAGCGCCAGCGAGAGAAGGAGTAGGGAAAGGGAGCGTCGCACGAAGGGCACCTCGGGACTGCGGCTCTCAGGAGCGCGGCGCATCCATAGCGAAGCAATGTGACAGCTGTGTGACAGCGTCGGCCGGTCGGGCAATGTCAAATAAGCGAGGCGCCGCGGCGGGTTGTCCCCCGCCGCGGCGCCTCGGACTGACTGCCGCAGAGCTAGTAGGAGATCTGGGTGTTGAGGATGACGGTGCCCTCGTTGGGTTTGTCGTGGAACTGGAACAGGCTGTAGGCCAGCTGCAGCTTGGTCTCGTGCTTGTTGATGAACCAGTTCAGGCCGATCTCGTAGAAGGTGGTCTCGTCGGTGGCGGCGGTGGCGGCGGCGTCGCTGCCCAGCAGCGGGTCGAGGTTGCCGACGCGGATCACCGGCTGCCAGGTCTCGGCCAGCGTGTAGCCCAGGGCGGCGTACCAGCCGAAGGAGGAGTTGAACGGGCCGTTGTCCGAGACCCGGTCCCAGCCGCGGATGAACTCGGACTGGAACAGGACGTTGTGGGCCTCGTAGCGGGCATCGAACTCCACCCGGTCGCGAGTGCCGGCCGCGTAGCGGTCGATGACGCTGTTCCAGTCGGCCACCGCGAGCATCAACCCCTCTAGCGGATAGAGCTCGAAGCGGGCCATGAACTCCTTCTGGTACTTGGCCGGAGCGGTGGGGCTCTCGTTGTAGAAGCCGGTGCCGCTGCCGTCGAAGAGGAACAGGCCCCAGTTGATGAGCTTGGTGCTCTTGCCGACCTTGGCTCCCAGGTCGCGGGTGTCGCCGAAGAAGCGCGCCACGGTCGAGCGCTCGGGGAACATCAGCTTGCTCGACCCGTTGTAGCCTTCCCAGCTGATCGGGATCCGGTACTGGCCGAACTGCACGTCGAGCCAGTCGAACGAGTAGGTCACGTAGACGTCAGAGAGGACGGTGGTCAGCGACGGCGGCTGCTTGGCGGTGACCGTCGGGGCGACCCCCGGGGTCGAGGGAGTGGCGCCTTTGACGGTGAGGTCGGTGTTGATGAACTCCGGGGCCTGCGCCGGATTCATGTTGACCTTGAAGCCGACCCTCTTGCCGAGCAGGTTTCCGGAGAACCCGAACTCAGCCCGCCGCAGGCGGAAGGCGTAGCTGTCGGAGACGCAGCTCAGCGCGGCGCAGCCCTTGCCCGGCCCCTGGTCGTAGTAGGCCCATCCCTGGAACAGCAGGGCGGGCTTGAAGAACCCGTCGGTCCCGACCGCCAGCTCCTTGGGAAGCGCCGCGGGAGTGACCGCCGGCGAAGGGACCGGGGCCGGCGCCGTTGACGGGGGCACGACCTCGGCTGCCGGGGAAAGCGCGGGAGCGGCGGTCGGCTCTGCCGCCTTCAAGGCGGCCATCAGAAGTAGTCCGTGCAGATGCATGTGTTCCTCCGACTGCGATGATGAACGTTCGTTCGACCTGGCGGGCGCCTTGATACCTGGACAATGTGACAGGCAGATGGCGTTGGTCGGAATTTTTCCGTCCCCGCGGCGGAATTCCCTAGGTATTCCACAATTCGCAGCGGCGCTGGCCGCGAAAATGCCAGCGGCTGCGGAGCAATCTCGGCGGGCACTGCCTCCCCGGGCGGCATCGCCGTCGAATCCGCCAGTGGTCCCGGCTTCCTAGGGCGTGTACCGACGGCAGTTGGACCGGCTGGATGGCCTTCTTCTCCGGAGAGGCAATCGCGCCATTGAGCGGCGTCTCAGGCGAGCGGCAGCGTGAACCAGAAGGTGGCTCCGCGCCCCGGGGCGCTCTCGACGCCGACCTTGCCGCCCAGGGTCTCGGCCAGGTGCTTGACGATCGACAGCCCCAGCCCGGTGCCGCCCAGCTCGCGCGAGCGACCGCTGTCCACCCGGTAGAAGCGCTCGAACAACCGCGGCAGGTGCTTCTCCTCGATTCCCGGTCCGTCGTCGACCACCTCGCAGCGGATCCGGCCGGCCTCGGCCGAGGCGCGCACCAGGACTAGGCTGCCCTCGGGGCAGTACTTGATGGCGTTGTCCACCAGGTTGCCGACGATCTGCTCGAAGGCCCGGCGGTCGGCGCAGACGCGCAGGCCGGCGGGGATCTCGCGGGCCAGGCGGATCTGCTTCTGCTCGGCGCGGTCGCGGTGCAGGGTCAGCGCCGAATCGAGGGCCGGCCCCAGCTCCAGCTCCTGCGGCGCGAGCTTGACCTGGCGAGACTCGATGCGGGCCAGGTCGAGCAGGTCGTCCACCAGCCGCTGCATCCGCTCGGCGCTGCGGCCGATGATCGCCAGGAACCGCCGGGCGGCATCGGGATCGGAGATGGCGGTCTCCAGGGTCTCGGCGGCAGAGCGAATGGTCGCCACCGGGGTGCGCAGCTCGTGGGAGACGTTGGCCACGAAGTCCCGGCGCAGGGTCTCCAGGCGGCGCATCTCGGTGACGTCGGCGAAGGCGGCCAGGACGCCCTGCGGCTCGCCGGAGAGTCGGGTGGTGCGCACCTGCAGGCGGCGCGGGGTCGGCAGGGCCAGCTCGAGCTCGGCGCTGGCGGGCTCGCCGGCCTTCTGAGTGTGTTCGAGCGCCGCCTGCAGGTCCGAGCTGCGAATCATCTCCAGCGGCGCCTTGCCCGCCGGATCGGCCTCGAGGGCGAGCATGGTCCGCAGGGCGGGGCTGGCCCGGGCCACCTTCCCGTCGGAGCCGATGAGCAGCACTCCTTCCTCCATGCCGTCGAGGATGCCGCTGAGCAGGTCGCGCTCGGCGCGCAGCTGTCCCATCGCCTGGTTGAGATTCAGTCCCAGCTCGTTGACCGCGCGTCCCAGGGCGCCGAGCTCCCTCTGGCTTTCGGCGCGGACCGTCAGCCCCAGCTCGCCCTGCGCCGCGCGGTAGGTGTCGTCCGCCAGCCGCTGCACGATCCTCGACAACCAGTGCGCCGACAGCCCGGAGAGCACCGCGGCGCAGAGCAGCGTCAGCGCCACCACCGCGCCGATCAAGAACTGCAGATCGGCCAGGGAGCGCTCGACGTCGGCCAGCGGAACGCTCAGGCGCAGGGCCGGGGCCGCCGGATTGGAGGTGGGGACGAAGGCCGAGGCCAGGCGGCCGTCTTCTTCGCTGGCCACCAGGGCGACCGACTCCCGACCGCCGGCGGCCGCCAGGAACTGCGGATCGGCCGGAAGGCGAGCGGCGCGCGCCAGGGCCTCCACGTGCAGCTCGGAGTCGCCCAGGGTGCCCGACCGCGGATCGAGGAGAGTGATGCGGCCGCTGGCCTGCGCCCCCAGCGAATCGGCGAGCTCGTCCCAGGCGGCCCCGTCGGTGGGAATGGCTCGGAAGGAGTCGACCGCACCCGCTGCCAGCCGGGCGCGGGCGAGGGTCGCTTCCAGCACCGGCTGCTCGAGGCGGGTGCGCACCGCCGGGACCAGCAGCAGCTCGGCCAGCAGGGCCGAGAGCGCCACCAGCAGGGCCGAGGCAAGGAAGAGCCGGCCCCTCACGCCGAGGATCATCGGCCGGCCTCGGGAGGTGCCTCGGCGAAGCGGTAGCCGACCCCGCGCACCGTCTCGATGTACTCACCCGCCGGCCCCAGCTTCTCGCGCAGCCGCTTGACGTGGGTGTCGACGGTCCGGGTGGTGATGGCGGCCTCGATTCCCCACACGTCGTCGAGCAGCTGGTTGCGCGACTGGACCCGGTTCTTGCGGTCGAAGAGCGTCTCCAGCAGCTTGAACTCGAGCGCGGTCAGCTCTACCTCGCGCTCCTCGACGAAGACCCGGTGCGCCTCGACCTCGATGCGCAGCACTCCGAATTTCTTGGCGGAACCGGCGCTGGGCGCTTGCTCGCCCGAAGCCGGCGCCCGGCGCAGCACCGCCTGGACCCGCAAGATCAGCTCGCGGACGCTGAAGGGCTTCACCACGTAATCGTCGGCGCCCAGCTCCAGGCCCACCACCCGGTCGATCTCCTCGCCGCGGGCGGTGAGCATCACGACCGGGATCGAGGCCGTGGCGGCTTCGCGCTTGAGGGTCCGGCAGATCTCCAACCCCGAGAGGTCGGGGAGCATCAGATCGAGCAGGACCAGGTCCGGCCGCGACTGCCTCGCCAGCGCCAGCCCCTGGGCGCCCTTGCCGGCCACGCTGACCTCGAAGCCGGCCTGCCTGAAGTTGTAGCTGAGGATCTCCTGGAGATCCTTCTCGTCTTCCACGATGAGGAGGCGAGGCATCCGGCTCACCCTTTCCCTAGGAGCGCTGGCGCGCGAAGGCTAGCGCAGGCCCGCGTCCGCGCGCCACCCGACCGGCGGCAAAAAAACGCGATTGCATCGGCGCCCCGGCCCGGCTACCGATGGATCGGCGCCCCATGAGTCCTCCGCTCGACCAGACCCAACCCCTTGAGATCTCTCCGCGTTCTGCGCCGCCGGCGCTGCGGGCCATCGCCGCCCTGAGCCGGGTCTCGCCCTGGCTCGGCGCTCGCGCCGCCCGGCGGGCCTTTCTCACCCCTCGCCTGCACGCCGCTCGTCCTTGGGAGCGAGAGAGCGCCGCCAAGGCCGAGCGCGTGATGGTCGGCGGGCTGCACGCACTGCGCTGGAACGGCCAGCAAGGGCGCAGGCCAGTCGTTTGCCTGCACGGCTGGGAGGGCAGGGCCAGCCAGTTCGGCCCGTTTGCTCAGCGGCTTTCGTCGCTGGGCTTCCCGGTGATCTCGCTCGACGGCCCGGGCCACGGCCGCAACCAGCGGCGCAGCACGCACGTCGTCCAGTTCGCCCGCGCGCTTTCCCGGGTGCAGGAGGAGCTCGGCCCGCTCGAGGCGCTGATCGGCCATTCGATGGGCGGAGCGGCGTCGGGGTTGGCGGTGCGCCGCGGCCTGGTCACCCGCAAGCTGGTGCTGCTGGCCGCGCCCTCGTCGATCGAGCGGATCATGGCCGACTTCGTGGCGCTGGTCGGGCTCGATGGGCGCGGCCGCCAGGCCTTCTTCGAGGCGATGCGCGAGACGGTGGGCCACACCGCCGAGGAGTTGGACCTGGCCGGCGGGCCGCTCGCCCTCCCGGCCCTGGCGCTGCACGACCCGGCCGACCGCGATGTCCCCTTCGCCGATCCCCAGCGGCTGCTGGCGGTCTGGCCGCGGCTGCGGCTGGAGGCGATCGAGGGCGCCGGGCATCGGCGAATCCTGCGCGACCCGCGGACCATCGCCGCCGTCGAGCGATTCCTGGCCTCGGCCGAGGCGGAACCGGCGGCGGCGCAGCGGTGAATAGCCCTCGCAGATCTCCGTCCACCGGCTCAGGCGAGCAGGCAGCCGGGGGCAGGAGATCGGTCAACTGGCCGCGACCGATTGGCAGCGGCCGGCGGCGGGGTAAGATGCGGCACGATCAGCTGTCTCTCGGCCCCAAAGCCCAATTCGGACAGGAGCTTGCGATGTTGTCCCGCTTCGCCCCAGCCCTCCTCGCGGTCGCGCTGCTGGTTCCCCAGCTGGCGCAGGCCGGCCGGCGGGCCACCGTGCTGCTCATCCCGGCCGACCGCAACAGCTATGGCGCCGCCGCCCGCATGACCGAGTTCCTCGAAGACTCGATCAGCCGCAATCCCAGCTACACCCTCAAGGAGTCGGCCCGGCTGTTGGGCGACAGCACTCCCACCGTCTCGCTCGAGGCCCGCAAGCGGGTCATCAAGGGGCTGGCCGAGGCCAAGAAGCTGCTCCTCGGCGGGCAGTTCGACGAGGCCGAGGCCGCCATCCGCGCCGCGATGGTGGACATGGAGGCGGCAGTGGCCTCGATGGACCGCTGCGCCGAGTACTGCGACGCCATCGCCTACCTGGCCTCGGTGCAGCTGATGAAGGGCGACGACGCCGCCGCCCGCGACGGGCTCAAGAGCCTCTTCGCCATCGAGCGCGGCTACAAGTTCGACGGCGCCGCCTTCCCCAAGAACTTCCAGCTGCTGGCCCGCGACGTCCTGGCCCAGGCCACCCGCGAAGGGACGTTGGGCAACCTGACCGTGCAGACCGTGCCCCCCGGAGGCAAGGTCTACGTCGATGGCGACTACAAGGGCTACGCCTCGCTCACCGTGGAGCGGCTGCCGGTCGGCCGCCACCTGCTGCGGGTCGAGCGCCCCGGCTCGATCACCTACGGCCAGCTGGTGGAGGTGAGCCCCGGCGAAGAGGGCGTCACCAAGGTCCAGCTGACTCCGACTCCGGAGTGGGCCGGCCTGGAGGCGCTGATGGACCGCGTCGCCGACGACTTCGACAGCGGCGAGAGCAAGGACCTGATGAAGCTGGGGGCCAAGCTCAAGGTCGACCGGGCGATCATCGGCACCGTGCGCGGCACCGAGACCCGGGTGCAGCTGGACTGCGTGGTGGTGGACTTCGCCGCCCGCCGCAAGCTGGCGCGCAAGGCGCGGGCGTTCGAGGGCGAGGAGTTCGGCGAGATCGGCAAGGAGGTCCGCCGCTACGGCAACCTGCTGCTGAGCACCGCCGACGCCAAACCCGACGGCAAGAAGAAGAAGTCCTCCGACCCGCTCGACTACAAGAGCGGCATGGAGGACTGGGACGAGGAGTCCTCGGGCTCGGGCGACGTGATGGGCGGCGACGACCGCCCGGCGCGCGAGGAGAAGCCGAAGAAGAAGAAGGTCGGCGCCGATCCCCTCGACGGCGTCTCCGGCACCAACGACTGGTAGCCCTGCGCCAACTGGCCGTTCTTCCTCCGTTTCCTGCGGCCGGCGGCGCCCCCTGCGCACGGGGCTTCGCCTGGGCGGTGCCCCAGGCGAGAGTGCTGCCGGCTCGGGTCGTGCGTCATTAGATTCGGCCACTCATTCACAGATTGAGGAGCCCCCATGCGCTCGTTCCGGTTGTCAGTCGCTTGCCTCGCGGCGCTGCTGGCGGGGGCGGGGGCCTCCGCCGAGACCGCGGCGGTGACCCAGCGGTCGGTGAGCGACGGCGTGGCGCTGCCGCCGACCGGCGCCGCCCTGGCCGATGAGGCGACCGCCTCCGAGGTCAACCCCGGCGGTCTGGGGGCGCTCTCGGCGCCGCAGCTGCAGTACTTGCACGAGCGCGACCTACGGCTGGACAACGTCGGGGACGGGCTGTTCTTCGGCCTGCGGATCGCGGGGCCGGTGGAGGGCGGGCTGGCGCTGCAGTGGATTCGCCAGCACAACGCCCCCGCCAAGCGCAAGACCAGCTGGAGCCTGGCGCTGGGGAGCGAGTCGCTGGCGCTGGGGGTGACCTACAACCTGTTCAGCTCGCACGAGAGCGCCGACATCGAGCATCTGACCACCTTCGACGCCGGCCTGCTGGTGAGGCCGCTGCGGGTGTTGTCGCTGGGCTTGAGCGTGCGCGACTTCGACGCCGAGTACTTCCTCGGCTCGCCGCTGCCGCGCCGCTGGGACCTGGGACTCGGGCTGCGCCCGTTTACCGACCGGATCACCTTCGGCGCCGACCTGCTGGTCGACGACCGCAGCGGCTTCCAGACCGCCCAGCTGCAGTTCACGCTGCTGGGCGAGCCGGTGCGCGGGCTGGTCTTGCAGGCTGGGCTGGTCACCCCGCTGCACGGCGGCGAGGTGATCGGCCAGCTGGGGCTGACGCTCAACGAGGACTACGCCGGCATAGGCTACACCGCCGGCTCGGGGGCCGAGTCGCCGTCTTCGCTGGACCACCTGATACAGCTGCGGGTGTCGGGAGAGCGCTACCGGGCGATCCCGCTGCCGCGTCCGGCGCGGTACCTGGTGCTGGACATCGACAAGGTGCTGGCCGAGCCCACTGGCGGGCTGATTCAGCTGGTCTCCCCCTCGCACCGCGAGCCGTACCTGGAGCTGCTGCAGACCCTGCGCCGGCTGCGCACCGACTCGGCGATCTCCGGGGTACTGCTCAAGGTCGGGGAGATGCCGACGCTCGGCCACGCCAAGGTGGAGGAGCTGCGGGCCGAGCTGCTCGCGCTGCGCCAGGCGGGCAAGAGGGTGGTGGCGGCCTTCATGGACGGAGGCAACGCCGAGTACCAGCTGGCCACCGCCGCCGAAAAGATCTGGGCGGTTCCCCAGGCCACCTTCATGGTCAACGGCTACTCGGCCTCGGCCACCTTCCTGGCTGAGACGCTGAACAAGGTCGGGGTCACCGTGGACGTGGCCCGGGTCGGGGCCTACAAGAACGCCCCCGACCAGCTGACCCGCACCGACATGAGCCCCGAGGAGCGGCAGGTGCTCAACCGCTACCTCGATCAGCTGTCGGCGGGGATGGTGGAGCAGGTGGCGCAGTCGCGGAAGCTGGCGCCGGAGAAGTTCCGCGAGGTGATCGACCGCGGGATCCTCAGCGCCCAGGCGGCCAAGGATGCCGGGCTGGTGGACGGGGTGGTCTATCCCGACGAGCTGCCCAAGCTGATCGAGGAGCTGCAGGGCGGCGTGGTCGACTTCTCCTACGACTACCCGGGGCCGCCGACCTTTCCGCGGCGCTGGGGCGTCGGGCCCAGGATCGGGATCGTGCTGGTGGACGGCCTGATCTCGGAGGGCAAGAGCCGGTCGGATCCGCTGGGGGCGACGCGGGTTGCCGGGGCGGAGTCGATCATCAAGGCGCTGGAGGCCGCCGCCGAGGATCCGACCGTGCGGGCGGTGGTGGTGCGGGTCGACTCCAGCGGCGGCAGCGGCTCGGCCAGCGACCTGATCTGGCGGGCGGTGATCAAGCTGCGCGAGCGCAAGCCGGTGGTGGTGTCGATGGGCGACTACGCCGCCTCGGGCGGCTACTACGTGGCCATGGCCGGCGACGAGGTGCTCGCCGAGCCGACGACGCTGACTGGATCGATCGGGGTCTTCGCCATCAAGCCCAACGTGGGGCCGCTGCTGGAGAAGATCGGGGCCAAGCGCGTGGTGCTCAAGCGCGGCGACAAGGCCGACCTGCTCAGCTTGGATCACCCCTGGTCGCCCGAAGAGCAGAAGGCAATGCAGCGCTACGTGGACGAGTTCTACGACGTCTTCATCACCAAGGTGGCCGAGAGCCGCAAGCTGGACAAGGCGAAGGTGGACGCGCTGGCGCAGGGACGGGTGCACAGCGGCGCCGACGCCAAGGACCTGGGGCTGGTGGATGCGCTGGGCGGGCTGGACGATGCCATCGAGCGCGCCAAGGCGCGCGCGAGCCTCGCGGGAAGCGACGTGGACGTGGCTCTGATCCGCCCCGAGTCGGGGGCGATGAACCTCGAGTTCGCCTCCGCCGAGGGGGATGAGAGCCTGGCCCGGATCTCCAAGCTGCTGGGCCGGCCGTTCGATCTGGCGCTGCTGGAGATGGCGGACCGGCCGCTGGCGCTGCTGCCGTGGCGGCTCGAGATCCGCTGAAAGCCGAGGTTCGCTAGGAGCTTGCCGGAGCGCTCGCCGACTCGAGCGCGCGCCGGAGGGCGGCGACCAGGGCGCCGTCCTCGCTGGCGGCGACGGTGCGCGGGTCGAGCAGCAGATGTCCCTCGATGACGCGGCCCACCACCGGCGGCGCCCCAATCCGCAGCTTGGTGGCGAGCGCCTCGGGCGAGGCCACGCGGATGGCCAGGGCGCGGGTGGGCAGGGTCAGCCCGGGAAGCGATTCGCCGCCGACGGTGGAGGTGGTCTCCAGCACTCTGGCCTGGCTGGCGGAGAGCCCCAGCTGCCGGCTCCAACCGACGGCGCGCACCTCGAGCTCCTCGGGGACGGCGGCCATCGCGCCCCAGATCGGGATCCGGCCGGCGGCCTCGCCGCGAAGGTACTGGCGCAGAGTGGCCTCGAGCCCGGCCAGGGCCATCTTGTCGGCGCGCAGCGCCCGCAGCAGGGGAGAGTTCCTCAGCTTCTCGATGAGCGCCTTCCTGCCGACGATGCACCCGGCCTGAGGCCCGCCGAGGAGCTTGTCGCCGCTGAAGAGCACCAAGTCTGCGCCGGCCTGGACCCGCTCCTGGACCGTCGGCTCGTGAGCCAGGCCGTACGAGGCGGTGTCGAGGAGCGCGCCGCTGCCGAGGTCGTCGATCAGGATCAGCCCGCGGGAGCGAGCGAGCCTGGCCAACTCCTCCTGGCGCGGCTCCTGGGCGTAACCGGCGAGCTTGAAGTTGGAGCGATGGACGGTGAGGAAAGCGCCGGTGCGCTCGGTGACGGCCTGCTCGTAGTCGCGGGCGTAGGTGCAGTTGGCGGTGCCGACCTCGATCAGCCGGGCGCCGGAATCGCGCACCGCGTCGGCGATGCGGAACCCGCCGCTGATCTCCAGCAACTGGCCGCGCGAGGCGACCACCTCGCGGTCGCGGCAAAGCGCCGAAAGGACCAGCATCGCCGCGGCGGCGCCGTTGTTGACCACCAGCCCGTCCTCGGCGCCGGTGAGCTGGGAGAGCAGCCGCGAGCAGTGAATCGACCGCGCGCCGGCCTCGCCGCGATCGAGGTCCAACTCCACTGACGAGTAGCCGCGCGCCACGTTCTGCATGGCGATCAGCGCCTCCTCGGAGAGCGGGGCGCGGCCGAGGTCGGAGTGGATGATGGTGCCGGTGGCGTTGATCACCGGGCGCAGGGTGGGGGCGCCCTCGCGCTCGAGGCGGACCAGGGCGTCGGCGAGCAGGGCGGCCTCGGCCGGGCAGCTCTCGCCGGCCTGGATGCGCTCGCGGGCCCCGTCGGCCGAGGCGCGCACCGCCGCCACCACCGAGTCGCGGCCGAAGCGGTGCGTCCAGCCCAAGATATGCGGCGCCTCGAGCAGGCGGTCGATCTTGGGCAGCTTGCGCAGCTCGTCGTGGGAACCCATCGCGGCGACTCCGAATCGTGGAAGGCGGGTCGAGAAGCCGGCGATCCTTAGTTCGCAAATGGGTCCTGATTCAAGAGCGGTTCCGTCACGCGGCGTGGCATCCTGTCCGCGCGGAGTGTTGCCAGAGCTTCCCAAAAAGCCACGCACCAGCGACAAACCCTCGAAATCGCGGCACCTGGACCTCGGGCACATCCCTTGAATGACAGGGCAATCCCCGAACGACCGGAGAGCTCCATGACGTCGTTTCGCAAGTGCTGCGTGGCCCTGGCCTGCCTGGTGGCCATGTGCAGCAACAACTCGACTGCCGATGCCGGAGCCGGCCAGGCATCGATGGTGGCCGACAAGCCCGCGGCTCCGCGCCACCTCGACCCGCTGCCCGAGCCGCCTCCGGTGGACGTGAAGCCCGAGGCCCTGCCGGGAGCGCGCGGGGAGCTGGCGGTGGTGGCGTCGCGGCCGCAGGGCAAGATGGAGGGCGAGGTGCGGCCGACGGTCACCTTCTCCAAACCCGTCAAGAGCCTGGAGATGGTCGAGGACCAGCGAGCCAAGGATCGCCAGCAGCCCTTTGCCAAGATCTCGCCCTCGCTCGCCGGCGAGTGGCGTTGGCTCGGGTCGGCCACCGCCGAGTTCGTGCCCAAGTCGCAGGTCCCCTATTCCACCGAGTTCGAGGTCACCATCTTCAAGGGGCTCCGGGCGCTCGACGGCAGCCAGCTCGCCGAAGATCACACCTTCAGCTTCAGCACCCCAGTGCTCCAGTTAGAGGAGGGCTCTCCGTACCAGGGCTACACCTGGATGAAGCCCGACGAGACCGTCTCGCTGCTCTTCAACCAGCCGGTGAAGTCCTCCGACCTCGAGAAGCACTCGGTCTTTGAAGTAGAGGGCGCCAGGTACCCGGTGAAGGTCGTTGGCAAGATCTCCATCGCCGAAGAGCGGCGGCAAGAGGAGGCGAAGGCCAAAGGACAGGGGCGCTTCTATCCCCGGCAATCCTTCGAGGAGCGCGGCTTCAAGAACCAGCAGACCCGTTACAAGCTCGTCTCCGCGAAGCCGTTCCCCAAGGGAAGCGCGGTGGCCCTGAGAATCGACGGGGAATTGCATGGCGAGCAGGGGCCGCTGCCCATGGGCAATGGGCTCAGGCTCGATTGGCGCACCTATGGGCCCTTGGAGATCAACGAGGTGAGCTGCGGCACGCCGCGCGGGCCGATCGTCATCGAGACCAGCAATGAGGTGGACAAGGCGTCTCTCAAGGGGCGGGTCAAGCTCGATCCTCCGGTGGAGATCGATTGGGAGCGCACCACGACCCAGGGGCCTCACGCCTACTATGGCGGGGGAAGGCCGCGAATCCTGCTGGCGGCCGCCTACAAGCCGGCGACGCGCTACCAGGTCAGCATCGATGCGGGGATCAAAGACATCTTTGGCCAATCGCTGGCCAAGCCATTCTCGGGCGCAGCCTCGACGACCGAATATGCTCCGCGGCTCTGGGCCGGCGGGGGCCTGGCGCTGATCGAAAAGAGCGCCGGGCCGCGCTTCCCGGTGGAGGTGCTCAACATCAGCACGCTCGATGTGGAGCTCTACAAACTCAGCCCCGAGGAATTGGCGAAAGTCCTGCTGCCGAAGACAGATGACCGTTGGAGACGAGACGGTAAACCGGACGCGACCGAGGAGCAGAAGCTCAGCTACCCGCGCAATCTCTCACGCTCGCACCCGATCGATTTCTCGAAGCTGTTCGCCGGCAAGCCCACCGGCGTCGCGGTCGTCGACCTCAATTCTCCCGACCTGCCGCACTACAAGAGGGGCCGACAGGACTCGCGCACCGTGGTCCAGGTCACCGACCTGGCGGCGCACCTGAAGATCGGCCCGAAGAAGTCTCTGGCGTGGATCACGCGGCTTTCGACCGGGCTTCCGGTCGAGGGTGCCGAAGTGCGCCTCTACGCTCCCGGGGCGAACCAGCTCTGGACAGGAAAGACCGACGCCCAGGGCTTCGCCGACGTTCCCAGCGTCGCCGAGCTCATGCTGGGCGATCCCAGCTGGGGTGCTGTTCCGCTGCTGGCCATCGCCATCAAGGACGACGATTTCTCCGCTACCTCGACTGGCTGGTCCGAAGGCATCAGTGCCGCGGACTTTGGCATCGCCATGGGATGGGAAGGCAACAATCCGGAGCCGCACGGATTCCTCTTTGCCGACCGCGGCATCTACCGGCCCGGCGACAAGGTGTTCCTCAAGGGAGTGGCGCGCTTCCGCCAGGTAGGCGAGCTCAAGTCTCCGGCCGAGGGTTCGACGATCGCCGTCACCGTCAACGACTCGCAGGGTCGCGCCGTCAAAAACGCGGAGCTGAGGGTAAGCCGCTTCGGAACTTTCGATCTCAGCCTGGAACTGCCGAAGGACTGCGCGCTGGGCTCCTACAGCGTCAGCGCCCGCGGCAGCATTCCCGGCGGCCCGCTCTCTTTCGGAGGCGGATTCCAGGTGGAGGAGTATCGCGCGCCGCAGTTCAAGGTGGACGTGGCGCTCAAGGGAGATCTGGTTGCCGGAGAGCCGCTCGAAGCGAAGCTCTTCGCCCGCTACCTTTTCGGCGGCGCGATGAACGGAGCCAAGGCCAAGTGGTCGGTGCAGAGCGGCCCGACCACTTTCGCCCCCGCGGCCGGCAACGGCTTCACCTTCGGCCAGGAGACCTGGTGGTGGAGCGACGAGCGTCCCCGGCGCGACGGCGGGCTCTTCGCCGCCGGGGTCGGCGAGCTGGACGCTCAGGGAACGCTGCTCATCAAGGCGGGAAACGTCGAAGCCCCCGCCAACCGGCCCTACCTCTACACCGTCGAGGGCGAGGTCGAGGACGTCAACCGACAGGCGGTCGCCAACCGCGCCTCGCTGACCGTCCACCCGGCCAGCTACTACGTGGGCCTGCGCCCGGCGGCCGGATTCCTGACCGCCAAGAAGCCGTCGCCGATCGAGGCGCTGGTCCTCGACACCTCCGGGGCGCGGGTCGCCGGCAAGGAGATCGAGCTGACCGTGGTGAGCCGCACCTGGAAATCGATCAAGCGCAAGGACGCAGCCGGCGGATTCGCCACCGTGAGCGAGCCGGTGGAGACCGAGGTCGCCCGCTGCAAGCTGGAGAGCCAGAAGCAACCGGTCTCGTGCTCCTTCACTCCTGAGCAGGGAGGCTTCTTCATCGCCCGCGCCACCGTGGCCGACGAGAAGGGGCGCAAGCACAGCTCGTCACTTGGGATGTATGCCGTCGGAGCGGGCTTCGTGGCCTGGCAGCGCAACGACACCGGTCGCATCGATTTGCTGCCCGACAAGGCGAGTTACGACATCGGCGAAGTGGCGCACGTGCTGGTCAAGTCGCCGTATCCGGAGGCGGCCGGCCTCTTCACGCTCGAGCGCGAGGGCGTGCTCGAGCGCCGCCAGCTCAAGCTGGTCGGCTCGGCGCAGACGATCGACATCCCGATCACCGAGGAGATGGTGCCCAACGTCTTCGCCTCGGTGATGCTGGTGCGGCCGAGGGTCGTCCAGGGAGGGATCGAGAGCGGCGACGATCCAGGGCGCCCGGCGGTGCGGGTGGGGATGGTCGAGCTCAAGGTGGAGCGCAAAGTGAAGCGGCTCTCGGTGGCGCTGGCCACCGACAAGGCCGATTACCGCCCTGGCGAGACGGTGGAGGCCTCGGTCGAGGTGAAAGGCCGCGATGGCAAGCCGGCGCGAGCCGAGGTCACTCTCTACGCGGTCGACGAGGCAGTGCTGCGGCTGACCGACTATCGCACTCCCGATCCCATCGCCTACATCTTTCCGGACCGGCCGCTATCGGTCTACCTGAGCGAGCCGCTCCTGAACCTGGTGCGCAAGCGCCCGGAGACCGAGAAGGGGATCGATCCGGGAGGAGGCGGCGGAAGGGCGCGCATCAGCGGTGAGGGGAAGGGGCTGCGCTCCAACTTCCAGACCACGGTGCTCTTCAATCCGGCGGTGCTCACCGACGACAAGGGACAGGCCAAGGTCCGAATCCAGCTGCCGGACAACCTCACCACCTACCGGCTGATGGCAGTGGCGATCACCGAGGGCGACCGCTTCGGCTGGGGCGAGAAGACCTTCGAGGTCAACAAGCGGCTGCTGGCGATGGAGGCCCTGCCGCGCTTTGCCCGCGTCGGGGATCGGTTCGAGGCCGGGGTGGTGCTGCACAGCTTCAAGGGTGGCGCGGGAAGCGTCGCGGTCACGGCCTCGGTCAGCGGCGCGCGGCTGCTCGGACCCGCCGAACGCAGAGTGGAGATCGCCGAAGGCAAGCCGCTCGAGGTGCGCTTTCCGTTCACCGCCGATGAGCCGGGCCAGGCCACCTTTCGGTTCCGGGCGAAGCTGGGCGAGAACGAGGACGGGGTCGAGATCAAGATCCCCATCGAGCTGCCGGTACTGATGGAGGCGGTGGCCACCTACGGGGACACCAAGGACGAGCGCGTGGAGGGCGTCATCCCGCCGGGCGGCGTGCGCCCGGAGCTGGGCGGGCTGGAGGTCACCCTCTCCTCGACGGCGCTCTCCGGCCTCGAGCAGGGGTTCCAACAGCTCATCGACTATCCTTACGGCTGCCTGGAGCAGCAATCTTCGCGGCTGGTGCCGCTGGTGGCGTTGCGAGAGATCGCCGGCAAGTTCGACGTGCCCTGGCCGGGAGCGGAGAAGCGCAAGCAGGAGCAGGTCGCCCAGTTCGAGTCCTGGATGCGCGGGTTCCTCTTCGGAGGAGCCAACCTCGCCGGCATCAGCGATCCCGATCAGCTGATCCGCGAGACCATCAAGTCGATCCTCAAGCTGCAGGCTCCCAACGGCGGCTTCCGCTACTGGTCCGACTCGACCTGCGTCAGCGAGTGGGGCACTGCCTGGGCGACGCTCACGCTCTCGCGCGCCAAGGACGTCGGGTTCGAGGTTCCTGAGGATCCTCTGGACAGGGCGCTGCAGTACGTCGATCGGACGGCCGCTGGAAACTGCGATCCTTGCTTGTATGGCTGCGACAGCAGCCTGGAGACGCGCACCTTCGCGGCGTACGTGCTCAACCGCGCCCACCGCGCCAAGCCGAGCTACTACGGCGGGTTCTTCGAGAAGCGCAAAGCGCTCTCGCTCTTTGCCCAGGCCTTGCTCGCCGACGCCATGTTCACCGGCAACGGCGACCGGGTAAGAGCGCGCGAGCTGCTGCAGGAGATCCTCAACCACGCCAAGGAGTCGCCCAAGGGCCTGCACTTTGAGGAGACGCAGTCGGAGACCTACGCAACGCTCTTCCAGTCCGACACCCGCACCACCGCGGTGGTCCTGCAGACCCTGACCGACATCAGCCCGGACCATCCGTTCGTCGCCAAGCTGGCGCACTACCTGACCGGCATCCGGCAGGGCAACGGCCAGTGGCGCTCGACGCAGGAGTCGGCCTGGTCGCTCATCGGGCTCACCGAGTTGCTGCGGACCAAGGAGAAGGACGCTCCCGACTTCCGCGCGGTGGTGTCGCTGGGGGGAGCCACTCTCGCCCAGGAGGAGTTCCGAGGCCGCTCGCTGGTCTCGAAGTCGAAGAGCATCCCGATGAGCGAGCTGGCGAAGCGGACGAGCGGCAAGGAGGGGTTGCTCAACTTCGAAAAGCAGGGGACCGGCGTCCTCTACTACAGCGCGCTGATGCGCTACGCGCCGGCGCAACTGCCCCTCAAGCCGCTCGACGCCGGGCTCTACGTGCAGCGTTGGTTCGAGCCCTATGAAGGAGGCGGGCAGGCGAAGCGCTTCAATGCCGGCGATCTCATCCGCGTGCGGCTGCGGGTGGCGTCCAACCAGGAGCGCAACTGGGCGGCGTTCGAGGTGCCGCTGCCGGCGGGGCTGGAGGCGGTCAACACCAGCCTGTCCACGACCGCGCAGCTGCCGCGCGGCGCCGGCGAGGAGGGATCCGGCGGCTACGAGTACGAGAGCGACGAAGACCAATTCGGAGGCTCGGCCTACGAAGCGGAGGGGAGCCGCGGCTACCTGTGGCGCTGGACGTTCTACAGCCCCTTCAACCACGTCGAGCAGCGGGACTCGAAGGTGGTGCTGTTCGCCGACACGCTGCCGCCGGGAGTCCACACGACTTCGTTTGTCGCCCGCGCCACCACTCCCGGCACCTTCGTGCTCAAGCCGGCGAGCGGGGCGTTGATGTACGAGCCGGAGGTATTCGGTCGCTCGGAGGGCGGCGTCTTCGAGGTCGTCTCCAACAGCCAGATCGCCAGCAAGTGAGGTGCGCGATGGGCGAGCTCGGGCCAGGCAAGGCCAGGCGGCTAGTCAGGAAGTTTGGCGCGGTCGCCGCCGGGCTCGCCGCGGCAGGGACGCTGGGCTTGGCCGCGTTTGCCTGGCACTTCGCCCATCGCCCGCTGCCGGAAGGCCTGACCAGCTACCTGTCGATCGGCTCGGTCCGCCTGCTCGACCGCGAGGGCGGCCTGCTGCGCGAGCTGCGCGCGTCCGACGAAGGGCGCTCGATCCCGGTGGACGTGAAAGCGATTCCCGTCCGCGTTCGCCAAGCCTTTCTGGCCGCGGAGGATGGCGCCTTCTTCGAGCACGGCGGCCTCTCGGCGAAAGCGATCGCCCGGTCGGCGATGCACAACCTGCTGACCCGCAGGGCGCTCGAGGGCGGGTCGACGATCACGCAGCAGCTGACCCGGATGCTCGTGCCTCGCCCGCGCACGCTCGCGGGAAAGCTCAGGGAGGCCCTCTGGGCGCTGCGGCTCGAAGCGCAGCTCGGCAAGGAAGAGATCCTGAGCCAGTACCTGAACCGGGTGCCGCTGGGAAACGGGGCCTTCGGAATCGAGGCAGCGGCGCAGATCTACTTCGGCAGGCCGGCGCGGCATCTCTCGCTGGCGCAGGCGGCGGCGCTCGCCTCGCTCCCAAGGGCTCCCAACGTCTTCGATCCCAGGCGCGGAGGTGCGAGGTTTCGCGAGCGCCAGGCCTGGGTCCTCGACCGGATGGCAGCCCTGGGCTTCGTCGACCCGCGCGAAGCCGCCAGCGCCGGCTCTGAATCCCTCGATCTGAAGGCGCTCGACCGCGCCTTTCGCGCTCCGCACTTCACCACGTATCTCGCCAAGAACCTGGCGGGCTGGGGATTGGGCGAAGCGGCGGTCATCGAGACCACGCTGGACCCCAGGCTGCAAAGCGAGATCGAGCGGGGGATCGTCGAAGAGCTCGAGCCACTCGCCGAGCGCCGGGTCGGATCGGCGGCGGCGATCGTCCTCGACAACGCGACCGGAGAGGTGCTGGCCTACGTCGGCTCCAAGGGTTTCTTCGACGACGATTCCCAAGGCCAGAACGACGGCGTGCGGATGCTTCGCCAGCCGGGCTCGAGCCTCAAGCCGTTCGCCTACCTCGCGGCGCTGGGCGACGGCATGACGGCGGCCACCATCCTCGCCGACGTCGAGACCGCCTTCGACGCCCCGGAAGGCGCCTACGTCCCCAGGAACTACGACGGGCGGACGCACGGCCCGGTCCGGCTGCGCGAGGCGCTGGCCAACAGCTTCAACATCCCGGCGGTGAAGGTCGCCGAGGCCCTGGGGCCGGTTCGGCTGCTGGAGGCGCTGCACGCGGCGGGCTTCGAGTCGCTCGACCAGGACGCCGAGCACTACGGTCTGGGCTTGGTGCTGGGCGACGGCGAGGTTTCGCTCTACGAGCTGGCCCGGGCCTACTCGGGTCTCGCGCGCGGAGGAATGCTGGCCCCGCTCAAGGTGATTCGCCGGGCGCTGCGCGCCGACGGCAGCGTCATTTCGCTGCCTCAGCCTCCGCCGGCTCGGCGGTTCGCCGCGCCGGTCCAGGCGGCGCTGATCACCGACATCCTCTCCGACAATGCCGCCCGCACCCGGGCCTTCGGCGCCGACAGCGCGCTGCGGCTGCCATTCGCCGTCGCCGCCAAGACCGGGACCTCCAAGGGCTATTCGGACAACTGGACCGCCGGATACACCCGCGAGCGGACGATGGCGGTGTGGGCCGGCAACTTCGATCGCCGGCCGATGGTGCAGGTCTCGGGAGTGACCGGCGCAGGGCCGATCTTCGCCCGGAGCATGATGGCGGCCATGGCCGGGATGGCGCCGAGGCCGCTGATTCGTGCAGACGGGATCGAGCAGGTCGAGATCTGCCCGCTGTCAGGGGAGCGAAGGGGAGCTGGTTGCCCGGCGGGCATGCCCGAGCTCTTCGCGCCCGGAACGGCCCCGCGGCACGAGTGTCGTGTCCACCGGAATCTGGCCGGGGGCCTTGCCGGAATCGGAAATGCGCCGACTGCCCGCTGGGACTCCGCCACCCAGGGCCCGCTGCTGGAGCTGGGCGACTTCGATGACTGGGCACGGCGCGAAGGGCTTCCGGCGCAGCCATGGCTCGCCGTTGCCGGTACCGAAGAGGCGGGCGGCGCTCGAATCGTTTCGCCGCGGCGGGGCGATCAATTCGAGCTCCTCTCCGATCTGCCCTTGGCCGATCAGGAGATCCCGGTGCGGCTCGTGGTGGGCGCCGCCGCGGGTCCACTGGAGCTGTGGCTCGACGGCGAGCGATGGCGGAAGCTCGAGGTGCCCTACGACGTCAGGATTCCGCCCCGCATCGGCGAGCACACGCTGAGCCTGCGACGAGAAGGAGGGACCGCGGTCGTGGCTTCGGTTCAATTCAGCGTGCGCCGCGAATCAAGCCCCTATTGACGCCGCATCGGCTCCCAGTCGGCTGTGCGCACGCGCCAGATTGCCTCACGTCGAGGTTGGAGTTCCTGGCACGAGCGCGGCTGCGGCTTGCGGCACCGGGCGGCCCATCAGCAGTTGTGCGCGGACGGCGACGACCGTCAGCGCGCCCCAGGCGCCGGTGGTGGCGGCCACCGAGAGGACCAGCAGTGGGGCGGTGGCTCCAGCCGAGACCATCGCGGCGTTCAAGGCCAACTCCGACACGAAGAGTCCGGCAAAGAGGAGCGTCCAGCGCCGGGTTCCGGCCTCGATGTTCTGGCTGCGAACCGAGGTCGTGACCAGCGCCACTGCCAGAAGGGCGACTACCATCCCCAGCGACTGGCGCGGGGTGTGCGCCCACGAGGGATCGGCGATCGACGACCAGCTGCCGAAGTGCAGCGGTCCGCCGACACAGCGCATCACCGAGCCGCGCGCCGCGGCGATGCCGCTGACCACGACCAGGTAGTAGGCGCCCAACGTCGCGAAGGAGAGCCGACGAAAGAGGCTCCCGCTGGCGGAAGGCGGCTGGACCTCGGTGCGGTCGTGACTGATGAAGGCGATGACCGCCGCGGTCACGAGAACCGCCAGCGCGATGAGGGCGGTTCCGAGATCGATGGTGGCCTGCCACCAGGTGAGCCCGGTGAGGATGGCGAAGGCTCCGAAGGTGGCGACGATCAGCAGCAGGACGACGGATGCAACCGGCAGGAACAACAGCGTGCGCCCGGACTGCTTGTTGCGCATTCCGGCCACCGCCGCGGCGAGGACCAGCAGCAGCGTCAGCCCCGCGGTGGCCCGGTGGCCGTATTCGAGGATCGAGTTCATCTTGAGCGGCGGGACCAGGCTGCCGTGGCACATCGGCCAGTCGGGACAGCCGCCGCTCGAGTTGGTCGAGCAGACGATGCCGCCCATGCCGATGAGGATGGTGCCGAGGCCCGCCGCGGCCAGGAGAAGGTTCCTGTGGCCCCTCGTGACAACCACGCTGTCGCTCATGAGGTGCTCCGATTTTCTTTGGGATTTGGGCAAGGAGCGCGAGATCGCCCACCCGGACCTCGCGCGTCAGGGCTTCGAAGGTGGGGATGCCAAACTACTCAATTGGACCGCGGGCAGCGCCGGCCCCGATTCTAAGATTGTGGGCGTTGTCGAGTTGGTGACGATACGCGGGATCAGCGGCAGTGGCCGCCGCCGGAGTCGGTGAAGCTCTCACTTGCTTCGGCAGGCGGCAGTCTCTCTACAGCTCCACCGTCTCCAGATACCCGGGAACGTATGCGTTGAGCCCCTTTTGCTCGAGCCGTTCCTTCATCGCCTTCAAGCCGGACTCCTCGCCGTGGACGCAGAACACCCGCCGCGGCGGCGTGCGGAAACCCTGCATCCAGCGCAGCATCTCCTGCCAGTCGGCGTGCGCCGAGAACCCGCTCACCGAGCGGATCTGTGCCCGGCAGCGCACCATCTCGCCGTGGATCTTGATCTCCTCGGCCCCGTCCAGCAGCCGCCGCCCGCGGGTGCCTTCGCCCTGGTAGCCGACGAAGAGGACGGTGTTCCTCGCCTCCGGCAGCCGGTGCTTGAGGTGATGCAGCACCCGGCCCCCGGTCGCCATTCCCGAGGCGCTGATGATGATGCACTGCTGCACGCTGTTGATCCGTTTGGAGTCCTCGATGGTCCGCGAGAAGCGCAGCTTGCGGGTGTGGAAGGGGTGCCCGCCTCTGGAGAGGATCTGGCGCATCGCCTCGTCGTGGTCCTCGACGTGCCTGGCGTAGAGCGGCGTGGCGTCCACCGCCATCGGGCTGTCGAGGAACACGTCCTGGACCGGCACCTTCCCCTCGTCCTCCAGCTCGCGCAGGTAGTAGAGCAGCTCCTGCGCCCGCCCCACCGCGAAGGCCGGGATCACCATCGCCCCCCGGCGCTTCGCGGCCTCCAGCACCGCGTCGGCCAGCGCCTGCTTCGGCGAGACTTCCCCGTGCGTCCGGTCGCCGTAGGTGCACTCGATCAGCAGGTCGGTCGCCTCAGGCACGGGCACCGGGTCAGGAATCACCGGCGCGTTGTAGCGCCCGATGTCTCCGCTGAAGACCACCCGCCTCAGCCCTTGCCCGGCTTCCTCGATGTCCACCTCCACCGTCGCCGAGCCGAGGATGTGGCCGGCGGATCGGAAGGTCACGCTCAGCCCCGGGCATAGCTGCCGCCGCTCGCCGTAGCTCACCCCGTCCATCAGCGGCAGGCAGCGCTTGGCGTCCTCCTCGGTGTAGAGCGGCATCGCCGGCTTGTGCTTGGAGTAGCCGAGCCGGTTGGCGGTCTCCGCCTCTTCTTCCTGCAGCCGCCCGGCGTCGGGCAGCATCAGCTCGGCCAGCTCGCGCGTGGCATAGGTGGTAAGGATCCTCCCTCGGTAGCCCTCGCGCACGATCACCGGCAGGTAGCCGGTGTGATCGATGTGGGCGTGGGTCAGGAGCAGGAAGTCGATGTCCTTGGGCGGCACCGGCAGGGGAGACCAGTTGCGCAGCCGCAGCTCCTTCTTGCCCTGGTAGAGCCCGGCGTCGATCAGAATCCGTTTTCCGTTGGCTTCCAGCAGGTGCTTGCTGCCAGTGACCGTGCCCGCGGCGCCGAGAAACCGGATCTTGGCCAAGGTGATCCCCGCCTGTTGGAGTGTGCGTCGAGCATAGGCCAGCCGAATTCAGGCGGCCAACCCCTCAGCTCTGCTCGGAGCCTTCGGGCTTGCCTGCGTCGGTCGGGCGCTGTAGCGGCGCCTTTCTCACCTCGGCGGCGTGCTCTTTCTGGGGCTCGAAAATGGCCTGCACCTGCAGCAGCGCGCCGCCCAGCGTGGCGCGGCTTCCTTGCTTCTTTCGGTAGTAGATCCATCCCCTGCGCTCCATGGCCAGCAGCAGCCGGTCGAGCGTCCCGAGGCCGGCGACAGCCGCTATCACCAGCAGGGAAATGGCGAGCCAGCCGGGCATGGGTACCTCACAGTTTCTTCCTGGTACGTCAGGGCGAAGCTTCGCTTGCTCGGCGAGCGTGTATACTGCCGGCCTTCGACGGGCAGGAGGCGACCATGCGGCGGAAGATTACGGTGGTTGGCGCGATGATCGAGAAGGAGGGCAAGTACCTCATCACTCAGCGCAAGCCGACCGCCACCCTGCCGCTGCTCTGGGAGTTCCCCGGTGGACGCGTCGAGCCCGGCGAGACCGAGCAGCAGGCCCTGGCGCGCGAGCTCAAGGAAGAGATGGACATCGACGTCAAGGTCGACGAGATCGCGATGCACGTGCAGCACTCGTATCCCGACTACGACATCGACTTCCGCGTCTTCCGCTGTGCCCTGGTCAAGGGGACCATCAAGCACCTCAAGGTCCACGACCACCGGTGGGTGCTCCCCAGCGAGCTCGACGACTACGAGTTCCCCGCCGCCGATCAGAAGACCTTCGAGCAGCTGTTGGGCATCCAGTAGCTACTCGTCGTCCGCGGGCGCCTCCAGCGGGCGGGCGCTGGTCCCGTCCGAGCTCCACAGCTCCAGCTTGCGGCCCTCGGACAGGCGCCGCGCCATCACCAGCCGCTGGACCCCGATGCGCTTGAGGTCCAGCACCTCGACCAGATAGGCCGGCGTCTCGGCGCTCTCCGTGGCCAGGACCTTCGCCGGCCCGCCCCTGGGCACGAAGGCCAGCGCCGACACCTCGCCCGGCCCGCTCGGACAGACCAGGTTGACGTAGGTCCCCCTGGCCGTGCCGCGCAGGCTGACCTGGGTCGGCGAAAGGCAGGCCTCGGCCAGCGGCGCCTCCAGCGCCCGGCGCGCCTTCTCCTGGGCGTTGGTCAGCGGCGCCTGCCGCGGCGAGGAGGCCTGGGAGTTGGTGCTCACCCACAGCACGTCGCTCGCCGAGACCAGCGGCACTGGCTGCTCGAAGGTCGCCTCGGCGCCCACCGCGCACGGCCCAAAGCTCGAGGCCACCGGCTCCAGCTGCGACAGCTTCCCGCGCGCCACCTGGCGCGGCCCGAGGTAGAGAAACACCGGCCGGCCCAGGAGCTCCGTCTTGGCCTGCTCGATCGCCGCAGGATCCAGCCCGTCGGGATCGAAGCAGATCGCGCTCAGCCGCGGGTCGGCCTTGAGCAGGACGATGCGCGCGCTGGCCGGCCCGGTCCGTTCGGCCAGCGCCAGATCGATCGACGGTGCCGCTGAGCTCATCGCGGCCGACAGCAGGGCGAGGGGAAGAATCATGATCGGCTCTCCATGCCCCGCGGAGGAATACAAGGGCCGCGCCAACGCCAATCGCCAGTGACGCCAGGTGCTTGACGATGTGCAGGACGCGGCCCGCCGGCCTCGGTCCGAGGTTCAGCGGCCGCAATCCTGCCCGTGAGCGACCGCCGAGCCACACCCCTGCAGCGCGATGTTGCAGCGCGCCATAAGCGCCCGCCACGGCTGAAAATTTGGTGGCATGTGTGCCCCATGCTTACATGCCTGGCAGAGGAACGTGCCATGGCTCGAACGCTTGCTTCCCTGATCGCTCTCGCGCTCGCCGCTTCGCCGGTCCAGGCGGGGAAAGGCGCCGCCAGGGCCACGCCGGCCGCGGCTTCCAAGGCCGCATCGCTCGCCGCCGCCACTGCCGCCAACGCCGCCTTCCTCGACGCCAAGAAGGCCTACCTCTCGCTGAAGAAGGACGAGAAGCGGCGCAAGTACCGCGACCAGTGGCTGGCGGTGGCCGAGCGCTTCGAGACGGTGGCTCAGAAGTACCCCGGCACTCCACGCGCCGCCGACGCCCTCTACGACGCCGCCGATCTCTACTCCGAGCTGTCGCGGGTCTCGCTGGCTCGCGGCGATCTCAAGAAGGCGATCGAGTCCTACGGCCGGCTGTGCGAGACCTATCCGCGCTCGTCGCTGGCCGACGACGCGCACATGGCCCTCGGTCGCATCTACCGCGATCGCAAGGGCGACGTGGCGCTGGCGGCGGCCGAGTTCCGCGCCGCTGCCGCCTGCCGCGGCGACCAGCAGTCCAAGGCCAAGCTCGCCCTCGCCGAGCTGCCCAAGGTCGAGCCCAAGCTCGAGACGCCCAAGCCGGTGGAGAAGCCGGCCGCCAGGCCCGAGGCGAAGCTGGCGGAGAAGTCCGAGAAGCCGGAGAGGTCCGAGAAGTTGGAGAGGTCGGAGAAGGTCGAGAGCAAGGCGGCCGCTGCCACTCTCGCCTCGCGCGCCGCCTCGATCACCCTGGCCACTCGCGACGAGGAGGACGACGAAGACGAGGTGCCGGAGGCGAGCATCCCGCTCAAGGCCGGCGCTCCCGCCGCGCCGGCGGCCCTCGATCCCAACCGCGTCAAGGCGCTCAAGGAGGCCTCGCAGGCCGAGGTGCCGCTGTCGGTGCAGGTCGGGCTCAAGGTCAAGCGCGTGGTGATCGACCCCGGCCACGGCGGCGTGGACGACGGCGCCACCGGCCCCACCGGCCTCAAGGAGAAGGACGCCACCCTGGCCATCAGCCTCAAGCTCAAGGAGAAGCTGGAGAAGCAGGGCTACGAGGTGCTGCTCACCCGCGAGATGGACCGCTTCGTCTCCCTCGAGGACCGCGCCCGCTTCGCCAACCGCAGCAAGGGCGACCTCTTCGTCAGCGTCCACTGCAACGCCTACAAGGATCGCAAGCTGCGCGGCACCGAGACCTATACCCTCAACGTCACCAGCGACCGCTACGCCATCCGCCTGGCCGCCCGCGAGAACGCGGCCAGCGAGCGCACCCTGTCCGACCTGCAGTTCATCCTCGCCGACCTGGCCACCAAGGCGAACACCGACGAGTCGCGCAAGCTGGCCCGCGCGGTCCAGTCCGAGCTCATCTCCGCCCAGGAAGGCTCCAAGGGCAAGGTGCGCGACCTGGGGGTCAAGCAAGCGCTGTTCTACGTGCTGCTCGGGGCCAAGATGCCCTCGGTGCTGGTGGAGACCGCCTTCATCTCCAACCCCGAGGACGAGAAGCTGCTGGCCGACGCCGGCCACCAGCAGGAGTTCGCCAGCGCCATCGCTGAGGGGATCGAGCGTTTCACCGCCGAGCGCGAGGCGCTGGCCGCCGCCGCCACCGAGTAGCCCGCGCGTCGGACCCTGAGGCGCTGCGGCGCGCGGGCCGCTATATTCGCGCCACATGGAAACGACGTCGCCTGCGCATCTTCCGCCGTCCCTGCCGCCGCCTCCGCCCGACAGCCGTCAGCAGGTCATCGCCGCGCTGCCGACCTTCACCCCCAGCCCCGACGCCCTGGTCCCGTCGGCCCGCGCCTGGCTGCAGGCCGGCCGCGAGGTCATCCGCCGCTTCCACGTCGAGGGCGCCTCGGGGCGCACCGTGGTCCGCGCCACCAGCGTGATGATGGATCGGCTGCTCGCCGGGCTGATGGACACGATCTCAGCCGCGACGGCCGACCTGCCCCCGGTCTCGCTGGCCGCCCTCGGAGGCTACGGCCGCCGCGAGCTGGCCCCGCGCTCCGACCTCGACCTGGTGCTGCTCTACCGGCCGGTCCGCTCGGCGGCCCCGGCGAAGGTCAAGGAGCTCTCCGAGAAGCTGCTCTACGCGCTGTGGGACCTCAAGCTCGAGGTCGGCTGGAGCGTGCGCAGCGCCAAGGAATGCGCCGTGCTGGCCGCCGAGGACCACACCGCCCGCACCGCGCTGCTCGACTGCCGCCCGCTCTGGGGAAACCCGGAGGTCTACCGCGAGCTCGAGCAGGAGGTGCTCGGCGAGCTGCTGACCCGCCGGGCCGATCAGTTCATCGCCGACAAGGTGGACGAGCTGCGCCGGCGCCGCCTCAAGTACGGCGACACCGTCTTCCTGATCGAGCCCAACCTCAAGCAGGGCGAGGGGGCGCTGCGCGACCTGCAGGGGGCGCTGTGGATCGCCCGCGCCCGCTTCCGCGCCGCCGGCATCAGCGACCTGCTGCACCGCTCGATCCTGCCGCCGCGCGAGGTGGACGACCTGATGGCCGCCCGCGACTTCGTCTGGCGGGTGCGCAACGGGCTGCACTACCTCACCGGCCGCAAGGAGGACCGGCTCACCTTCGAGCTGCAGGTGCAGATCGCCGAGCAGCTGGGCTACCGGCCCGGACCGGACGTCAAGCCGGTCGAGCTGTTCATGCGCCACTACTACCTGGCCGCCTCCGCCATCAAGCGCAGCGCCGACGCCCTGGTGGCCCGCTGCGAAGAGGTTGGCCCGCGCTCCCGCCCCAGCGAGCGCAAGCTCGACCACGAGCTCAAGATCTTCAACGGCAAGCTCACCTTGACCAGCCAGGACCTGCTGGCGCGCGACCCGACCGCCATCGTGCGCCTGTTCGCCGCCGCCGACCGCGAGGGACTGCAGCTCTACAGCTGGGCCCGGGACCGCGTCGGCCACGAGCTGTGGCGCATCGGCGACCGGGTGCGCGAGCTTCCGGAGGTGGCCGCCTGCCTGCGCCAGATGTTCGTGCGCCCGGGCACCCGCGGCGACTTCCTCACCTCGATGCACGAGCTGGGAGTCCTGGGGGCGCTGATCCCCGAGTTCGGCCAGACCACCGCCCGCGCCCTGCACGACCTCTACCACGTGTACACGGTGGACGTTCACTGCATCTTCGTGGTGCTGCGGCTCTACCAGCTGCGCAACGGCGAGCTGGCCGAGCAGGAGCCGTCGCTGACCCGGCTGATGCAGGACCTGGCGCGGCCGCTGCCGCTCTACCTGGCCGGGCTGATGCACGACGCCGGCAAGGGGCTGGGCCACGGGCACGCCGAGCGCGGCGCCAAGATGATGCGCCAGGTCGCCGCGCGCCTGCACCTGTCGCAGCAGGACGCCGAGGACAGCGAGGCGCTGGTCGGGCAGCACCTGCTGATGAGCCACGTCAGCCAGCGCCGCGACCTCTCCGACCCGGAGATGATCGAGTCCTTCGCCCGCCAGGTGGGCAGCGCCGAGCGGCTCAAGATGCTCTACCTGCTCACCTACGCCGACATGTGCTCGGTGGCCCCGGAGACCTGGAACGACTGGAAGTCCCGGCTGCTCAAGGAGCTGTTCGAGAAGGCGCTGGTGGCGCTGCAGGGCAAGGAGCAGCTGGGCGAGGCCGGCCCGGCCGCCGACCTGCGCACCCAGCTGCTGGAGCGGGCCCCCGCCGCCGAGGTCGACGCCTTCCTGGCCACCGTCCCCGAACGCTACCTGCGCCAGGTCCGGCCAAAGGAAGCGCTGCGACACCTGCGGCTCTTGCGGCGCGCCCGCAAGGCGCCGTTGGGGGCGGCGCTGCTGCACCGCAGCGGCCACACCGAGCTCACCCTGTGCGCCGCCGACCGCCCTGGCCTGCTGTCGATCTTCGCCGGGGCCCTGGCCGCCCACCGCATCGACATCATGGACGCGCAGATCTTCTCCACCGGCGACGGCCGCGCCCTGGACATCTTCGCGGTCCGCGGGCCGCGCGGCGGGCCGGTGGAGCACGACCGCTGGAAGGCCGCGCGCGCCGATCTGGTCGCCGCCCTCGCCGGCTCGCTGGACGTCGAGGCCCTCCTGGCCAGGCGCGCCAGCAGCGGCCTGGCGGCGCGCTTCGTCCCGCAGGTCGATACCCACGTGGCCATCGACAACCGCGCCGCCGCCGACGCCACCGTCCTCGACGTCTATGCCCAGGACCGGTTGGGCCTGCTGCACACCATCAGCCGGACCCTGTTCGAGCAGGGTGCCGAGATCTCGCTCGCCAAGATCACCACCGAGGGCAACCGCGCCGCCGACGGGTTCTACGTGCGCAAGGACTCGAAGAAGATCGAAGATCCGCAGCTTCTGGAGCAGTTGGAGCTGGCGCTGCGCCGGGCCTTGGGAGGCTGAGCCTCACCCCTCGTCCG
Source organism: Myxococcales bacterium (assembly GCA_037442205.1). Taxonomy (GTDB): domain Bacteria; phylum Myxococcota; class Myxococcia; order Myxococcales; family UBA5297; genus JBBIQS01. The sequence goes on from JBBIQS010000008.1 coordinate 112,732, forward strand.
GCCAGAGCGGCTCGGTCGGAGGTGCCGCCGGCGCGGGCCGGGCAAAGCGCGGCGGTGGCGGCGCGTCGTTGGCGGCGGCCAGCATCGCCTTGGGCTCCGGATCGGCCGCGTCTCTGCGGTTCCGCTGGATCGAGCGCCACACGCTGCGGGCGATCAGCGCCCCGCCGATCAGGCTGGCCACCATCCCCGCGATGCTCAGCGCCAGCGCCCACGGGCGGTCGTCGGTCAGCGCCGAGCCGAACATGGCGGTGGTCAGCGTGCCGGGGATGGTCCCGATGATCGCGCCGGCGGCCAGCCGCCCCAGCCTCGCCCCCGCGCCCGCCCCCAGGGCCAGCGAAACGTCGGTCGGCAGCAGCGGGTTGAGGGTCACCACCGCGCCATAGAGGAAAGAGTTGCGCCGGGCGGCCTCGGCCAGGGCCTCGCGGTTCTCCCCGCTCCAGCGCGCCAGCGGGCGCCGCAGCAGCCGGCCCCCCAGCCACAGCACCACCGCCGCCGACAGGCCGCTGCCGACCAGCGACAAGGTGGTTCCCCAGAAGGTCCCCCACAGCATTCCGGCCATCGCCGTGAACGCCTGGCCCGGCAGCAGGGTCACCGGGCGCACCCCCAGCGCCAGCACGAAGACCAGCGGCGCCACCGGCCCGAGCCGGGTCAGCACCTTGGAGATGTCCTCCGGGCCGAGCAGCTCCCGACTGGCGACCATCTTGACGATCGCCAGACTGATCACCGTGCAGACGAGCGGAAGGCCGACCTTCAGAGCCAGCACGCCGTGGTCTCGCAAGCTCCTGCGGCGGCCAAGCGCCTTGGGCAGCCGCTTCGTTCCTGGCTGCTCGCCTGCACCCGGGGCATCGGCTCTCATCATTCTCAAAGTGCGTCGCCCACATCGGTGCGGCAGGTTCGCTGCGCGCACCGCGCAGGCGCTTGGCCGGCCGAGGTGGCAGTCCCCGCCGGGGACGCGGGCGTCCCTCGCGCGGGCGTCTGCCTCGCGCCAAGGGCCTCGCCGGCCGCAGCCATCTCGGGGAGGGACCCCGCCGCCAAACCTGCCGGCATTGCGGCCTGCCTTGCATCGGCATGGGGTGTGGGCAAGTTTGAACTGAAGAGTGGCTTGGCGTGCGCAAGGTCGGGCGGATTAGGGACGAGAGGTGTCGGCCAAGTGCTCGAGGCAGAGAACCTGGTCTTCGCGGTGGTCACCGCCTTCGCCGGCGAGGATTGGCACAGCCAGCGGATCCTGAAGGCGCTGGAGCGCCACGGCCGGGCGGTGGCGGTCGACCCGCTCGAGCTGTCGGCCCTGCTCGAGCCGGAGCGGCTGACGGTCGGAGTGGGAGGGGCATTCTCCGGCGAGGGCAGGCCCGACGCGGTGGTGCTGGCCCGCGGCCTGAGCCCCCAGGCCGATCCCGATGCCCAGTTCTCGCTCTACCGCGCCCTGGAGCAGCTGGGGGTGCCGGTGATCAACCGCATCGACGCCCTGCTCGACGCCCAGGACAAGTTCCGCACCAGCCTGCTCTTGCAGCGGGCCCGGGTCCCGACCCCGCCGGCGGGGCTGGCGCTGTCGCCGGGGCAGGCCGCCCGGCTCGCCCGAGGGCTCGGAAAGGTGGTCATCAAGCCCCCGTTCGGCTCCTTGGGCGAAGGGGTGGAGCTGTTCGAGCCCGGGGCCGCCGGCGAGGAGCAGGCCGGGGAGCGGGCCCGGCGCGACGGCGCGGTCTACCTGCAGCGCTACGTCCCCAACCCCGGGCGCGACCTGAGGGTGTTCGTGGTCGGGGGCCGGGCGGTGGCGGCGGTGGAGCGGGTGGCCTCGCCGGGCGAATTCCGCACCAACATCGCCCGCGGCGGCACCGCGCTGCCGGCGGTGCTCACCGCCGGGCTGGCGGCGGTGGCCCAGGCCGCGGCCTCGGCCCTGGGGCTGGACTACACCGGGGTGGACGTCATCCCCACCGAGCGGGGCTTTCAGGTGATCGAGGTCAATGGCAATCCCAGCTTCGAGATGTTCTTTAGCTCGAGCGGGCTGGACATGGCCGTGGACATCGCCGCCCACGTGGCCGCACGGGCGCGCGAGCGGCGCAGCGAGCGACAGGAATCGCCCCGGGCCATTGTCCCGGGAGAGAGGTCGGCCGAGGGGGCAGCGGGGCCTTGAGGCCGCGAGGTCGGGCTCGAGGGGGGCGGCGGCCGGGGGGCAGGCGCCGAGCGCGGGGGGCGAGGAGGCAACCATGGCAGAGAAGAAGGAGAACAAGGGCAGCATGACCGTCGCCGAGGCCGGCCGCAAAGGCGGCGAGACGGTGCGCGACGAGCGCGGGCGCGAGTTCTACGAAGAGATCGGCAAGAAGGGCGGGGAGACGGTCAAGGCCGAGCGCGGGCGCGAGTTCTACGAGGAGATCGGCAAGAAGGGCGGCGAGACGGTCAAGGCCGAGCGCGGCGCCTCCTTCTACGAGGAGATCGGCAAGAAGGGCGGCGAGGCGGTCAAGGCCGAGCGCGGGGCGCCCTTCTACGAGGAGATCGGCAAGAAGGGCGGGCAGAAGGTGCGCGAGCTGATCGAGGAGGGCAAGCGCGCCGGCCGCATTCCGCCCCCGGAGCCCAAGGGCGAGAGCAAGGAGTGAGGGCCTGGCCGCGGGCGGCCGCTTGCAGTGAGCTCATCGCCCGGACGCCGGCCGAACGCCGCCGGCGCCCCGCGCAGTCCAACCGCGTTCGCCGCCCCGGGGCGAGGCCGGCGCGCAGGACCAGGGGGAGCTGAAGCGAATTCGAGGGGGAGGGGACCATGGCGGAAGAGGAAAAGGGCGTCAAGCGTCCAATGACGGTGGGCGAGGCCGGCCGGCTGGGCGGCGCCAAGGTGGCCAGCGAGCGCGGCTCGGAGTTCTTCAGCCAGATCGGCAAGAAGGGCGGCGACACGGTGGCCCGCAAGCGCGGGCACGAGTTCTACGAGGAGATCGGCCGCAAGGGCGGGCAGCGGGTCAAGTCCGAGCGCGGGGCCGAGTTCTACTCGACCATCGGCCACAAGGGCGGCCAGAAGGTCAAGGAGCTCATCGAGCAGGCCAAGAAGCAGCAGTGACCGGCTCGCCTGCCTGGCCTCTTCTCCCGGGCGATCTTCGCCCAGGCGCGGATCGCCTCGGAGCGAGGCGGCCGGCCGGGCCGAGCGAGGGCCATGGACTCGACGCCCCTGGCGCCAGACCTGCCCGTTGTCCGAGCTGACCCTCGGAGAGCGGGAGGGTCTGGCGCGGAGTGGACCGACCGCCGAAAAACGCTGAGATTGCGCCGGGCCAGGGTGTGACGCGCCGCGACGTCGCGCCGGGGCCTTTCCTTGACTTGGAGGGGCCGCGCAGACGATTCTCGCGCCACGCGCGCGGCCCCACTTCTCCGCCGTGGCGGCGTCCATTCCATGTCCGTTGGCGAGACCTACGGGAAGTACTTCCTGCTCAAGAAGCTGGCGTCGGGAGGCATGGGCGAGGTGTTCCTCGCCCGCCAGCAGGGACCGGCCGGCTTCGAGAAGGTGGTGGTGATCAAGCGCATCCTCGATCACCTCACCGAGAACTCCGAGTACCTCGAGCTCTTCCTGCAGGAGGCGCGGCTGCAGGCGCGCATGAACCACAGCTCGATCGTCCAGATCTTCGACCTGGGGCAGGCCGAGGACGAGTCGTTCTACCTGGCGATGGAGTTCGTCCACGGAAAGAGCCTGGTCGAGCTGCTGACCCGGCTGCGCAACACCAAGCAGCGCCTGCCGCCGCAGCTGGTGGCGCTGATCATCGAGCGCGCCGCCGAGGGGCTGTCCTACGCCCACAACCTGGCCGACAACGCCGGCCGCTCGCTGAACATCATCCACCGCGACATCTCGCCCCACAACGTGCTGATCAGCTACCAGGGCGACGTCAAGCTGATCGACTTCGGCATCGCCAAGTCCGAGATGAGCGTGGTCAAGACCGAGACCGGCACCATCAAGGGCAAGTTCTATTACATGTCGCCGGAGCAGTCGGCGGCCCGCAAGCTCGACAAGCGCAGCGACCTCTTCTCGCTGGGCATCGTCCTCTACGAGTGCCTGTGCGGCGAAAACCCCTTCTACCGCAGCAACGTGGTGCTCTCGCTGGAGGCCATCCAGAAGACCGACCCGCCGGCGCCCTCGACCATCGATCCCCTGCTGGCGGTGTTCGACCCGATCCTGGCCAAGGTGCTGGCCAAGGATCCCGAGGTCCGCTACGAGGACGGCTCGGACCTCAAGGACGACCTGGTCCGGGCCCGGGCCTCGCTGCCAGCCCCGGCCGAGCGGCTGGGGCCCTACCTCAGCCGAATCTTCAAGGACAAGCTGGCCCAGGAGGCCAAGGTCCTGCTGGACACCGACTCGGCCAGCCTGAGCTCGCTGGAGGCGATCTCTCACGGCCCGGGAACCGGCTCGGGAAAGAAGGCCCTGCCCCATTCGCCGACCCCGAAGCCCTCGACTCCCCTGGAGCGGCTGCCGGGAGCGCGGCTCACCACCGAGCCCGAGCTGGCGGCGGCAGGCTCGGCCGAGGGCGCGGCGCAGGAGGAGGTCGGGGTCGAGAAGACGCGCATCAAGGTCTCCACCGAGAACCGGGTCACCGTCAGGCCGGGCAACGGAGTGGCAGCGGCGCCGGCGACGGCCGAGGACAGCGCCGCCACCGCCCCGGTGATGCCGGCCATCAAGATCAACCGCGGCGGGATGGCGGCGCCGAACCTGGGCGAGGCCGACACCCTGGTCCCGCGCGATCCGGACACGCTGGTTCCCGGCAAGGGCGAGCCCGACTCCGGGGTCCCCCGCGCGCCCGACCAGGACAAGGAGGTCGGGCGCCCGACGGTGTTGATGCCGGCTCTCAAGGAGCAGGCCCTCGGCGATCCCGATGCCTCCGAGGAGGCCACCGACTCCGCGGCGCCCAGCGCCGCCGAGCTGCAGGCGATCAAGAAGCCCAAGGCCGGGCTCTTCCTGGGGATTGCGGCGGTGGTGGTGCTCGGCGGCGCGGGGACCCTCTTTGCGCTCAACCGCGGCGGAGAGGCCAAGGGGATCGACGCCGTGCCGCCGCCGATCGAGACCCCGGTCAAGTCCGCCGCCGACGAGGAGGTTCGCAAGGCGGAAGAGGCGCGCAAGGCCGAGGATGCCAAGAAGTCCGAGGAGGCCGCCAAGCAGGCTGAGCAGCTCAAGGCCGAGGAGGCGAAGAAGGCCGCCGAAGCCGAGAAGACCGAGCAGGCGCGCAAGGCCGAGGAGCAGCGGCAGGCCGACGAGGCCAAGCAGGCCGAGCAAGCACGCAAGGCCGACGAGAGGAAGCAGGCGGGCGAGGCCAGGCAGGCTGAGCAGGCGCGCAAGGCCGAAGAAAAGCGCCAGGCGGGCGAGGCCAGGCAGGCCGAGCTGGCGCGCAAGGCCGAGGAGAAGCGCCAGGCCGAGGAGGCCAAGAAGCTCGAGGCCAAGAAGAAGGCCGATGAGAAGAAGCTGGCCGCGGCCAATCCGCCGCCTCCGCCTCCTCCGCCGCCGGTGGACGCCAGGAAGGGCGGGACGCTGCTCATCAAGTCCACGCCCATGGCCCAGGTGCTCCACAACGGCAAGGCGATTAGCGGGGTGAAGATCGACCTGCTCGCCGGCGGCGGCACCATCGACGTGGTGGGCGAGGGGTCGGCCTTCAAGATCCACCTCAGCTACGGCGCCGACGGTTCACTCGAGCTGGCGAGCGAGCCGTGGGCCATCGCCTACGTCAACAACCTCTCGAAGGGGAAGACGCCGACCCGCCTGGCGTTTGAGGACGAGCCGATGCGGGTCGAGTTCAAGCGTCCGGGGCAGGAGCAGACGGTCCAGCTGATCCTGCGCTACAACAGGAACTGACTACCAGCATGGCCAAGATCCAAGCCAAGAGCAGCTCGGCGGTGGCCCGGCTCATCTTCACCGAGGGCGAGCGGGCCAACACCATCTTCCCGCTGTTCCTCAAGCAGACGCTGGTCGGGCGCATCGACAGCGCCGACCTGCTGCTGGAGGACTCCACCGTCTCGCGCCTGCACGCCAAGCTGATCCTGGAGGGCAAGGGCGAGGTCTACGTGGAGGACCTGGACAGCCGCGAGGGCACCTGGGTCAACTCGGTGGCCGTCCACGGCCGGGTGAAGCTCAAGGACGGCGACTACATCGCCTTCGGCGACGTGGTGATCCTCTTCCAGGCAAGCTGATCGCCGCCGGCGGCGGGAATCAGTAGAAGGTCAGGGTGAAGCCGGCTCCGGTGGGGCCGATGAAGAGCTGGGAGTCGAAGACGTCCCGCTCCTTCTCCTTCTCCTTGGTCCCGGGGGCGGCCGGCGACTTCGAATCCGCAGGCGTGGCGGCCTTGTTGCCCGGCAGCAGCGCCAGCACCAGCCCTCCGGCCATCAGCACTCCGCCGGCGGCGAAGCTCACCCCGGACAGCAGCCGGTCGGAATTGGCCGCCTGCTCCTTCTGATAGGCGCTGAGGGCGACCGGATCGGCCACGGCTTCGGAGTAGTTCTTGGAGGACAGGTAGGCGAAGGCGCCGCCGGCGAGCAGGGCTGCGGCTCCCACGCCGGCCGCGGTGTAGCCGAGGGTGGCCATCGAGTTTCCGCTGGCCGGCTTCTCCACGGCGGCGGCGGGGGCCGGCGCTTTCTCGACCTTGACCTTGGCGGGCTCGGTGGCCGGCTTCTCCGTGGCAGGGTGCGCCGAAGCGCTCTCTCCCTTGGCCTTGGCGGGCTCGGGGGCCTCCGGGGGCGGGAGCGAGGCTGCCACGGCGGCCGCCTTGTCGCTGGCCTTGATCTTCTGGGGACCGGCATCCGAGGCAAAGCGGGTCGGGCCGTTGCCCAGCGAGTCGTAGGCCTCGATGAAGTACTCGACGTCGACCTTCATCGCCGCCGCGGGAATGGCCCCGGAGTAGGAGGCGCCCGCGGTGTGCTCCATGGTCACCGACAGGAACTTCTTGGCGCCGACCGCGCGGTAGTAGAGCGTCGGCTCGAAGATGTCCGAGTCATCGGTGATGGTGGCGGAGATGGTCAGCGCCTGTCCGCGCGGAGCCTCGCGCACCGCCTGGTGGGAGATGACCGGCGGGGCAGTGTCGGCGGCCCTGGCCGCGGCGGGAAGGGCGAGCGCCAGGACGGCCAGCGCGGAGGACAGGGCGACCGGGATCGAGGACATTGCCATTCCTTTGGTTGCGCTCCGCCGAGGCATTGGCGGCAGCGGGATTCTATCCAAAAGGCGCCACGGCGCCAGCGGCGGCGAGCGGCGCGGGCAGACGCCTCACAGGACCATGGTGCGGGCGATGGCCGCGGCGCCGATCAAGCCGGCGTCGGCGTTCAGCACCACCTTCACCGGAGTGCGCTCGAGCAGCGGGCTGAGCCGGCCCTTGGTGACGAAGGCCTTGCGGAAGGTCCCGTCGAGTAGCTTGGCGACGATCTTGGGGGCGATGCCGCCGGCGACGTAGACCCCGCCGCGCGCCACGACCTTGAGCGCCAGGTTTCCGGCCTCGGCCCCGTAGATCGAGACGAACATGTCGAGGGCCTTCTGACACAGCGGATCGTCGCCGCGCAGGCCGTGGGAGCTGATGGCCGCGGCGGCGTTCTCGCCGGCCTGGGCCAGCTCGGCCGCCAGCGCCGCGCTCTCCTTCTGCTCGCCGCGCTCGCGCAGGAATTCGTAGAGCGCCACCAGCCCCGGCCCGCTGACGATGCGCTCATAGCTCACCCGGCCGTGGCGCTTGATCAGGAACCGCAGCAGGTCGATCTCCAGCTCGTTGCGCGGACCGAAGTCGGTGTGGCCGCCCTCGGAGGAGATGACGTCGTAGCCCTGGGCCTCGCGCACCACCACCGCCTGGCCCAGCCCGGTCCCGGCGCCGAGCACCACCCATGGGCCGCGGGGGTCGGAGGGGGCGTCGTTGAGGACGGCGAACTGCGAGGAGTCGAGCACGGTGATCCCGATGGCCAGGGCGTGGAAGTCGTTGACCAGCCGCACCCGGGTCAGCGACAGCGCGCTCTCCAGCTCGCGGGCGTCGATCACCCACGGCAGGTTGGTGGCCCGGCAGACGTCGTCGAGCACTGGCCCGGCCACTCCGAAGCAGGCCCGCCCCACTTCGCTGGGCGTGTGCCCCAGGAAGCGGCGGACGATCGAGGCCAGGTCGGGTGACTGGGCGCTGGGGTAGCTCTCCCGCCGCACCAGCGTGCCCTCCTCGAAGAGCGCGAGCAGCGTCTTGGTGCCGCCGATGTCGCCAGCCAGGTACTTCATGGAGTCCTCCGCGCCCGCCCGCGGCGGCTGCCTGGCCGCCGGATCTCGGGGGCGCCCACTCTAGCACCCGAGGGCTCTGCCGCTCGGAGGTTGTGTTAGGTTCATCTCGCCATGGCTGCTCCCATACTCCCGATCGATGCTAACCATCCGCAGCCCCGCCTCCTCGAGCGCGCGGTTGGCTTGCTGGAGGCGGGCGAGCTCATCGCCTATCCCACCGACACCTACTACGGGCTCGGCTGCGATCTGCTGAACAAGAAGGCCGTCGCCAGGCTGCACCAGCTCAAGGGCGACCCCAAGAAGCCGGTCTCGATCCTGGTCCCCCCCGACCTGGCCGAGGTGGCCAAGTACGCCAAGGTCTCCAACTTCGCCTACCGAGTGGTCCGCCATCTGACCCCGGGGGCCTTCACCTTCATCCTCGAGTCCACGCGGCTGGTCCCGGAGATCATGCAGACCCGCCAGTCGACGGTGGGCATCCGCGTCCCGGACAACGCCGTGGTCCAGGGGCTGTGCCGCAAGCTGGGCCGGCCGCTGGCGACCACCTCGGCGAGCAAGCCCGACGGCGAGGTGCTGGTCGGGGCCGACGACATCAAGGACAGCTTCGGACACGTGCTGTCGCTGATCCTCGACGGAGGCACCCAGCTCAACGAGCCGTCGACGGTGCTGTCGCTGGTCGGGGACGAAGTCTCGATCATCCGCCAGGGCAAAGGTGACGCCTCGGCGGTGATCTCCGGCGACTGAGCGCCGGGCGCGCCGCACGTGGCGGCACAAGCCCCTCGGCGCGGCGATCGGCCAAGCCCAGCGCCGACGCACTCGGGCCTGTCTCACTGTTGAGCGCTCAGCACGTCAGCCGCCTCCCGCGAGGTGAGCGGAGCGCGACCGGCGACGAGGCGAGGGGAGACCGCTAGGCGGTCTTGGCCTTGGGCAGGGACGCCAGGTAGACCGCGTTCCGGGTGGACTGCTTGCCCTGGTACATCGCCTGGTCGGCGGCGTCGAGGATGTGCTGCTTGTCGCGGGCGTGCTCGGGGTAGGCGGCGATCCCCACGCAGGCGGTCACCGTCAGCCCCAGCCCTTCGCGGGCCAGGAAGCGGTGCTGCTCGATGGTGTGGCGGATGCGCTCGCCGATGCGCATCGCCCCCTCGCTGTCGGTGTGGACCAGCACCACCACGTACTCGTCGCCGCCGTAGCGGGCGGTCACGTCCTGGTCGCGCACGCAGCTCTTGATCAGCTCGCCCATCTCCACCAGCAGCTTGCTGCCCACCAGGTGGCCGTGGGTGTCGTTGACCTGCTTGAAGCGGTCGAGGTCGATGAACAGCACCGAGAACGGAGCCCCGGTCTGCATCGAGATGGTGATCTCGCGGTCGAGGGCGGTGTGCAGGAAGCGCTGGTTGTGGAGCTTGGTCAAATCGTCGAGGAAGGCCAGGTCCTCGGCGGCGGTGAGCCGGTTCAGGTTCTGTAGCGCCAGCGCCAGGTGGCGGGCCAGGAAGTGGGCGTTCGACCAGGCCATGGCGTCGCCGGCCGCCCCGCGCACCAGGCAGACCGCCTGCAGTCCCTCCTCGGTGGCGGCCTGCACCGCGCCCACGGTCTCTCCCTCCAGCTCCAGGGTCCGGGTCTCGGGCGGGAGCCGGGACAGCCGGGGCAGGGCGGCGCGGCTCAGGCGCTCGACCTCGTCGGCGGAGAGGTCGGCGGCCCCGGCCAGCTCAAAGCCGCCGTCGGGGCGGCGGGCGAAGAGCAGCGCCGACGGGGCGAGCAGCGCCTGGGCCAGCGCCTCGGTGGCCATCGGCAACAGCTGGTCGCGCTGCAGGGTGGTCGCCAGCCGCTGCCCGGTCTCCACCAGCGAAAGGCTCTGCCGCAGCAGCTCGTTCTCCTGCAGCAGCTGGCGCGTCGCCAGGCAGCGGGTGACCGCCCGCTGCAGCGACTCCGGCGGCACCGGCTTGACCAGGTAGTCGGCGGCACCGCCCTTGATGGCCCGCACCGCCTGCTCCACGCTGTCCACCGCGGTGATGACGATCACCTCGATGCCCGGGTCGCGCTTCTTGGCGTCGGCCAGCACAGCCAGCCCGTCCTGCTCCGGCAGGATGAGGTCGGTGACCACCACATCCACCGGCTGATGGGACAGCTGCTCGGCCGCCGCGCGGGCGTCGGCGGCGGCCAGCACCTGGTAGCCGGCGTCCCGCAGGCAGTCGGAATAGACCTCTCGCGCCAGAGGGTCGTCGTCGACGATGAGGATGCGCGTAGAGTCGAACATGGGTGCGGAGGCAGGCCCGGCGGAGGGGCGCGCCTTCGATTGGTTGCGATTCTAACTTTGTCGCGGCGCGTCGCAAGCGTTCACTTCCTGGCCCGCCGGAGCCGATCCCCGCTAAGGTTGAGCCGATGAATGCCGACCGGCCATACGCCCGCTCGCAGCGCCTGGCGCTGGTCTTCCGCGCCGCCGGGACGCGGTTCGCGGTTCCGGCCGCGGCGGTGCTCGAGGTGGCTGCGGCGCCGGCGCCCGGCCAGCAGGCGGCCACCCGCGCCGGCCTCCCGGTCGAGGACTTCTCGCTCTTGCTCGGCGAGCCGGCCTGCTCGGGGCCGGAGGTGATGACCCTGGTGATCGACTGCGCCCCGCCGCGGGCCCTGCTGGTGGACGGGGTGGGGGAGGTCGTCGACCTGGTGACCGCGCCGTTCTACCGGCTGCCCGCTGGGACAGCAGCCCGCTCGCTGTCGCTCATCCGCGGGGCGGTGATGCACGCCGACAACCTGGTGCTCGAGCTCATCCCCGAGGCACTGGCGGGCCTGAAGCCGGTCGAACGAAGCGGTTTCCCACCGGTCGAGGAAGCGCGGCCGCAGGCGAAGCCCGAGAAGGCGCTGCTCTTCCAGGCAGGCGGGGAGCTGTTCGGGGTCGCGCTGCCGCTGGTGACGGGGGTGCTGCGAGCCACCGGGCGCTGCTACGTCCCGCTCTCGCCGCCGGGGCACAGCGGGCTGGTGCTGCACGAGCGCGCGCTGCTGCCCATCTACGACCTTGGCCGGCTTTCGGGCAGGCCGGCGACCGAGGGCGAGCTTGCAGTGGTGCTGGACGTCGCCGGATCGACCGTGGGGGCGGCCGCCAGCCAGGTCTTTGGGGTAGTCGAGGGTTTTGCCGCCGAACCGCTTCCGGAACGAGGGGGCGTTCGGTGGCGATTGAAGGACGGCCGGAAAGTGTTTTTTCCCGATCTGGAGCGGTGGTTTCCCTCGGTCCGATGAGGGTCATTTGACCCGGCAATTGTTTGACAGAGTGAGCACTGCACGGTATCAAGAATCGCTTTGTAGATCGCGGATCTAGACCCTTTCGAGGCGCCGATGGCCAAGAAGCTTTTGCTGGCGGACGACAGCATCACCATCCAGAAGGTCGTGGCGATCACCTTCGCCAACGAGGACGTCGCCCTGACGGCGGTGGACAACGGCGAAGACGCCCTGGCCCGCGCCAAGGAACTGCGCCCAGACGTCATCCTGGCCGACGTGGTCATGCCGCGGAAGAACGGCTACGAGGTCTGCGAGGCGATCAAGGCCGACCCCGAGCTGAAATCAACCCCGGTGCTGCTGCTGGCGGGCACCTTCGAGGCCTTCGACGAGGGGCGGGCCCGCGCCAGCGGCGCCGACGGCCACCTGCAGAAGCCCTTCGAGAGCCAGGTGCTCATCGACCGCGTCAACGTGCTGCTGGGACGCGCTCCCTCCAGGCCGGCGGCCGCCCCGATGCCCGGGGTGAGCGCCGCTCCTGCCGCGGCCGCCCGGCCCGCCGGTCCCGCCCCGGTTTCCGGAGCTCCCGGCGCCCCGGTTCGCCCGGGGGCTCCCGCTCCCATCCCCGGCGCTCCGATGGCCC
>JBBIQS010000009.1:0-123883 GCA_037442205.1 Myxococcales bacterium
GCCGAGAACGAGGGGGCGGCCGGAGTCGCCGACGGGGTCAGCACCGGGGGGGCTGCCGGCGCTGCCGGAGTCAGGACTGGGATCGCCGCGGGGGCGGCGGCCGCCGGGGGAGCCGCGGGTGCCGCCGCCGGGGCCTGGACCCCGTGCTTGGCGCACAGCTCCAGCAGCTCGACGTCGGACGGATCGACCGCCAGGGCTTTCTTCAGATGCTCCGCGCCGCCGGTGACGTCGCCGGTCTTGAAGAGCAGGGCGCCCATCATCCGCAGCGCCGATACGTCTTGCGGGCCGGCCTGCAGGGCGCCTTGCAGTTCCTCGAGCGCCTTTTTGTCCTTGCCCTGATCGGCGTAGACGCGCGCCAGCAGGACGCGGGCGGTGGCGGTCTCGGGGTGGGCTTTGACGCCCTTCTTGCAGACGACCATCGCCTCCATGTACCGGCCCATGGCCAGATAGGCTTCGGCCAGGGAGCGGTAGGCGTCGGAGGCCGGGTCGGTGGCGAAGGCGTGCTCGAGCTGAGCAAGCTCGGCGGGGCTGGGGAGGCTCTTCGAGGCGCTTGGCGGCATGGAATTGGGCAGGGGTTACGGGGTGACGGTTATCACATCGCAGGTGCGGGGTGTCAATTGAACCGCAGCCCCGCTTGCCCGGCAGCCTTCAATACGGATGCTCGTATGGAAAAAGCGCTTGACTGATCGCGCCGGATTGGGTACTTCGACGCGCCGTTTTGCAGAGGCATCGTGGGGGCGTAGCTCAGTTGGGAGAGCGCCGCGTTCGCAATGCGGAGGTCGTCGGTTCGATCCCGTCCGCCTCCACCACGATGAGAGGGCCCCAGGAAGAGATTCCTGGGGCCTTTTTCTTTGGCCCTGGCCACCCAGCCATTGTCGCGCTCCCGGCGCCCCAACGCAGCGGGCGTGCAGGCGGGCCGAGGCGCGCCGGCCAGAGGGGCCGGCGGGCGCTCGCTCAGGGCAGCCGCAGCATCACCGCTCCCGCCGGAGTCGCCAGGTAGACCGCGGTCGGGACGACCATCGCGTCGACGTAGATCCGGCGCACCTGCATCGAGGGAAGCCCGGAAATCTGCGCCACCTTGAGACCCTTGGGGAACGGCCGGGGGTTCCAGCGCCAGACTCCGGCCCAGTCCATCGACAAGAGCAGGGTGTCGTCCGGCAGCCGCTGGAGGTCGACGATCTCGTCGTTGGGCAGGCTCAGGTCGGCGTGGGGCTGCAGGTACTCGAAGCGCTTGCCGCCCAGCCAGTGAGCCAGACCGCGCGCGGAGAACCCCTGCGCGTTTCCCTGGCCGGAGGCGAAGAAGACCGACCCGTCCGACAGCGGGGCGATGCCGTCGATGTAGATGTCGTCGCCGTTGTTCACCGGCCAGATCGGCGGCCCGGAGAAGGCCTGCCAGAACGGGTTGAGCTCGTTGCGGGCCCAGGCGAACAGCGAGGGGGTCCAGGTGATGGCCCCGCCGGTCCAGCGGCCGCCCACCCACAGGGTGCCCAGGGCCCATTCGCCGCTCTTGGTCTTGCGCGGCGCCGGGTCGATTGCCAGCCCGCGCCAGTCGCCCATCCGCTGCGTTCCCTTGTCGTTGTAGACCACCGGGTGCAGGTGGTCGGCGTAGTCGAAGCTGGTGACGGGATCGATGTGCCCGGCCTCGAAGCGCGCCACCCCGTGGTTGTAGCCGACGTAGAGCGTGCCGCGGTGGTAGATGTGGTCGTAGAGGAAGCGCTTGACGCTGCGGTCCTCGTGGAAGGACCAGTCGGTGTACTGGGGGTCGGCGAAGCCGTTGGGGCCGAGGATCACGTTGCCCTGGGCGTCGAAGCCCACGGCGTCGTTGTTGTGGACGTCGTAGTGCGTCACCTTCAGCTTGCCGTCGGGCTGCAGCAGGACCCGATCGACCTTGCCCTTGTCCTTCATCCACTGCGGGTCCTTCTGAGGATCGATCACGTCGGTGCCCTGGTAGCCGACGAAGACCTCGCCCGGGCCGCCGCCGGCGACGGCGGTGATCCCGGGATACATGGCGTTGGCCACGTGCAGCCCGTCGGCGTCGGTGTACTGCTTGAACTTCTTCTGGCCGGGCTGGAGCAGATAGAGCGCGTTGTGGCTCACCGCCCAGATGTTCTGGTCTTCGTCGGTGGAGACGTCGACCACGTCGGGATCGAGGCCCTGCGTGCCGTCGAACAATGTCAGCGGGGCCGTCGGCCAGGGGCCGGGGCCGGTGAACGTCGAGCCAGCGTCGAACTGGGGCGGGGGCGAATCGTCGCCGGCGTCGGGAACGGTCAAGTTGCTGGATCCGCCGCCGCCTCCTCCGCTGCACCCAGCCGCCGCGGCAATGGCCAACGCCGCCAGTGCCGCCTCCCAGAGCCTGCGCGCGAACATGGACTCTTCCCCCGACCGACGGCGAAATGCACGTGCCGGGCCGCGCGCGGTCCCGGGGAGAGAAGCGCTTCCTATATTGGAAGGAAGGGAAGAGAAGTCGCCATCCGGCGCACCGCTCGTTCTGCCGGTGGGATGCGGTTTCGCTGTGCCGAGGCCCGCTCCTACGGCGGGGGGACTTCGAGCAATCTGCGGAAGAAGACCTCGGCGAAGTCCAGCCACAGCCGCGCCCCGCGGCCCAGTCCCCCGCAGTGGTACGGCTCGCGGGCCAGCGTCACCACCTGCACCTTCGGGAGCACCGTCGCCCAGAACGGGCCGGAATCGGGAGGGAAGAGGAAGCCCTCGATGAGCTCCCGATCCCAGATCAGCACCTCGTCGGGATGGGCATCGGAGAGGGTGGTGAAGCAGTCGAGGTCGATGTCGAGGGCGATGGCCGGCGCCTGCTGCAACAGCCCGAGGACGTCCTCGGAGGCGCCGTCGAGGTTGGCGGAGAAGGCGCAGCGGTGCTCGCGGCCGGCGCGGTCGCGGTAGGGCTGGAAGGCAGCCAGCGACGGCGGCGCGTGGGAGCGGGCGATGAGCGCCGCGTCGGCCAGGGCTCCGGCCTCCATGGCGGCGGCGATGTGGTCGTCGTTGGTGGGGGCCAGCGCCAGCCGGGCATAGGCGTCGAGCGACTCCAGCGTGCTGCTCAGCTCGGGCGGAGGCGCCTGGGGAAGGCCCAGGTCCAGGTGGCGATCGAGCGACAGCAGCGTCAGCGGCGCTCCCAAAGCCTGGGCGGCGTGGCACCAGACGGTGAACGCCGAGCGGTGGTGGTCGAAGACGAAGACCTCGCGCGCCTGGCCGCCGATGCGGGTGCCGATGCGGTGGACGTGGGCGAGCTGGAGCAAAGGTGAGCGGGAGAGGGAATTCATGGCACGGTGTGCAGTGGGCCCCGGGCTGCGCGTTTGATGCCGGGGCCGGCTACCGTAGTGCCAATCCGCCGGTCGGGTCCATCTTTGCCCCGGTCGAATGCCTGACCCCTCCCCGCCAACGCGCAGCGTCAGTGTTTGCTTGCGAGACCGCACTTCGCATGGAAATATCCGCGCCCTTCTTGAACGGATTCGAACAAAACCGCGCCGAGGTGCTCGCGTGAAGCTCTCAGTCGTCATCCCCGTGTACAACGAGCGCGCCACTCTGCAGGAATTGCTGCGGCGGGTGGTGGCCATCGATCTGCCCAAGGAGCTGGTGCTGGTCGACGACTTCTCCACCGATGGCACCCGCGAAATCCTCGAGGAGCTCTCGAAGAGGGGCGTCAAGGGCATCGAGGGAGCCTCTCCCAAGAACCTGAACGAGCTGCGGGTCTACTTCCAGGAGAAGAACAAGGGCAAGGGCGCGGCGCTGCGGCGCGGCTTCGCCGAGGCCACCGGCGACCTCACCATCGTCCAGGATGCCGACCTCGAGTACGACCCCAACGACTACTACAAGCTGGTGGCTCCGATCGTCGACGGCGACGCCGACGTGGTCTTCGGCAGCCGCTTCGTCGGCACTCCGCGCCGGGTCCTCTACTTCTGGCACTCGCTGCTGAACAAGGGGCTGACCACCCTCTCCAACGTCTTCACCGACCTCAACCTCACCGACATGGAGACCTGCTACAAGGTCTTCCGCACCGAGTGCATCCGGGCCGTGGAGCTGGAGGAGGATCGCTTCGGCATCGAGCCCGAGCTGACCGCCAAGCTGGCCAAGAAGGGCTACCGGATCTACGAGGTCCCGGTCAGCTACCACGGCCGCACCTACGCCGAGGGCAAGAAGATCGGGTTCAAGGACGGCTTCCGCGCCCTGTACGCCATCGTCAAGTACGGCGTGAAGGTGCGCTGAGCCGGGCGGGCGGCCGTGAGGGCGTCGACCTTCTTTCGATGGCTGGTCCTGCCGTCGGCGGCCGTCGGCTTGGGGCTGCTGCTGCACGCCTCCTCTGTCGAGCGGGAATGGCGGCTGGCTGCCGCCGAGGGGCTCGATCCAACGACGGGGCTCGTTGCCCTCGAGCGCCTGATCGCCGCCGGCTTGCTCCCGCTGGCGGCGGCCTGCGAGTTGATGGGCCAGGGACTCGAGCGTCGGCGCCGATGGATGTGGAGCACGGCGATCGGGCTGTTGGTCGCCGAGGGAGCAGGGGTGGCCGCCTACCTCTATCTCGCTCTCCGCTGAGGGCCGGCGCCCTTCGGCAGCAGGGCGCGGACGAAACTTCGCGGCAGCGGTGTTGTAGCGGCACACGCTCCGAAGGAGCTCGCGGGGTAGGCGGGCGACGGGCTGCAAGCCCGTGATAACCGTCAAGAAATCCTTGCCATCCCGCCAGCCAGTGCTATAAACGCGACCCTCCCATGTTCAATTGGCTCCACTCAATCTTCTCGCGCGACCTGGCGATTGACCTCGGCACCGCGAACACCCTCATCTACATCCGTGGGGTGGGCATCGTCGCCAACGAACCGTCGGTGGTGGCGGTGCAGCAAGAGGCCCGCAGCGGCAAGCGCGTGCTGGCCGTGGGCAAGGAAGCCAAGGAAATGCTCGGGCGCACGCCCGGCAACATCATGGCCATCCGCCCGATGAAGGACGGGGTCATCGCCGACTTCGAAGTCACCGCGGCGATGCTGCGCTACTTCATCCAGACCGCCCACAACCGCAAGGCGCTGGTCAAGCCGCGGATCATCATCGGCATCCCCTCCAACATCACCGAGGTGGAGAAGCGCGCGGTGCGCGAGGCGGCGGAGAGCGCCGGCAGCCGCGAGGTCTACCTGATCGAGCAGCCGATGGCCGCGGCCATCGGCGCCGGCCTGCCGATCACCGAGCCCAGCGGCAACATGATCGTCGACATCGGCGGCGGCACCACCGACGTGGCGGTGATCTCGCTGTCGGGCATCGTCTACTCGAAGTCGGTCCGCATCGGCGGCGACAAGATGGACGAGGCGATCATCCAGCACGTCAAGCGCAAGTACAACCTGCTGATCGGCGAGCGCACCGCCGAGCTGATCAAGATGGGCATCGGCACCGCCTACCCCTCCGAAGAAGTGATGACCATGGAGATCAAGGGGCGGGACCTGGTGGCCGGCGTGCCCCGCACCCTCACCGTCAGCTCCGACGAGATCCGCGACGCCCTGGCCGAGCCGGTCAACGGCATCGTCGAGGCGGTCAAGATCACCCTCGAGCGCACTCCGCCCGAGCTGGCCGGCGACATCGCCGACCGGGGCATCGTCCTGGCCGGCGGCGGCGCGCTGCTGAAGAACCTGGACACCCTGCTGCGCGAGGAGACCGGGCTGCCGGTCTTCCTGGCCGAGGACCCGCTGTCGGCGGTGGTCATTGGCGCCGGCAAGGCCCTCGAGGAGCTGGACATGCTCCGCCAGGTTTGCCAGTCGGCCTGATTGGCCGGCGCCAGGCACTCCGCCGCCCGAAAAGTCGCCCTCCTGCCACGGATCGCCCCTGCGGTCGCCCCGCGCCCCGTGTTATGACTTCGCGCAGTCGAAGTCCCAACATTTGCGCGGAGCAGCGACGTGAAGACGGCCGAGGACAGGTTCGGAGCAGCCCGCCACCCCGGCGCGAACGAGCCGTGCTGGTGCGGCAGCGGCAAGAAGTACAAGCGCTGCCACCAGCAATCAGACGAGGCCGGCTCTTCCGAGGCGGCCGTGCGGCCGGTGGCGCGAGTGCTCCCGGGGCGCGTGACTGCCGGCCGGCCCGTTCCGGCGAGCATCCCTCGGCCTGACTACGCCAAGACCGGCAAGCCCGCGGACGACGGGCCGATCGACGAGGTCAAGACTCCGGAGCAGATCGCGCGGATGCGCCGGGCCTGCCAGGCCGCCGCCCAGGTGATGGAGCTGACCAGCAAGGCGGTGCGCCCGGGGATCACCACCGACGAGCTCGACGCCATCGCCCACCAGGCCTGTCTCGACCGCGGTGGCTATCCCAGCCCGCTCAACTACCACGGCTTCCCGAAGTCGATCTGCACCTCGGTCAACGAGGTGATCTGCCACGGCATCCCCGACAGCCGGAAGCTGGAGGACGGGGACATCGTCAACCTCGACGTCACCGTCTTCCTCGACGGGATGCACGGGGACTGCTCGGCGACCTACCTGGTCGGCACCGTGGACCAGTCCTCGCGGCAGCTGGTGCAGGTGACCCGCGAGTGCCTGCAGAAGGGCATCGAGGCGGTGAAGGCCGGGGCGCGGATCACGCGGGTGGGCGAGGCGATCGAGGCCCACGCCGCCAAGCACCATTACGGAGTGGTGCGCGCCTACTGCGGCCACGGCATCGGCGAGCGCTTCCACAGCACGGTGCAGGTGCCGCACTACCCCGACCCGGAGATCCGTTGGGTGATGAAGCCGGGGATGACCTTCACCATCGAGCCGATGATCACCCTGGGCACCTGGGAGCACCGGGTGTGGCCCGACGGCTGGACGGCGGTCACCGCCGATCTCAAGCGCACCGCCCAGTTCGAGCACACCATCCTGGTCACCGATCAGGGCGCCGAGATCCTGACGCTGCCCTGATCTGGGCCCGCGCCGCCGGCGTGAATTTCCCTCCGACCAGTGCGTCCAAGCCGGCGAAGGGCAGCTCATCGCGCACTTTAGAAAGTTTCGTTTGCCATCGATCCGCCTCGCTGGATCGCGCTTTTCCTGCCTGCTCGCTCGCCCAGCGAATAGAGCTTTGAGCCCCCAGCAGTCTGGATATCATTCGGCCGCTGTACGCAACTCCCCTGACCCTCAAGGAAAAGAGGCAACCACCATGAAGCGCATCCTGATCGCAGTTGCCGCAGGTTCGATGCTGGTGGCGGGCGTGGCGCTCGCCGCCGAAGAGAAGGCCCCGGAGAAGGTGCTCGAGATCAAGGAGTGCCAGAAGGCCAAGGGCCCGGTGAACTTCGACCACCAGAAGCACTTCAAGGCCAAGCCCGAGACCAAGTGCATCGACTGCCACCACAAGGGCAAGAACGAGGGCTGCACCACCTGCCACAAGCAGGCCCAGGAGAAGATCGGCACTTGCGCCGACATGAGCCCGACCAAGAACCCGTTCCACGTCAAGTGCATCGCCTGCCACAAGGCCGAGGCCGCCAAGTTCCCCGCCGCCCCGGTCAAGTGCGACGGCTGCCACATCAAGAAGTAGGACTCTCTCAAGAGAACGCCGACCGCGCGGCGCCCTCGCTCCTTGCCCGAGCGAGGGCGCCGCGCGCCTTTTCGGCCCCGCCTTCCCGGCCGCCGAGCCAGGCTCCAGTTCCCGAGAAAATTCGCCTGCTTGGCGGCGCCCGCGGCGATGCGGTTTTTCAAGCAATTCCGGGCGGATCTGGGCAATAATCCACCGCTTTTCAGTGTTAGTTCCTAGCCCCGACGAAGGCCGCTGGCAGGCTCGTTTCCGAGCCGCAGGGCGCTCGCCGGACCGCCTGAAAGACGACCGCGATGGCCGACACCGAAGACCCCAAGCTCCCAGAGGCCGGCGATGCCGGCGCAGCGCCGCCCCCCGCCGGCGGCAACGGTGCCTCGGGAGGCGAGCAGCCGCCCCCGGCCCACAACGTGATGCCGGTCGCCATCGAAGACGAGATGCGCAAGTCCTATCTCGACTACTCGATGAGCGTGATCATCGGCCGCGCGCTGCCCGACGTGCGCGACGGGCTCAAGCCGGTGCACCGCCGCGTGCTGTACGCGATGCACGAGCTGGGCAACCACCACAACAAGCCCTACAAGAAGTCGGCGCGCATCGTCGGCGACGTGATCGGTAAGTACCACCCGCACGGCGACTCGGCGGTCTACGACACCCTGGTCCGCATGGCCCAGGACTTCTCGCTGCGCTACCTGTTGGTCGACGGCCAGGGCAACTTCGGCTCGATCGACGGCGACCCGCCGGCGGCGATGCGCTACACCGAGTCGCGGCTGACGCGGCTGGCCGAGGAACTGCTGGCCGACATCGACAAGGAGACCGTCGAGTTCGGGCCCAACTACGACGACTCGCTCACCGAGCCGCTGGTGATGCCCACCCGCTTCCCGAACCTCTTGGTCAACGGGTCGGCGGGCATCGCGGTGGGCATGGCCACCAACATCCCGCCCCACAACATGGGCGAGTCGATCGATGCGGCCGTCCACCTCATCGACAACCCGCGGGCCACCATCCCCGAGCTGATGCGCTTCATGCCCGGGCCCGACTTCCCCACCGCCGGCTTCATCCGCGGCCGCCAGGGGATCTACGACGCCTTCACCACCGGCCGCGGGCACCTGCGCATCCGCGCCAAGGCGGAGATCGAGGTCGATCCCAAGACCGACAAGGAGACCATCGTCGTCTCCGAGCTGCCCTACCAGGTGAACAAGGCGCGGCTCATCGAGCGGATCGCCGAGCTGCACCGCGACAAGGTGGTGGAGGGCATCACCAACCTGCGCGACGAGTCCGACCGCCACGGCATGCGGGTGGTGATCGAGATCTCGCGCAACGCCATCGGCCAGGTGGTGCTCAACAACCTCTTCGCCCACACCGACCTGGAGACCACCTTCGGCGTGATCATGCTGGGCATCGACGGCGGCCAGCCGCGCATCCTGAACCTGAAGGAGCTGCTGGAGCGCTTCATCGGCCACCGCCGCGACGTGGTCACCCGCCGCAGCCGCTATGAGCTGCGCAAGGCCGAGCAGGCGCTGCACATCAAGGAAGGCTTGCTGGTCGCGCAGGACTTCATCGACCACGTGATCAGCCTGATCCGCAAGTCCAAGGACGGCGAGGAGGCGAGCTGGGGCCTGCAGCGCGTGCTCTCCGACGAGCTCTACACGCGGCCGGCGTTCAAGGACCTGCCGCGCATCGACGCCAAGAAGGCCCAGGCGCAGATGGACGCGCTCATCGCGCGGCTCAAGAAGGACGAGCCGATCTACGACGGGATGACCCGGACCTACGTCGGCACCGGATTCTCGCCCGAGCAGGCCAAGGCGATCTTGGACATGCGCCTGCAGAAGCTGACCGGCCTCGAGCGCGAGGAACTGGTCGCGGAGATCCTGGCGCTGACCCGCGAGATCGCCCGGCTCAAGGAGATCCTGGCGCACGAGAAGGTGCTGCTGGAGGTCATCAAGACCGAGCTGCGTGAGGTCAAGGAGCGCTACGCCGATCCGCGCCGCACCCAGATCGTCGAGGAGACCGGCGACCTGTCGGTCGAGGACCTGATCGCCGACGAGGACGTGGTGGTGACGCTCAGCCACGCCGGCTACGTCAAGCGCAACCCGGTGGCCGACTACCGGGCGCAGAAGCGCGGCGGGCGCGGCAAGACCGGGGCGACCACCAAGGAAGACGATTTTGTCGAGCAAGTCTTCGTGGCTTCGACCCACGACTACGTGCTGGTCTTCTCCAACCTGGGCCGGCTGTACTGGCTCAAGGTGCACGAGATCCCGGCCGGCGGGCGCACCTCGCGCGGCAAGCCGATCGTCAACCTGGTGCAGTTCAAGTCCGACGAGAAGCTGGCGGCGATCCTCTCGGTGAAGGGGTTCGACCCCGGGCGCTTCGTGGCCTTCGTCACCAAGAAGGGCATCACCAAGCGCACCGCGCTCGAGCAGTTCTCCAATCCGCGGGCCTCGGGAATCATCGCCCTGGGCATCGAGGACGACGACCGGCTGGTGGCGGTGAAGATCACCGACGGCAGCAAGGACATGCTGCTGTCGACCAAGACCGGGATGTCCATCCGCTACAAGGAAGAGGAAGTCCGGGCGATGGGCCGGTCGGCCTACGGGGTCAAGGGCATCACCCTGGAGGACGGCGACGAGGTGGTGGCGGCCGAGGTCATCGAGCCGGGCAAGACCCTCCTCACCGTCACCGAGAACGGCTACGGCAAGCGCACCGAGGAGACCGAGTACCGGATCCAGGGGCGCGGCGGCAAGGGCATCATCGACATCAAGACCACCGATCGGAATGGCTCGGTGGTCGGGGTGGCCCAGGTCAAGGACACCGACGAGATCATGCTCATCACCAACAAGGGCATGCTCATTCGGACCCGGGTGAAGGAAGTCTCGGTGATCGGCCGCAACACTCAGGGCGTGCGCATGATCACGCTCGAGAGCGCCGACGAGAAGGTGTGCGGCATCGCCCGACTCGCCGAAGCCGACGAGGTGGTGGGCGAGGGCGGCGAAGGGGCCGAGGGCGCAGAAGGCTCCGAGACGCCGGCCGCCGAGGGCGACAAGGGCCCCGAAGAGCCGAGCAAGGAATAGCTGGAGCGGGCGCCGAGACGACTTCGGCGCCCGTTCTCACGCCTCGCCGATGGTGGTCACGCGGCGCGCCCGCTTCTGCGTCTCGACGCAACCGCGCAGCTTGTCGGCGATCTGCTCAGGGTTCCGCAGGCCGCGGAGCACAGCCCTGGGGTCGGTGCGGTCCGACGAGACCACCACCAGCCGGCCGTAGCCGAGCAGCCGCTCGGTGAGCGGTTCCTCGACCAGCAGGTCGGTGACCCGGTACAGCTCGATGTAGTCGGTCCGGATCGTGAGCAGCCCGGTCTTGAGGACCAGTCGCTGATCGGTGATGCGGAAGCGATTGCCCGCGGCCTGCAGCCACCAGTAGAGCGCGGCGATTCCCAGGGTCAGCACCGCGAAGAGCCAGCGGCCGAGTGAATCGAGAGCCGCGGGGCGGCCTTCGAGGATGAGCTGCTCGGGCGCAAGGGGCGCGGTGGGCTGGCTCAGGGGGTCGGGCATCGCAAGTCTCCGAAGAAGGGGCGAATGGTAGCACGTTGCGTCTTGCGCGCCGGCCATCATCTCGGCCACGCTCGCCTGCTTCCCAGCGAGGGCATCATGACCAGCGCCAAGCTGCTTCCGTTCGGCACCTCCATCTTCAGCGAAATGACCCGGCTCGCCCTCGAGCACGGCGCCATCAACCTCTCGCAGGGGTTTCCCGACTTCGACGGCCCGGCCAAAATCATCGAGGCCGCCGAAAAGGCCATGCGCGACGGGCACAATCAATATGCCCGCTCGCTTGGTCACCCGCTGCTGGTGCAGGCCATCGCCCGCTCGCGCGAGCGGGACTTCGGCACCCGGTACGACCCGATGACCGAGGTGGTGGTCGTCAGCGGCGCCACCGAGGGCATCGCCTCCTCGATGCTCGGGCTCCTGGACCCCGGAGACGAGGTGATCCTCTTCGAGCCGCACTACGACAGCTACCCGGCCTGCGTGGCGATGGCTGGCGCGATTCCCAGGGTCTGCACCCTGCGTGCGCCAGACTTCGCGCTCGACCTCGACGACCTGGCGGCGCTCTTCTCGAAGAAGACCAGGCTGCTGCTCCTCAACTCGCCGCACAACCCGACCGGCAAGGTCTTCACCGCCGAGGAGCTGGCGGGCATCGCCGCTCTTTGCCAGCGGCATGGGGTGATCGTGCTGGCCGACGAGGTCTACGAGCAGCTGACCTACGACGGCGCGAAGCACATCCCCATCGCCTCTCTGCCGGGAATGCGCGAGCGCACGCTCACCATCTCCAGCGCCGGCAAGACCTACTCGATGACCGGTTGGAAGGTGGGCTGGGCGCTGGGGCCGGCGAACCTGGTGGCTGCGGCCCAGGCGGCGCACCAGTTCGTGACCTTCGCCACCGCCACGCCGCTGCAGGTGGCCATGGCCCACGCCCTGACGGCGCTCGGGACCGGCTATCTCGACCAGCTGCGCGCCCAGTACCTGGAGCGCCGCGACTTCCTCGCCGGGGCCCTGCGCTCGGCCGGCTTCGAGGTCCAGATGCCGCAAGGGACCTGCTTCCTCCTGGCGGAGTTCGCCCGGCACTCGAAGCTCGACGACCGAGGCTTCGCCCGCGAGCTGGTCGAGCGACACGGGATCGCCTCGGTGCCGCTGAGCGTCTTCTACAGCTCCCGTCCCGAGAAGGGTCTGCTGCGCTTCGCCTTCTGCAAGAAGACGGAGACCTTGCAGGCGGCGGCGCGGCGGCTGGAGGCGCTGGCTCGGCGATGAGCGGGCGCGCTCAGGCCGGCGAGAGCTTGCGCTGGATCAGTTGCGCAAAGCCCTGGGCGTCCTCGGCGGTCGGGAACAGCCTCTTGGGGATCGCGGTGAAGGTCGCCTTGCCGTAATAGAGTAGCCAGCAGCTCTCGTCGGCGAGGTAGCCGCGGTAGCGCGTCCAGTCGAACTTCGAGCCGACGTGGGCAATGCGGAAGTCGATGCCCTCCTCGGAGAAGAGCAGATCGTACTCGTCGTGCAGCTTGGGGCTGCGCTGGAAGCTCCAGCCGGGAACCACGTACCAGGCGGCGGCCACCAGCAGCACCACGAGTGCCGCCCCGCCAGCCAGCACCCACGGTAGCAACATGGTGAATCCGTAGCTGGCGCCGAAGGCGAACCCCAGGAACCCGATCACGATCGCCGCGGCCAGATCGCGCCTGAGTTTGAGTGTTTGGCGGAAGTGCAGCCGCATCGCCGCGACCCAGTCGGCCTCGGTGTAGCGGAACTTAAGGTGGATCGGCTCCACGCTACTGGGCCGCGGCGCGGTTGAGCTCGTCGAAGCCGGGGAGGCTGGAGAGGTCGGGGACCACCACGATCTCGATCCGGCGGTTGGCGGCCTTGCCCTCGGGGGTCTCGTTGTCCTTGGCGGGCTTGCTGTCGCCGTAGCTGGCGGCGCTGATGCGCTCGGGCGGCAGCCCGGCGTCGAGCATGGTCTTGAGCACGGTGATCGCTCGTGCCGCCGCCAGCTCCCAGTTCGACGGGTACTTGTCCGAGCGCATGGGGACGTTGTCGGTGTGCCCCTCGATCTGGAACTTGCGGCCCGGGATGTCGGCCAGCAGGGTGGCGACCTCGCTCACTGCCGCCTTGCCGTCGCGGGACAGGTTCGACGAGCCCGAAGCGAAGAGCACGTCCGAGGCCAGCTCCACCACCATCCGGCCGTCGGCCATCTTGATCTTGAGCTTGCCGGCGTCGATCAGGCTCTTGAAGCGGTCGAGCAGGCTGCGGAACTCGCTGATGCGGGCGTCGGCCTCGGCCTTGCGCTTGGCCAGGTCGGCCAGGGCATGGCGCATCTCGTCCACCGAGGCCTCCAGGCTCGACTTGTCCTTGAGCACCGCCGACTTCTCCGCCTCCAGCGCCCCGCGGGCGATGATCGCCGCCTGCAGGTCCGACTGGAGCTTGGCGATCTGCTTGTCGAGTTCGGTCGATTGCTCATTGAGCTGGCGGGCCTTGTCCTGCTCCTTCTGCAGGGAGGACTTGAGCGACGAGTTCTCGCTATCCCGGCGAGCGAGCGTTTCCTTGGTGTCGTCGTAGTCCTTCTGCAGCGCGTCGAAGGTGCTCTGCATGACGCAGCTCGGCAGGGCCAGAATCGACAGCAAAATCAGGGACGATCGGCGGCTCATGGAGTCCTCGTGGGCCGAGCATTCCGGGCGCTCGGCGCGAAACAGTATGCCGAACCGGACGCCGAAGATCGACCCCGGATTCGGCCAATTCCTCGGCGGTTTCGTCCGGGATTCCGGCCTTCGGTCTCCACTCGCGGAGCGCTGTGGCAGACTGCCGCGCCGGTAAGACCAGCCGCCGAAGGGAGAGGACATGAAGAGCCACACCCGCTACCTGACCTTCAACACCCGCCGCCGCCGCGAGCTCAAGCGGATCACCGAGGAGGTCGCCAAGACCTGCGAGGAGAGCGGGATCAAGGAGGGGATGATCCTGGTGAGCGCCATGCACATCACTGCCGGGGTCTTCATCAATGACGACGAGCCGGGGCTGCACCAGGACATCGAGGAGTGGCTGCAGCGGCTTGCTCCCGGCCCGGCGGCTGACGACTCCAAGCCGGGGCCCGACTACCGCCACCACCACTCGGGCGAGGACAACGGCGACGCCCACCTCAAGAATCTGCTGATTGGCCACCAGGTGATCGTGCCCATCACCAACGGCAAGCTCGACCTGGGCCCGTGGCAGCAGGTCTTCTATTTCGAGTTCGACGGCCGCCGGCCGAAGCGGCTGGTGATGAAGGCGATCGGGGAATAGCTCGCAGGCTCAGAGCGACGGCTGCTCGGAGCTATCGGTTTCGGGGGCGGCCATCACCTGGGCGCCCTCGCTGCGCGAAACCAGCGTCGCCAGCACCAGATCCCCGACGACGTTCGGGACGGTCCGGCACATGTCGAGCAGCCGGTCGACCCCGAGGATCACCGCGATCCCTTCGGCCGGGACGTGGATCGTCTGGAGGATCAGGGCGATGAAAGGGAGCGAGCCCGAGGGCACTCCGGCGGTGCCCACTCCGGCGACCAGTGCCATCCCCAGCACCATCAGCTGCTGGCCCAGGCTCAGGTCCACTCCGAACAGCTGCGCCAGGAACAGCACCGTCACGCCCTCGTAGAGCGCGGTCCCGTTCTGGTTGGCGGTCGCGCCCACCGTCAGCACGAAGGTCGAGACCTCGCGCGGCAAGCGCAAATCCCTCTCGGCGCACTCCAGTGCGGTGGGCAGGGTGGCGTTCGAGGAGGAGGTGGCGAAGGCGGTGGCCATCACCTGCCGGGTGCGGCGGAAGAACTCGAGCGGCGAGACGCGACCCCACAGCTTGAGCAGCGCCGAGTAGAAGAGGAATTGGTGCAGCAGCAGGCCGGCGAGCACCGTCCCGACGAACGCTGCGAGCCCGCGCAGCACTCCGAAGCCGAAGCGGGCGGTCATCGCGAAGAGCAGCGCGCCGACTCCGAACGGCGCCAGCCACATCACCGCCGCGATCACCTTCTGCAGCACCGCGAAGGCCGATTCGAAGAAGGCGGCGAAAGCCTGGCCCTTCTCCTTGGCCATGGCCAGCCCGATTCCCAGCAGGATGGCGAAGACCATCACCCCCAGCATGTCGGGCGGAGAGCGGGAGGCGGAGGCGAAGGGGTTTTCCGGGACGAGCTCCACCAGCGATTGGGCGGCGGTCTTGCCCGGCCCGCTGGGGCCGGTCAGTGCCTGAGAGATGCTCGCTGGCTGGACGGTGAACAGCTGCTCGCGCACCTCGGCGGGCACGCGCTCGCCCGGGCGAATCAGATTGGCGAGGGTGAGTCCCAGCCCCACCGAGACGCTGCTCACCATCACCACCAGCGCCGCGGTCTTGATGCCAACCCGGCCCAGTCGCCGCGGATTGCCCAGCCCGGCCACGCCTAGAGTGAGCGAGGTCACCACCAGCGGCACGGTGGTCATCAGCAGCAGCCGCAGGAAGATGCGTCCCGCCGGCTCGGCGACGTTGGTCACCAGCCAGCCGACGGCAGGCGTCAGGGCGGCCGGGGCAAGCGCGTTGGCCGCCAGGCCGAGCAGGGTGCCGGCCAGGAATCCGAAGAGAATCCGGGTGGGAAGGGCGGCCGGGGCCTTGGCGGGTGCGCTCACAGGCTGCCCGGCTCGGGCGTCGAGGCCTGGGCCGAGCCGGCGACGATGTTGGTGTGCGGGAACTGCCGGCGCAGCCCTTCGAGCAGGCCGGAGCGCTCCTTGAGCCGCAGCAGGCGCAGCACGCTGGAATCGACCCGGGCGCGCAGCTCCGGGCGCGACAGGACCAGCCGCAGCACCACCTTGCGCACGTCGATGCCCTTGTCCCAGTCTACCGGGCCGGTGGTGAGCAGGATGTCGTTGCCGGCCAGGAAGGCCTTGCGGATCACTTCCTCCGGGCTGCCGTCGGCGGCGGCGAGCAGCGAGTGGATGGCGAGGTCGTCGGTGATGGTCAGCCAGCCGCGCTTGTGCGCCCGGGCCACCAGCTCCTCCGAGAAGATGGCCGGCACGCCCTGGTAGCTCTGGTAGCCGACGTTGGCCAGCATCACGCCGGAGATGGCGTCGCCGGCCTTCTCGAAGGCGCTGAGCTGGCGCTCGATCTCCTCCGGGGGCCGCTCGGTGATCACCAGGTTGAAGTCGGTGTTGCGCTCCAGGTCGCCGTAGCCGGGGAAGTGCTTGCCGATCGCCAGCACGCCGTATTCGCGCATGCCCAGGGCGTAGGCCCTCCCGACGCGGGCGACATGGGTGGCGTCGTCGCCGATGGAGCGGCCCGACTCGAACATCATCCCGCTGTTCGCCAGGTCGAGGACCGGCCCGAGGTTCAGGTTGATCCCCAGCGCGGCGAGCCCACGGCCGACCCGGCGCCCCCAGCTGCGCGCCTCCTTCTCTCCGCGCCGTCCCAGCTCGCGCGCCGAGGGGGCCGCGCGCAGGTCGCGCACGAACTTCATGCGATTGAGCTTGCCGCCCTCCATGTCCACCGCGATCAGCAGCGGGATGTTGGCGCGCGCCTGCAGGTTGTCGATGCGGTTGCGGACCGCCTTCTCGCTGCGCAGCAGGTTGCCGACCAGGATCACCGCCCCGAGGTTGACCGGGCCCACCGGGATGATCGGCGGATAGCTCATCACCATCTGCGCGATGCGGTCCTCGAGGCTCATCGAGGCGCAGACCCGCGAGGCCAGCTCGTCGCTGTTGGGATCGCAGCGCTCGAACTGATCGCCGCCGGCGGACGCCAGGGCAGGGGAGGCGACGGCACGGACCTGCGCCGAGGCCGATGAGGCGAGCGTCAGGACCGCCAACAGCAGGGGAAATGCGAGTGGCACCCTTCAAAAAAGCCCCGAAACCGGTCGGCTCGCAAGTTTCCGAGCTGCGGGGCGGACGCCGGCTCCGGTCAGTTCAGCGGCACTCCGCCCGCTGGTAGCTGATGCCGACCTCGTCGCGGGCGACATAGATCAGCCCGCCTTCGTCGAGGACGGTGAGCTCGCGGAAGGTCTCCTCCGGGCCGCCGTTGGCCGGGACGTCGGCCGTCCCCCACGGCGCGCCGGTCTGCTCGGACATGCAGATCACGTGGGCCACCAGCGGCTGTCCCTCCTTCGGCTCGAGCAGGGCACCGAGGTAGATGTTGCCGCGCAGGTCGGTGTCGAGCAGCACCAGCGACAGCAGCGGGGCGCCCAGGCGCAGCTCGCGGGTGTAGCGGTGCTCGAGCGACGGCCGGGCGATGGCGTTGACGTACAGGCGGCCGGCCGGCGGATCGATCGTCCCGGCGTTGAGGTACAGCGTCCCGTCGCGCGAGGGCCGGCCGGGGACGGTCGGCTGATCGGGATCGGGCTTGCCCGAGGTGTCGCCGACGCGCACCAGCGCCGAGTGCTCCTTCTCGACGTAGACGCTGTCGCCGTCTACGAAGACGCCGGTGGCGGCGCCGGCCTCGGAGAGGTTGGCGCCGACGATCGGCAGCTCTCCGGCGACCGAGCCGTCCGGCCGCAGCAGCGTCACGCTGCGGTCCTTGAGGCGGTCGAGGATGGCGGCGCTGCCGTCGCGCCCGACCGCCAGATCCTGCGGAACCTGCTGCGACAGCGGAGTGGTCGAGCGCACCTGACCGTCGGGACCGATGCGCACCAGCCGCGAGTTCACCTGGTCCAGCACCACCAGCGAGCGATCGGGAGCCACCGCAAAGCTCGAGGGCGCCTGGGGGTTGCCTTCCTGCGGGATCGAGCGCCCCAGCTGTCCCGGGCCGCTGCCCCAGGTGGCGCTCGCCAGCTGTTTCCGGTCGGCCGCGGCGGCCGGTGCTCCGGCCCCTTGGCTCTTGGTGCTCCGGTCCGAGCTCGAGGGGCTGGCGCTGACTGCCCCCAAGCCCGAGCCAGGGCGAGTTGAGCTGCCGGCAGGAGCCGCAGGCATCGTCTCGTTCCTGGCCTGGAGAAGCAGCCACCAGAGCGCGGCAGCGGCGACCAGCGAAAGCAATCCGAGGAGCCAGAGGCGAGAGCGTCGGGGCATGGGGATCCCTTTCGACGCGCGACCCTATCCGCGCTGGCCCCCCTTGAGCAACCTGGCATCAGCTGTCCGAATGTTGGACGGCGCTCCGCGTAGGTGCCCAGAAAACGGTCATTCTAACGTGTAAACGTCGCTTACTAATACATCGGAAAGTCTTGAAATCTCGGTGTGATGCGAATGTGGTCCGATCCGCGCATAGGAGGCGGGCATGCGCGCGACCACGCTCCGGACCCTCTCGGTGACCCTGATGGCGATGGCGGCCCTGACCGGCTGCGGCCAGGCCATCGTCGACAGCGAGCAGCTGACCGCTGGCGACGAGTCTGGGGCCACCGACAACGCGTTGACCGCCGCGCTCCCCGTCGGCTCGCAGCTGCGCGCGACCGCCAACGTGAATCTCCGGGTCGGAGCTTCGACCAGCGCCAAGGTCCTGCTGGTGGTTCCCAACGGCTCGCTGGTGGAGACGGTGGCCGCCGCGCCGGTCAACGGCTTCTACAACGTCAAGTTCAACGGCACCGTCGGGTTCAGCTCTGGCGCCTACTACACGCTGGTCTCTTCTCCGTCCGCGCCGCCGCCGGCCGCCTCCGCCGCGCGAACCGCGGCCATCGCCCGCGCCCGGTCCGGGGTCGGCTTTTCCTACTGGTGGGGCCACGCCCGCCTGAACCCCGCCGGCCCGACCTCCTCGACCACTGGCGCCTGCTACGGCACCTGCCCCAGCTGCAGCCACGCCGGGACCTTCGGCGCCGACTGCTCGGGCTTCGTGGGCAAGATCTGGCAGGTCGGAAGCAACAACACCGATCTCACCGTCGACTACCACCCCTACAGCACCGCCAGCTTCAACGTCCCGTCGTCGCAGTGGAGCAACATCGACCGCATCGCCCTCAAGGCCGCGGACGCGATGGTCTACAACAACGGCAGCGCCGGCCACATCTTCCTCTACGAGTCCGGCGACGGCTGGGGCTCGGTGTGGTCCTACGAGTGCCGCGGCTGCGCCGAAGGCTGCGTCCACAACCTGCGCACCGTCCCGGCCCAGTACCACGCCATCGCGCGCGCCGGGTACTAGCTCCCGGAGTCGGCCGGTTCGCGCGACAATGCGCGCGCCATGGCCACCGTCCTCACCGTCACCGCCAACACCCTGATCGACTTCCTCGGGCCGGCCGATCTGGTCCGCGGCAAGGTGTGCCGCGTCCCGCGCTTCGAGATCACTGCCGGCGGAAAAGGGCTGATCGAATCCCGCGTGCTCGTCGCTCACGGGCATCGAGTGCTGGCTGCGGGTTTTGCCGGCGGTCTGACTGGCGAGCTGCTGCGCGAGCAGGTGCGGGCGGAAGGGATCGAGCCGCTCTTCGCCGCCACTGCCTCCCGCACCCGCATCGGCTTTCAGGCGCTCTCTCCTCGTGGGGCCTTCGCGCTGCTGGAGAACGGCTTCCAGGTCCGCCCCGCAGAGCAGCGCGAGCTGGTGCGAGCGATCCGGCGGCGGGCTTCGACCTGCCAGTTGGTGCTGATCGGTGGTTCGGTTCCCGATCCCAGCTGCCAGGATCTCTACCGTCAGATCGGGCAGGCATGCGCTGGCGCGGGAATCCCGGTGTGGCTGGACAGCTACGGCCCTGCGCTCGAGCGAGCGCTCTCCGGGAACTGCCCGCCGCAATTGGTCAAACTCAACCGGCAGGAGGCGCCCGCTGCCGGGCTGCTCGACCGGGTCGAGGAGGTCCACCTCACCGATGGTCCTCGGCCGGTGCGAGTCCGCGGGCCCTGGGGGCGCTTCCGGGTGAGCCCGCCGCGGATCCGCGAGCGCAATCCCGTGGGCAGCGGGGACAGCTACCTGGCGGCGCTTGCCCATGCGCGGCTGAGCGGGTTCTCCTATCTCGATCAGTTGCGCTACGCCGCCGCCGCCGGGGCGGCCAACGCCGAGCTGGGAGCGGTCGGGCGAATCGCTCCGGCCGATGCCGAGCGGCTGGTCGCCAAAGTCGTCGTCGAGCCGCTGGACGAGCAGGCGTGCGCCCAGGTCGAACGGGCGAAGTCAGTTCCTTCGCGCCGGACCCGCAGGCGCCGTAGTATCGCGACGTGAACCTGTTCGAGGAAATGGCGCGGCTGTCGTCGGCCGGAAGCCTGTTCGTGCTGGCGACCGTCGTCGAGACCGGCGGCTCGTCTCCCGGCAAGGCCGGAGCGAAGCTGCTGATGCTCGCCGATGGCACTCTGCGCGGGACGATCGGCGGCGGCGCGATCGAGAAGCAGGTGATCGAGGCGGCCCGCGAGCTTCTGGCGGACTCGAAGGCCTCGACCCGGCTGCTGCAGACTCACCTGACGCACGACCTCGGGATGTGCTGCGGGGGGCGAATGAGCGTGTTTCTCGAGAAGGTGAACCCGGCCGATCAGCTCTACGTCTTCGGCGCCGGCCACGTGGGCAAAGAGCTGGCGCAGCTGGCGGGGCAGGTCGGCTTTCAGGTGACGGTGGCCGACGAGCGCGAGGAGTGGCTGACTGCCGAGCGCTTCCCGAATGCCCAGCGATGGTCTGGCTTTTCCGCCGAGCAGGCGCGCAAGGCCCCACTTCACGAGAAGGGCTACGCCTGCGTGATGACGCACGACCACGCGCTCGACCAGGAGATCGTCGAGGCACTGCTGCGCCGGCCGCTGGCCTACGTGGGCGTCATTGGCAGCCAACGCAAGGCGGAGAAGTTCCGCCAGCGGCTCGAGGCCAAGGGCTTCTCCGCCGCTGAGATCGCCCGCCTCCGCTCGCCGATGGGGCTGCCGATCGGCGCGCAGACTCCGGAGGAGATCGCGGTCTCCATCGTGGCCGAGCTCATCGCGCTGCGTCGCGGAGAGAGGGGCGCATCCGAAAAAGCCGGATTGAGCCAGGGCGCTTGAGCTTCGCGAGGTCGGCGTGCGCCATTTGAACCTGGGGATCATCCTGGCTGCTGGCGCCTCGTCGCGGATGCGGCGCCCCAAGGCGCTGCTGCGGGATCCCTCAGGGGCGACCTGGCTGGCGCGAGTCGCGCAGAGCCTGCGCCGCGGCGGGTGCCAGGCGGTGGTGGTGGTCGCCGGCAAGCACGCCCGCGAGATTGCCGCCCTGCTGCCAGAGGGCGCATTGCTGCTGGTGAATTCCGATTGGCGGCGAGGCCAGCTCTCCAGCGCCCAGACCGGCCTCCAGGCGGCCGCCGCGCTGGGCGCTCAGCGCGTGGTGATGCACCCCGTCGATCAACCCCTGCTGCGACCGAGCGATGTCCGGGCGGTGCTCGCCGCGGCCCGCGGACGTCGGCTGGCGATCGCCAGCTTCGAGGGTGAGCCAGGGCACCCGGTCGCGATGACGGGCGAGGTGGCGGCCCGGGTGGTCTCCGACCGGAGCTCGCAGACCCTGCGCGAGAGCCTGGCGAAGGGTTCGTCTGGCCGGACGTTGGTTCCCGCCAGCCAAGGGTGCCTGCTCGGCGCCAATACTCCGGCCGAGGCCAGGGGCCTCTTCACGGGCCGGCGCTAGGGGATCGTGAAGGTGGTGCTCACCGGCTCGTGGTCCGAGGCGGCGCCGACGTCGGTGCCGTGGATGAAGGTGACCGAGCCCGCCGAGGCCGCGGTGGACTTGTCGGGGATGATGTAGTCGAAGCGCTCCTTGGTCCCTCCGCTGCAGGTCGCCGAGTTGCTGCCGGTGCAATAGGTCCAGCGCCCGGTCGTCGCGGCATGCAGGCCCACGTCCACGAACTGCCCATCGGCGAAGTAGAGGCTGGTGGCCGCCGAGGCGATGTCCTGGTTCATATCGCCGGTGATGAAGACCGGCCGAAACGGGTCGGCGCGCAGCCGGGCCTCGGCGAGGTCCCGGGTGTGCTGCGACTGCGCCAGGCGCTGACAGTCGCGGGTGGCATCAAGCTGCGAGATCTGGTGGCCAATGAAGACCACAGCCGTGCGCCCGCCGCCCAGGTCGAGGAGAACCTCGAGCGCGTCGCGCGAGTAGCGGTAGCTGGAGCCGTAGGGGCAGTTGGCGGCGCTCTGGGGGACCAGGAAGCTCTCGTTCTGGTGCGAGGTCACCTGGAGGATGGGGAAGCGGGTCATCAGCGCCACGTTGATGCCGCGGGGGTCGATGTTGGTGGGGATCAGGGCGAAGTTCGGCAGCGACAGCGGGGCCAGCGCGGCGTTGAGGCGGGTCAACAGCCCCTGGTTCTCGACCTCCTGCAGGGTCAGCACGTCGGGGTTGACCGCCTTGATGACCTTGGCCAGGGCCGCGATCTTGGCGTTCACCTGGGCGGTGGTGAAGACGCTGGCCTGCAGCGCGGGACCTGGCGTCTCGTCGAAGAAGTCGTGGACGTTCCAGTCCATGATCTTGAGGGTCACCGGAGAGCCGGCGCCGGCGTCGTCCGCGGAAGGGCCGTCACCGTTCCCCCCGGGATCGACGCCGGGGCAGGCGGACAAAGAGAGCGCGAACACGAGCGCCAAGAAGAGTCGTCGAAGAAGAGGGTTCATTGCTCGTCCCGGCTCGCGGTAGCCGGCTCCTGGGAGTCGCCCATTGTAGCCGGCTTCTCTTAGGCGATGCGGGCCGGAGTGGACTCGCGCTCGATGCGCGCGAGCTCGGGAGGCGAGAGCCGGAGCCTCCTGCCCACCTCGACCAGCATGCGGCGCTCGGCGGCGTCGACCCGCCCGTCGGCCCAGGCCGCCGCCCACAGGCCGCGCATGAGCCGCTCCGACTCCTCGGGAGTGCCCGGCCGCAGGTCGAGCAGCGTTTCGGGCGGGGCAGCGAGCAGCTTCTCGAGCCGCTGGCGCGAGATCGACCAGCGGTCGGAGTAGTCCTGCAGCAGCTTGCGCTCGCGGATGCTGACGTAGGAGTCGCTGCGCACCAGGGCCACCATCGACGCCAGCACCCGCTCGCGCTCGCGGGGATTGTCGAGGCCGCCGAGGGCAGGCTCCGGCGTAGAGGCCCGGTCCGGCTGAGCAGAGTAGTGGGGAGCGACCGCGATGGTCGGCAAGACGCCGTTGGTGAGGACCTCGAACGCCCAGTCTTGAGGCAGGAGCGCCTGGCAGTGGCTGCAGCTCACAGCCTCGCGCTCCGATTGCGGCGCGCCGCAGCGATGGCAGCGGTCGGTCGACAGACCGTAGGTGGGGTTGGTCCTGACCTCAGAAGCGCGGACCAGCGCCAGGACGTTGGTGCGGACGATGCCGGTGCCGGCTCCGGTGGTGCTCCAGCGCACGGTGAACAGCGCCTGCTGCCGGCCCTGGGATTCGCTGAGCTGCAGCAGGTCCATCGCCCCGACCGCGCACTGCTCGAAGCCCGCCCGCGGGTGCGAGAGGCTGGCTTTGAGCTGGGCGAGCGCGACTGGGCTGCAGAGCCGGGCGAACGGCTCGGGGCGCGCGGTGGCGCTGGCCTCGACCCATTTCCAGAAGACGAGGTTGGCCCGGTCCTCCAGGACTTGCCGGTTGATGGCCGGATCGGACTGCTTGAGCTCGGCCAGCCCCTCGATCTGGCGCTCCTCGCGGAACTCGAACTCCTCGTCCTGGGTGATCTCGGCCAGGACCCAGTCGTAGGCGCCGGAGTTGAGCACCGCCTTGCAGTAGCTGCAGGTGGCGTTGGGCGCCCTCAGCGCCGGTGCTCCACAGCTCGGGCACTTGCCCTCGGCCAGGCTTCCCTTGCTCGCTTCCGGCTGCCGGCGGCGCACGAAGGCCCAGACCTCGGAGAAGGTGGAGAACGGGGCGTTGGCCGCGCTCGCCAGCGCCCCGGCGTCCGAGGTGCCGGCGGCGACGTCGCAGTCTCGCAGGCGGGCGGTTATGCGGACGTGCAGAGTGTCGAAGTCGCCGTCGTTCTCGACGGCGATCAACTCGGCGCCGAGCACCTGCACGTCGGTGGTGACGTTGCGCTTGTCGTAGAAGGCGTTGAGTGCGACCTGGGCGGTGAAGCGGCGCATCACTCCGTCGGAGAGGAGCCGGTGGGCCGAAGCGAAGTCGCCCGCCGACCAGGCGTGCTGAATCTCGACGAAGGACTTGCGCGCGCGCAGCAGGAAGATCTCCGGAGAGAACCCGGGGTCGCGTCCATGGATGGCGGCGAGTCCCCGCTGGCGCGCCTCCTCCGACTGCTGGGCCAGCTCCTGCCGCCGCTGCCAGGCGGTGTCCAGCGCCGCGCTGGATCGGTCCATCGCCCGCCGCAGGGCGCGGAAGATGTTCAGCAGGATGAAGGCTGGGACAAATATGAACGGCAGCGAGAAGAGGAACGCGAAGCCGATGCCACCGCCGCTGTAGGCGGGCCCGGTGTAGATCCCGCCGCTGGTCGAACTCGACGAGCCGCTGGTGCCGGAGCTGGACGAGGACGACGAGCGGGAGCTGCTGAAACTCGACCCGCTCGATCGCGAACCGCTGAAGCTCGAGCCGCTGGAATGCGAGCTGCCGAAGCTCGAGCTGCTGCGGGAACCCCCGGAAAAGCTGTGGCCGCCTCCGGCGCGCGGCCAAGCGCTTCCGGGCAGCCACAGCACCAACATCAGCAGGAGCGTGAGCGCCTTGCGCATGGGATCTCCCAGTCGGACGAAGTCTACCAGCCGGAATGTCGGCTGGTCGAAGATGTCGGGCCTCAAAACCTGCCGGTGCGGCTAGGATGCGCGCCTCGGAGGTGTCATGAGAAGGGAATCGGTTGCGCTCAGCCAGGAGGTCCGCGCCGCGCTCGAGGAGGGGCGGCCGGTGGTCGCGCTGGAGTCGTCGGTGACGGTGCAGGGGCTGCCTCCGCCGCACAACCTGGAGTCGGCGCTGGCCTGCGCCCAGGCGATCCGCGAGTCCGGTGCGGTCCCGGCGATCACCGCCGTGGTCGCCGGCCGGCCCACCGCCGGGCTCGACGAAGCCCAGCTCGCCCAGCTCGCCGATCCCAACACGCGCGCCCGCAAGGTGGGGGCTCGGGACTTCGCCGCCGCTCTCGCCGACCGGGCCTGGGGCGCGACCACGGTCGCCGGAACCTGCACCATCGCCGACGCCGTCGGCATCCGGTTGTTCGCCACTGGCGGAATCGGCGGGGTCCATCGCGAGGCCGAGCGCACCTTCGACGTCTCTCAGGACCTGCTCACCGTCGCCCGCTCCCGGGTCGGCGTGGTCACCGCCGGCGCCAAGGCGATCCTCGATCTGCCAAAGACACTGGAGGCCCTGGAGTCGCTGGCGGTCCCGGTGGTCGGGCTGGGCATCCGCGAGTTCCCGGGCTTCTACTACAACGCCACCGGCCTGCAGCTCGACACCTGGGTCGATGGCCCCCGCCAGGCCGCGGCGCTGCTGCGCGCCCGCTTCGAGCAGCTGGGAGAAGGCGGAGTGATCCTGGCGAACGCGGTGCCGCCGGGGCGCGAGGCCGATCCTGCGCGCATCAACCAGGCGATCGAGGCGGCGCTGCGCGAGGCGGAGGCCAAGGGCGTCCGCGGCAAGGCCCTGACCCCATTCCTGCTGGCAGAGGTGGGGCGCCGCAGCGGCGGCGAGAGCCTGCAGACCAACCTGGCGCTCCTCAAGAACAACGCGCGGGTCGCCGGGCAGATCGCCGCGCACTACTTCGGTCAGGCCTGATAGACGGCTTCGGCCGAGCGCGCCTGGAGGATGCAGGCGAGCACGTCGAGGAGCTGATCCGGCCGCCCGTCCTTCTCCACCACCGCGTCGGCCTCCAGCAGCCTGAGCCGCAGGAGGGGCGTGACCGGCGTCGCGGTGTGCACCACCAGCGCCAGCTCACGGAAGCGGGCGTCGGACCGAAGCCGATCGACCAGAGCCGCGCCTCCCTCTCCGGGAAGCGCCAGGTCGATCACCGCCCCTTCGAACGGCTCTCGATCGAGGCGGTAGAGCGCTTCCTCGGCGGAGAGAGCGGTCTTCACCCGGAAGCCGGCCGAGCTCAGCGCCCGGCAAAGCGCCTCGCAGGCGCCGGCATCGTCGTCAATCACGAGCAGGTTTGGCATCTCAAGCAGCAAAACAGCAGGCGACGTCCCCGATTCCCTCTGTCTCCCGGCCGAAGCGGCGCCTCCACGCCCGCCAGTCGTGGCTACGCTGGAGATGCCGCCAATACGGAAGGCGCCCTCGGGAGCGATCGGGATGGCGGCTCCCAGCCAGTCCGTGACGGCGGCCGCGGAGCCTAGAAGCCGACCCCCGCGCCGGCGGGCGGGATGGACATGGGATAGGCCAGCGCGGGGCCCTGGGCGCCCCAGAGGGCGCGATAGGTCTGGTAGTCGCCCATGACGCCCTTCACGTAGAGCCGGGTCTCTTTGTAGGGGATGAGCTCCACGAACTCGTCGAGCGGGCGCCCGGACCGGGCGGCGACCCAGCGCGCGGCGGCGGACGGGCCTCCGTTGTAGGCAGCGGCGGCGAGGGCGGCGTGCCCGAAGCGGGCGAAGAGCTGCGCCAGGTACCAGCTGGCCAGCGGCACGATCTGCTCCGGCCGCTCGAGCTCGTCCAGGCGCGGCGGCTGGGCTCCCGAGAGCCAGGCGATCTTGCGGGCGACCGGGTGGAGCAGCTGCATCAGGCCGAAGGCGCGCGCCGGCGAACGGGCCAGCGGGTCGAAGGCCGATTCGCGCCGCATGATCGCCCAGGCGAATGACGGATCGAGCCCGGCCCGGGCGGTCTTCTCTTCCACGAGCTCGCGGTAGGCCCTGGGGAACAGCAGCCCTCTGGCGGCGCCGTCTCCGGCGATCGCCGCCGGCCAGAGGTGCCGATTGGCCAACCGGTAGGCGAGATCGTGCAGTCCCAGGCAGCTGGCCAGCTCGGCTCGACGCCTGCCGTCCGAATTTCCGCTGCCGGCGGCCTCGAGCTCATCCCTGGCCTCGCGCGCCATCCCGATCTGCGAGAGCAGCTGCGCGGCTCGCTCGCGGTCGGTGGCGGGCTTCGGGCAGGTGGCGGTGGCCGCGGCGGTCAGGGGCGGGGCAGGGCGCCCGAGCTCGGCGAGCCGCTGCCGGGCGAGCCAGGAATACCAGTCGAAGGGAGAGAGCCTGAGCAGGTGCTGGTAGTGCTCGGCGGCCTGCTCCGGGCTCTCGGCGAGCCGGCCGAGCCAGTACAGCGCCTGCGGGCCGAGCGACGGATGGCTGGTCAGAGACGAGAGGGAGGCGCGGGCGGCGCCGTCGTCGCCGGCGAGGTGGCCGCAGAACCCGCGGTACCACGCCGCCTCCGAGGCGCGCGGCGACCGCGGGCGCTGCTTCACCAGCGCGTCGAAGCGCGCGGCGCAGGAGGGATAGTCGCCGGAGCTGAAGAAGCTCCAGGCGGCGAGGAAGCGGGCCTCGTCGGCCGAGGCCTCGTCTGGCGCCGCGGCAGCCGCGTCCAGCCGCCGGGCAGCCTCGGCGTCATCTCCGTGGGCGAGCGCCACCCGCCCGTCGAGCAGCTGGGCCTTGGCCCTGGTCTCGCCGGGCGCCCCGGGTCCGAGCTCGGACAGGGCGAGCTCGGCCAGCGGATACTCCTTGAGCGCGAAGAGAGCCTTGGCCTCGAGGTACTGCGCCTGCGCGCGCTCGGCCGGGGCGGAGGCGATCTCGAGTGCGTCGTGGGCGGCCACCAGCGCCCGCTTCGGCAGGCCGATGGCCAGCCAGCGCTCGGCGCGAGAGACGAGCGCGCCGGCGTCCAGGTCGATCTTCCCGGAGCGTTGGCGCAGCAGCTGCTCGGCCTGTACCGCCGCCGGATGATCGGGATGGCTCGCGGCCAGCCGCAGCAGCGTCGACCGGCTCTCGGCCTCCTCGCCCAGCTCCGACTCCACCTGGGCCAGCGACAGCAGCAGCTCCGGGCTCGCGCCGTGGGAGAGCGCCGCCCTAATTGCCGACTTGGCCTGCGTCAGCTTTCCGGCCGCCATGAGCGCCTCGCCGCGCGCTCTCTCGGCGCGGCCGGCCACCGGACCGCCCGGATCGAGCGCCTGCGCGATGCCGTACTCCTCGGCGGCGCCCTCGGCGTCGCCCGAGTAGAACAGCGCCTCGGCGCGCAGCAGGGCGCACCACCCCTCCAGCGGCGGACCGCAGCGCTGCTTTCGGCCATCGATCGGCCGCGGCGCCAGCGCTCGCGCCGCCCCCGCCCAGTCACCGCCGCTCGCCAGCTCGCGGGCGTGCGACAGCCGCGCCGCTGGATCGGCGGCCGCCTCGGGGGTTGGGGCGGCGGACAGCAACAGCGCGAGCAGCGGCAGGGCGGAGGTCATGGGGAGCGGGGACGATAGTACGCCGCCAAACTCAAACCGCAGCTGCCTGGAGCTTGTTCCCTCGCTCTTCGGGATTTCGAGCAAAGTCTGCGCCGAACGAGGTCACGCGGGCTCGCCTGCACGACGGGAGGGCGGGTTGACTTTCAAGCGGGCAGAGAAGAGTATTCCGCGCGCTGCGGGGCGGCTGCGATGGGGACCAGGGAAGGGTTGGTTGCGGTCGGTTGTTTGCGCCGTCGTGAAGAGATCTTCCAAGGGCGCGCGGCAGCACCGCTGACGTTGCTTGTGCGACCGAATCCAACAGGGCTGCAGGCCGGGGTTCACAGGGGGACGCATCACTGCCGGTGGTGAAAGCTGGGCTGTCGGGGGCGATCAGGAGGAAAGTCGATGATGAAGCCATTCCCCAGTGAGTTGCAGAACACGATCAACCCCGAGGCGAGCGGCCGGCACGCCAGCGTCGAGTTCCAGCGCCACCTGTTCTGCAACCACTACGACGACTGCCTGGACGAGGCGGTGAAGAAGGGCTGGAACAGCTTCACCTGCGTCCGCTGCCCGCTGTTCGACGCCGCCGCTGCTGCCGCCGCCGCCGCTCCCGCCGACGGCCGCATGGGCATCGAAATGTACGCGACCCAGCGTCGCATGGCCTAGCCGCCGTTCCGCTGCCGGCGTCGCCCGCTCTGGGCAATCCGCGAAGGGACGCCTCGTCGGCCCCTTCGTCGCTTCCGCTCTCCTGCGCTCAGCGCGGCAGCTCGGCGGCCTGTGGCGCGGAGCGCGCCTGGGCGGTCCACAGCGGCAGGTGCTTCTGCGCCAAAAGCATCGAGAAGCTCGAGTCGGGGCGCAGCATCTCCCAGACCGTAGAGGCCTGCTTGGCCTCGAAGCCGCGGAACTGGACCTGTCCCGAGCGCCGGAAGACCAGCGCCCGATCGGCGTCGCCGTCGTGCGGGACGCTCACCACCAGCTCCAGCTGCTCGGCCAGGAAGGCGAACAGCTCGTGGAACTCGCGGTCCAGCTCGGCCACCGGCACCACCTTGCGGAACCAGGCGCGCTGCGGCGCGGTGGCGCTGAGCCAGGCGGCCAGCGCCTCGCCCGAGAAGGCCTCGCCGGTGTTGTAGATGTCGCTGAGGGTGGTCAGCGACTCCGGGGTCTGGGCGTCGCCCATCCCCATCGCCCGGGCCAGGTCGCGCAGCAGCATGTCGGCCACCCGCCGGGCGGCGTCGCGGGCGCGCTCCGGCTCGCGGTCGCGCACTGCGCGCTCGACCATCGCGCTCAGCTCGGCGGGCAGCAGCAGGTTGTAGGCGCAGTCGACGTAGACCCGGAACGGGTATTCCAGCGGCCGGCCGCTGCTGGCGCGGGCCTGGGCCACCAGGGCGTCGAGCTTGGCCTTGAGCATGCCGTTGCGGGCGGTGCCGCGGGCCGACTCGTTGATCTTCTCGGCGATGGCCACCTTCACCGCCCCGAACACCGGGTCGTTCATCGCCGCCACCTCGGCGGCGGCGCCGTAGCTGATGAACAGGCCAGCCTCCAGACCGTAGCCCTTCTTCTCGCGCGCCTCCTCGTCGAGCGTGCGCTGCTGCGCCTCGGCGTCGCGGCGGGTCTCGTCGGCGCGGGCCTCGAGCTCGCGCAGCCGGGCCCGCTCCGGAGCCGCCAGCAGCTCGGCGACCAGGGCGTCGCGGGCGGGGCCGAAGAGGTTCTCGATCCGCCCCAGGACCTCCCGCTCCTGCCGGCGCAGCGCCAGCACCGCCTCCAGGGCCCGGCGGCTGGCGGGAGTGTCGGAGGCCCCCTTCTGCCCGGCGGGCACCTGCTTCTCCAGGTCGGCGATCCGCCCGGCCAGGTCGGCCAGCAGGGCGCGCTCGCGCTCGGGCTCGGGCAGCGCCAGCTTGCGCGCCAGCTGGGCCTTCACCGCCTCGGTCTGGACGGCCACCTTCTCCAGCTCCTGGCGCAGCCGGGAGTCGACCTCCAGCTTGCGGGCGGCGATGGCCTGGGCGTCGCTGGTGACCCGCGAGCGCAGCTTTTCGGCGTAGGCCCGGCAGATGGCCTGCACCGCCTTGGCCAGCTCCACCAGCGCCGGCAGCTCGCCGGAGAAGACCGCGGCGTCGCCCAGCAGGTTCTGCAGCCACAGCGACTGCGCCCCGTCGCCGTTCTGCGCCCGGGCCGCCGCCGCCTCGAGGATCGGCTGGTAGAACTCCTGCTTGAGGAACTCGGCCATCACGATCTCTTTGGCGCGGTAGGTGCGCTGGGTGAATCCCTTGAGATCGATGAACAGGTGCCCCTGCTGGCGCTGGGCCAGCTGGCGGCGCAGCCCGCGGGCGTCGCTGGAGAGCCGGTAGAGCCTGCCGGCGGAGTAGTCGGCGACGAGCTGATCGCGCCCGTACTCGGCGCGCCGGTCCTTGAGCCTGGCGCGCGCCCCGTCCACCGCTGCCGCGGCGACCCGGTCGAGCGCGAGGCAGACGAAGGCCTGGATCACCTCGGGGATGGACTGAGGGCGCTCGGTCCCATCGCGCAGGGCGGCCGCCAGATTGTTGATGATCGCGGCTGCCGGCTCGGCGCGTCGGGACTGCGGCAGCCGCAGCAGCCGGCTCGCCAGACCCTTGCCGTCGGAGAGCGCCTTGAAGAGGGTCTCGTCGCTCACCACCAGCTGGCTGAGGGCCGCCTGCAGCTCGGGGTCGGCGATGTCGAGCGAGCTCAGCAGATCGAAGGTGAGCCGGCGGGCCATCCGCAGCGCCGCCGCCCGGGAGGCGCGAGTGCGCAGCGCCTTGTCGTCGGCCACCGCTGCCCCGAGCCGGGCCTCGATGGTGCGCGGGCTGGGGTCGTCCTCGACCAGCCGCAGCCAGATCGAGTCCAGCGGCTCGGCCAGCGAGGAGCTCAGCCCCCAGGGATTGAGCTCGTTCTGCAGCGCGCGGCTGCGCACCGAGCAGAAGGCCAGCGGGGTCAGGCAGGCGCGGGCTCGGGCGGCGTAGGTGGCGGCGTCGAAGCCGCGCGGGGCCTGGGCCAGCGTCCCCAGCGCCGCCTCGCAGGCTGCCTCGGCCAGAGCGAACAGAGCGAAGCCCACCGCCTTCTCCTGGCGCTCCCAGGGGTAGGTCCGGCTGACGAAGGGCTTGGCGCGGGCCTTCTTCTGCTCGCACAGCTCGGCTGTGGCGGCCAGGGCCAGGGCGAGCATCGGGGTGGCGCCGCCGCCGCGCAGATCCTCGCCGAGGCACTTGAGGTAGAGCGCCGACAGCTGCGAGAACAGCGGTCCGCCGTGCCCGCGCAGCAGCCAGGCCTCGAGCACGCCGGCGTCCAGACTCGAATCCAGCCGCATCGCTCGCAGCGCCGCGGCGCGCCGCCAGCCCGAGTCGCCCAGGGGCTGCGCAGAGAAGCCGAGCGGGAGCAGCGGGCGCTCGTCGGCCTCGAAGGTCCCAGGAGGAGGTGGCGGCGGCTCGAGCTGGTGCTCGCGCCGCCGGCGCATCAGGTAGTCGAGGTCGTCGACCGCGCGTTCGGCGTCGTCGTTGATGGCGTCGTCGAAGGCGTAGGGGATGGCCAGCTCGGCCTCGGATTCGCCCAGGTGGAAGGGCAGCGCCTGGAAGGCGACCACCAGGTGCTCGCTGAGGGCGAACCGGGGCAGGACCAGCAGCTGCTTGAGCAGCTCCAGCCGCTCTGGCACGTAGTCGAAGGTCGCCGCCACGCCGTTTGCTCTCCCCGGGAAGATTGGCCCTCCGATTAAACGATGAACCGGCGGCGCCGGCCAGAGAAAGCTCTGGAATTGACTCAGTTTCCAAGAGCCCTCAGGCGGGCGGCAGGGCGGCTCCTTGAGCATCGAAAAGGCGCGCTGATAGATTCCGTCCGTTGCGCTACCCCTTCTATGAGGCACTCATGCGCTTGTTTGCTGCCATGCTGACGCTCCTTCCCGCCTTGGCTCTCGCCCAGGTGCCGATGAAGATCGGTTACCAGGGGCGCCTGTTGCAGTCGGACGGAACCCCAGAGGCCGGCTCGAAGCAGATCACCTTCTCGCTCTACGACAGCGCCACCGGGACCGGGGCCCCGCTGTGGACCGAAACCCAGACCTTGGCCCTGTCCGACGGCTACTACGCCACCTTCCTCGGCGAGGTGACCGCGCTCTCCAGCGCCGACTTCGCCAGCCCGGATCGCTACCTGGAGATCAGCGTCGGCAGCACCGCGCTCAGCCCCCGCCAGCGCATCGGCGCGGTGCCCTTCGCGCTGGTGGCCGACCGCGCCCTCAACGCCACCGCTGCGGTCACCGCCACCAACGTCTCCGGCGGCACGATCAGCGCCACCACCCTCACCGTCGGCGGCCAGAGCCTGGTCGACTCCAGCGGCAGCTTCACCAGCTACGCCATCAACGACCTGTCCACCACCTTCGTCACCAAGAGCAGCACCGACTTCGTGCGCAACGGCACCGCCGCCCAGAGCGCCAGCTTCAACGTCTCCGGCTCGGGCGCGGTGGGCGGCAACTTCAACGCCGGCCGGGTCGGGGTGGCCATGTCCGGCGCCCCCAGCGCCGAGCTCGACGTCAACGGCAGCGCCAAGATCAGCGGCACCCTCACCGTCGCCGGCCAGCTCATCGGCCCCGGCGGCACGCCCATCACCGCCCCCTCGCCCAGCAGCCCGCCGGCCTCGAGCTACTTCGCCTGCCTGCCGAGCACCTGGTCCTTCTCCGGCACCAACAAGC
Source organism: Myxococcales bacterium (assembly GCA_037442205.1). GTDB lineage: Bacteria > Myxococcota > Myxococcia > Myxococcales > UBA5297 > JBBIQS01. The sequence continues at coordinate 32,726 of JBBIQS010000009.1, forward strand.
AGACGGTGACCTGCAGCAAGACCATCACCCTGGTCGAGGACGCCATCGTCCTGGTGACCGCCGAGGGGCACATGCTCAGCGGCACCGCCAACAGCGCCTGCTTGCACTTCATCAACGTCGACGGCGACGTGGGGACCGCGGTCGATCCGTTCGGCACCGACCCGACCAAGACCTTCGCCGCTCCGATGGGAACTTCCTCGGCCAGCTGGAAGATGAGCCCCACCACCCGCATCCTCGACCTGCCCAAGGGCACCCACACCTTCGCCGACACCTTCAGCGGCGCCGGCGCCTGCACCTACAACGGCATGTCGATGCACGGGGTGATCATCCCCAAGTCGCTGGGGGCGACCCGAGCCAGCTGCTCTCCCGCCAACTGGAGCGTCTCCACCGGGGCCAGCGGCACCGGGCAGGTGGTCTGCGAGCAGACCCTGAGCATCGGCGTCCCCTCGACCGTGTTCGCGGTCTCGACCGGCCTGTGGAAGGCGACCTCGGCCTGGGCCTACGCCTACAACCAGCTCGACGGGGCGCCGAACGTCGAGCCCTGCGGCGGCGTGTGCGGAGTTTCCACCAACGGGACCAACCAGGCGGTGGGCGCGGCGCACACCTACAACACCGTCCCTGAGGCGGTGCAGGCAGTCCGGGTGATGAACGTGACCCCCGGCAGCCACAAGTTTGGCTTCTACTTCATCCCCAACACCACTGCGACGGTGATCGGCGGTCAGCAGCAGCTGCTGATCATCCCCAACTCGCCCAACGTCGACTCGGGTACCTTCATGCCGGTCTGGAGCAAGAGCTACAGCGGTCCCGGGACCGCGATCTCCAGCAGCGCCCGCATCTTCCTGCCGCGCAGCTCGGTGGTCGTGGCTGCGACCACCGGCCACTGGTTCTTCGGAGCCAGCTCGCACGGCTACTTCTGGACCCGCGCCGACGGCCAGAGCGCCCCGGGTCCCGACCTCTATCCGGGCGAGCAATGGATGGCGCCGGCCTACAGCAACGCCACCGGCTACTGGGATTCGGTGAGCCACATCCGGATGCTGCCGCTGAGCGGCGGCACCCATGTGCTGGAGAACCTGGTGGGCTGCATCGCTGGCAACTGCCAGCTCAACGGCGACAGCACCCACTGGTTCTCGATCGGCAACTGAGCCAGCGGCAGTCCCTGACATGAAGAAGGCCGGCGGCGCGGTCAGCGCTGCCGGCCTTCGTGCCTGTGGAGACCGCCGCTCACGGTCCCTCGGCCGCCCGGGCGAACAGCTCCACCAGGATCACGCTCTCCGTGTTGCCGCGGGTCACCTTGGCGGTGCCCAAACCCGCCAGGTCGACTCCGGAGTCGAGCAGGTTGGCGAGGTGGCCGGGCGAGGCCTCCATGTTGCGGTGGGCGGCCAGCGCGCTCTTGTCCTCGCCGAGGTTCTCGGTGACCCGCCGGTAGCGGAAGCCGGCGCGTGAGAGGCGCTGCCCGGGATCGCCGCCCTTGGGCGAGACGTGCGCGAAATAGTTGAGGCGCGCCATCTCCTGGGCGTGCTCGGCGGCCACTGAGTCCAGCAGGGAGCTGCGGGCCAGCGGCTTGAGCCCGCGCGCCTTGCGCGAGGCGTTCAGCGCCGCCAGCACCTGATCCTCGGCCTTGGCCAGGTCCTGCGTCTCGGGGACGACCGCGGCCGCCGGCGCCGACGCCAGCGGCGCCCCGCTCTGGACCTGGAACAGCGCCACCACCTGCGGGCCCTTGATGCTGTCGGCCAGCACCTCCACCGAGTAGCGTCCCCGCAGCTCGAAGGGGATCTCGAAGGAGAAGCGGTCGCGCGATTCGCCGGTCCCCGGGCCGGCGCGCAGGACTCCCCGGGGGCCGGTGACAGCAAGCCGCGCGTCGTAGAGGGGAAAGGCCAGCTTCCCCTCGAGCGTCCCAGAGTCTCCGATCGAGACCTGCCGCGGGAAGGGCTGGAGCTCGACCCTGCGCTCGGTGAGCAGCAGCACCGCGCAGCCGAGGCCGCCCTCCTCGACGAAGCCCGCTCCGAAGTGGGTCGCGGGCTGCGCCGCCAGGTCCTGGCGCTCCTGCAGGCTCTGCAGCGCCTTGCGGGCCGGGCCGCTGCGCACCGCCAGCGCCCGCGGGTCCGGATCCCAGGCCCCCGCCGCCGAGATCGCCTCGGCCACCGCGGCGTTGTCGGCGCCCTGCGTCGCGCCCTGTACGAGTGCGCGGCGCGCCAGGGCGAGCGCGGCGCGATCCAGCGCCGGATCCCGGACCGGCGCCGCCTTTCCTGCCGCCTGGAAGGCCTTGTGCACTCCGCGCGCGAGCGGGGCCGCGGCGTCGCTCGGGGCGGACGCGGCCGCGCAGAGGAAAGTGAGGGCGATGGCGAGGTGCATCGGTCGGCGGCTCCGGGTGCAACCATGCTGCCCGAAGGCCTGGATGCCGTCCAAGAAAGGGCCGAGCGCAGCAGCGGCGGCTATCGGGCCTGCAGCACGATCTGGCGGACCGCCGACTTCCCCAGCCGCGCGTTGAGCCGCTCGATGAGCAGGATCTTCTCGGCTTCCACCGAACTGAGGAGGTGGGCGTCGACCTCCACCGTCAGCCGGCCATCCTCGAGCAACAGCGGGCGCGACTGGCGGGACAGCGCTGGTCCGACTGCCTCCGCCCACACCGGATCGAGCGCGGCGGCCCGCCCGCGGCTGGCGACCTGCTTGAGCGCCCGGGAGAGCGGGCCCTTGAGGTCGGTGAACTCGGAGCGGGCCATCAGGGCGCCTTGGTGCCGCACTCCGGGCAGAACTTGGCCTTGCCCAGGTCGGCGCCGCACGAGCCGCAGCGCCGGGCCATCGGCTTGCCGCACTCCATACAGAACTTGGCGCGCTTCGGATTCGCGGTCTGGCAGGAGGGGCAGGGGACATCCTGCTCGCCGCCGGGCACCGGCACGCCCAGCTTGGCGGCGGCCTTCTGCGCCGATTGGGCGCCGGCATTGGCCAGCCCGGCCAGCGCGGCGAACGGCCCTCCCAAGTTCGAAAGGAAATCGGCGGCCTTGGCCCGATCCGCCGCCTCGCGCGAGGCCTTGTCCGCCTCGCGCTGGCGCGCCCGCTCCGCGAATTGCGGGTCCATCATGTCCAGCGACAGCGCGTCGAGCTCGCGCTTGAGATCCTGGTGATAGGTCGCGGCGTTGGCACCCCACTCCTCGGCCATGAGCTTCTGCGCCGGATCGGTCGCCTGCTTGGCCAGGGTCGCAAAGCTCTTCTCCAGGCCGGCAAGCTCGGCGACCGATTGCGTGGCGCGCTCCAGATCGTGCGCCTTGAGCGCTTCGCGGGCGGCGCGGGCGGCGCGGTCGATGTCCTGATGGTTGGCCATGGTCGTCCTCCGGGGCGGCGTGCGACCGCCGGATATTGCCCATTGCCGCATTTCGGTTCAACGCCACCCGGCCGCCCGACCGAGCGCTGGAGTCCCCCAAATGGGAGGCACCGAGGGGCTGTTTCGGTTGCCAAAGGCCGCTCGGATGCTGCACGATCACCGCTCCAGTCGGCGCAAGTGTCCGAAAACACTCGAGGCCCATGCCCACGAGCGATCCAAAAGGCGAGGCCGGAAGAGCTCCCGCTGACGGGGCGGCGCCGGTGGGCGTGCGGGTCGATCCCGCCGGGCTGGCGGAGGGGACCAAGAGCCTGGTCGAGCTGGCGCGGACCCGCTGGACCAGCCGGATTGCCAACCTGGCGCTGCTGGCGGTGCTGGCGCTGGCCAGCAGCTATCTGCTGACCCCGGGGCTGTTCGCCCAGCGCATCCCATACGGCGAAGAGTCGATCGGCCAGTTCTCGGAGACGGTGGTCAAGGCCACCCGCGACTTCGACATCCCGGACGAGGAGACCACCCGCCGCAAGCGCGAGGAGGCCCGCGAGGCGGTGCTGCCGGTCTACGACTACGACGTGACCGTGGTCGAATCGGCCGGCGAGCGGGTGCAGGCGGCGTTCGCGCTGATGCAGAAGGCGGCGCGCGAGACCGAGGGGCGGCTCAAGGCCCGGGATGCCGCCGACCCGAAGTCCGAGGAGCAGGCCCGGCGGCGCAAGAAGGAAGACCCGCAGGTGGCCGAGGCCTGGCAGCGCGGCTTCGATGAGAAGCGGGAGGAGTGGCAGCGCAAGCTGGAGACCACCCTCGACGACGAGACCTTCAAGGCGCTGGCGGAGGTGCACTTCTCCGAGGAGGTCCAGCGCGAGGTCGCCAAGCTGCTGGTGCGGGCCCAGGGGCAGATGGTCGCCGAGTACCGCGATCCGCTGGCGCTCAAGGGCGGGCGGGGAGTGGCGGTGCGCCGGCGCAGCGGCAACGAGATCCTCGGGGAGCGGATCGTGGCCGACGTGGCGCCGATCCGCGACCAGACCGAGATCCGCGACGAGGTCGAGCGCTGGGGCTCCGACCTGCCGAGCGAGTTCTCGCCGCACCTGAAGAAGGCGCTGGTGACGCTGGTGGCTCGCCAGGTGCGCGCCAACCTGCGCTTCAACCGCGAGGAGACCGAGGACCGCCGCCGCCAGGACGCCGAGAGCGTCAAGCCGGTGGTCATCCAGCTCAAGAAGGGCGAGAAGATCATCGGCGACGGCGAGCGCATCGAGCGGCGCCACATCGTGATCTTCAACGCCATCCGCACCCAGTCCGGCGGCGAGGAGAGCGCCTTCGCCCGCACCGGCAGCGGGCTGTTCGCGGCGCTGCTGGTGGTGGCGGTCTACCTGTTCGCCCGCGCCTCGCTGCCCCGCTTCAAGCCCACCCGCAAGGACGCGCTGCTGGGGGCGATCACCGTGCTGGTGATGCTGGGGCTCATCAACCTGTCGATCACCGTCTCCGATGCCCTGCACGATCGCTTCCCGCGCATCGCCGCCGAGTCGCTGTACTACGCCGCGCCATTCGCGGTCGGGGCGATGCTCATCCGCTTCGTGCTCAGCGCCGAGGCGGCGGTGGTCTTCGCGGTGGTCTTCGCCGGGCTGTCGGGCGTGCTGGTGGGCAACTCGCTGGAGTTCGGGCTCTACGCGCTGGTCGGCTCGCTGGTGGCGGCGGCGCGGGTGGCGCGGGCCAACGACCGGGCGGCGCTGTTCCGCGCCGGGCTGGCCACCGGCATCGCCAACGTCGCCGCGGCGATCTGCTTCGCGCTGCTCAACAACAAGGCGGGTGGGCTGAACCTGGCGACCGCCTGCGCCGCCGGCTTCTTCGGCGGAGCGATCGGGGTTCCGATCCTGGTGATGGGGGTGACCCCGCTGGTCGAGGCCGCCTTCGGCTACACCACCGACATCAAGCTGCTGGAGCTGGCCAACCTCAACCACCCGGCGCTCAAGGAGCTGATCGTCCAGGCGCCGGGGACCTACCACCACTCGATCATCATCGGCAGCCTGGTGGAGGCGGCGGCGGAGGCGATCGGCGCCAACCCGCTGCTGGCGCGGGTGTGCGCCTACTACCACGACATCGGCAAGGGCAAGAACCCGCTCTACTTCGGCGAGAACCAGCGCGGCGACAACCGCCACGACAAGGTCGCCCCGCAGATGAGCGCGCTGATCATCAAGCGCCACGTCACCGACGGCATCGAGATGGCGCGCCACTACAAGCTGCCGCGGCAGGTGGCCGACGCCATTCCCCAGCACCACGGCACGCGGCTGGTGGGCTACTTCTTCCACAAGGCGCTCAAGGAGGTCGAGGGCAAGCCCGACGCCGCGCCGGTGGAGGAGGCCCTCTACCGCTATGTCGGGCCTAAGCCCCAGTTCCGCGAGGCGGCGCTGGTGATGATCGCCGACGCGGTCGAGGCCAGCAGCCGCACCATCCAGGACCCCACCCCGGCCAAGCTGCAGGTGCTGGTGCAGAAGATCATCAACGGCATCTTCGCCGACGGGCAGCTCGACGAGTGCGACCTGACGCTGCGCGACCTCAACGAGATCGCCCGCTCGTTCTACCGGACGCTGGGCGGCATCTACCACACCCGGCCCGACTACCCGCCCCAGGCGCTGCTCGGGACCCGGCCGCCGCTGGCCGAGATCAAACCCGACTCGCCGCCCGACAAGCCCACCGATCTGCGGCGGGTGCAGGGGGATCGGTGAATCGGGAGGAACTGCCGGATGAATAGCCGGGAGTGCAAGGTGAGCGCGCTGCCGACAAGATCTTGGTGGCAGCCGGCCAGTTTTCTTCCGCGCCACGCCAGCGAAAATGCCTGGGCGCAAGTTGCCGCCACATCCCTGGTCGTGATCCTGCCATTGGCGGCAGCGCTGGTTTTCCTTGAGCCCTCCAATGGAAACCAGTCGAGCTTCCTCGGCGACCTCTGGTGGGGGTGCGTCTGGCTGGTGGTCGCCGCTCCCCTCTACCTGGTCGTGGCCAAGATCCTTGGCGGCGGAGCCGGGTCGGTCGTGGCGTGGGGCGTACTGGCGGCGATGCTCGGAGCGGTGGAGTTCGTCTGGTATGGCTTGGCCTGTGCCGGGTCCTGGTAAGGAGCCTGGAAAAGCCGATCAGCGCATCCAGTCGCTGAACAGCGGCTTGAGCTCGCTCAGCCCGTCCTCGATCGAGTCGGGCAGCGCCTTGGCGAACATGTCGAGGATAACCAGGGCGTTGACGCTGGCGTCCTTGGGGGCGGCCTCGCGCAGCCGGCGCGCCAGCCCGCGGTTGACCTCGGCGATGGCCCGGTAATCGGCGACGAGCCCTTCGAGCGCCCAGTCGGCCTTGAGCCCGGCCTTCGAACGCAGGTGCTGGCCGAGCAGGTAGTTGCTGGCCGCCCGGTACAGCGTTTCAACCGGGCTTGCGAAGGGAAGGTGAAACCGGACCATCGGCCGCAGCCGGCCGAGGACCGGGCAGCCGCTGGTGGTCAGGTAGATGCCCAGCAGCGAGGCGAGCCCGGTTTGCACCGTGGTCGAGCTCACCATCTCGCGCTCAGGAACCGCGACGTGCACCTCGGCATTGGTGAACGAGAGGGTGTCGCGGAAGCGCGAGACCGGCTCGATCAGCCGATGAGCAGCGGGGCAGTAGGCGTGCCTGGCGGGATCGAGCGGGCAGTTGCCGCAGCGATGGACCGACAGCCGCGTCCACTCGGGGAAGGCGGCAGGAGGCGGGGCCAGGTTGAACAGGGTGTGGCGGTCGAGCTCGAGGGTGAACTCCGAGCGCTGCCCGCCCTCGAACTCGAACCGGTAGCGGATGGTGAAGGGCCTCATGCCGTCGCCTCCCCTGGCATCGCGACTGATTGGCTTCGTTCAGCCTATGACAGACGCCGGCAATAAACGAAGCCCGCCCGCCCGCCAGGCGAGAGTAGAATCCGCGCCCTCGAAAGGCCCCCACCATGCCCGCCGCGCTCAGCGACCTGCTGCCTCCTAAAGGAACCAAGCTCTCTGCCGATGAGCTGCTCTCCCGCTTCCTCTCCAACGTCTCGCAGCGGGGGCTCACCCTCTATCCGGCGCAGGAGGAGGCCATCCTCGAGCTGCTCGACGGCAAGCACGTGGTGCTGACCACGCCCACCGGCTCGGGGAAGTCTCTGGTGGCCGAGGCGCTGCACTTCAAGGGGCTGGCCGAGGGCAAGCGCAGCTTCTACACCAGCCCGATCAAGGCCCTGGTCAACGAGAAGTTCTTCGCCCTGTGCGAGACCTTCGGCCCCGCGAACGTCGGGATGATGACCGGCGACGCCAGCGTCAACCGCGACGCCCCAATCATCTGCTGCACCGCCGAGATCCTGAGCAACCTCGCCCTGCGCGAGGAGGGCTCGACGGTCGACTACGTGGTGATGGACGAGTTCCACTACTACGCCGACCGCGACCGCGGCTGGGCCTGGCAGCTGCCGCTCTTGTCGCTGCCGCGCACCACCTTCCTCTTGATGTCCGCCACGCTGGGGCCGACCGACCACATCGTCGAGCCGCTGGAGAAGCTGAGCGGGCGAAAGGTGGCGGTAGTCACCGGGCTGACCCGGCCGGTGCCGCTCGACTACCAGTACGTCGAGACCCCGGTCCACGAGACGATCGCCGATCTGATCGAGAAGGGGCAGGCGCCGATCTACCTGGTCAACTTCACCCAGCGCGCCGCCGCCGAGCAAGCCCAGGCCCTGACCAGCGTCAACCTCTGCAGCAAGGAGGAGAAAGAGGCCATCCGCAAGTTGCTGTTCGAGGCCAGCTTCGACACGCCCTACGGCAAGGACATCGAGCGCTACCTCAAGGCGGGCATCGGGCTGCACCACGCCGGAGTGATGCCCAAGTACCGGCGCATGACCGAGCGGCTGGCGCAGAAGGGGCTGCTCAAGGTCATCAGCGGCACCGACACCCTGGGGATGGGGATCAACATCCCGATCCGCACCGTGCTCTTCACTCAGTTGTGCAAGTTCGACGGCGAAAAGATGGGGATCATGAAGGTGCGCGAGTTCCACCAGATCGCCGGGCGCGCCGGGCGCAAGGGGTTCGACGACCAGGGGCTGGTGGCGGTCCAGGCGCCGGAGCACGTGATCGAGAACCTCAAGCTCGCCGCCAAGAACCCGGGGAAGAAGTTCCAGCGCAAGCAGCCGCCGACCAAGGGCTACGTCCACTGGGACAAGGCCACCTTCGAGCGGCTGCAGACCCGCCCGCCGGAGCCGCTGGAGTCGCGCTTCCAGGTGACGCACGGGATGCTGGTGAACCTGCTGCAGGCCGACGAGGTCTGGGAGAACGGCGGCTACGGCCGGCTGGTGGAGCTGATCGCCCGCTCGCACGAGAGCGAGAACGCCAAGCGGCGGCACAAGCGACGCGCCAAGCAGATCTTCCAGGCGCTGCGGCACTCCGGGCTCATCGAGGTGACGCGCTACGAGAAGGGCGCCGGGGCCTACGTCGAGGTCAGCCCCGACCTTCAGGCCGACTTCTCGCTCTACCACACGCTCGCCCTCTTCCTCGTGTCTGCGGTCGAGCTGCTCGACAAGACCAGCCCGACCTACGCGCTGGACCTGCTCTCGCTGGTGGAGTCGATCCTCGAGAACCCGGACGCGGTCCTCTTCAAGCAGAAGGATCGGCTGGCCGAGCTGAAGCTGGCGGAGCTCAAGGCGCAGGGCGTGCCCTACGAGGAGCGCATCGAGGAGCTGCAGAAGGTCGAGCCTTTGCGGCCGCCGAACGCCGAGCTGATCTGGGGACTCTTCGCGGGCTTCGCCGAAAAGCACCCCTGGGTCGCCTCGCAAGACGTCCGCACCAAGTCGGTGGTGCGGGACATGTTCGAGAAGTTCTGCAGCTTCAACGACTACATCGTCGAGTACGGGCTGCAACGCAGCGAGGGCGTGCTGCTGCGCTACCTGTCGGAGTGCTACCGGGTGGCCTCGCACACCGTCCCCGAGGCGGCCCGCGACGAGGCCTTCGAGGACGTGCTGGCGCACCTGCGGCAGATGCTGCGCGCCGTGGACTCCAGCCTGATCGACGAGTGGGAGCGGATGAGGGGCGGCGAGGTGGCGCCGCGTCCCGAGCCGGATCGGCTGGTGCCGCCGCCGCTGCCGCCGGACGATCCCAAGCGGCTCGCCGAGGACCCGCGGAAGTTCAACGCCCGCCTGCGCAATGAGCTGCACCAGCTGCTCAAGGCGCTGGCGGAGAAGAAGTGGGAGGATGCGCTCGCCGCCATCCGCCCGCTCGCCGGCGAGCAGGAGTGGACTATCGAGTCGCTGGAGCAGGCGATGGCGCCCTACTTCGCCGAGAACGCCTTCGTCGATCTCAAGCCGGTGGCGCGCCTGCCCCACAACACCGTGGTCTCCAAGATTGGGGACTGGCGCTGGGAGGCGATCCAGAAGGTCGTCGACCCCGAGGGCGAGACGGACTGGATGCTCGACTGCATCGTCGATCTCGAGGCGCAGCGGGATGGCGATCAGCCGCTCATCGCGCTGAGGCGCATCGGGACCTGATTCCGATCAGCTGGCAGTCGAGGTACGGGCGAGGAGGGCGGGATGGCTCCCGCTGAGCCGCTCGTCCGAAGCCAGCCGATCGATCAGCGCGCGAGTCCGGTCGTCGAGAGGCGAGGGCGTCGCGTACGCCAGCGGCGTTCCGGGCAGAGGCGTGAAAATGTGGGCGTGGACCACCGCGCCGTACTCAGCCGCAAGACGTTCGATCAGATCGCAGGTAGAGGCCTGGTCGGCGCTGGTCTCCTCGGGCAGCCCGAAGATGAAGTCGACCTTGGGAGTGAATCCTGCCCGGGCGATGCGCGCTACGGCCTCGAGTCCCTGTCCCGCCGTGTGGCCGCGCTTGAGCCGTCGCAGCACCGCGTCGCTCCCGGATTGGATCCCCAGCGCGATGGTGTCGTTGTCACAGTAGCGGCGGACCAGCTCAAGCATCTCCTCGGTCACCGACTCGGGTCGGACCTCGGAGGGGAAGGTGCCGAAGTAGACCTGCTCGAAGCCCGCCTCGCGCGCCGTCCGCAACAACGCTTCCACCGCCTCGGGATTCGGGACGGCGTCGCTCTTGGCTCCGTAGGCGAAGGAATTCGGAGTGATGAAGCGGGTGTAGCGGTGGCCGGTGGAAACCGCGTGCTCGAACACCGGGCGCAGCTTTTCCAGAGAGCGGTGTCGCAGCGTCCGGCCCATCAGCCGCGGGGTCTGGCAGAAGGTGCAGCTCAGCCGGCAGCCGCGGGTGATCTCGATCTCAGCGAACAGCATCCCGGACGCCGGCCACGGACCCCAGCGGTCGAGGGGCGACGGCGCATCGACTGGAAGGATTGGCGAAGGTACCGAGCTGCCGCGCGCGAGCGCTTCGACCAACCGCACGACTGTGAGCCCGGCTTCTCCCGGCGAGACGAAGTCGAAGCCCATCGCCAGGGTTCCCGCGGGGTCGGCGCTGGGATGGCTGCCTCCGGCGAGAAGCCGCAGGCCGGGATGAGTCGCCCGCAACTGGCGAACCTCCCGCTCGACCTCGTCCTTGGCCGGCGTCATGAACGAGAAGACCGCCAGGCCTTCGCTCGGAAGCTCAGGCGGCGAGCGGGCGAGCTGCAGGTCGATGAGATCCCGAGGAAGCTCGGCCTCGAGGACGGCCAGCACCGCGGCGACGGAGTTCCGGTTGCGCCGGCTCAGGCGGAAGCAGACGGGGTAGCGCGACATCGACCTGGAAAACACGCGGCGTGGTTCAGAGCTGCACGGCGGGGCCAGAGCTCCCTTCGGACTTGCCGTTGGCCGGTGCAAACTCGCTGCGGTGGCGGCTGTAGAGGAAGTAGATCACCAGCCCGATTGCCAGCCAGGAGAAGAAGCGCAGCCAATTGGTAATCGGCAGACCCGCCATCAGCAGCAGGCAGGTGAGGATGGTCAAGATCGGCGCGAGCAGCCCGCCCGGCGCCTTGAAGTGCCGGACGCGATTCGGCTCACGCACCCGCAGGATCAGCACTCCGCCGGCGACCAGCGCGAAGGCGAAGAGGGTGCCGATGTTGGAGAGGTCCGCCAGCGTCCCGATGTCGAGCAGCCCCGCGGGAATGCCGACCAGAAAGCCGGCGACCCAGGTCGAGACGTCGGGGGTCCGGAAGCGAGGGTGGACGTGGCCGAACACCTTCGGCAGCAGGCCGTCGCGCGACATTGCGAACCAGACCCGCGCCTGCCCGAGTTGGAAGACCAGCAGCGAGGAGACCATTCCCATCATGGCCCCGAAGAGCACCGTCAGCCGCACCCAGTCCTGCTTGAGGGCGGTGAGCACGTTGACCACCGGTGCTGCGCTGCCCATCACCTCGCTGTTCCAGGGCTCGATGCCGGTGAGCACCACCACCACCGCGATGTAGAGGGCCGTGCACACCAGCAGCGTGGCGATGATGGCGATGGGCAGGTCGCGCTGGGGTCGCTTCGCTTCCTCGGCGGCGGTCGAGATCGAGTCGAAGCCGATGTAGGTGAAGAAGATGATCGACCCGCCGGTGAGGATCCCCGGCCAGCCGTTGGGCGCGAACGGGCGCCAGTTGGCCGGCTTGACGAAGTAGGAGCCGACGGCCACGAACACCAGGATCGCCAGGATCTTGAGGATGACCATGGCGTTGTTGGTGCTGGCCGATTCGCGGATTCCGCGCACCAGCACCACCGTCAGGAGCAGCACCACCAGGAAGGCGGGGAGGTTGAACCCGAAGTGCCAGCCGGTCTCGAACTGGCCGCTGCCCGAGGGCAGGTAGGCCGGGTAGCACCACTGCGGCGGCAGGTGCAGCCCGAAGTACTCGAACAAGTTGACGAAGTGCTCGCTGAAGCCGACCCCTACCGCCATGTTGCTCACCGCGTACTCGAGGATCAGGTCCCAGCCGATGATCCAGGCGATCAGCTCGCCCATGGTGGCGTAGGTGTAGGTGTAGGCCGAGCCGGCGATGGGGATCATCGAGGCCAGCTCTGCGTAGCAGAGCGCGGTGAAGGCACAGGCCAGCGCCACCACCAGGAACGACAGCGCGATGGCCGGACCCGCGCCCGGCCGGCCGAAGGTCGGCGATTGGTTGATCAGGTACTCGAGCAGGGGCGCGTTGAGCACCGACTCGGCCTTGAACACCTGCCCGGCGATGGCGGTGCCCACCACGGTGAAGATCCCCGAGCCGATCACCGCGCCAATCCCCAGCGCGGTCAGCGACCAAGGCCCCAGCGTCCGGGCGAGCTTGTGGTCCGGCTGGTCCGAGTCGGAGATCAGCTTGTCGATCGACTTCTTGGCGAAGAGCTGGCTGAGCAATCGGGCCTCCGGGAGCCTGCCAGGTCGAGCGGGGCTCGGCAGGCGGCCCAACATCCTAACCCAGCCGCTGTCCAGACAGTTTTCCGGGGTCCGCCGCGCACTGTTCGCCGGGCTGTGCCATCCTCCGGCCGATGACCCTGTCTTCGCCTTCTGCGGCTGGCGCCCAGGCCCCGCTCAGCCCGCGCCTGCTCCAGTTCCTCGCGCTTCGGACTCGGCTCCTCAAGTGGATGCCCTGGTTCTCGCTCGCCCTCGGAGTCGGCGGCGCCTTCTGGATGGACCGCAGCCCCCGGCGCGCTGGCCCGATCGCGGCGTTCATCGTCGCCAGCTGGCTCACCCTGGTCGCGCTCCAGGCCCTGGAGCGCGCCCGAATCGACCGGCTCAGCCAGCGCCAGCAGCTCGTGGTCCGCGGCGCCCGCTTCGCCTCGATCTTCGCCAGCGAGTGGATCATCCAGCTGACGCTCTTCTTCGTGCTGCCGTTCTACGCCCGCGCGGCGACGAGGTCGGCCGGCCACCTGGGCTTCGTCGCGCTGCTCGGTTGCGCGGCCGCCTTGACGCTCTGGGACCCGCTCTTCCAGGCGCTCCTGCGCCGCCCTCTGACGGCGCTGGCACTTCAGGCGATCTCCAGCTTTGCCGGGCTCAACGCGCTCCTGCCCATCCTCGGCATCTCGAACCGCGCGAGCCTGTGGATCGGCGCCGGCGCGGCCTGCGCCGGCCTGCCGCTGGTGGCGGCCGCGATCTCTCCGGCGGGAGCTCGTCTGCGCCCGACGCTGGCGGCGCTCGCGGTCGGGGCGCTCTTCCCTCTGGCGGTGCTCCTAGGTGCCGGGCGAGTGGTCCCCGCCGCTCCCCTGCGCCTGGTCGAGATCGGGCTGGGCACCCGCCTGGCCGATCGCGCCCTGCTCGACCAGGGCTCCCGGCTGATCAATCCCGAGCAGCTGGTCTGCCTGACTGCCGTCTTCGCGCCCCGCGGGCTGCATGACGAGCTCTTCCATGCCTGGAGTCAGGAGGGCCGACCGATGGGCAGGGTCCCGCTGGCCATCTCCGGCGGGCGGGAGCGCGGCTTTCGCACCTGGTCCATCAAGAAGATCCTCGGCCAGCACCCCGCCGGCCGCTGGCGCTGCGTCGTCGAGACCGCCAGCGGGCAGGTGCTGGGCGACGGCGAGGTGGATGTGGTCCTGGCCCTGCTGGCCAAGGCACCAGTCGAGGCTGCGCCAGCGCCTGCCTTCCAGGCGCTCGAGGCAGTCCCGGCTGGCGGAGTCAAGGGCCCCGCTGCTCAAGAATTCCCCAGCGACGCTGGCGACTTGGCCCCCATGCCCCCGCCGGCGGCCGGTGTTTCCGCCAGTGATCTGTCTGTTCCTTGACAGCACTCTGAGTGCGAGGAACCATGGCCTGAATGGGGGATGCCATGTCCAGCCGGCTCATCCTGCTCGTCGAAGACAATGATGACGATCGGCTGCTGACCCTCCGGGCGCTACGAGAGCACCGGGTGGCCAACGAGGTGGTGGTGGCCGAGGATGGCGCGCAGGCGCTGGAGCTGTTGTTCGGGCCGATGGCGCTGCCCGAGCTTCCGCAGCTGGTGCTGCTCGACCTGAAGCTGCCCCGGGTCGATGGCCTGGAGGTGCTGCGCCGAATCCGCGCCGATCCGCGGACCCGCGAGCTGCCGGTGGTGGTGCTCACCACCTCGCGCTTGGACCGCGACATCGTCGACAGCTACTCGCTCGGCGCCAACGCCTACGTCTGCAAACCGGTTGAGTTCGGGGAGTTCATCAGCGCCGTCCAGACGCTGGGTTTCTTCTGGCTGCTGCTCAACGTCCCTCCGGAGTCGGCGAGGAGCCCATGAGCGACCAGGTGCGGGTGCTGATCGTCGAGGACTGCGACGACCACAGCGTGCTGCTGGTGGAGGAGCTGCGCCGCGGCGGCTTCGAGGTGAAGTCGCGCCGGGTCGAGACCCGCGCCGAGACCGAGCGCGCCCTCGAGGAGGAGCCCTGGGACCTGGTGGTCTGCGACTACTTCCTGCCCGGCTTCGGCCCCTTCGAGGCGCTGGCGATGCTCAAGGAGCGCAACCTCGACATTCCCTTCGTGGTGGTCTCCGGGGCGGTGGGCGAGGAGGTGGCGGTCGAGGTGATGAAGGCCGGCGCCCAGGACTACGTCCTCAAGCGGCAGCTGACCCGGCTGGTGCCGGCGGTGCGCCGGGAGCTGGCCGAGGCCAAGGAGCGGGCGGAGCGTCGCGCGCTGCAGGGCAAGCTGCTCATCGCCGAGAGGATGGGCGCGCTCGGGCTGCTCACCGCCGGCGTCGCCCACGAGCTGAACAACCCGCTGGCGGTGACGCTGGGGAACGTGGACCTGGCCGAGACCGACGTCGCTACCCTGCTGCAGCAATGCCACAAAGCCACCTCCGGCTGTAGCGCGCCGCCCAGCCTGCAGGAACTCCACGGCACGCTCGCGGGCGTCAATGAGTGCCTGAGCGACACCCGCGAAGCCCTGCTGCAGATGCGGGACGTGGTCCACGACCTCAGGCTGTTCGCCCGCGGAGACGAGAAGTCGGCTCCGGTGGACGTGCGCCGGCCGCTCGACCTGGCGCGTCGGCTGGCGATGAGCCAGATCCGGCATCGGGCTCGGCTGGTCCAGGACTACCAGGACGTCCACCCGGTGTTCGCCAACGAGTCTTCGCTGGCCCAGGTCTTCCTGAACCTGTTGCTGAACGCCGCGCAGGCCATCCCGGAGGGCGCCCCGGACAAGAACGAAGTGCGAATCCTGACTCGCACCGATCTGGAGGCGCGGCAGACGGTGGTCACCATCCAAGACACAGGCGTCGGGTTCAGCCCCCAGGTGAAGCAGCGGCTGTTCGAGCCGTTCTTCACCACCAAACCGCTGGGCGTGGGGACCGGGCTCGGGCTGATGATCTGTGAGCGGCTGGTGGCCAGCAACGGCGGGACCATCGAGGCCGACAGCGAGCCGGGCAAGGGAGCCCAGTTCACCGTCCGGCTGCCGTGCACCGAGCAAGCCGCGGCGCCGGCGAGCGCTGCCGCCCCGCCCACCGGGAGGCCGCAGCTCTCCCGGCGGCTGCGCATCCTGATCGTCGACGACGAGACCATGGTCCGGTCGATGGTGAGCCGCCTGCTGGCCGACCACGAGGTGGTGGCCAGGGAAAATGGCGCCGAGGCGCTGGCGCTGCTCAAGGCCGACCAGAAGTTCGACGTCATCCTCAGCGACCTGATGATGCCGAAGATGGGCGGCCTGGAGCTGCACGGCGAATTGGCGCGCTGCGCCCCGGCGCTCACCAGCCGGATGATCTTCCTGACCGGTGGCGCCTACACTGCCGAGGCAGCCGAGTTCTTCAAGGGCGTCACCAACCCCACCCTCCAGAAGCCGTTCGACAGCGCGGCGCTCGCAGCGGCGGTCTCCAGGGTCATCGGATGAGGCGCGCCGGCCAGTGGCTCGCTGCTGCCCTGCTCGCCTGGGCGTCGCTGGCCGGCTGTGCCGAACGACCGGCGCCGTACGCTCCTCAGTTCGGGCCCGCGCCCGCCGGCCAGAAGCCGAGCTACTCCTTCGGGATCCATCCGCTCCACAATCCGAGGACGCTCTTCCAGATCTATGGGCCGATGGTGGATCGGCTCAATGCCCGCATTCCCCAGGCGCGCTTCCGGCTGGAGGCCTCCCGCAGCTACGCCGACTTCGAGCGCAAGCTCGAGCGGCGCGAGCTGGACCTGGCGCTGCCCAACCCGTGGCAGACGCTGCGCTCACTGCGCCAGGGCTATCGGGTGATCGCCAAGATGGGCGAGGACTCGGCGTTCCGCGGAACGATTCTGGTCCGCCGCGACTCGGGAATCCGCGAGCTGTCGCAGCTCAAGGGGCGCAGCTTGAGCGCTCCTTCGGCCACCGCGCTGGCGGCGGCGATGATGCCGTTCTTCCTGCTGCAGAGCGCCGGGGTGGCGGTCGGGAGCGAGCTGGCGGTGGTCTTCGTCGGCTCCCAGGAGTCGTCGATCGAGAGCGTCTTCCAGCACAAGACCGATGCCGGTGCCACCTGGCCCGTCCCCTGGCGCGGCTTCCAGGCCAAGCACCCGGCCGAGGCAGCGGAGTTGCTCGTGCTCGCCGAGACTGAACCGCTGGTCAACAACGGGGTGGTCGTCCGGGACGACCTGCCGGCCTGGGTCGGCGAGCGCTTCGGCGAGGAGCTGGTCCGGCTCAGCCAGGACGAAGAGGGCCGGGCGCTGCTGGCGAGCATCCCGCTGGCCGAGTTCGAGCTCGCCACAGCCAAGACCTACGAGCCGGTGGCCCGCTTCCTGGACCTCTACGCTTCCAAGGTGGGCCCCCCGGGGGCCGTTCCCGGAGCGCAGCCCCCGTGAGTCCCTGGCGCTCACTCTGGCGGGCCTGGACCGGCTCGCTGCGCAACCGGCTGATGGTCAGCGTTCTGACCGTCCACGCGGTGCTGATGACGGTGTTCGTCCTGGATCTCCTCGACAAGGAGCGGGAGTTCAACCGCAAGGACAGCCGGCTCGGGGCGGAAGCGCTGGTGCACACCTTCGCCACCAACGCCACCTCCTGGGTGCTGGCCAACGACCTCGTCGGCCTGATGGAGACGGTGCAGTCGCTCAACCGGTTTCCGGAGCTGCGCTATGCGATGGTCCTCAGCCCCGAGGGCCAGGTGCTGGCGTCGAGCGACCCGCAGCAGCGCGGCCAGTTCGTCAGGGATGCGGTGAGTCTGCGGCTGTTGGGAGCAGGCCCAGAGGACGTGCCGCTGGTGGTGAACGATGACCTGATCGACCTCGCCGCTCCAGTGATCAGCGGCGGCCGGCTGGTGGGATGGGCGCGGGTGGGGATCGGCCAGCAGCAAGCGAGCGCCAACCTGACGGACATCGCCCGTACCGGGCTGCTGGCCTCGCTGGCGGCGATGGTGATCGGGACGCTCGCCGCCTATCTCATCGCCAAGGGGACCACCCGCGGCCTGGCCTCCTTGGCGAAGCTGGCCGACGAAGTGCGGTCCGGGCGGCGGGACGTGCGGGCGCGCTCGACGGGCGAGGATGAGGTGGGGCGGCTGGGGCGCGACCTGGACGCGATGCTGGACGCGCTGACGCAGAGCGAAGAGCAGGTGACGCTGCTCTTGAACTCGACCGCCGAAGGGATCTTCGGCCTGTCGCCCGACGGCACGGTCACCTTTGCCAACCGGGCCTGCCTGCGGATGCTCGGGTACGACCGAGCCGCACAGGTGTTGGGGCGCCGGGCCTGCGAGGTCGTCAGCCCCAACCGGCCCGGGCGGCGGGACGGGTCAGGCGAGTGCGAGATCGAGCGGGCGGCGCGGGAGGGGCGAATGGCGCACTCCGCCGAGCAGGTCTTCCTGCGGGAAGGGACCGGCTCCTTCCCGGTGGAGTTCTGGTCCTACCCGATCCAGAGGGCGGGCCAGTGCGTGGGAGCGGTGGTGACCTTCGTGGACATCACCGAGCGGCAGCAGCTGCTGGACCAGATTCGCGGCGCCAACGAGGTGCTGGAACTGCGGGTCAAGGAGCGCACGCAGCAGCTGGAGACCGCCAACCGCCAGATGGTGGCGGTGAACAAAGAGCTGGAGATGTTCAGCTACTCGGCCTCCCACGACTTGCGGGCGCCGCTGCGGAGCATCGACGGGTTCAGCGAGATCCTGCTCGCCGACTACCAGGACAGGTTGGACGAGCGGGGGCGCGACTACCTGGGGCGGGTGCGGGCGGCCAGCCAGCGGATGGCGGAGCTGATCGACGACCTGCTGATGCTCTCGCGGGTCACCCGGGCCTCCCTCGAACTGGAGCCGGTGGATCTGAGCAAGATCGCCGCTGAGGTGATGGAGGCCCAGCGGGCCACCGAGCCTGGGAGAGAGGCGGAGGTGCTCATCGCCTCGGGCCTGACCGCCCACGGTGACGCCAAGCTGCTGCGAGCGGTGCTGGAGAACCTGCTGGGCAACTCGTGGAATTACAGCAGCCGGGTCCCGCGCTGCCGGATCGAGTTCGGGCAAGAGCGCGCCCAGGGTCGAAACGCCTTCTTCGTCCGCGACAACGGCGCCGGCTTCGACATGGCCTATTCGAACAAACTCTTCGTCCCCTTCCAGCGGCTGCACTCGGCCAAGGAATTCCCGGGGAACGGGGTGGGGCTGGCCAGTGTGGCGCGGATCATCCGCCGCCACGGCGGCGATGTGTGGGCGCAAGGCGCCGTCGGACAAGGCGCAACCTTCTGGTTCACCTTGGGCGACTCTGCCGGATAGCCCGCCGAGCGCCTACTGGTGCGGCGCCTGCGCGGGATCGAGGACCGCCGACTGGTCCGCCGGGGACTGCGGTGGGTTCTTCTGGCGGCAGAAGGCCAGGTGCTTCTCGAGGAACTGCATCGGAAGCGCCAGCTCGAAGCTGAAGGCGCCATTTCCCGCGGGCACGACCTGGGCCAGGTCGAGAAGCTCGGCCAAGTCCTTTTCCCCGCTGGCCTGCGCCTTGACCCGCCCCAGCGCCATCGCCGCGCCCAAGGTCCGGGAGAGGTCGTCGACCTGGGAGGAATCGGGCCCGTTGACCCGGGCGACCATCGCCACGTCGTTCATGGAGTCGACGTGGAGCTCGATTCGCTGGGCCGCCTCGCGGAAGCGCTTTGCCAGCTCGTCATTCTGTCCGCCGAGGAGCTTGGCGATCGCCTCGGCACCGATCACGCCGTAGATCTCGCCGTAGGTCGCCTCTTGAGGGATGGCCGGCTCGCCCGGGTCCAGGCGGCCCTCGACCTGGTCGATGGAGCGGCGCAGCGCCTGCTCGTCGCCGCCCTCCATGATCATCTGGTTGTCCCAGACCGCGGTGGGTTGGCCGTTCTCGGAGAGGTAGATCACTCCCTTGTCGCCATAGGGGATGGCGCGGTGGTTCTCGAAGAGCTTGGCGAAGTCAGCCTTGCCGAAATTACCGGAGGCGACGACGGTGTCGCCTGAGACGGCGATTCGGTCCAGGTCTCTCTCCAGGTCCAGGCCCGTCTGCTCCCGCATCTCCTGCAGCGGATTGGACGGACCGCGGTTCCTCAGGCATTCCAGCAACAGCTTGCCGATGGGCGAGTTGGTGATGGCGTTGGCCTCGACGACCATGGCTACCCCTTTGCTCGCCGTCGGGAGCGCCGACAGCAGCGGGTCGCGTCGAGGGCGCTCGGGAGGCGGCGCCGGCTGGTTGGGCGCCGCCGCGGCCGCCGGCAGCGGCGGCAGGGTCTGGCGCTGCTCGGCCCGCTTCCAGGAATCGCTGTCCATGAACCGCGGGAACTCCACCTTCTCGCGCGTGGACTTGCCGTCGCTGCGATCCTCGGCGCGCGACAGGAAGGCGGCGGCGAGGGCGAACAGGGCCAGGGCGGCGAGCAGCCAGAGGCGGGGGCGTCGCATGTCAGTAGTCCTTCTGCTCGAAAAGCCAGATGCCCAGGGCGAGCGAGCCCAAGGCGAATACTCCCGCGCCCAGCAGCAATTGCCCCAGCACCTGGGGAGCGACCGGCGTCGAGCCGGCGATGTCTCCGGCGACGTCGGCCAGCGCGGCGATCCGCGGGAGCGGCAGGGTCAGGGCCATGAACACCGAGCGCCCTACTCCAGCCGAGAACACCCGCTCGATGGAGTGCCGGTAGCTGGCGATGATTCCCAGGATGAACAGCGCGCCTCCGGTGGCAGCCGAGAACGCGGCGCTCCGGACGAGGACCGCGGCGGTCAGCATCGAGGCGTAGACGGCGGAGAAGCTGGTGGCCGCCAGCATCGCCGCCTGCAGCGGTCGCCCGGTCCAGACGCCGGTCTTGACGCCCAGGACCACTGAGATCCCCCCGGCGCCGTAGAGCGCCCCAAGCGCCGAGAGGACGAAGACGCCGAGGAAGGTTCCGGCCAGGAGCTGCCAGCGGCGCACCGGCAGTGCCAGCAGATGCTCGATTCGCCCGGGCGAGAGCAGGCTCGGTCCGAAGTCGGCGCAGGCGAGGATCCCGAAGATCAGCCCGCCGTAGTAGACGAGGTAGCTGGTGACCTGGAAGACCGGTCGCAGCGCCACGTCGGCGGCGCGGATGCTCCCGCCCAGTGAGCTGCCGAAGAGGCGGGTGGCGGCCAAGGCACCGTCGACCACGTCCATCTTGAGGCCGACCGCCAGCAGCGCCAGCCCCAGGGTGATGGCTCCGCCCAGGACCAGGAACCACTTGCGCGAGGCGGCTTCGCGGAGGATGTCGCCGGCCACGGCGAGGATGGCTTTCATGCGGCTCCCCGGAGAGCGGCGGCCAAGACCTGCTCCAGGTCCTTGGAATCGCGGTTGAGCTCGACCAGCAGCGCGCCACTGGCGCGGGCGCGGTCGAGCGCGGCGTTGAGCTGCGCGGGGTCCGGAGCGTCGAAATGCCAGAGCCCCTCGGGAGTCTTGGCGAAGCCGGCTTCCAGCAGCGCGGGCTCCGCGACACCGGGAGCGAAGCGGACCAGCCAGCGGGTCTCGGCGCGGCGCAGCTCCTCGAGCGGTCCCTCGCGCAGCACCAGCCCGCCGGAGAGGATGCCGATCCGATCGCAGATTCGCTCGGTCTCGCTCAGCAGGTGCGAGTTGAGAAAGAGGGTGGCGCCGCGGGCGCGCTCATCGGCCAGGATGCGGCGGATCTCCATCCGTCCCAACGGATCGACCCCGTCGGTCGGTTCGTCCAGCACCAGCAGCTCGGGCTTGCCCAGCAGCGCTCCGGCGAGCCCCAGCCGTTGCTTCATCCCCTTCGAGAAGGCGCCGATCTTGCGCTCGGCGTCGCTGGCGAGGCCTACCCGGGCGAGCAGTTCCTCGATCTCGCGCTCCGGGCGCGACATCCCCTTGAGCCGCGCCAGGCTGGCCAGGAATTGCCGGGGCTTGAAGGCCTGGGGCAGATGGAGCCGCTCGGGGAGGTAGCCGATGCGAGCGCGGACCTTCGGTCGCTCGGGGCTCTCGCCGAAGACCTGGACCAGCCCGCTGGTCGGACGCACCACGCCGAGCAGCGACTTGATGAAGGTGGTCTTGCCGGCGCCGTTGGGCCCGATGAGGCCGAAGGCGGTGCCGCGCGGGATCGACAAGTCGACGCCGCGCAGCGCCAGGTGGCCGCCGCGGCCCAGCAGGCCGGAGTAGCGCTTGGTGAGCCCTCGGGCCTCGACCGCCGAGGCTGTGGTCATGGATCTTCTCCGGCATCTGCCAGCGCCAGCGCGACCGCGTGCTCCGGATCGCGCGCCGGCTCGATGCCTGCCACAGGGTTTCCGCCCTTGGACAGCTCCCAGGTGTCGAGACCGACGACGCGCTTGCCCAGCTTGAGCGCCAGCGCGATCTCCGACAGCGTCCCGAATTCTCCCCCGACCGCGATCATGGCGTCGCCGGCGCGGGCGACCAGGGCGTTGCGCGCCTCGCCCAGGCCGGTCGGCAGGGCGATCGAGACGAACTCGTTGGCGCTGGCGCGGTCGTTCCCCGGGAGCAGGCCGATGGTCAGGCCGCCCTCCTCGCGAGCGCCGCGGCAGGCGGCCTCCATCGCCCCGGACAGGCCGCCGCAGACCAGGGTCGCCCCGCGCCTGGCCAGCGCGCGCCCGACCTCCTCGGCGAGCTGCGCCAGCTCCGCACCGCAGCGGCCGGGGCCGACGACCGCCACGTACCGAGTTCGAGCTGCCATGTGCTCCTCGCTCCGGTCTATTCGCCCTTGCTCTTCTCTCCGATGAACTGATCCTCCTTGTCGGCGAAGAGGAGGTTGAACGTGGTCAACGAGCCGTAGCAGCGCGTCACGTATTGCTGCATCTCGACCTTCTCGGCGTCGGTGAGCTTCGGGCTGGCGTTGACCTTCTGCTCGAGAGTACGCAGCCGGTCGCGGACCATGACGATCTTGTGGAACAGCGACTCGAGCGGAATCTCCTTGGGCTGCAGCTCGGAGCCGGCCGGCTTGAGGATCAGGGTGCCGCCTTCCCAGCGCGGCGCCAGGCGGGCCTCCGGTGTCTCCTCCAGCGCTTCGCGGATGATCGACTTCAGCTCTTCGCGGGTCATGTCTTCGAGCTCCGGAATCGGTCCGTCCGGCCGCGGGGTGCGGACGACGGGAGAGACGTTGGGGCGCCGCTCGGTCTTGGGCGGGGAGGGGATTGCCCGAGGGATGGGCGCTGCCTTGGCCAGGTAGCTGCTGCACACCGGCGCCAGCGGGGGGAACAGCCCCCGGTCCAGCATCACCCGGCACTCGCCCTTCCAGCCCTCGGCGTCCTCGAGCACCAGCTTGTACAGGCGGCAGTTGCCGCACGCCCGCGCCGCCGGATCGATCGCCGGCGGCTCTCGGCTCGCCTCGGGCGGCGCCTGCGGAGTTGCCTCTTCGCTCACTGCCAGGCTCCCTTTCTCATGGCGCGCCTCGCGCGAGGCGCCGGCGCAGTATGGCAGAAGCGGACAGTCGCGGGCGACCCGAGCCCGGCGATCCGTCGCCGGCGCAGGTCGAGGGCCGCCGCGGCAAGACGCGCGAGGCCGAGAGCTATTGCTGCTCGCCGTCCAGGCCGACCTGGGCGGCGTGGCGCGCCGCCGGGCGGGCGCTGCCGCCGTACTGGTTGAGCTCGCGGGCGGCCTGGTTCATCAGCCAAGTCAGCCCGGAGGGCGAGAAGCGGCTCGACAGGTCCATGCCCAGGGAAGTGCCCTCGTCAGTGGCAGCCGGGCCGGGGAGCAGCCGGTTGAGCGCCGCCAGGGCGTCGACGGTGAGGGACGGGAACAGCGCGTGGCCGAGGCGCAGGAGTTTCGCCTGCCAACCCAAGGTGAGCTCGGTCTCACCACGGACAGCCGCGCGGACGATGCGGCGGGCGGCGCGACGCGCGTTGATCGAGCTCAGCGGAACCGCGTCGCCGATGCTGAACCAGCTGAACTCGGCCGATCGGCGGCCCTTGAAGAGGGCGTTGACGGGCGAGCCGGTGCGCATCAGCCCCGGGACCACTGTGGTGACCAGGATGCCGTCCTTGCGCAGCTCCGCGCGCAGTCCCTCCGACAGACCGAGCGCCGCGAACTTGGCGCAGTCGTAGGGCAGCAGGTGGGGCACCGCTACCTTGCCGCCGATGGAGGTGATGTTGACGATGCGCCCGCTCCCCTTGGCGCGCATGGTCGGCAGTACAGCGAGCGTTGGCGAGAGGGTGCCGAAGAAGTTCACCGCCATCGCCTGCTCGAAGTCCTCCTGTGCCATCGTCGACAGCGGGCCGACCTGGATGATCCCGGCGTTGTTCACCAGCAGGAAGATCTCTCCCAGGCGTTCGGTGACCTCCTGGACCAGGTGCTCGACCTGCGAGGCGTCGGAGACGTCGCATGGGATGGCCAGCACCTGCGACTCGGGCCCCAGGCTCCTCGCCGCGCGGTGCAGCTCGGCCTCGTCCCGCGCGCAGATCGCCACCTTGCAGCCGGCCTGAATGAGCTCGCGTGCGATGAGCAGCCCCAGGCCCCGCGAGCCGCCCGTGACCAGGGCGACCTTGCCCTTGAGCGTCCTGGAGGGGCTCCCGAGGAACGTCCGCAGGCTGCTGCGTCCTCCGGCTGCCAGGCCGGCGATCAGAGCGATGGTCTTCGAACGCAAGATGCCTCCCCGCGCGAGCGCTTGCCTCAAACTAGCGACTGGCATGTTCGGGATCGCCTCGGCCGGGGCGTCGTGCGTCCGCTTCGCATGGAGGCCAGATTCCAGCCATGGGAACTGCCCTGGCATCCTCGGTACTGGCATTGGTGCTCGGCCAAGCGGCCCAGGGAACCGGCGCCGGCCAACCTCCTGCTCAGGCGGGCCAGCCGGCGGTCATCAGGCAGCAGCAGGAGGAGATCGCCAGGCTTCGGCAGCAGATGCAGGCGCTCCAGTCCGAGCAGGTTCAGGGCAGCCAGCAGCGCCAGCAGCTGGCCGCCCGACAGCAGCAGCTGGAGCAGCAGTACCGGGCGCTGGAGAGCCGCTCCCGCCAGATCGAAGACAGCCGCCGGCAGCGGGCCGCGGCCTACGCCGCCGCCAGCGACGAACTGACCCAGGCGAGCTACGCGATGGCCGAGGGCAACGTCGGGATCGGCGCTCTGGTGGGCCACGCCGCTGGATTGCTTACGGCGGCCAGCGCCAATGCCGCTCAGAACGGCGCTGAGGATGAGCGGCGCGCGGTGGCCATGGCCCTCAGCCAGCTCTCCGGCTTGGGCGCGTTGCTCACCAACGAGAACGTCTACCCGGCCCGCGAGCAGCTCTTCGCCGCGGTCCTGTGTGTGAACCAGGCCAAGGACGCCGCTCAGGCGGCGGCGCTGCGCCTGTTCGGCTCGTCGACGGGCCCCTGAGACTGGCGGCGCAGGGACAAGAACAGCCCGACGTCGAGCGCCAAGAGCACCAGCAGACCGGCGGCGCCGGTGACCCTCGTAGTCAAGTCGCTGCCCCCGCTGATGAGGACGATGGGCAGGCCGGCGACTCCGTTGAGGGTGCCGTGGAAGATGGCGGCGGCGACGACCGAGCCCGCGCTCCGCCGGAGCTGGCACAGCAGCGGTGACAGCAGGGCGGTGAAGACGGTCATCAGCCCGATGCCCGCCAGCGGGTGCTCGGGGTAGTTGTGGCCCTGGGCGATGAGCGGCGCATGCCAGATTCCCCAGATGACGCCGATCAGCAGCGAGGACCTCCAGAACCCCTTCGGCCCCAGCTCCTTCTGCAGGAAGCCGCGCCAGCCCAGCTCCTCGCCGAAGGCGGCGACGGCGTTGATGGTCGTGCCACCGACCACGGCCTGGATCAGAAGGATCACCGGCAGCGGCACCGGCACGCGCGCCATCTGCTCGCGTATCCGGGCCAGCTCCTCGGGCGGGACCTGCGAGGCCAGCTTGGCGAGGTAGCCCTCCGCCGTGGGCGAGAAACTCGTCCCCGGCACCAGCAGGCTCACCCCCAGGGTCAGGCCAGCGAAGAGCAGCGGGACGAGCCAGGCGAAGTACCAGCTGGAGTTGCCGCGGAAGGAGACTCCCAGCTCCTTGACCGGTTCGCGGTAGCGCCCCTTCTGCAGCGCGATGGCTGCGAGCGCCGGTATCCACATGTAGATCACTCCGACCACTGCCGCGGTGACGCCCTGCCACTTGAGCCCGGCAGCCCAGGCCGCGAGCGCCAAGGCCCAGCTGAGGGCGAAGGTCAGCGCGACGAACTGCAGCGCTCGGCGGGTCATGGGAGCCTCTCGAATCCTGGTGCGGTCGAAGCAGACCGCATCAGAGAGTCCCAGTCCAGGCGTAGGTGGTCAGGACGGTGGTCATCTGGGCCACGATGGCCGCCGGGTCGGCGTCCCGACCGATCCTTATTCCGGCGGCGCCGGCGATGATCGCGTAGTCGCGGTAGAGCGCCCGCAGGTCGCGCGGCTTGAGCACGCGCCGGTTGTAGGCGGCCCAGTGCTCGACCGAACTCAGCACGACCCTGCGGTGCTGCTCGAGCACTTCGCTGAGGAAGGGCCCAGGCTGCCGGCCTCTCGACTCGACCCGCGCCCGCCGCGCCATCTCGATCAAGTCGTTGGCCATCTCCTCGGCGGTCAGGGCCGAGCCCATCTCGCACAGGCGCAGGAAGGCCTCGGTGATCCTCCAACGCGGAGGGCGGTCGTCGGTGCGCCGGGTGAGGATGGCGAAGTACTGGTCCGGCTCCAGGCCGCCGCTGTTCCAGGCGCGCTTGCCCAAGGTGCTCGGGAGCCAGCGGACGAAGGCGTGGTGCCGGTCGTCGGGGTCCATCACGATGAACTGGTCGCGATCGTCCACGTGGCCGAGCACCGCCACCCAGTGGCTGAAGTTGTCGACCAGCAGGATGGCCGGCAGCCCGTGGGAAACCCAGGAACGCAGGCGCTGGGCAAACTGGGACCCCTTTTCGCGGGAGGTGCGCGTCAGGAACTCGGTTCGCACGCCGTAGCGGCGCGCCGCCCGGCGGATGTCGAACTCGTCGGCCCCGTGGCGGTAGGTCGAATAGGGCTTGTCCATCGCCCGGGCGAGCTCGCGCTGATCGGCCTCGAATCCCAGCACCGCCAGGCACGAGGAGAGACTGGTCGGGCCGCAGTGTCCGGGCTCCTGCGGCTGCCCGATGAGGCTGAAATGCTCGGAGCGCATAGGGAGGGAAATCGCCTATTGCGATGGGACCGGCGCGCCTCGGGGGCAACTGTCTCGGCCGGCTGTCCGCTCGGGCGCCTGGATTTCGGCCGTGCGCGCCTGCAACTCGGACAACCGATCGAACGCTCGTTCGGACGGCTGCGCCGGCCGGGCGAACGGCCGGAAGGAAAGGGGGCGGGCTACCGGGAGCGCTACAGCGAGGCGAGCACGTCCTCCATGTGCCCGTCCACTTTCACCTTCGGCCAGATGCGCTCCACCTTGCCGTCCTTGCCGATGAGCACCGTGGTGCGGAGGGTGCCGGTGATCTTCTTGCCGTACATCACCTTCTCGCCCCAGGCGCCGTAAGCCTGCATCACCTTGGTGTCCGGATCGGAGAGCAGCGGGAAGTTCAGCTCGTACTTCTGGCGGAACTTCTCGTGGCTGGCCAGCGAGTCCTTCGACACGCCCAGGATCACCGCGCCCTTCTTGGAGAAGGCCGCCTTGAGGTCGCGAAACCCGCAGGCCTCACGAGTGCAGCCGGGCGTCGAGTCCTTCGGATAGAAGTAGAGGACCACCCGCTTGCCCGCGAAATCCTCGAGCGAGAGCTCCTTGCCGTCGTCGGTGGGGAGCGTGAAGCGGGGAGCCTTGTCGCCGACCTTGAGTGCCATGCCGTCGTTCTCCTGGGCGCCGCGCTCGAGAGCGCGAGTGACGAATTGCCCAGGTATATCGGCGGGAACGGCCGGACGCTCGCCGAACAGGCTCGGCGAGCCGGTCCCTCGACCTCGCTCCGCGGCGCTCGGGCAGATCGGTGGGACGCCCGAGCGAGGCCGCGCTAGGAGCTGATGCGCCGCAGCACGGCCGCCACCATCTTGGCCGGACTGTCCTCGGCGATGACCGGGATCCCGCAGGCGTTGGCGTCGGAGACCAGGTACTGGTGCACCTGCCAGCCGGCATCCAACCGGTCGTTCGCCGGCACCCGGCCAGCGCGCACCCGGCCGCGATCGCCCAGCCGCTTGCGGTAATGGTCCTCGCTCTGGGCCGCCAGCATCACGAACTGCACCCCTCGGGTGCGGTAGCGGGCGAACTGGTTGGGGATCAGCGGCACCCCGTGGACCACCGCGCTCTTGCCGGTGCTCAGGTAGCTGTCCACCAGCCGCGAGGTCGCTCCAACCATCGGCCGGACATGGGTCTGGAATCCAGCCAGCACCGTGGCCGGGTTCAGCGCCCCGTGCAGCTCGTACGCGTTGAGGGCGTTGCGGAAGAGCATCGGGTCGTCCTGCTCCCGGCTCTGGATGCGCAGCAGGTCGCGCACCACGTCCACGTCCACCAGCCGCAGCAGGCCGAGCTCGCGCCCGATCTCGTGGGCGACGGTGGACTTGCCCACCCCCGGGGCTCCGCCAATCAGAAGCAGCATTCCAGGCCTCCGCGCCCGCTCTCGGGCGCACGCGTGAGAGTGCAAGATATGCCACACCCGGGCGGCCGGAGGGTAGGGGGGCCTTCCATGGGCTGGTCGGCGCGGGCTTTGGGCCCCTTCGGGCGGGCGGCTGCCGACCGCGCGGCCGGACGCCTTGACCCCATTTCCAGCGGGTGGTTACTCTTTTTTCGGATTCCGTCCGCAAGGCTCGCTCCCGACAATGGCCGACAAGAAGGACCACATCGCTCTGTCGGACTCCCACAACTCGCGCGGCATCGAGCTGGCGGATCGCGGCTGGCTGGACGAGGCGGTCAAAGAGTTCAAGAAGGCCATCGAGCTCGACCCCGACAGCGCCCACGCCCACGACAACCTCGCCACCGTCTACGCCGAGAAGAAGCTCTACCGCGAGGCGCTCGCCGAATACCTCACCGCGCTGCAGCTCGAGCCCGACAGCGCCACCGCCCACTACAACCTGGCCTGGTTCCTGGCCACCCACGGCTCGGACATGGCGGTGGCCGAGTACAAGGAGGCCATCGAGTACGACCCGGAGTACCCCGACGCCCACCTCAACCTGGGGCTGACCTACGCCGACCAGGGGCGCGTCGAGGAGGCGATCAAGGAGCTGCAGGTCGCCATCAACCTCAACCCGCAGGACGCCTTCCCACGCCACGAGCTGGCGGCGCTGGCGATGGACGAGGGCGACTACCGCACCGCCATCGCCCAGCTCAAGGAGGTGGTCCGGCTCGAGCCCGACAACTTCGAGGGCCACCTCGACCTGGGCATCTGCTTCGCCCAGAAGGGCTTCTACGCCGAGGCCGAGCGCTCGTATCAGCGGGCGGCCGAGCTGAACGGGCAGGACCTGCTGCTCAACTACAACGCCGCCGCCCTGTTCGCGCTCTGGGGCCGGCCGAAGGAGGCCAAGGCCTCCCTGGCCAAGGCGGTGGCCAGCGACGCCGCCAAGGTGCGCAACTGGCTGGCGTCCGATCCGATGTTCGACGCGCTCAAGGGCGACCCGGAGTTCGAGGCGCTCTGCAGCTGAGAGCCTGCCGATCGCTCGTCCCTCAGCTTGAAGTCGCCCTCGGTCGCGGGCGCACTTCGCGGCGAGTGGATACCTAAGCCAGCCGGGCGGAGCGAAGCGCCACCCGCGCTGCGAGACCGAAGCGCGCGGCGACTCCACTTTCGAAGGACGGCGGATCGGCGGAGCCGGGCGGGCAGGTTTCGCCAGGACGCTTGCTTGGGAAGCAGCCACAGCGTCCCCGTGGCCCGCGCGGGGACGAGTGCGGACCTTTTGTGAGAGCCGTCGCACAGATCCCTCGTCAGGCGGACGTGGGAGCGAGGCAGGCGCTCGGCCGGGCACGGGGAGTCGGCGATCTTCCCGGGCAGGCGGGCGAAGAGACTGGGAGCGCGAGAGAGCCGTGACTGCGCGCGCGTCCAGCATCCAGGCCGGGCAGACCCCCAAGCTCGAGCTGCTCGGGGTCGGGAAGGTCTTTGCCACCAAGACCGGCGAGGTCGAGGCGCTGCGCGGCATCAACCTGGTGATGAAGAAGGGCGAGTTCGTGGCCCTGGTCGGCCCCTCGGGCTGCGGCAAGACGACCTTGTTGAACATCATCGCCGGGCTGGAGATCGCCGACGAAGGCATCGTGCGGATCGACGGCCGCGACGTGCGGGCCCCGGGGCCGGACCGGACCGTGCTGTTCCAGGAGTCGGCGCTCTTCCCCTGGCTGACGGTGCGGGCCAACGTCGAGTTCGGGCTGATGCTCAAGGGGATGGGGCGCAAGGAGCGGCGGCGGCGGGCGCTGGACGGGCTCAAGCTGGTGCGCCTGCTGCCGTTCGCCGACGCCTACGTCCACCAGCTGAGCGGCGGGATGCGCCAGCGGGTGGCGCTCGTGCGCTCGCTGGTGCTGGAGCCCGAGGTGCTGCTGATGGACGAGCCCTTCGCCGCCCTCGACGCCGAGTCCCGGCTGTCGCTGTCCCGCGAGCTGGAGTCGCTGTGGAGGCAGATGAACATGACGGTGGTCTTCGTCACCCACCAGGTCAGCTCCGGCGTGCAGCTGGGCGAGCGGGTGCTGGCCTTCGGGTCGCACCCGGGCCGGGTGATCGCCGAGTACCGGGTGGACCTGCCCCGGCCGCGGCGGGAGGAGAACCCGAGCCTGCTCAAGCTGGCCGAGGAGATCACCGAGAAGTTCGCGTCGCAGGTGCGCGCCCAGCAGGAGCAGGAGTTGCTGAATGGCTACTAGCCATGCCGCCAGAGCAGGCCTCGACACGCCGCTGCCGACCCGGCGGGCGGTCCGGGTGGTGCCCTCCTCGCGGCGCAGCCAGGTCCTCTTCTTCCTGATCTTGCTCGCCCTCTGGCAGGCCGGCGCTTCGGCCGGGCTGTGGGAGACCTACCTCTTCCCGGCGCCGCTCGACGTGGGCCGAAAGCTCTGGCAGGGGCTGAGCAGCGGCGACTACCTGCGCGGCTCGGCCATCACCTTGCTGCGCATGACCGAGGGCTACCTGATCAGCGCGGTGGCCGGGGTGGTGCTCGGGGTGGCCATCCGCTTCGTGCCGCTGCTGGACCGCACGGTCGGAGCGGTGATCGTGGGCCTGCAGGCCCTGCCGTCGGTCTGCTGGCTGCCATTGGCGCTGCTCTGGTTCGGGCTGTCGCAGACGGCGATCATCTTCGTGGTGGTGATGGGGGCCCTGCTCTCGATCACCGTCGCCACCGAGCAGGGGATTAGGAACGTGCCGCCGATCTACGTGCGCGCGGCGCGCACCATGGGGGCCCACGGGCTGACCCTCTACACGCGCGTGGTGCTGCCGGCGGCGCTGCCCTCGATCATCACCGGGATGAAGCTCGGCTGGGCCTTTGCCTGGCGCTCGCTGATGGCCGCAGAGCTGCTCTACGTCTCGGGCGGGCTCGGGCAGCTGCTGATGATGGGCCGCGAGTTCAACGACATCGCCAGCGTGGTGGCGGTGATGGTGGTGATCGTCGTGATCGGGCTGCTGAGCGACAAGCTGGTCTTCGCCAACCTCGAGCGGCGCGTGCGCGAGCGCTTCGGCTACGACCGAGCCTGAGCCAGCGACTTGCGCCGGGCGCCAGCGGCTGGCATGAGGTGTCGCCGGAGGTGGCTCTTGGCGCGCACCGCGATCCTGGTCATGGCTTCCCTGCTCGTTCTCTCCTGCAAGTCCGAGGCGCCGACGGCACCGCCGCCTGCCGAGGAGGCGAAACCTCCCGAGCCTCAGTCGAAGAAGGTGGCGAGCGCGACCTCGAAGGGCGGTGAAGCCCTCGAGCTGACGCTCACCTACCAGCCCAAGGGCGCCTTCTTCCCGCTGACGCTGACCGCGGGGCCCGCGGGGAAGGGACGGGCGATCTGGGTCTCGGCGGGCGGCGCGGAGCAGGTGCGGGCGCTGTTCGCCGCGCCCTGGGTGCTCGCGATGGAGCCCGACGGCAAGGAGCGGCTTGCGGTTTCGATGGACGGCGGCAAGAGCTGGCGGATTGTCTTCGAAGACGCCGGCGAGTTTCTGCTCTGCCCCCACCTCAGCTTCCCGGGGAGCGACGGCAGGCCGGATTGGTCGAAGGCGCCTTCGGCGGCCGACTTGGTGGCGGGTGTGATGGAGACCGCGGTCTGGGGATGCTCGGACCTCTTCACCTGCAAGAGCCGGCCTCTGACCGCGATGCCAGCCCACCACACCAACGCCGACCAGGAGTTGCTCTCCTCGCCGCAGCCGCTGGAGATGGAGTACGCCCTCGAAGTCGCCGGAAAGCTGCCGCTCGATCGCCGGTTGGCGGTGGCCCTCGTCGACGCCGCCCTCGGCTATCAGCCGAAGCTGGACCGGGAGAAGTTGAGGAAGCTGGGGACGTTGGCCGGCAAGGCGCTCTCCCAGTCCGGGCCGCTCTCGGTCGAAGAGCGCAAGACGCTCACCGTGCGCGTGGCGCTGGCGCAGCAGGAGGCGAAGAAGGCGCCCGCCGAGCAGCTGTCGCCGCGCGAGTCGATCGCCGCGCTGTCCGAGGCGATGGCGGTGCCGCAAGCGGTGGGCGGCAAGTGACCCTGTGAGCTACGAGCCGAAGGGGAGCTGGCCCTGGCCGCCCTGGCTGCTGGGAGCCTTGCGGCCGAAGTACTCGAAGGCCCGGGCGGTGGCGACGCGGCCGCGCGGCGTGCGCTGCAAGAAGCCGATCTGCATCAGGTAGGGCTCGTAGACGTCCTCGATGGTGTCGCGCTCCTCGCCGATCGAGGCGGCGATGGTCTCCACGCCCACCGGACCTCCGCCGTACTTCTCGATGACGGTGGTCAGGATGCGGCGGCCCATCGGATCCAGGCCCAGGGCGTCGATCTCCAGCTTGGTGAGCGAGCTGTCGGCGAGGGCGCGGGTGATGCGGCCGTCGCCGTCGATCTCGGCGAAGTCGCGGACCCGGCGCAGCAGCCGATTGGCGATCCGCGGAGTGCCGCGGGCCCGGCGGGCGATCTCCTCGGCGCCCTCCTTCTCGATGGTGATGTTCAGGATCTTGGCGCTGCGATCGACGATGGTCCGCAGCTCGTTCGGCTCGTAGAAGTCGAGCCGCTCCTGGATCTGGAAGCGGTCGCGCAAAGGAGAGGTGAGCAGGCCGGTGCGGGTGGTGGCGCCGACCAGGGTGAAGGGCGGCACGTCGATGCGCACCGTCCGGCCGTGGGGGCCGTTGTCGAGCGCGATGTCGATCCGCAGGTCCTCCATCGCCGGGTAGAGGTACTCCTCGGCGCTGGCGCTCAGGCGGTGGATCTCGTCGATGAACAGCACGTCGCCCGGGGCGAGGTTGGTGAGGAAGCCGGCCAGGTCGCCCTTCTTCTCGATGGCCGGGCCGCTGGTGATGTGCAGCCCCACCCCCAGCTCGTGGGCGATGATGTGGGCCAGGCTGGTCTTGCCCAGGCCCGGGGGCCCGGAGAAGAGGCAGTGGTCGAGGGCCTCGTTGCGCTTGCGGGCGGCGGCCACGTAGACCCGCAGCTTGTCGATCACCGCCTTCTGGCCGATGTACTCGTCGAAGTTGCCCGGGCGCAGCGAGGCCTCAAGGCGCTTCTCGTCGGAGAGCGCCTCGCCGCTGGTGATCGGGCTGGGGGGAGTCGGCTCGAGCTTCTTGCGGCCCATGGCTTGTCAGGCTCCTTGTCAGCCGCGCGCCGCGCGCAGGGCCTCGCGGATCAGCGCGTCGAGGGGGGCGCCCTCGCCGGCCTTCTCTTCGGCGGCCTCGGCGGCCTTCTCGGCCTGCGCCGGTTTGTAGCCCAGGTTGACGAGGGCGCTGATCAGGTCCTCGCGTTGGCCCCCGGCCGGCTGGGCGCTCGGCGCCGAGGCGGCAGAGGGGAGGACCGCCAGGTTGCGCACCTTTTCCTTGAGCTCGAGCACCAGCCGCTCGGCGGTCTTCTTGCCCACGCCGTGGAGCTTGGTCAGCCGCGCCAGGTCGCCCGACCCGATGGCGTGCGCGAGCTCGCCCGGCTCCATCCCGGAGAGCACGTTCATCGCCACCTTGGGGCCGACGTGGGAGACCGAGGTCAGCAGGAGGAACAGGTCCTCCTCGGCGCGGGTGGCGAAGCCGTAGAGGTCGAAGGCGTCCTCGCGGACCACGGTGCGCACCCGCAGCTTGACCCGCTGCCCCTCGGGCGGAAGGCGGGCCATGGTGCGCAGCGAGACGTAGACCCGGTAGCCGACGCCCTGGACGTCGATCACCGCCTCGTCGCCGGTCTTCTCGTCGACGGTTCCCTGGAGCGACGCGATCACGAGCGCCTCACGATGGTGTAGTCGCCCGGCGATCTGGCCGGGCAGCGGTTGAGGTGGCAGAGGGCCACGGCGAGGGCGTCGGCGCAGTCGGCGCGCTTGACCTTCTCCAGGTGCAGCAGGGCGCAGACCATGCGGGTGACCGCGTCCTTCTCGGCGGCGCCCGAAACGCCCACCGCCTTCTTCACCGACGCCGGCGGGTACTCGTAGACCTTGAGCCCGGCCTTGGCCGCCGCCAGCAGCGCCACCCCGCGCGCGTGCGACAAGATGATCGCGCTGCGGGCGTTCTTGGCGTGGAAGACCCCTTCGATGGCCACCTCGTCCGGACGGTGGACCGCGATCAGCTCGCTGATGCCGTCGTAGAGGTAGGCGAGCTTCTCCGGCAGCGTCGGGTAGGCGTGCGGCTCCAGCAGCACGTTGGCCACGTGCAGGTGGCGCCCGCCCCGGCTCTCAATGAGACCGAGTCCCAGGTACTGGGTGCCGGGGTCGATTCCTAGGACGCGCATTCGCACCTGCTCAAATGTTCCTGTGGCCGGCCATAGTGGCCCAAAGCGGCCGCTTTGGTCAAAAAGAGAGCGTTGTAGCGTATTCGACGGCGGGCGATCCCGTTTGGCATGGAAGGCGCGACCCGATGGCTGACGCCGCGGCAAGCGCGATGGTCCGGGCCCCATGGAACTGTTCCCGGTCTACCATTTGGGCCCCGGGGTGAATGGGGCGGTCCCAAGGTGCTAGCGTGCCGGCTCTCGTTTCCCAGGAGGCTGCCTTGGACCAGACCCGAAACCAGCTGGGCGGAGCCCTCGCCGCGCTCGCGGTTCTGGCGTCCTTCAGCTGCGGCGAGTCTCCCGCCGGCGACGCGCCCGACGCGGACGTGAGCTGCGCGGACTGCTTCGGTCCCGACGCCTCGTCTTCCGACGCGGGCCTGCAAGTGCACGACGGCGGCTCGACCCGAGACGCCGGCGGTTCGAGTAGAGACGGCGGTTCGAGCCACGACGGCGGCAGCTCGGCCAAGGACGCCGGCGGCCCGGCTCCGGACGCCGGCGCCACCGCTGCCCTGCGGTTCGCCTTCACCGGCGACACTCGACCCGACAAGTGCGACGACTTCGCCAACTACCCGAGCTCGGTGATGCAGAGCATCGTGGCCGGGATGAGGTCGCACCAGGTCGGCTTCGCGCTCGACACTGGCGACCACCTCAAGGTCTGCAAGACCGACACGCCGTCCCAGGCTTCGAGCTCCGCCGGCCAGCAGCTCCAGACCTATCGGAACGCCACCGCCGCTCTGGGGGCGCCGTTCTATCTGACCATGGGCAACCACGAGTGCTTCGACAACAAGGCGCTCTGCGACGTCACCGATCCGGTGCTGTCGATCTTCATGACCTACATCAACAAGGCCCGCAGCACGCTCACGCCGTACTACACCTTCGACCTCCCCACTCCGCGCGGCGCAGCGACCTTCGTCTTCCTCGCCGATACCGCCTGGGGACCGGACGAGGCGAACTGGCTGGAGGCGACGCTCAGCCACGGCGACAGCTCGGCCTACACCGTGATCGCCAAGCACGTCCCGGCCAACGACACCGCGTTCCTCAACGGCGAGGAGATGCCGATCATCGAGCGGCACAAGTTCAGCCTGCTGCTCGACGCCCACACCCACCAATACCTGGCCGGTGGAGAAGGCGGGCGAGAGTTCACCCTGGGCCTGGGCGGCGCGCCGCTGGCAAACGTCGGCGACGACTACGGCTACGGATTGGTGGAGCAGCAGGGCGACGGGACCCTCAAAGTTACCGTCTATGGCGTGACCACTGGGATGCCGATCGACACCAAGGTGGTCAATCCGAACTGAGCGGCCGCCTCCAGGGGCCGCGGGCGAAGCGCCGGGCCGTTTTGCGTTGCGGCCGATCCTCCTGCATCGGCATGCGGGGGTTCGCGCTGGCATCAGGAGCAGAGGGTGAGGCAGGCGAGGTCGCGCCCGGACCAGCGAAGGAGTCGTCGGTGATCGGTCGCGAGAAGTCGCAGGATGCCCGCTGGGCGCCCAACCAGACGATCCGAGCCTGGCTGCGCGAGCCCTCCGGCTCCGCGGGCGAGGGCGGGGACCCGCCGGATTGGGCGGGCCTGGTCCATCGCAAGCTGGCCGGCGATCGGGCGCTCTGGCTGGGGAAGGTGCTGGTCGACCGCGACGTGCTCGAGCAGCGCTTCGCCTGCGTGAGTGAGCGCTGCGCGCCCGGGCCGGGGCGGGGGAAGTGGCGAAGCTGCTGCGCCGACGTCGAGGTCCAGCTCGGGCACTCCGAGGTCCGGCGGCTGAAGGCTTGGTCGCGCGGCCATGGCCGGGACGAGATCGGAAGCGGCATCGACCCCTCGGGACATGCTCTGGCGCGGTCCTGCGGGCGCTGCGCTCACTCCAAGCTCGACGGGCAGGGAAGAATCCGCTGCCGCCTGCGGGGCCTGGCGGCGCGCGCTGGGCTCGAGCAGAGCGAGCTGCAGCCGCTCAGCTGCCGGCTCTTCCCGCTGATCGTGGTCGACCTCGGCGAGCGGCGGACCCTGCTGACACTGGTCTCGCGCTTCACCGCCAGGATGACCGGCCACCTGCCTCCGGCGCGCTATCCCTGCCTCAACGACCCCGAGCTGCCGCCGCTGGTCCGGTCGATGCGCTCCGACCTGGATTGGCTCTTTGGGGCCGGGATCGCCCGCGCCCTGGCCGATCGGTCGAGGCGCTAGGCCTCAGGCCGGGGTCTCACCTCGGCGCATCGGGCCCGGTGTCGGGGCTTGCCGGGCGGTGGTCAGCGCCAGCTCGCGCAGGCGAATTCCGCGGGCGACGTCGGCGTGGCTGAGCGTCCCGATCAGCTGCCCGCTCTCCGTCACCGGCAGCTGAGGGAGCCCCTCGGAGTCCATCAGGCGAATCGCGTTCCAGATCTCGTCCTCGGGACTGACCGCTGGTACGGGGTGGGCCACCTGGCCGATGAGCGTCTTGGCGCGCAGTCCGGTCGGCACCCGGCGCACGTCTTCGAGGGTCACGATCCCCAGCGCCCGGGCATTCTCGAGGACCGGGAGGGCGAGGCGGCGCTGCTCGATCATCGTCTCTGCGGCGGCGCTCACCGGGGCGCTGGCCTCGACGGCGAGGGTGCGCGCCGCCATGAAGTCGCGGACCTTGATGTGCCCGAGGGTCGCCTGGACCATCACCTGCTGGTTCTCGCCCTCGGCGCCGAAGTAGACGAAGAGGGCGACCAGCATCAGCAGCATGTTGAAGCTGAACAGGCCCAAGAGCCCGAACAGTACCGCGAAGGTCTTGCCGGCGAAGGCTGCCGCCCGGGTCGCCCTCACCAGGCCGAGCCGGGGCACCAGCAGCGCCCGGAGCACCCGGCCGCCGTCCATCGGGAAGGCGGGGAGCAGGTTGAAGATCCCCAGCGCCAGGTTGAGCTGGCTCAGGTAGTAGAGCGCGAACCGCAGATCGAAGCTCTGGACTCCGCTTACCAGGCGGAACAGCAGGTAGAACGCCGCGGCGAGCACCAGGCTGGCCAGCGGCCCCACGAGTGCCATCACCGCCTCGTCCCGGCTCTTCTTCGGCTGCTCGGTGATCTGCGAGACGCCGCCGATCATCAGCAGGGTGATGTCCTTCACCGGCACGCCCTTGCGCAGGGCGTAGAGGGCGTGCGCCAGCTCGTGCAGCAGGACGGCGGCGAACAGCCCGATGGCGATCCCCAGCCCCCACAGCCACGGGCTGCCGTGCAGTAGCGCCGGCGGGACCTCGGCGCGCTGCGCCGCGGCCACGAAGACCCGGCCGAACAGGTAGGCGAGGAACGGTAGGACGAGCAGGAAGGTGAAGTGAATGCGAATCGGAATGCCGCGGATGCTCCCGATTCGAAACGAGCCGCGCATGAGGAACTCCCGCACGCAAGGTACGCACTCAGGCGCGACAGGAGGGTGCTCGAGACGCCGGCAGCTCAGGCGGCCGAGGGGCCGGGAATTGTGCCGGCCCCCGACGGTGCGGATCGCCAGCGGCCCATGGTCCTCACCGCCTCTTCACCCGCTTCTCCGGACCGGCTGCGGCCGTCAGCCGGGGCGATAGGAGCCGACGTTGTAGAAGGCGATGGCCCCGACCAGCGCCCCGAGCTTGGCGGCCTCCCACGGGCGGCAGACCACGGTGCAGGTCTTGGTGACCGCTCCGAGGATCTGCCCGAAGACGATCATCAGCACCGCCCCGGCGGCGGCGCCGATGGCCAGCTTCAGCAGCACCTTGCCCGCGGGTCTCGCCAGCCGCCGGGCCTTCTCGCCCGGGATTGGCTCTGCGAGCGCAGCCTCGGCGGGCTGGGCGGTCTGCTCAGACCTGGTCGAGCGCTGCGGCGAGGTCGCGCTGGATGTCATCGGCTGCCTCCAGCCCCACTGAGAGCCGAATCCCACCCTGGGCGATTCCGAGCTTGGCCTGCTCCGCCGCCGGAACGGCGGCGTGGGTCATCGACGCCGGGTGCTCGATCAACGAGCGGACCTGTCCCAGGCTGACCGCGAGCGTGATCGACGGGCTGTTCTTGGCGATCCAGTTCATCATCTTGGCGCCGGCGGCCTTGGCCTGCGGCGGGCGGCCGTGGAGCTCGAAGTAGATCAGCGTGCCGGGGGCGAAATTGCCCTCGAAGTCGGTCATCTGCCGGCGGGCCAGGTCGTGCTGCGGGTGCGAGGTCAGACCGGGGTAGACCACCCGCGCCACTTTGGGATGCGCCTCCAGGAACGAGGCCAGCCGCATCGCCGAGACCTGCTGGTGGCGCAGCCGCACCACCAGCGACGGCAGGCCGTACACCAGGAATGACCAGGCGGCCTTGGGGGCCAGCGGACCGCCGAAGTCCTTGCGGTACATCAGCAGGTCGCTCTCCAGCCGCCGCGGGCCGATCACCACGCCGCCCATGTCGGTGCCGAAGCCGCTCAGCCCCTTGGTCAGGCTGTGGATCACCAGGTGCGCGCCGATGGTCAGCGGCCGCTGGCAGAACGGGGTGTTGAAGGTGTTGTCGACCACGATCGAGATCTGCTGGTCGGCCTTGCGCTTCCGGTTTTCCGCCTCGACGACCTCGCGCATCACCGCGATGTCGATCAGCTCGAGGTTGGGGTTGACCGGCGACTCGAAGTAGACGACGCGGGTGCCGGCCTTGATCGCCTTGCGCAGGTTCTCGGGGCGGGTCAGGTCGGTGAAGGTGACCCCGATGTTGTAGCGGGGGTACCAGTTGGCCAGCAGCGAGTAGCTGCAGCCGTAGATCGTGCGGTGGGCGACCACGTGCTCGCCGGTCTTGACCAGCACTCCCAGCGCGGCGGAGACGGCGGCCATCCCGGTGGCGAAGGCGATGGCGGTCTCGCCCTTCTCCACCGCGGCCAGGTTGTCCTCGAGCATGCCGCGGGTCGGCTCGTCGAGGCGATCGTAGATGTAGATCGGCGCTCCCTCGCGGCGGTCGAACTCGGGGTTGGCGAACTCGAGGAAGCCCTCGGCGCCGCGCTCGACGCTCTCCAGCCGGTAGGCGGTCGAGGCCGACGCCGGCGGGATGAGGTGGTCGGAGTAGTCCCACTTGTTGCTGAGGAAGCGGCCGTGGATGAGCAGGGTCGCCGGCTCGACGGGGCGCAGCTGGCGTCCCTGGTGGCGCGGGTTCTTGGGGAGGGTCCGAGGGGTGTTTTTCATGGCGGGCAAGGGGAGGGGAGGGAGAAACGAGTCAGGGCACAGGGAGAGCGGGCTCGCAGCCGAGCCGGTTACTGGGTCAGGTAGCGGAAGACGACGTGGAGGGTGTCGGACGGGGCGTTCTGCAGTGCGTTGCAGGCGTCGCCGATGATCTGCACCGTGCTGGCGTCCTGCATCTGCCAGTCCTTGCCCTGGACCAGCACCTGCTCCGAGTTGCCGTTGGAGGAGTCGGCCAGCGCCACCTCGAGGTAGGTCGGATCGGCCGGGGCGGGGTCGAGCGAGAAGGTGCAGGTCTGGATGGTCTTGGTCACCGTGACCAGCAGCTGCATCAGCTCGCTGGCGTTGGCAGCCTGGTAGTACTTGGTGCCGCCGGAGGTGCGCGGCAGCCCGCCGGCCTGCGCCGCCTGATCGAGCAGCGCCGAGGCCAGCGGCATCGAGGTGCTGGAGCCGAACCAGATGATCACCGAGTTGACGCCGAGGTTGCGCAGCGCGGTGACCGAGCTGAGCAGGCCGGTGTCGTCCAGGCAGGCAGCGCCGAGCAGCGCGCCGGTGGTGTCGCACGAGGTGGTCGAGCCGATGGTGGGGTTGCAGGCGTTGGGGCCGCTGCACTTGCCGCTGCTGTTGCAGCTCTGGCAGCGCTGCTGGTTCTCGGGAGAGGTGCTGCAGTTGGGCTCGCCGTCGGTGAGGATCATCACCAGCCGCTGGCGCCCGGGCTCGGCGGCCGAGAGGTGCTTGGAATGGGCCAGCAGCTGCAGGGTGGCCGAGGTCGGGGTCCCGCCGTGGGGCGCGACCTTGTTCAGCTCCGCGGTCACCTTGTCCACGTTGTCGCTGTTGGGATCGAGCTCGACCAGCACCTGGCCCTGGGTGCAGTTGTCGCCGGTGGGGACGCCGCCAGGGAACACCGCCAGCCCGTAGTTGCCCAGGCTCTTGGCGCCAACCAGGAAGCCGGGGGCCTTGGGATCGGGAGAGACCAGGGCCTTCTTCAGATCGTTCCACTTGCAGGGGGTCTTGGAGGTGGGGTCGTAGGTGTTGAAGGAGTCGCCGCAGCCCTTGCACACCGTGCCAGCGGGGCAGTTGGCCGGGTCGAGCATCGAGCCGGACTTGTCCACCAGCAGCATCACGTACGGCACCGACTGCGTTCCGGAGATGGGGACCTCGACGGTGTTGGTGTTGCCGGCCGAGGAAATGTGGCTGGAGTCGCAGTTGCAGCCGGCCAGGCCGGCGGCCAGGGCCAGCACGGCGGCTGCAGAGCGGTGGGCGTGAACGAGGGAAGGACGGCGCAAAGCGAGCTCCTGGAAAAGGTGTGGCGGGGGAAGACTAGCGCAGAAGTCGGGCCCCGGTCGCCTGGACTTCGGCCCCTCGAGCGCGAGGCTCCAATCGGATGGCAGGGAATCCGGACGTCTGGCGACCGAGGGAGCGGATGCCCGTGGGGCACCCGGCAGCTAGGCTTCGCGCTCCTCGGGCGGGCGCAGGTGCCGGAAGGCCCGGTAGAGGAGCATGTCGTAGGTGATCTTGAGCCCTGCGCCGACGAGCAGCGGGACCATCAGCGACAGGCCCTGCATCGCCAGCCCCGCCAGCGCCGGCGCCGCCGCCCAGGCCCCCATGCGCACGAGGTTCGTCACCCCCGAGGCGAAGGTCCGCTCCTCCGGGGCCACCACCGCCATCACGTAGGACTGGCGGGTCGGGACGTCCATCTCGACCAACCCCTCGCGCAGCAGGAACAGGACCGCCGCCACCGGGAAGCTGGGGGCGAAGGCCACCGTCACCAGCAGCAGGCTCGAGGGGATGTGGGTGAACACCATGGTGTTCACCAGGCCGATCCGCCGGGCGAGCCAGGCTGACCCGAGGTGCGACAGCGCGTTGGCGATCCTCGCCAGGAAGAACAGGAGGGCGATCGTCGCCCCGCTCACCGCGAAGCGCTCGAAGAAGAAGAAGGAGAGCATGGCCGCGGTGAGGAAGCCGCCGCCCAGGCCGTCGATCGCGAACAGGGCGCCGAGCCTGGCCAGGGTCCGCCGCGCCTCGGCCGAGATGCGCAGGCGGGCGCGGGCGCCGGCCTCCAGCGCCGCCGACGACAGGCCGAGATAGAGCGGGATGGCGAGGGCCGCGAGGGCGGCATAGCCGAAGAAGGCCGCGCGCATGGCGCTGAGCTCGCCCGCGCCGGTGGTCTTCTGCAGCAGAGAGGGGATGCCTGCCGCCAGACTGCCGAGTGCGTGGCCGGTGTCCTGGAGCACGTTGTACCAGGCGAAGGCGCGAGTGCGATCCTCGGCGGCCGCGGTCGCTGGAAGCACCGCCTGCTCCAGCACCAGCGCCGCGCCGCGATCGCGGCCCATCCCGTTGAGCATCCCGCCGAACGCCGACGCGACCAGCGCGAGAGGGCTCGAGGCCGCGGCGACGGCCAGGCCACCGAGCGCGGCGAGAGCGGCGAGCGCGACGAGGAAGGCGCGCCGGCCGAGCCGATCGGCCAGCAGCGTCGCCAGCAGGCTGGCGAAGGCCGCTCCCCAGAGGCCGGCCGCGATCACCAGGCCCACCTGGCGGGGCTGGAGCTCGAGCCGGGCCAGGTAGAGCCCCAGCAGGATGCCGACCATCCCGGTGGCCAGCGCGCGCAGGAAGGCGCAGGCGTAGAGCAGCCGCCGGTCACGCACGCCGTTCTCCCGCCCAGCCAGCGGCCAGCCCGAAGGCAGGATTCCTGTGCGCCATTCGGTGCGGCCAAAGCGCGAGGGCCTGGAAGACCAAGGGGTGAGGGGACACCGAGGGCGAGACCGCCGCGTCCGCCTTCCGCCGGCACGCCGCCGAAGCGCCGAGCGCACAGGAAGGGAGAGGCCCCAACAGCCATCCGGGCCCCAGCCAGGAGCGCTTCATTCCTTTCCCCAGAGTGAAAGCCCGAGCGTGAAGCCGAACCGGACCTCTCGGACGACGAGTGTCCCCAGCCGCGCCATCCGAAATGCCAGGTCCAGAGAGAAGTTGTCCTGCACGCGCCAGATCGCGCCGAGCAACCCGGAGGCGACTCGCGGCGCATCCGTTGCCAGCTCCATGAAGACTTCCCCCACCGGGCGCACGGCCCAGCGGTCCGGCCCTTCGAGGATCAGGCCGCCGAAGAGCCCCGCGGCGCCGGACCTGGCCACCAGCGCCTGGACGTTGAGATGCGCCGTCAGCGGGGCCCAGCGCTGGGAGACGATGAACGCCGCGCTCAGGCCGACTCCCCGTTCGCCATTCACGGTCGGCAGCAAGATGCCGAACTCGGTAGCCAGGCTGGGACCGGTTGCCTCCTGCAGGCTTCCCTCGCGCAGCAAAGCCTTCAAGAAGAGGCCCGTTCCCTCCAGCCGGAATCTGGGAGAATCCTCCTCCCTCTCGAGCGGGATGAACGCGATTCCCTC
The DNA here is from genome assembly GCA_037442205.1 of Myxococcales bacterium. Classification (GTDB taxonomy): domain Bacteria; phylum Myxococcota; class Myxococcia; order Myxococcales; family UBA5297; genus JBBIQS01. The sequence continues at coordinate 75,419 of JBBIQS010000009.1, forward strand.
GAGCACCGCCTCCCATCGCTTCCAGAAGCCCAGGTTGAGAACCAGGTGCGGCGCGACGAGCTCATTCGTGCCGGACACCCTCAGCAAGCCCAACCCGAGCTCGATTGTGGCTTCACCTAGGGGCGTGATTGCGGCATCGCTGGAGTTGAAGGGGCGGTAGCCAGAGGCCTCCCCGGGCCAGAGTGCCACGGCGAGGGTGACGGCAGCGGCCCAGCTCGCTCCACGAAAGCGGTGGCATCTGCTCCCCGGGCTCACCTCACCGGTCCTCCGAACCGCGCGGGGACGACCGCGCGCGGCAGTCCGAGGATTCCTCCGGCCAGGTAGGCACGCTTTCTGTCGCCGAGGGAGCTCGCCGGCTGCGGCGCCCCGGGATCCGAGGGCACAAGGCGGAAATCCAGCGCGCAGGGGAACCCTTCTTCGCCGAGTCCCCTCTGCCGCTCGAGGGACTGGGGGCATCAGGCCGACTTGGCTGACGGGTCCCCCGAAGGCCAGTTAGCCGAGTCTGAAGCGCCAGGAGATCTCGTGCAGCGAGGCCCGAGGTCGCTTCGGGCACCATCGACCTCCCGGGATTCAACCGAACCAACCGGGATCATGGCGACGCCGCCGTTCGGCATGTAGCGCGCATCCGAGTCTCCCCCGTGCGCGGGCAGAGGCGGCGGCATTCCCGCTTGCTGTCCCAAGGGGAAGGGGGCGGCGGTGGGCCGGCGGCGTTTGAAGGCAGGCGCGAGCATCCGAGGTTCGCCTGTCGCTGGGAGAGCGCCCGTCCGAACGGGCGCAAGGGCGCCGGAAGGCGTCCTCGCTCCGCACGCGCCGCAAAAGCGAACAGGAGCCGAGCGCGGCGCGCCCGACTCCCGCTCGAAGGAAACTCGCCGCTCCGCTTACTCGGCGGCCAGCTGCTCCATCAGCTTGTCGTCGATCTCGAAGTTCGCGTAGACGTTCTGCACGTCGTCGTTGTCCTCGAAGAGCTCCATCAGCTTGAGCATCTTGGGAGCCTTCTCGGCGTCGAGCTTGACGGTGTTCTGGGGCAGGTAGGTGGCCTTGGCCTCGCCGACCTTGAAGCCCTTCTTCTCCAGCGCCTCGGCCACCTTGTGCACCGCGTGGGCGTCGGTGCGCACCTCGAAGCCGTCCTCGCCGTGGTTGAGGACGTCGGTGGCCCCGGCTTCCAGCGCGGCCTCCATCAGCGCGTCCTCGGAGGCCTCCTTGATCGAGATCACGCCGGTGCGATCGAAGAGGAAGGCCACCGAGTTCGAGGCGCCCATGTTGCCGCCGCCCTTGGTGAAGGTGGAGCGGACGTCGCCGGCGGTGCGGTTGCGATTGTCGGTCATGCACTCGATCAGCACCGCCACGCCGCCCGGCCCGTAGCCCTCGTAGACGATCTCTTCGTAGTTGACGCCCTCGAGCTCGCCGGTGCCCTTCTTGATCGCCCGGGTCATGGTGTCCTGGGGCATGTTGGATTCCTTGGCCGCCAACAGCGCCGAGCGCAGCCGGGCGTTGCCGGCCGGGTCCCCGCCGCCCAGCCGCGCGGCCACCGTGATCTCCTTGATGATCTTGGTGAAGAGCTTGCCCTTGGCAGCGCCGATGACCGCCTTCTTGCGCTTGATCTTGGACCATCGATTGTGGCCGGACATGGAGCCTCCGAAGGCAGTGGCGATTGTCGAGGTCGGCGGCAGAGCCGCGGCGGCTCTCGAGGGGGCGAGTGCTACCACGCTGCCCCGGAGAGCGACAAGGCGAGACCGCGGGATTCCAGCGGGTCGAACAGAGGGCAATTCTGCGTACTTCCATCGCCTTCTGGTCGTGCGGCAGTCTTGTCGCGAGACTGCTTTCCATGGGAGCGGGCGGGGGCGGGGAGGCGGGAGCCTGGAGTCCGAAGTGGGACTGCCTGCCGTGACCGGGCACTTAGCTGGGCAACGGAGGTCAGGTGGGCCGCGCGGAGGCGTCGCTGCGGTGCACTGAAGGGGTCGCGCGGCGCGGTGGGCCTGCTTTGCGGTGCAGGGAAGTCCCTGCTGATTTTGCCGCGGACTTGGGCGGGCAGGTGTCCTCACCGCCAGGCGGGCTCGACATTGGGCACATGTCCGATCAAAGAAGAGGGGCCAAGTCATTCCAGCATTCGCGCTTCGGGGGCGGGCGCGCGCATTGGGAGGTCGACCGATGGGGCTGTCGCTCGAGGTGGGGATACTTGCGGATTTGAAAGACAACGATGCCGACGGCTTTGCCTACTGGCAGAAGACGTTCGCCCGGGTGAACGTGGCCCTGGCGACCGCCGGTCTGCCGGCGCACCAAGAGCCCGAGAAGATGGCAGAGCCGGACGCGGTCTGGTCCGGAGACATGTTCAGCTATTCAGGGCTCCACCACTTGCGCCGCCTGGCAGCCCACCTCGCCGAAAGTGGCGGGCTGCCGCTGCCGGTGAAGGAGGACAATCCGAGCAAGGACCCCGCGGTCGCTCGGTACTACGAGCGCGCAACTGCAACCGAACGCCCCGGCGGTCTTCTCGCGCGGCTCTTCGGCAAAAAGCCGCTGGCCCGCGCGGGTCCAGGCCCCTTCGACCACCTGATGCTGCACTCGGATGCCGAGGGGCTCTATCTGCCGCTCGACTTCCCGGAGGTGATCTTCCCGGAAGATGCGTTAGAGATTCCAGGGGCGATGATTGGCTCGGCGCCGCGACTACTCAGCGAGTGCCGCCGGCTCGCGCTGGCTCTCGGTATTCCCGACGGCCTGGATGCTGAAGCGGACGAGCTCATCGAAGCAATCGATTCCCGGCCCGCTGAGGGCGAACTTTGGAAACGCCATCCGATCGCGACGCACGCCTGCGTGCAGCTCATTGCGGGGTGCGAGGCCGCGTGCGCGGATAGCGCGGCCCTGGTGTTTTGCTGAGCGGTCGGAAGGAAAGACTGGTCCCCGACCCCAAGAGCTGGCTCTGACCAGGCGATGCTCAGCTCTTCTTGAGCCATCGCGACAGACGCTTCTTGGCTTGCGCATGGCTGACCACTCGCCCCTTGGCCAGAGCGCGCTCGCCTCGGGCAAGCCCTTCCAAGAGACCCAGTCCGGAACCGCCGCTCGCTCGAGGATATCCAGCGCTTTCGCCGGCCAGATAGAAGCCGTCGAGGGCTGCCGACCGCTTCAATCGCTCCAGGGCACGATATTGACTTGGCGCCAGGCGTTTGGGCTTGGCCATCGCTCGTGCTCCGCATGGAGGACGACGCGCCAAAAGGCGCGCGTCCGCTCAGTGATCTCGGGGTGGCCGGCTGTCTGGAAGAAGCGGTGAATCCGCCGCAGGCCGTAGTGCCTCATGACCCAGTGCACCGCGTCCATCGTTCCGTGTTCGAGGATCCGGGCAAGGATGTAGTCGGCGTCGCGCCGGTCATCGAGCGCGCGGAAGTCCGCCTCCCAGAAGAGCCACTCGAGTCTGCGCGGCAGCCGTGCCATCGCGGCGATGCTAAACGGTTCGAACCGGCCTGAGAAGAGCGAGCCCCCCCCCGCTCGCCCGCCGCCCTCCAGCTACGCCGGCACCGGCACCGGCACCGGCTCCGGAGCCGCGGCCTCCTTGCGCGCCTGCACTCGGAAGAACGCGTCCGGCCAGTACTTGCCCAGCTTTCGCTCCTCGGCGCGCTGCAGCAGCGTGGCGTAGAGCGTGTTGCGCTGCCCGTTCACCTTGGCGATGAGGGTCTCGATGGCACGCACCCGGTGATCGGCGCGGGCCGCCGCCGCCTTGATGCGCGCCTCGCCGGCGCCGCCGCTCTGGCCGATGATGGCGCTGAAGCGCGGGGCGAAGTCCTTGAGCGCGGCCTCCGGTTCGGTCGCCAGCGACGCCGGCCAGCCGCGCACCATTTCGATCTCCGCCGGCAGCGCCAGGCGCACGATGTTGTAGGGCGTCTTGGCGAAGTAGCGGGTGAAGCGCGGCGACTTTCGGTCGCGCACGGTGAACGCCAGGGTGTCGGCGAAATCGACCACCAGGTCGTCGAGCTGGTCGTTGAGCCCATCCATCACCGCTTGCGCGCGGATCTCCTCTCGCCACGCCGCCCGCTGCCCCCGATGCAACTCATCGATCTCGGCGATGGTTGCCGCCATCGGACCCGCCAGATCGCTGGCGTTGGCGTCGCCGCCCAGGCGCGCCTCGGTGTAGACCATCTCTTCCCAAATGCCTTCGATCGACGAATCGCTGGGGATGTTGCGCGGTGCCATGGCTTCCCTCTCCTTTGTTTGTGGTGAGTGCTGCGCGCGCGACGCTAGAAGCCCGCCAACCCCCGCGTCAAAACTGTTGGAAATTTGGCAACCATCTGTCGTTGCAGCGCTTTTTGGCCCTGTCGGAATCTTTTGGCGAGGCTGCTTTCTCAAGGAGGGGGCATCGGCGGCGAGGCGAGAGGGGGCGCCCGGCGGCCGAGGTGGGGCTGATCTCGTGATTCCGCGAGCTTAGCCGTGCAAGGGAGGCCAGGTCGGCTGCGACAAGGCCTCCCTGCGCTGCAGGGAAGGGCTGTCGTGGCACGACAAGCCTTCCTTGCGCTGCAGGGAAGCGTCGTCGTGGCACGACAAGCCTTCCTTGCGCTGCAGGGAAGCGTCGTCGCGGCACGACAAGCCTTCCTTGCGCTGCAGGGAAGCGTCGTCGCGGCACGACAAGCCTTGTTTGCACGGCAGAGACGGGCTGTCGTGGCACGACCGGTCGCCCTGGAGCGCAGGCGAGTGCCTCCGCTCAAGCCAGGAGCGAGCCCGCGGCCCCCTCGGGAAATTGCGCGGTGAAGGCCCCGGCGGCCCTGGGCGAGAAATCGGCCCGGCCGATGAGCTGGTACAGCTGGCTCACCACCTTGCGCGCCTCGCGCAGCGCCTTCTCCATCTCCGCCACCAGGTCCAGCTCCGGGCCGTCGAAGGTGTGCCGGTAGAGCGAAGTGCTGACGGCGGGGAAGGCGATGGCCGCCAGCGGCGAGCTGGCCAGCCGCACGTAGAAGTAGAGGCCGCGCAGCCAGGCGTCGATGGTCGGCTTCTCCGGCGCCACCCCCCACACCTCCTGGCAGCCGGTCCGGATCAGCTCGTACATCCCGCGGCCCAGGCCCGAGAAGAACGGCGCCCCGGGGCGCTTGAGCACCCGGAGCTTCTCCGCCAGCGGCGCCTTGCCCAGCAGGTCCTCGCCGAAGGCCTCGCGCAGGTAGAGGCTCGCCTGGATGGCCTCGACGCGCTGGTGGGCCTGGCGGGCGCTCTCGCCGGGGCCGCGCAGCCGCGCCGCCAGCAGCTCGGTCAATGGATGCAGCCTCCGATCGAGCACCAGGTGGGTGAAATAGCCGGCCACCACCGCCCTCCCGGCGTGGCTTCCCACCAGCGAACCGGTCGCCACCAGCTCCGCCAGCTTGAGACCGAGGGCGACCGGCTGCTCGGCGTGGAAGAGCCGGGCGAAGGGAGGCGGGCGGGCGGTGGCGTTGCGCAGCTGCCGCACCGCCCCGGCCAGGCCCTCGTAGAAAGGGAGGTCGGGGAGCGCGGCGCCGAGCCGGGCGTACTCGAGGTCCTCCTGCAGCGTGCGCACCAGCTCGGCGGGCAGGCCGCGCCCGTCCTGGGCGAGCCGCTCGACCACGGCCAGATGAACCACCAGCGCCGGCATGGCTTCTCGGGGGGCCTCCGCGGCAGCCAGAACGCCGCAAGGTAGGTCCGGAATCCGGGCAATGGATTGGGCGCCCCCAAAGCTCCTCACCGGGCGCGGCCGGTTCCGAATGGCCCAGCGCCCGGGCGAGGGCGTGCTATATACGGCCGCCCGCAACGACCCCGGGCCGCATCGACCAGAGAGCACAGCCATGACCGTCCGAGTCCGCATCGCCCCCAGCCCCACCGGCGATCCCCACGTGGGCACCGCCTACATCGCGCTCTTCAACTACGTCTTCGCCAAGAAGAACGGCGGCCAGTTCCTGCTGCGCATCGAGGACACCGACCGCACCCGCTCGACCCTGGAGTCGGAGGCCGCCATCCTGCGGGCGCTGAAGTGGGTCGGGCTGCAGTGGGACGAGGGCCCGGACATCGGCGGCCCCCACGGCCCCTATCGACAGAGCGAGCGGGCGCAGATCTACAAGGAGCACGCCCAGCTCCTGATCGACAAGGGCGCCGCCTACCGCTGCTTCTGCACCGCCGAGCGGCTGGCCGAGCTGCGCAAGCAGCAGATGGCCGAGAAGAAGAACCTCGGCTACGACGGCCACTGCCGCGGCATCGCCAAGGCCGAGTCGGCCGAGCGCGCCGCCAAGGGCGAGCCGTTCGTGGTCCGGCTGGCGATGCCCAAGGTCGGCGAAACCGGCTTCAAGGACCGGCTGCGCGGCGAGATCAAGTTCGCCAACAGCGGCATCGACGACCAGGTGCTGCTCAAGTCCGACGGCTTCCCCACCTACCACCTGGCCAACGTGGTCGATGACCACCTGATGGGAATCACCCACGTCATTCGCGCCGAGGAGTGGATCAGCTCCACCCCCAAGCACGTGGTGCTGTACCAGTCCTTCGGCTGGCAGGCGCCCGAGTTCGCGCACATGCCGCTGCTGCGCAACAAGGACAAGTCGAAGATCAGCAAGCGCAAGAACCCGGTGTCGCTCGACTACTACCGCGACGCCGGCATCCTCCCCGAGGCGCTGCGCAACTTCCTGGGCCTGATGGGCTGGTCGATCGCCCCCGACCGCGAGAAGTTCTCGCTCGAGGAGATGATCGCCGCCTTCGACCTGGACCGGGTCTCGGCCGGCGAGCCGGTGTTCGACCTGGTCAAGCTGATGGACATGAACGGCCAGTACCTGCGCGACCTGACCCCGGAGCAGCTGGTGCAGAAGCTGGTGGACTGGCGGCTGGGGACGCCGTTCCTGCAGAAGGTGGCGCCGCTGGTGCGCGAGCGCATCCGCACCCTCACCGACTTCATCCACCAGGCCGACTTCTTCTTCACCGGCGACCTGGACGTCAAGCCGATGGCCGACCTGATCATCCCCAAGGGCCGCACGCCGCAGCAGGTGGCGGACGTCCTCGAGGAGTACATCACCAAGGTGGACGAAACCGGCGAGGGCAAGCCGCGGGTGGAGTTCAAGGACAAGGCGCTGGAGGAGTTCAGCCGGGCCTTCTGCGAGAAGAGCGGCTGGAAGCCCAAGGAGCTGTTCTCGGCGCTGCGCCAGTCGATCACTGGCAAGACCGCCACCCCGCCGCTGTTCGCGGTGATGGAGGTGCTGGGGCGCGAGCTGACCCGCAAGCGGGTGCGCAACGCCATCGAGTTCCTGCGGGCCTACAAGCCGGCGGCGCCGGCGGAGGCCAAGCCCGCGTCCTAGGCGGGCTTCGGCGATCTCCATGCTGATCCTGGGCCTGGACACCGCCACCCTGACGCTGTCGGCGGCGCTGGTGGACCGCACCGCCGGCGGCGAGCAGCTGCTGGCGCGGGAGACGGTTCCGCCGCCGACCGCGCACAGCTCGGTGCTGCCGGGCCTGCTGCAGTCGATGCTCGAGCGAGCTGGCAAGCGCCCGGCCGATCTGGCGGGACTCGTGGTCGGGCTGGGCCCGGGCTCGTTCACCGGATTGAGGATCAGCCTGGCGACCGCCAAGGCGCTCTGCTACGCGAGCTCCATTCCGCTGGTCGGAGCTTCGTCCTTGGCGGCGATGGCGCTGGCCGGGGCGGCGCACGCGCCCGAGGGGAGCCTGCTGGTGCCCTGCCTCGACGCGCGCAAGGGCGAGGTCTACTGCGGCTTCTTCCGAGCGCGCGGGCAGGTCGTTCAGGCCGAAGGGCCGGAGGTGGCGGTGGGGCCCGAGGCGCTGGTCGCTCGGCTGGAGAAGGAGCCGGGGGCCAAGGTCTTTGGAATCGGGCGAGAGGCCTACCCGGCGCTCGCCGCCCTTCCGGACCCCGGAATTCCCGTGAGGACCCCGGAAGCGCAGGCGTTGATCCGCCTGGTCGGAGAGCTGCCGGCGTTCGACAAGCAGGCCGTCTTCGGGCTCGAGCCGCACTACGTACGGCCCAGCGACGCCGAGTGGCCGGTGCGGGCCAAGAAGAAGTAAATGAAGCTTGGATGGCAGGCCGTCGGAGGGGAGGGAGTGACCATGCCCACTCAACTCTCGCCGGAGGGCACTCAGCTCGACCGGCTACGTCGCGAGCACCGGGCGCTCGATCAGCAGATCCAGGATCTGGAGCGCCGCCCCTTCCTGAGCGATCAGGAAGAGGCCGAAGTGAAGCGGCTCAAAAGGCTCAAGCTCTTCAAGAAGGACGAGATTGCGGCGCTGGTCCGCAGGCCCTCCTGAGTTCGAAGCAGCCTGGCTATCTGGCGGGCGTGGGTTTGTCCGCCCGCTCGATTCCCAAGAGATCGATCAGGCGCGCCAGCGCCAGCGCGCGAATCTCGTGGCGCCGTCTGGCAGCTGCCCGGGCAAGCAGCCCACCGAGCGCCTTGGCATCCGCAGGCTGGGCGAGCTGCCCGCCTACTCCCGCCTGAATCAGCTCGAGCCCGGTGGCGAAATCGGCGACCGGTCCGGCGAAGACGACCTGCGCCGGCCAGCTCGCTGTGCGTGCCCGGCGAGCGAGGTCGAGCGTCTGCTCGCGCGCCAGGCTCGGGCTGAGGACGAGCACTTCCAGCGTCCCCTCGATCAGCGCGGACTCGGCCAGCTCAGGCGTGAGCACCCGGTCGGCCCGATGCCCGGCGAGAGCGATGGCCTGGGAGATGGCGACGTCCGCCACGACGGCCGAGCGGGCGGGCCCTTCGTCCTTGGAGGCCAGGACCATCGCTGCTCTGCGCAGACCTTTGGGACCGTAGGGCTCCTCGGGCGCGACTTGGACCAACCGATCGGCCCAGGTTCGGATGCTGGGGGCCAGCGCGTCGAGGCGCTGTCGCGCGATCGCCCGCTCCATCAGGCGGCGCACTGCCGCCCGCAGCAGGTCCGCCTGGCCGAAGGGCTTCACCAGGTAGTCGCTCACCCCGAGGTCCATCGCGTCGCGGATCGACTCCGGGGTCGGCTGCCCGGTCACCAGCAGCGCCTCGAGCGGCATCTTCCGCTCGCGGGCCCAGGCGATCAGCTCCAGCCCGGTCATTCCCGGCAGCTTGCGGTCGCAAACCAGCACCGGCGCTGGCTCGGCATTCAGCAACTCGATGGCCGCCGGCCCGTCCACCGCTTCGGCGATGGTGAGCGTCGAATCGGAGGCGAGCAGGACCTTGAGCGCCCTGCGGACGCTGGCCTCGTCCTCGACGACCAGCACCCGCCGCTGGCGTGGCAGCTTCGACAGCTGCGCCTCGAGCTCCTCGACCAGCAGCTCAAAGGAGCGGCGCGAGGAGGCGTCGATCACCGGGGTGCCCGGCGGGCGCGCCGGCGCCGAGGTCTCCTGCGCCGGAAGCAGATCGATCGCAAAGCAGGTCCTGAACGAGGCAGGCGGCGGGGCCACGTCGAGCTCGGCTCCCCATCCCTGAACGAGCTCGCGGCACAGGTACAGCCCAAGGCCGGTGCCGTTCTCGCCTTTGGTGGTGGCGAACGGCTCGAAGAGTCGAGGGGCGATCTCCGGGGCGAGGCCGCGCCCCTGATCCGAGATGCAAACGCGGACCTTCCCCGCCTCGAGCGCAGCGGTGACCAGCACCTTGCCGCCGTCCTCGGTCAGCGCGTCGCGGGCGTTGTTGAGCAGGTTGCCCAGCACCTGCAGCAGCTGGTTCTTCTCCGCCTTGACCGCCGGTAGCCCCGCGCCGATCTCCACTTCGAGCGAGCAGGCCGGCGGCATCTTCGGATGGAGCGCCACCGCCTCGCGGATCGCCTCGGCGACCGGCACCTCGCCGAGCTGCTCGTCGCAAGGCTTGAGGAAGCGGCGCATCCGCTCGAGCTGGCCCGCCATCCGCTCGGTCTGCGCCAGGATCTCCGCCGGCCAGCCGGACTTGGAGTCGGCCAGCTGGGCGAAGCCGCTGATCGCCGTCAGCGGCTGGCGCAGCTCGTGGACCAGCTCGGCCATGGCCAGCCCGACCTCCGAAAGCTTGCCCACCTGGACCATCTCGCGGCGCCAGGCGCCCTGCTTGCGCGCCAGCTCCAGGAGGCTCGCCGCCAGGGCCCGCTCGCTCTCCGAGAGGCTCCCGAGAAGTCGCTCGAGGTCCGGTGCGTCGGGGCTTGCCCCGCCTGAGAGCGAGTGCGCGCGCTCCAGGAGTTGCTCGATCGACTTGGAGAGGGTCATCAGAAGGCTCGGGCCGCTGAGACTGGGGCCGCTCGGTTTGTACCCGCGCCCCTCCCGCGCCGTCAACGCGAGCTCCCGGCGGGAGGGCTGCTTGCCGCAGGGCAGGGCCGCCCCGAACTTGGAAAGGCGGCCTCTGCCGCTGAAAGGCTGGCCATGCGCTTGGAAGACCACCGGCAGCTCACTCTGGCGCAGCCCGTCGCGGAGGTCTGGCGGTCGATCGCCAGCCTGGAGGCCCTGCCGACGTTGATCCCCGACCTGGAGGCGGCCGTCCCCGGGCGCGGCGGCGGGGTCGAGCTGTGCGCCCGCTTCGGCCGGCGGCGCCGCTGGTGGGCTGCCACCTCGCGCGAGACTGGCCAGCGCTCGCTCGAGCTGGTTTCGGCGACACCGGGCGTCGAATTTCGCGCCGCTGTCTCGGCGCAGGAGGCCGAGGAGGGGACCTCGGTGAAGGTCGAGGTCGTCCTGGTGCCGCCCAAGCGCTGGCTGCACCGGCGCCGGGAGAGGCTCGGGCACGGCCCCATCCTCGCTCGGCTGCTCGCCTCGAGCGCGCTGTTCGCGGTGGCGGTGGCCGGCTTCCTGCTGGCGCCGCGCTGGCCGCTGCCGCGCTGGGGAAGCGCCCTGCTGTGGGCCGTCCTGGGGGCGGCATTCCTCGGCGCCGCCGCGGTGCTCACCGGGGCCCACCGCCGGCAGCAGGTCGCCGCCCGGGTGCAGCGCGCCCAGCGCTGGGGCTACTCCACCGGCCGATCGACGTAGAAGGTCCCCACCTCGAGCATCTCGTCCTCGTGAGTGAGGGTCACCGGGAAGGTCAGCCGCCGCTCGTGCGGGGTCCCCTGGCGGATGACCACTTCCACCAGCGCGTCGGTCTGCGGGGCCCGGCCGGCGTCGTAGTAGGCGACGGCGATGCGGTACTCGCCCAGCGGCGCGCGCGGCACCAGGTAGATCTCGGGTCCGAAGCCGTCGGTGTCGTCCACCTCGAGCGAGCCGCCGGAGGCCGACTGGCGGTTGCCGTGGTAGCACTCCTCGCCGCTGGGCTCGGTGACGTGCAGGTCGAGGTCGGTGCCGTCGGTGTCCCAGGTGAGCTGGATCAGCACGTCCGGCGCCGGGGCACTCGAGTAGAAGGTGACCCGGTCGCGCCCGCTGCCCGCCGGGCCGTGGGCCAGCGCCTCCACCGAGTTGAGCCCGGGGCGGGCCGGCAGGCGGGCTTCGAAGCGCCCCTGGCGCGCGTTGACGGTGCGGGCCACCCCGTTGACCGACAGCTGCAGCGAGCGCAGGCGCTTGTCGCTCACCGAGCCGGAGACCGGGACCACCCGCTGCGCCGTCCAGCCGCCGCGAGGCGCGGAGATGTGGACCTTGGGCGGCTCGCCGCCGGGAGCCGCCGCCAGCAGCAGCGCCATCAGGACGGGCCACTTCATGGCAGCGCCTCCACCGTCAGGGTGAGGGGCACGCTGCGCCCGAGCGGCTCGGCCCCGCGGGCGCTGGCCGGCGGCGCCGAGAAGGTCCCGGGAATGCGGGCGATGGCCTGCCAGCGAAGCATCGTCGCGCCGGCCTTGAGCGAGGGGAGCAGGAAGATCACCCGGTCCCTCGTGAAGTCGCGCTGGGAGCGCTCGCTGAGCTGCTTGTGCGATTCCCGCTCTCCCTCCTGCTCGATGGGAGCGAGGCCAGCCGGATAGGGGTCTTCGATCATCACCGGCCCGGTCGCCTCGTCGGCGGTCAGGGTCAGCTCGACTTCGAGGAGATCGCCTTGGCGAATCGGCCGCTCAGAAGGCTTGCCGTCGGCTGCCACCGGCTTGATCGAGCGCGCGATCTGGAGCGGGCCTGTGCCGGCGGACGACCGCGAGAGCAGGCGCCAGTAGATCGTCCCTCGGGACGCGACGAGGGCGCAGTCGCCGAAAGGGAGCGTGGCTTCGGTTTCGCCCTGGCCATCCACCTTCAGCGTCTGGCTGCGCCGGGCAGCGCACTCGAGAGACCCAGTGGCGGCCGGCTCGGGCGCGTTTCCCGCCGCAGAGGCGAGCGCAAGCGTCGCCAGGCCGCCCGCGAGGCCGCCGCCGAAGTCTCCCCGGCCTCGCTGCGCGACGAGATAGCGGGTGGCGGCCGGCAGCAGCGGGGAGCGGGGAAGGGTCAGCTGCAGCGCGAGGACGGTCAGGGCAGTGGCTTCGGTGACCGCCCGCGACGGCGAGCAGCCGGAATCGGAAAAGCAGCTGCCGGTTGCCGCCGGGCGGGCGCTGCGCTCCAGCCGCTCGGCGAGCTCGCGCGCGGCGCCGACCTCGCCGGAGTGCGCCAGCGCCAGGATTGCCAGGGCCCGATCTGCGATCGGCAGTTCGCCGCGCCGCTCCTTCTCGCGCAGCAGCTTGAGCGCGGCCTCAGCGCGCCCGCCGGCCAGCGAGGTGGCGAACGCCGCCCAGCTGCCCGCCGCCGGGGCCTCCAGACGCGCGGTGAGGCGCTCGAGCAGCGATTCCTCGAGGTCGTAGCCGTCGATCCTCGCCAGCCAGAGCACCGCCCCGGCGATCGCCGCCAGCCGGGCATCCGCGGGGGCGCCGTCGAAGGCCCCCAGCTGCCCCTCGGGATGGAACAGGCCCAGCAGGGCCGCCAGATCCACTTGTCCCCGCCTCCGCTCCTCATCCGAGACCTTCCCCGAGCGGCCCGCGGCGAGATCTGCCAGGACCCGGCCGAGTGCGTCCTCGGTCATCCACGCCACCTGCTCGCCCATCGCCGGCCGGCAGGCCCGCACCAGCCCAGTCAGCCCCGAGGTGAGCTGGAGCCGGGCGCCGGGAGAGTAAGGCAGTCGGGTGCGGCCGGCAGAGGACTGCCCCGAGGTGCCGGCGAGCGCTTCCGCGTCCGAGGCGAGCACCGGAATCGACCGCCAGATCCGCTCTCCGCCGGAGTAGCGGGCCTCGAGCTCGATTCGCTCTCCTTGGGCTTGGATCTCCAGCCGATCAGGCGCCGGAGCGCGAGCCGTCGCTGTTCCGGCGGTCAGCTGGGCAAGTCCGGATCCCCCTCGAGCGCGAGCTTGGGCCCAGTCCCCGGCGCGCAGGAAGTGGGGCGCGAGCAGCTCGACCTCCGAAGCGCGCTCCAGCCGGCCGGTCCAATCGGCGAACGCCGAGCCGTCGGCCACCCGGGCCTCGAGGGCGACGCGCCTGACGTCCGCCGGGAGCTCGAAGCGCATCAGCGCCTTGCCCTGGGCGTCCAGGGAGAGCGCGGTCGCGGCGAGGGTCCCGGCGTTGTTCGCTCGCGGCTTGCCCTGTGGCAGTCCTTTGAACGGGCGATATCCCTCCTCGACGGTTCTCTCCGGGGAGGGGCTCGCCGAGCGCCCGGGGGTGGAGCTGCGGTAGCCGGTGGAGGTCTCGGAGAGCGCGTCGGAGCGGCGCTCGGGGACGAAGAACCCGGGCATCGAAGGCGCCGGGCTCGGCACGCTCCGCTCGTCGCGCGCCACCAGGAAGACCTCCGCCCCGGCGGCGGGCTTGCCGGAGCGGTCGACGGCAGCCAGCTCCACCACGCCTTCGGCCCCTTCGATGCGGACCTTCCCCTGGACCGCGAGCGACCCGGACTGCGGCAGCACGCGCAGCAGCCGTTCCCGGCGCCAGGCCTTCCCGCCGACCACCGCCTGGGCGCTGACGGTGAAATCCGGGGCATGGGAGGCGGTGACCTTGAAGCTGTAGACCGCCGACGCGGCGCGGATCGGCAGCGCCGCCGCCTGGTGCGAGTCCTCGCCCTCGACCGCCATCAACGCCACTGCCGCGTCGAACGGCGCCAGTACCAACACGTGCGCGATTTCTCCCACCGCGTACGAGGGCTTGTCGGGGACCAGCGCCAGGGTGTCGGGTGAGAAGGGGATGTCGCCGCCCTCGCGGGTCACGTAGAGGAAGGTCTCGCCCAGGCGCTCCTGCCCGTGCAGGATCTCGACCTCGTAGTAGCCGCCGGCGGCGGGAGTGAAGGTGAAGGTCGCCTTGCCGTCCGCGCCGGCGGAGAGCTGCTGGTTGACCACCTTGTCGCGGGTGACCTCTCCGCCTGCCGCCGAGTGGGCGGCCTGGACGCGGACCTTGAGGTCGGCGGGCTCCGGCCGGTCGTCCAGGCCGAGGGTCTGAACGGTCACCTGCACCGGAGTCCCCGGTGGCACCAGCCGCCGCTCGAGGGTGATTGGGGCCCGCAGCGGCCGGCGCGTGACGGTGGCCTCGGCGACCGCGGTGGCGGCGCGCTCGTGATCGTCTCGCGCCACCAGGGAGACTTCGTAGCGGGCGCTGACTTCGGCGGCGGTGTCGAAGCTGATCACCGCCGTCCCGTCCTCGCCGGCGGCCACGTCGCCGCGATCGACCTCTTCCGGCGACGACTCTCCCTCGTCGGTGATGGGATAGCGGACCGCTCTCCAGGCGAGCTGCACCGGCAGCGGCCTGCCGGCGATCGTCGAGCGGACCTGGGCCATGGCTGGCTCACCGGCCACCTTGGCCTGCAGCGCCACCGCCAGGTCGAAGGCCGGCGCCGGCGAGGCGCGCACCACCAGCTCGGCGCCTCCCACGGCATCCCCGATCTGCGCGACCAGCCGGTAGACGCCCTGTGGCAAGCCCGCCGGGAGCTCGAACTGGCCCCCGAAGCCGCCCTGGTTCGAAACCGCCAGACGGCGGTGCCAGAAGCGGTTCCCGCGCGAGTCATAGGCTGCCACCTCGGCCTGCTCCTCGCGCGGCAGCTCGAGGCGCTCGCCGCGGGTGAACCCGTGGAACAGGACCCGCTCGCCGGGGCGGTACTCGCCGCGATCGGTCAGCACCAGGGTGCGCTCCTCCGCCACCGGCGGCGCCGGCACGCCGATCTCCAGGAGCGCGGCGTCGGCGTCGCGCCGACCCAGGATCAGCAGCGGCTTCTGCGGCGGGTGCAGCTGCGCCAGCCCCTGCTTGTTGGTGGTCAGGCGGCCGATCTGCTGGCCCTGCGAGAGCGCCAGCAACTGGACGTTGGGGAGCGCTTGCCCGGTCTGGCCATCGACCGCGAGCACGGTCAGCTGCCCGGGGCTCCTGCGCGCCAGCAGCGACAACCGGGTGAAGAGCGCAACCGCGTGCGCCACCTCCTTGCCGCTGATCGCCTCCACCAGATACGCGCCCGAGGGCCTGGGGCCGATGTCGAGGTCGCAGTATCCGAACTCGTCGTCGGCGGCGCCGCAGGCCAGGTCCCAGCGCTCGACCAGCTCGAGTCCCTTGAGGAAGGGCAGGGCGGAGGCGCCCGCGGGGCGGGGAGGATCAAGCGCCGAGGCCAGCAGCGACCGGGCGGCCGGGGTCAGGCCGGCGTGGGCCGCCTTGCGCAGGTCGCTCGCGCCCTGTCCGAGCGAGCGAGCCAGGAGCGCCGCGGCGCCCGGCGCTCTCCCGGAGTCGTCGCGTCGCTTGGGCTCGGACCGGCGATCCGGCTCCTGGACCCGATGCGGATTGCGCTGCGTGGCGAAGAAGTGCTCGGGGTCGGCGAGGCGGTAGAGGCGCACGTCCACCGAGCGGGCGCCGCGGACCTCCAGCTTGACGACCGCGCCGGGGGAATCGGGCTCGAAGGGGCGCTCGGTGGAGAGGAAGAGGTGGGCGGCGGCGGCCGGAGAGGCGCACAGCAGCACCAGGGCCGCGGGGAGCAGGCGGCGCATCAGCGGCCCCCCAGGATCTTGAAGCGGAAGTAGCCGGCGAAGGCCTCGTTGCCCGGGCGCGGTCGCCAGGCGGGATCGGGGTGCTCGAGCAGCCCGGAGAGGCGGACCCGGCGCACTTCGCCCGCCGTCCCGTCGTAGGGGCCGGTGTGGTAGACGAGCAGCGGATCGGCCTCGTCGCTGGCCACGATCATCAGATGGGCCCCGCCGGAGTCGGTGCGGAACAGGAGCAGGTCGGCCTTGTGCGGCGGGCCGGCGACGCGCCGGGCGCTGCCCATCGCCAGCCGCAGGGCTTCGGGGGCCTCGGCAAAGGCGCGCTCGAGCTGGCCGTCGAAGGCCCCCGCGGCGACGCGAAACAGCCGGGTCCCGAGCACCGGGACGTTCGGGTATTGGAAGGCGCGCACCTCGGGCAGGCGCGGCAGGCCGGGGTGGCGCGCGGCGAACTCGGCGCCGTGGGGCTTGAGCGCCTCCCGGTAGGCGTAGCGCACCAGCCCGGCGCAGTCGCGCTGGGAGGGCTCGAAGGCGGCCTCGAGCTTCTCCGCCTGGGCCAGGGCCACCGCGGCGAACGCGTCGGCGAAGGCGCGCCGATCGTCCTCGGTCGAGAGCTGGGCGGCGTCGGGATAGCCGTCGGAGTCGAGGTCGCGCGTGTCGGGCGCCGGCGCCGCCGGAGCGGCGCAGCCCACTGCGAGCGACAGCGCCAGGGCGGCCCTCACAGCGGCTTGACCTCCCCCTTGAGCGAATCGCCGGGGCCGGGCCGCAGCTCGGCGGAGAACGCGCCCAGGGTGCGCAGCGCCGACAGCAGCGGCTCGGCTCGGCGAGGGGGCTCGTGGCCCTGCCGCTCGCGCAGCTCCTCGCTCGAGCGCTCGAGGTTGGCCGCCAGCGCGGCGGCGTCGAGGTAGAGGAGGTCCGCCCCGGCGGCGGAGCCGAGCGACGGCGTGCGCCCATCCAGCGCCGACAAGGCCGAGCGCAGCGCCGGCGGCGAATTGCTCACCAGCAGGACCGAGCCAGCCGAGGCCAGGCAGAGCGGGCCCTGCGGCGCGCAGTGCAGCTCGTGGCCGCCCTCCTTTTCGACTTGCCGCGGTCCCATCAGCAGGGCGGGAAGGAGGGAGGCGAGCAGGGCCTTGCCGTCAGTCCCTTCGCGCAGGCGTGCGGCGAGCACGTGGCGGACCCGCGCCTCTCCGCCCTCGGAATCGAGCCCGTCGCTGAACCAGAGCAGCTCCCGATCGAGCGCGGGGGCCAGTCCGGAGAGGAGCTGGCCGCGCAGCGCCGCGACCTCGGCCGCCTCCGGAGCGCCAGGCGAAACCAGCACCGCGCGCAGCGCCCCGCTCAGATCCAGGCTGCGGGCGGCGGCGAAGACCGCGCCCTTGGAAACGAGCCGGGCGAGCTCCGGATGGACGATCGATGGCAGTGGGGCGAGCCGCTGCAGGCTGAGCTCCAAGGTGCCGGAGCTGGCCAGCGCCAGGCGCAGCGAGCGCAGCTGCGACAGGGCCAGGGTGGCCAGGCCAGGGCGGCCGGGCTCGGCGCGCAGGGCCTCGGCGTCTACCGCGGCGGTGAGGATCGCGGCGCGGGTCTCGGCGAGGGCCGCCCGGAAGGCGGGCTGCTGCTCGGCCGAAGCGCGATGCTCTCCAAGGGCCAGGTCGGCGCTCTCCTTGACCCAGTCGTCGCTGGTGCCGGCGACCAGCAGGTCGCGCAGGACGAAGTAGGTCAGCCGCTGCCTCTGGTCGAGCAGCACCTTGCGCAGCGGCAGGCCGCGGTAGCGCTCGACGCGGACCTCGCGCGAGGTCGGCTGGACCGCCTGCAGCATCTGCCCCAGCTGCCAGGAGGCCTGGGCGGCGGGGCTGAGGCGCTTGACCACCAGGAATTCCGGGCGGCTGGGCCCCTCGCGCCCGGCCAGCGCCAGCGGGCCGTCGAGCAGAGAGGAGAGATCGACGGCGGGCAGCGGCAGGCGCGACAGCTCGTTGAGCCGCTGGCGCAGGGCCCGGGCGGTGGCGCCGCTGTCAGAGAGCGCCAACTCGGAGAGGACCTCGGCGGCCGAGAACCCCGCCAGCCGCGGCGCGGCGCGGATCTGCGACAGCAGGCGAAGCGGGTCGCGCACCACCAGGAGGAACGGGGCGCCGGCGGGGACGAACGAGGCCAACTCCCCGGAGGCCGCCGCCGGCATCTCCGACAGCGGGACGCCCACTTCCCAGGCGCGCTCGGGCGCCGGATCGCCGCAGCGGCAAGCGCCCAGGGCCAGCAGGGCGAGCGCCAGGTGAAGCGGCAAACGCTGTCGGGTGGCGGTCATCGAGGGGCAGGAGGCTACCGCGTCGGCCCGGGCGGTCCAAGGCGGTCCCGCATCGCGGCCGAGCGGGCCCTCGCCGCGATGCGCATGCGGCGAGCGTTCGTGCCGGTTAGTCCTCCCTCGAGCGGAGGAACGGCGATGGAAGGCATTCAGCTGACGGCCGAGGAGCTCTTCGCGGCGCTGGCGCGCGGCGAGCGCCCGGTCCTGCTCGACGTCCGCGAGCCGTGGGAGCACGAGCTGGCGCGGCTGCCCGGGAGCGTCCTGGTGCCGCTTGGCGAGCTGTCGGAGAGGGTGGGGGAGCTCGATCCGTCGGCGGAGATGGTCGTCTACTGCCACCACGGCGTGCGCAGCTTGCATGCCCTCGGCCTGCTGCGCAGCCTAGGCTTCATCCGGGCCTCCAACCTGGTGGGCGGCATCGACGCCTGCAGCGACCTCGACCCGTCGATCCCTCGCTACTGACCGCGGGTGCGCGAGGAACGCGGCCGGCTGGGGTAGAGTGCCCCGGTGCTCCGCCACACCTTCGTCCACGCACCCGGAATCGGCCTGGCCAACGAGCGCAAGCTCTGGGACGCCGGCGCCCGCAGCTGGAGCCACTTCCTCGACCTGGTCCGCAGCGGCCGCCTGCCCGGTGAGCGGATGGCGCAGCTGTCGCTGCTCGTCCAGCAGTCGCACGAGGCGCTGGAGGCGCGCGATCTAGACTTCTTCGCCCGGCGGCTCCCCAGCTCCGAGCAGTGGCGCCTCTACGAGGAGTTCGCGGAGTCGGCCGCCTTCCTCGACATCGAGACCACCGGCCTGAGCCCGGCCTTCGACCAGATCACGGTGGTGGGCCTGCTCGACCGCAACGGCTACCGCGACTTCGTGCGCGGAAGGAACCTGGAGGAGCTCCCCGAGGTGGCCGGCGACCTGCCGCTGCTGGTCACCTTCAACGGCGCCCAGTTCGACCTGCCCTTCCTGCAGGCGAGCTTCCCCGGGTTCAGGCCCCAGGCGCACCTGGACCTGCGCTTCCCGCTCAAGCGGATCGGCTATCGGGGCGGGCTCAAGAGCATCGAGCGCCAGGTGGGGATCTCCCGCCCGGACGAGGTGGCCGGGCTCGACGGCTTCGAGGCGGTGCGGCTGTGGCACCGCCATCGGCAGGGCGACCCGGAGGCGCTGGAGACCTTGCGCGCCTACACCCGCGAGGACGTGCAGAACCTCCGCCCGCTGGCCCAGCTGGTGAGCGAACGGCTCCGCCAGCAGCTGGCTGGCGATCTGGACCTGCGCTCCGTGGGCTGAGCTGCGGGGCGCGCCCGGTCCCGGCGCCTGGGCCTGGACAGCCGGGGGTTTCCGGCAGGTTCCGTTGACCGGGTAGGGGCGCCTCGCTATCGTGCGCCCTCCGCGCTCTCGGAAAGCTTGGGGCGCCCATGAGGAGGCAGCCATGTCCGACACGATGTGGGCGCTGGTCTACGACCGCTCCAAGGACCCCTGGGAGAAGACCACCGGCCTGCGCCGCCAGCAGGTTCCCCGCCCCCGGCTCGAGCCGGCCAAGGACTACCGCGACAACTCGTGGGTGATCATCAAGCCGAAGTTCACCGGCTTCTGCGGCTCCGACCGCGGCATCTGGTTCCGCAAGTCCTTCGGGGACATGATCAGGAACACCCTCGACCAGGAGAAGAAGGACGCCCGCGTCATCGGGCACGAGCTGCTGGGCGAGGTGGTCGAGGCCGGCCCCGAGGCCGAGCGCGACTACGGCTACAAGCCGGGCGACATCGTCTCCACCGAGAGCCACATCATCTGCGGCACCTGCTACCAGTGCCGCATCGGCGATACCCACGTCTGCTCCACCGACCGGATCATCGGCATCAGCATGGACGGCTGCTTCGCCGACTACGTCAAGCTGCCGGCCCAGGCGTTGTGGCCGACCGACACCAACAAGATCCGCCCCGAGGTGGCCGCGCTGCAGGAGCCGTTCGGCAACGCGGTCCACGCCTGCACCAAGGTCAACCTGCGCGGCAAGACGGTGGCCATCGTCGGCTGCGGCACCATCGGCCTGTTCGCGGTGGCGGTGGCCAAGGCGCTGGGGGCCCGCAAGGTGATCGGCGTCGAGCCGATGGAGAGCCACGCCGAGATGGCCCGCAAGCTGGGCGCCGACGCGGTGGTCGCCCCGGGCAAGGTCAGCGCCGACTCCTACATCCACGACGAGACCATCACCCGCGAGATCCGCGAGCTGACCGAAGGCGTGGGCGTGGACGTGGCGCTGGAGATGAGCGGCGCCAACGCCGCCCTGAACACCGCCATCAGCGCCGTGCGCCGGGGCGGCCACGTGATCCTCTTCGGCCTCAAGAGCGGCGACGCGGTGATCGAGAAGTTCGACCGGGTCATCGTCGACGGCATCAGCCTGCACTCGGTGATCGGCCGGCGCATCTTCGAGACCTGGCACATCACCAGGAACCTGCTCGAGTCGCGCAGCCCGAACATCCACGACCTGATCTGGGACGTGATCCTCAAGAAGGGCCAGGGGACGGTGGTGCCGTTCAACGAGTTCGAGCCCAAGAGCTTCGAAGAGCGCATCAAGACCCACCCCAAGGTCCTGCTGAAGTACTAGCGCGGCAGGCAACGCTTACACGCAGCCGCCCGGGAGGCACCGGGGAGGAACTGGCATGTACGACAAGGCCCGGCAGGTCTACCGCGCGCAGCTCCAGGAGATCCGCGACGCCGGCACCTGGAAGGAAGAGCGCCTGATCGCCTCGCACCAGGGAGTGGAGATCCTGGTCAACGGCAACAAGGTTCTCAACTTCTGCGCCAACAACTACCTCGGGCTCTCCAGCCACCCGGAGATGCTGGCCGCGGCCCGCGCCGCGCTCGACGAGCGGGGCTACGGCCTGTCGAGCGTGCGCTTCATCTGCGGCACCCAGGACCAGCACCGGTCGCTGGAGAAGAAGCTGGCCCAGTTCTTCGGCTTCGAGGACGCCATCCTCTTCGGCTCCTGCTTCGACGCCAACGGCGGGGTGTTCGAGGCGCTGCTGGGCGAAGAGGACGCCATTATCTCCGACGCCCTCAACCACGCCTCGATCATCGACGGCATCCGGCTGTGCAAGGCGCAGCGCTTCCGCTACGCCAACGGCGACATGGACGAGCTGGAGAAGCTGCTCCAACAGACCCAGGGCAACCGCCTGCGGATGATCGCCACCGACGGCGTCTTCTCCATGGACGGCTACCTGGCCAAGCTCGACCGCATCACCGAGCTGGCCGAGAAGTACCAGGCGCTGGTGATGGTGGACGACAGCCACGCCTCGGGCTTCGTGGGCAAGACCGGCCGCGGGACTCCGGAGCACTATGGGGTCACCGCCAAGGTCGACGTGATGACCTCCACCCTGGGCAAGGCCCTGGGCGGCGCCTCGGGCGGCTTCATCGCCGCCAAGCAGGAGATCGTCGACCTGCTGCGCCAGCGGGCGCGGCCCTACCTGTTCAGCAACACGTTGGCTCCGCCCATCGTCGGCGCCAGCCTCAAGGTCCTCGACCTGCTCTCGGCCAGCACCGCGCTGCGCGACCGGCTGATGGACAACGCCAAGCTCTTCCGCGAGCGGATGACCGCCGCCGGCTTCGAGATCAAGCCCGGCATCCACCCCATCGTCCCGATCATGATCGGCGACGCCCGCCTGGCCACCGAGATGGCCCGCGACCTGCTCGCCGAGGGGATCTACGTCATCGGCTTCAGCTACCCGGTGGTGCCCAAGGGCCAGGCGCGCATCCGCGTGCAGCTCTCGGCGGCGCACACCGACGCGCACCTGGAGAAGGCCATCCAGGCCTTCGTAGGGGTGGGCAAGAAGCGGGGGCTGTTGCGCTAGCCTGGGAAGCGCGCCGGCTCGGAAGGGAGCGGATCGGCGCAAAAGCAGTGGAGGCGAGGACGATATGTTGCCGCAGGAAGTACGAATTGAGCCCATCACCAACGACGGCGACCTCGCCTCGGCCCTCGCCATCCGCGAGATCGTCTTCATCGAGGAGCAGCGGGTCCCTCCGGGCATGGAGCGCGACGAGGACGACGCCGTCGCCTTCCACGTGCTGGCCTACGAAGGCGGCCACGCCATCGGCACCGGCCGGCTGGTGACGCTCGCCGCGCCGCCCGAGGGCGAGGCCGGCAAATGGGGCCGCATCGGCCGGATGGCGGTGCTCGCCTCCCATCGCCGCCGGGGCATCGGCGACAAGATCCTCGGCGCCCTCGAGGCCGAGGCCCGCGTTCGCGGCATGACCGGCCTGCTGCTGCACGCCCAGCTACACGCCCGCGAGTTCTACCTGCGCGTCGGCTACCAGGACGCCAGCCCCATCTTCGAGGAGGCGGGCATCCCGCACATGGAGATGCGCAAGCAGCTGAACGCCAGCACGGCCCAGCGCTAGCGGGCGCCGGCGCGGTAGTATCGCGGCATGTGGATCCGCTTTCTCGTTCTCGCAGTGCTGCTCGGCGCCGGCTGCGCCACCGCTGGCTTCAACCGGCTCGAGCGCTACCACGCCTTGAGCGAGAAGAGCCGCGAGGCCTTCGACAAGTACCACCAGTTCATGACCGAGGGGCAGCAGGAGCGCTTCCTCGACGGCCCGGATGACGAAGCGCGCCAGCGCCTGCTCGTCGATCTGCACGTCGAGGAACGGCTGGCCCGCTACCCGAAATATGTCCAGGACGCCATCTGGTCCCAGGACGTGGTGCCGGGCATGGACACCGCCGCGGTGCTGCTCAGCTGGGGCAAGCCGGACGAGGTGGAGCGACCCTTCCACGAGGACAACCGCGGGGTCGACCAGCAGCTGTGGATCTACCGGCGCGGCCCCACCGGCAAGGAGGACCGCCGGGTGACCGTGGTCCAGGGAGTGGTGACCGCGGTGGAGAAGCCCTAGATGCCCGCCGACAGGGCCAGCTCGCTGACCGTGGCCGAGCCGGCGCGCTCGCCGGAGAGCGCCGACGCCCTGGTGCGCGCCGAGGCGGCGCAGACCGTGCCCGATCTCTACGACGCCTGGCTCAAGCTGAAGCTGGCGCGAGGCCAGTCGGCGTCGGCGTTCGCCCAGGAAGAGAAGGCCCTCTCTCAGCGGGCCGAGTACCTGCTGCGCTCGGTCGAGGCGGCGCGGTCGCTCTCCGGCCCCGGAGCTTCGGGTGGAAGCAGCGTCCTGGCGAGCGGAGATCCGCTGGGCGAGTTCCAGCGGGGCGCACAGAGGGAGCTCGAGGCGGCGCGCGCCGCTCTCGCCGAACGCCGCGCCCGCGAAGAGGGTGTGCTCGCCGAGCAGATCGCCAAGGTGCAGCAGCTGCTGCGCCAGCGCGTGGAGACCATGCTGGCGTTGCAGCCGCCGCAGGTGACGCTGCTGACCCAGCCGGTTGGCTCCGAGCAGTGCCTGGTGCAGCTGGCGCGCCCCGAGCCCGAGGAGGCGGTGGCGCTGTGCCTGCTGCTGTCGGGCAAGCTGCCGACGCGGCGCGATGCCTTCTTCGACGACTCGATCGACGAGCTGGGCGCGCCTCCGGCGCGGTTCTATGTCGAGGAGGGAGTGGAGCGCTCCAGCTTCGAGAGCGCCGACGACGAGGACTCCCTCGTCGCCGATCCTCTGCGCCCCTTCGTCCCCGTCAAGGCCTTCATTCCCTTCCGGATCCCGGGTCACGACTTCCCGCGCTTCCGGGTGGTCAATCGAGGCCCGCTGGCGCCGGTGTTGGCCCGGTGCGCGAGCGGCGGCTACCAGGAGCTGATGAGCCGCACCCAAGCCGAGCTGCTGTCGGGCTACTTCATCCGCCTTCAGGTCGAGGGGCGCCTCAAGCTGGCGCTGCGCCTGGGCTGAAACGACGCGCGGCGGGACGCCGGAGCGCCCCGCCGCGAGCAACTCGA
Organism: Myxococcales bacterium; assembly: GCA_037442205.1. GTDB lineage: Bacteria > Myxococcota > Myxococcia > Myxococcales > UBA5297 > JBBIQS01. Next base: position 99,247 of record JBBIQS010000009.1, read on the forward strand.
GAATCTTCGGCCGCGCAGGACTACTTGGTCTTCACCAGGCCCAGATCGGCGGTGCCGGCCAGGAAGATCGAGGTGGTGAAGAGATTGTCGCTGGTGTGGCCGCGGGAGACCGCCGCCACGCTGACCACGTAGTAGCCCTGCGGCTTGGGGAAGGCGCTGCCGTCGACGGTGATCACCTTCATCCGCCACTTGGCGTCGTTGGCCACCAGGTCGAACAGGTCGATGGGCTTGGTGGGGACGTTGGTCCAGGTCGGCTGGGTGGTCTGGCCCTGCTGCTGATCGGTGGGGAAGACGCTGGTGAAGGCCACGTTGTCAGTCGAGGTGCGGGTCAGCTGCAGCGGGCTGTTGGCGGTCACTTCCAGCGTTGCAGAGCCGGTGTGGAACTGCTCGATCTTCTCCTCCGCCGGTCCCTTGACGGTGGCGGTGTAGTTGGCTCCGCCGTAGGTGACGGTGATGTCGTAGTCGACGCCGGAGACGTAGGCGAGCTGGGAGTTCTCGATGCTGGTGAGCGAGTAGTTGCCGTTTCCCTTGTCGGCGAGCTGCAGGGTCTTGCTGCCGATGGAGAGCTTCACCGTGGCCCCGGCGATGCCGCTGGGGGCCTTGCTGGGATCGCTGGCGTTGCGCTCCCCGAAGAAGACCTCGGCCACCGTCTGAGAGGGCACAGTCCCCGAGCCGCCGTCGGGCAGGGTCATGCCGCCGTCGTAGGCAATCCCGGCGTCGAAGCCGCTGGCGAGCTTGGCCATGTCGTATTCCGGGGTCGCCAGAATCGAGGCCGCCATCACCTTGGTGGCTTGAACCGAGTCGAACAGCCCGCAGCCCCACAGACCGCAGGCGCCCAAGGCTGCCAGGGCGATCGCGATGCGCAGCGTCATGGTGCGGGAAGTGGGTCGCATGGTCTCTCCTTAGCCGGCCTCGACTGTCAGTTGCTCAAGACTATCAGCTCGCCCGCGACTGGGCCGCAATTTCGGCCAGCCTGGCCGCTCGCCTTCAGACGGATGCGGCCCGCGGGCTCTTCACCCGCCGAGCCCGGCCCTGCCGGAGAGGTGCCCCCGGGGTCGGGGAAGATTCAACGGCCCAGGTCGAGCCCCGGTAGCGGGGACCCTCGGCGGAAGCTAAACTGCTGGGCCCGTGGTCTCCTCCTCTCTGTCGCGAAACATCCGCACCGGACTGATCGCCGGGCTCGCCTTCGGGGTGATGGCGGCGCTGGTGGTGCGCTCCCGGCCGCCGGCTGAGGGCCAGCAGCCGGAGACCATCCCGGCGATCGGGCGCTTCTTCGAACGGCTGGAGCTGTCGGTCCTCGACTTCCTGGCCTCCGAGCACGCTCGCAGCCGGGAGAGCTCGCCGCGGATCGCCCTGCTCAATGTAGACGAGGAGGCGCTGGTGCGCGCCCGGCGCACGCTGGGCGCCTGGCCCTGGCAGCGCTCCGACTTGGGCGCCTTTGCCGAGGAACTCAAGCGCCTGGGCGCTCGGATGGTAGTCCTGGAGGGGCCTTGGCACGACCCGAGCCAGCGAGGCCGGGCGGACGACGACCGATTTGCCGAACGCCTGGGCGCCGCCAAGGCGGTGGCGCTGGGCTTCCGGCTCGCGCCCGCCGCCGAGGAAGAGGGATACCGGCCGGCGCCCTGGGCGCTCTTCATCGGCTCCTACTCCAAGCGCGCCGCCGCGCTGCTCAGCGCCGCTCGCGTGCTCGAAGAGTCGATCGGCGGCCCCTACCTCATCGATGTAGGTGACAAGGTCGAGCTGTGGTGGGGCGGCTTTCGCGATCGCGCCTCGGCGCTGCAAGCCGCCGAGCGCTTGCACCCGGAGCAGGGGAAGGAGCCGCGGGTCCGAGAGCTGAGCTCCGAGGAATCGCTGGCTCGCCTGAGCCGCGAGGCGCTCTTCTCCGAGCAGGCGGCCATCGCCGTTCGGCAGGCGCCTGGGCAGGGGCTGGCGAGCTTTCAGATCGTGCAGGCGCCGGTAGCCCCGCTGCTCACCATCCCCGCCGCCTATGGCAACGCCGGGCTCGATGCCGACGAGGACGGGCTGGTCCGCTCGGTGCGCCACCTGGTGAAGTGCGATGGCCGCTACTTCCCGTCGCTCTCGATGGCGGCGGCGCTGGCGCTCGCCGGCCAGACCGATGTCGCCTTCGATGCCGGCCGGATTCAGATCGGGGACTCGGCCATCCCGGTGGACCACTCCGGCAGGACGCTGCTGCGCTTCTACGGCCGGCGTGAGCACGGGCAGTGGATGCCCTCGCCCTATCCGACGATCTCGGCGCTGTCGGTGCTCAAGAGCCTGGAGCGGCGCCAAGAGGGACGCAGCCCCGACGAGAAGCTGGCCGAGAAGGTCCGCGATCGGATCATCTTTCTGTCGATCGAGCCCTCGGTCGGCAGTGCGGCCGCCCTGACGCCGCTGGGGCGGGGCTCGACCGCGCTGGTGCACGCCGCAGCGCTCGACAACCTGCTGCGCGGCGAAGGGCTGGTGCGCGCCTCCGAGGAACAGGACAGCGCGGCGGCCTTCGCCATGGCGCTGCTGGGAGCGCTGGTCTCGATGGTCTTCACCCGCACCGCGCGCATGGGGCGCACTGCCGTGGTGCACGTCTCGGCGAGCTTCCTGGCCGGAGGCGGCTATCTGTTCTGGGCGATGCGCAGCTATCAGCAGGGGACCTGGGTGGCGTGCGCGGTGCCGCTGACCGGCTTTCTGATGGCGCTCTTCTTCTCCACCGCCGCCCACTACGTCGACGACTCCAAGACCAGCAACCTGGTGCGCGAGGCGCTCGGGCGGGCGGCCAACGCCGACACCATCGATCGCATCCTGCGCAACCCGCAGCACTTCTCGCTGGCTGGCGAGCAGCGGGCCATGACGGTCTACCTGTTCGCGCTCGGCGAGCCGGCGGCGCTGGGCGACAAGCTCAAGCCGCAGGAGCAGGTCAAGCTGCTCAACGAGATCTACGCCGAGCTGGCGAGCGCGGTGGAACTGCACCAGGGGCACGTCGATCGGCTCTCGGGCGAGGCGGCCGGCGCGTTCTGGGGCGCGCCGCTGCCCAACCACGAGCACGCCCTGGAGGCCTGCCGCTGTGCCCTGCGGGTGCGCGACGCGCTGGCCCGCCGGCGAGCCCAGTGGCAGGAGCGGTATGGGGTCGAGGTCCAGAGTGTGGCCGGGCTGAACACCGGGGACCTGATCGTCGGCAATCTCGGCTCGGCCGACGGGCCGCACCGCAAGATGAGCTACACGGTGATGGGCGAGGCGGCGCGGGTGGCGCAGCGCCTCAAGCGGGCCAACGAGCTGTGGGGGACCGACATCCTCGTCGGCGAGGCGACCTACGAGGCGGTGAAGTCCGAGTTCGAGGTGCGCGAACTCGACCTGGTCCGGGCGCGCGGCCGGGACACCCCGGTGCGGATCTTCGAGCTGCTGACCCCCAAGGGCCGGCTGTCCAACGAGCAGCGGGCGTTCCTGGCCCGCTTCGCCGAGGCCCGCCAGGCCTTCCTGGCCCGCGAGTTCGTCCGCGCCTCTCAGCTGTTCGAAGAGCTGGCGCGCGCCCGCCCGGGCGACGGCCCCACTGCGCTGTCGCTGGCCCGCTGCCAGCAGTGCCTGCTCGACCCGCCCGGCGAAGGCTGGGACGGGGTGTTCGCGGAGTAGCGGTCACCGCGCCTCCGGCGAGAGCTGGCCGGGCACAGCCGCCGGTCGCCCCCGATTTGCCTGCGCCGCCAGCGGTCTCGCCGGTGCGAAGGGGGGGACTTTGCCGGCTCAGGCGCCCGCGGCCTCGACCGGAGGCGGGGCGATGTTCGCCTCGCGCTGTCCGAGCGGGGCGAGGCGCCGCAGGAAGATGAACCCGGGGACCGCGAAGACCGTGGCGCAGGCCGCGAAGAAGAGCGGGTAGCCGAGCCTCTCGGCGAGCAAGCCGCTGGGGAGCCCGGAGACCCAGCGCCCGAGCCCGAAGAGGCTGCTGAGCAGGGCGAACTGGGTGGCGCTGTAGCGCCGGTCGCACACCCGCAACAGCAGCACCGCCTGGGCGGCAGTGGCCATCCCCTGCGCGGCGTTCTCTCCGGCGATGGCGCCGTAGGTCCACAGGCGGGTGGCCATGTCCAGCGCGGGGAGGGATGCGCACTGGTTGAGATCGAGCGGCAGCTGCCGGCTGACGGCCGCGGCGGAGTAGATGAGGTTGGCGGCCGCCTGGAAGGCGCCGAAGACCCACAGCGAGCGGCCCAGGCCCAGGCGCGTCACCAGCAATCCGCCCAGCACCGAGCCGCCGATGGTGGCAAAGGTCCCGATGATCTTGATGGCCCCGCCGGCCTCGGCGTTGGAGAAGCACAGGTCCTTGAGGAACGGGTTGACCATCGTCCCGCCCATGTTGTCGCCGAACTTGTAGAACACGAGGAACAGCGCCACCGCCACGCCGTCGGGCCTGGCGAAGTAGGCGCGCAGCGGTTCGACCACCGCTCGGCCGAGCGAGCGGGGCGGGGCGGCGGGCCGGGCCGGCTCGGGGGCGGCCAGGGTCAACCCGGTCATCGCCACGAACAGGCCGCCGATGAGCAGGAAGATCACCGGCCACGGCAGCCGATCAGAGAGAGAGACCGCGGCGGCGCCGGCCAGCAGCATGCCGAGCCGGTAATACATCACCCGCAGGCCGCTGACCGGCCCCTGCTCCTCGGACTCGAGCGCCTCCACGGCGTAGGCGTCGAGTGCGATGTCCTGCGTCGCCGAGAAGAACGCCACTGCCAGCGCCAGCAACCCCACCAGCAGCGCGAGCTGCGGCAGCTGCCCGCCCGCCTGGCGGGCCTGGAGCGCCTTGTAGGCCAGGCCGGCGGCGGCGCCGAAGGCCAGCGCCAGCGCCAGCTGCGAGATGAGGATCCAGCTGCGGCGCCGACCCGGGCGCGGCAGGGCATAGCGGTCGATCAGCGGCGACCAGAGGAACTTGAGCGTCCAGGGGAGCGAAACGCTCGAGAGCAGGCCGATGGTGGTCTTGTCGATCCCCAGGGCCAGCAGGAAGAACTGGAGCGTGGTGTAGACCCACCCCAGCGGCATGCCCGAGGAGATGGACAGCAGGCCGAGGACCTGGACGCGCCTGGACTTGAGCAGTTGGGACAAGGCGGGATGCAGCGTAGACGCCCGAGGCGGTTGCCACAAGTTGCCGGCTTCGCTCGCACGCCAGGGCTGCGACGGTGCCGGCCCCGGCCCATTCGCTCTCTGAACGGGCGCTGAGGTCCCCGGGCGCGCGGCATTCTCGACGGCGCCGGCGCTGTTGCTGGGCTAGAGTCAGCCGAACGATGCCTGCGCCGATCTCACTCTTCTCCCAGCACAGCCGCCGATGGCAGGGCAACCGCTACGTCTACCCGGTGATCAGCCGGCGATCGCTCGGGCTCTCGGTCGGCGTGAACCTCAACCCGGACAAGGTCTGCAACTACAACTGCGTCTACTGCAGCGTGGACCGCACGGTCCCTGGAGCTCCGCCGGAGGTGGACCTCGCCGCGCTGGCGGCCGAGCTCGACCAGATGCTCGAGCTGGTGGCCAGCGGCGAGCTGTTCCTGCAGGCCCCGTTCGATCGCACCGCCCCGGCGCTGCGGCGCTTCAACGACATCGCCCTGAGCGGCGACGGCGAGCCGACCTCCTCTCCCGCCTTTCCGGCCGCCTGCCAGCTGGCTCGCTCGGCGCTCGAGCGCCACGCCTTCCGCCAGACCAAGGTGGTGGTGATCACCAACGGGACCTGCCTCGACGCCCCGGCGGTGCAGGGAGCGCTGGCGCAGCTGGGCGAGCGGGGCGAGGTGTGGGCCAAGCTCGACGCCGGCACCGAAGACCTGCACCGGCGCCTCAACCGCTCGAAGATCCCGCTGGCCAGAATCCTGGAAAACCTCAGCCAGGCGGGCAAAGCGCGGCCGCTGGTGGTCCAGTCGATGTTCCTCAAGCTGCGGGACGCGGCTCCTTCGCCCGCGGAGATCGACGCCTATCTCGAGCAGCTCCAGCGCCTGCGCTCGCAGGGGTGCCAGATCTCCCGGATCCAGGCCTACACCGTGGCCCGCTCTGCCGCCGAGGCCTTCGTCGCCCCGCTCGAGCGGGCCGAGCTCGATGCCATCGTGGCCAGGATTCGCGCGCTCGGGTTCGCGGTGGACCCGTTCTATGCCCCCTGAGCCCTAGGCCGCGGTCGGCGCCCCTCCGTTGGCGACCTGCCGGGCGATCGATTCGCGCAGGCTCGGGGAGACGCTCTTGGGCCCCAGCCACAGGTCCCAGATCCGAGTGGTGATGGTCGAGTCGTCCACCGCCTGGCGCTCGCCGCCGACCTCGACGATCAGCTGCGTGCCGTCGGAGCGGAAGACCATCGTCTGGCCCTTGTGCGCCTCGGAAGGGAGCGCCGCCACCAGCTTGGCGATGCGGTCCTTGGGCAGCAGCCCGGCCAGGTCCTTCTTGAACGACTCGGCCAGCTGATCCTTGGTGAAGTCCTTGAGCAGGTGCAGCGCGACCATCTTGTCGCCGGGGGCCGAGGCCAGGGTCTCGAACAGCTCCTGGTCGGCCTTGAGCGAGTTGAACAGCGCCCGGCCCTCCAGGTTCGGATACTTCTCCTCGGCGAAGTCGTCGCCGGCATCGGAGTGCCGTCCGGCCAGGTAGAAGGAGACGGCGTAGAGCTTGTCCGCGCCCTCCTTCCTCACTCCAGCTCCAAGGCAATCGAAGGCGTTGCCGTCGGCGGTCATCTCCCCGGGGAAGCGCACCCCGGTGGCCGACTCGACGAAGTCCGCGGCCTCCGCCGTGCTCCCCCAGGCGGGAGCGATGGCGAGGGTCAGAATCATGAGGCGTTGCAGCCAGTTGCGTGCGGCGCGAGTGCAGTGCCTCATGGGGCCTCCTCCGGTCGGACATTTGCTCCTCACAAAGGTGGGCAGGGGGGAGGGGGACGGCATCAGGGGTCGAGGCTTCGCCCGCTCGTGCAGGCGGCGGGATTGCTCGCTTCGTGGCCGGCGGATTGGGTGCCGCCAGCGCTGCGGACCAATCGCTCACCAGGGCGCTCTGCGATTGACCGGTCTGGCCCTAGCCAGCACAATGCGCCGTGCTCTCAGTCATCTTGATCGCCACTGCCACCGGCCTGTGCACCGGACTGGGCTCGATTCCGTTTCTGTGGACGGCCGGCCTGTCGCGCCGGGCCTACGACGCGCTGCTCGGACTCGGCGCCGGGTTGATGCTCTCGGCGGCCACGCTGGGCCTTCTCAACGAGGCGCTGCAGCTGGTGCGCGAGGACGGGGTGTTGCACCTGGGGCAGCTGCTGCTGGTGGTGCTGGGGTTCGCCACCGGCTTCGTCATCCTCTTCACCGTCGAGCGCTTCATTCCCCACCAGCACGCCGGCGGTCACCACGACCACCTGCGCGAGGGCGCCCACTTCCACGAGGACCACGACCACCACCACGAGGCCGAGGCCCGGGCCCACGTGCGCCAGGGAGTGCTGATCAGCGGGGCGCTGGTCTTCCACCGGCTGCCGGAGGGGTTCGCCATCGGGGCCAGCTTCGCCACCGGCGGGGCCCACGCGCTGGGAGTGCTGGTGGCGGTCACCGTGGCCCTGCAGAACGTCATCGAGGGGCTGGTGATGGCCGCGCCGCTGCGGGTGGGAGGGATCTCCGGCCTGCGCTCGCTGCTGGTCACCTCGTCGATCGGGCTCACGGTGCCAGCCACTGCGGTCGTCGGGTACCTGCTTTCCCAGTACATCCACGGTGCCATGCCCTTCGCCCTGGCGCTGGCCGCCGGCTCGCTGATTGGCGTGACCTCGAACGAGATCATCCCCGAGACCCACAGCCACGGGAACGAAGCGCCGGCGACCATGGGAATCGTCGCCGGCTTCGTGTTGACCATGGTCATCCGCGCCGGCTTGGGCATCGACTAGCCACCGCAGCGCACCCCCGGGGCTTCGGCTGCCTCCAGATGGTTCAGCTTGGCCGACAGCTTGAGCTGCTCGTTTCGCCCGCCAACGTCGCCGAACGGATCCGCGAGAGGCAGCGCATGCGCCATCGCGCGGGCCAAGCGCGTGAGCCGTGGCCTCAAGCCAGGCTGTCCGCTTGCGGCGCCAGTTCGCGCGAGTTGCTATCGCCCGGTCGCGGCGGAACGTGGACGCAGCGCTCGTTTCGGTGCCGCCTTCGCGAAACTCGCGGCGGGGCGGGGAAGTGCTCTGCAGCCGGATCGCTGGCAATCGAACGCGCTGGCTGCGCCGACGGCCGGGTCTACGCCGGGGCGCGTGCGGCTCCGGGAGCGGGACCTCTCGGCGGGAGCCGATCGACGGGCAGAAAAAGAGAGCGCCCGCCTCTCAGCAGAGAGGCGGGCGCTCGGATTCAGGGAAGAGACGGAGAGAGCTACTTCTTCTCTTCGGCGGGCTTGCCGCTGCCGGCCTGCATCACCGCGAAGTTGATGTTCGCGTAGCCGGCCTGGTTGCAGGAGTACATGACCCGCTTGATGGTCTTGAACTGCACTTCCTTGTGGCCCTGGATGTTGATGTCGCCCTTGAAGCCGCCCGAGGGGTCCGAGGAGTGGATGACCTCGTAGCGCTTCTTGAGGTCGCGCAGCTTCTCCTCGAGCGCCGGGATGTTCCAGTACTCGTCCCGGTTGAGGTCGAAGATCTGCGCCACCGGCTCGCCCTCGAGAATCACCGCCTCGGAGGTGATCTGCACCACCGGGGCGCGCTCGATGTCCTTGCCGTTGGTGGCGTCGGGCAGGCTGATGTCCTTGGAGAGGAACAGGATGTCGCCGCTGGCGGAGAAGTTCTGCAGCAGGAAGATGACGATGATCACGAACATGTCGACCAGCGGGGTGATCAACAGGTCGGCAAAAGTCCCCTTCTTGCCGTGGGCGCCCTTGCCGAAGATCTTGCTCTTCTGCAGCCGCGCGCCGTATCGCTTGCCGGGAGTGACGATGGCCATGAGGGCGTTCCCTTCCGATTAGCCGACTGCGCTGACCGACACGTCGGGGAAGAGGATGGGGTTCTGGGTGCTGTCCTTGAGGTTGCAGACGTCGATGACCTTGACCAGGTCGTCGTACTTCACGCCGTCCTCGCACTGCACCGTGATGTTCCGCTGGTCGGGCACGTCGCCCTTGATCTTCTTGAGCGCGCCGACCAGGGTCAGGTCGTCGCACTTGTCGTCGATCTTGTCTGGCCCCGAGGCGTGGCAGTAGACGTAGCTGCCGTTGGCCTTGGGGATCTCGATGGCGCTGCCGCCGGCGCTGATCGAGAACCCGCGCTCGGTGACCAGCAGGTTCAGGGGCAGCGTCTTGGTGTCCGGGGGCGCAGTGTTCTCGCTCGGACCGCCCGACTGGCTGACCTGGAGCCGGCTGATCTGGTTCCAGACCGCGGTCATGATCAGGAAGCTGATGGTCACCGCCATCAGGTCGATGAAGGGGACCAGGTTGATGGCGGTGTCGAGCGACTTCTTGCCGCCCTTCTTACCGCCGAGGTCCATACCGCCTGCCATGGATCACTCCTCCATGCACGAGGGCGACGCCGGGGTACAGCGTCGCCCTTGATGGTGATGCGTTCAGGCGGCCGCCAGATTCAGGCAGCCGCCCGGCCGACTACTCCTCGGCGGCGGCGAGGGACTTGCCCTCGGGGATGCGCAGCTTGTCCTTGTTCTGCACCACCAGGTTCAGCACGCCGACGGTGGTCTCGTTGATGTCGTCGAGCATGTGCTGGGTCTTGCCCTGGAGGATCGAGAACGCGATCAGGGCCGGGATGGCGGTGATCAGTCCGAAGAAGGTGCAGTTCATGGCTTCGGAGATACCGGCCGAGAGGATGGTCGCCTTGTCGGCCGGGTTCACGTGGGCCACGGCCTCGAAACAGGTGATCAGACCGGAGACGGTTCCCATCAGGCCGGAGAGCATCGCCGCGTTGCCGATCATCGCCAGGTAGCCGGTGCGGGCCTCGAGCTTGGGGTTCTCGCGCAGCGCCGCCTCGTCCATCGACGCCTGGACCTCGGCCTCGCCCTTGGGAACGTTCATCAGCCCGGCCTTGACCACCGCGGTCAGCGGGGTCTGCTTCTGGCCGGCCACGTAGCTGATGGCCTTGTCCAGGTCGCCGGCGTAGATGTGCTTCTTCAGCCCGCGCATGAAGGCGTCCTTGCTGATCGAAGCGCGGAAGTAGAGCGTGATGATGCGATCGACGAGGATCGCGATGAAGAACACCAGCGCGATGGTGATGGGGTACATGCCCCAGCCGCCGGACTCGTAGCGCTTGGCGAGGGTCCCGAACACTCCCAACTCCTCGGAGCCGCCGGCCTCTGCCGCGGCGAGAGTGGCGAATTGGGCGAGCGTCAACAGATCCATGTTTGCATGACCTCCAGATTCGCCGGCAGCCGTCTTACAGCTCCGGTCCCGCGCTCATTTTGCGAAGCGCCGTGCGGGGGGCGTGGGGACAAATTCTCGAAAAGGGAACCACTCCAAGACTGCCTAGAACAGACCGTCGGGACTGACTGACACCAGCTCTCGGCGTCACGTTCCAACCTCGGCCGGCGCATAGTTACCCCGACAGAGGGACGGGACGCTAACATCGGCCCAAAGAACGTGTCAAGCGCGAGTCAAGTCCCCCGCCGCGCTGAAAAATTCGCTTCCGGAAATCCCCCGCTCCCAGGTGCGAAGCCCTTCGGCCAGGGTGGTTCTGACCCGATCTTCGGGCGGCGGCGGTGCTGCCGGCTTGGGGGGAAGCTGCCGCGGCACCCCACCTCACCGGGGCGCGGCGACCCCCAGGTCGATGGGCGGTGGCTGTGGCTGAGGTCGCTCCGCCTCGGGCGGCCAGACGAGAGGGCGCTTGTCGAGCTGACCTGCGGTGCCCAAGCCTTTGCCGACCGCAGCACCCGGAGGGGGCTCGATGCGAAGGTGGCTGGCGTGGCTGGGGGCCGGGGTGGTGTGGCTGGCCGGAGTCGAGGCCCGGGGGGCGGTGCTCGACGCCTCGTCGACCACCTTGCTGCAGGGTCGGCAGGAGATGGGCGAAGAGCAGGCCCGGACCGTGGTTCCGATCATCGAGATGGTCGGCCTCGACGCCCGCCGGATCGGCCTCGGCGGGTGGGGCGAGCTGTCGGCTCATCTCGACGCCTGGGGACGGGTGGATCCGGTGGCCCCCACCAGCCCCCAATTCGGGAACGCCGCCGACGTAAACCTGCTCTATCTGACGGGGGTTTTCGCCGACCGGCACCTGCAGCTGGAGCTGGGGCGGCACTTCGTCTACGGCGGGGCGGCGCGCAGCACGCAGCTCGACGGCCTCTCCGGGGAGTGGCGGATCTGGCGCGGGCTGGGGGTGTCGGCCTTCGGCGGGCTGCCGGTGATCCCTCGGTTCGCGGTGGCGCGCGGGGACGCGATCGCCGGCGGGCGGGCCTTCTACCGCTACTCGATCGACGCCGAGGTCGGCGCCAGCTTCCTGCAGCTGTGGGATCACAGCCAGACCGCGCGCCAGGAGGCGGCGCTCGACGCGCGCTGGGTCCCGATCCGCAGCCTGACTCTCTCGGGGTTCGCCGGCTACGCGACGACGGATCTGCGGCTCTCCGAGGCCGACCTGGCCGTACTCTGGCAGCCGCACAAGCTGGTGCCCGGGCTGCAGCTGACTCTCGACGCCCGGCGGACCGCGCCCGACCTGTTCATCTCGCGGACTTCGATCTTCTCGGTCTTCGCCGCCGAGCAGCGTGACGAGTTCGGCGGTGAAGTCCTCTACCGCTTCAAGGTGCCGCTGAGGCTGTGGGCCGACTACCACGCGCTGCGGATCGAGGGTCAGCCGGGCACCGACGCCGGGCTGCGCGGGGAATACGGGTTCTTCGCCAGGTCCACCGCCGGCGTGCAAGTGCGCTACCTGCAAGCCCCGCTTAACAGCTACTGGCAGGGTCGGCTCTACGGGACGGCGCGCTTTCTCGAGACGCTGCTGTTCTCGCTCAATCTCGACGCCTTCCGCTTCGGCGAGCCGATCAACGGGCAGCGCAACTCCTTCGTCGGCAGCCTCAGCGCCGGCTACGGCTTCGCCCCGGGCTGGTCGGCCAACGTCACCGGGCTGGCCAGCGTCACCCCCTTCTTCGAGCAGCGCTTCGAGCTCGTCGCCAAGCTCGTCTGGCAGCCCAGCTTCCGAGTGCACGAGGTCTCCCCATGAAGAGAACCGTGCGCGCGGCCGCGGGCCTGTTCCTCGCCGGCGCCGCCTCCTGCGTGAACCTCGAGACGCGCAGGGAGGCCTCCGAGGAGCGCGAGATCCGCTTCTCCCACCGGGTCCACGCCGGCGCCGGGCTGGAGTGCGCTGCCTGCCACGCCGAGATCCAGGAATCGAAGGCCCTCGACGGCAGGGTGCTTCCCAAGGAAGCGAAGTGCCTGGAGTGCCACGCCGACTGGAAGCAGGCGGGCCAGTGCCAGAAGTGCCACCTCGAGCAGCCGCCGCGCAGCTGGCCGGCGCGGGTGCGCACGGTGCGCATCGACCACGCCGCCCACCTGCCGCGGGTGAACGGCGACTGCACCGCCTGCCACAAGGCGCTCCCCGAGCCGAGCGAGACTCTGCGCCTGACCCCGCCGATGGAGGTCTGCCTGAGCTGCCACAACCACCAGCAGGACTACCGCCAGAACCGCTGTCAGCCCTGCCACCTGGAAATGACCCACCTCGGGCTGCGGCCGGTCGCCTATTTCAGCCACGAGGGCAACTACCTCTCGGCGCATCGGCTGGCGGCGCGCACCGCCGCCGGCACCTGCGCCCAGTGCCACGAGCAGACCTTCTGCTCCGACTGCCACGCCCAGACGGTGGCCACGCCGGTCGAGTACAAGTTCCCGGAGCGGGTCGATCGCCAGTTCATCCACCGCGACGACTACGTCAGCCGCCACCAGATCGAGGCCAGCGCCGACCCCGCCCTCTGCCAGCGCTGCCACGGGGTCTCCTTCTGCCAGACCTGCCATGCCCAGGTCGGGCTGAGCCAGTCGTCTGCCAACCCGCTCAACCCCCATCCGCCGGGCTGGAACTCGCCGGGGACCCCTCAGTTCCACGGGCCGGCCGCCCAGCGCGACATCTACAGCTGCCAGAGCTGCCACGACCGCGGCGCCAGCTCCAACTGCGTCGCCTGCCACCGGGTGGGGGCGATCGGGGGCAATCCCCACCCGCCGGCCTTCCTGCGCAGCCACGGCTCGGCGGAGATCGCCCGCCAGCCGATGTGCCAGATCTGCCATCCCTAGCGCCCGCGGCTTGCCCTGGCCGAGCATCCGAGGGAGGGAGCCGCGGCTGGGGAAGCCGCCATCCGCCTGGAAACTCTCCTCTTTCTTGCCAGCGGCCCTCGGGGCGGGATAAATGCCCCTGCCCGTCTATTTAGGAGGCCCCATGTCCTTCTGCCCCAAGTGCCAGACCGAGTACCGCCCCGGCATCGAGCGCTGCGCCCACTGCGAGGTGGGGCTGGTCGAGAAGCTGGCCGACGAGGCCGACCACGGCGAGGCCCTGCGGGCGGCGGTTCAGAAGGGCGAGGCGGCGGTCGTGGCGCGGATGAGCTACGCCGAGGCGTGCCAGGTGGTCGAGCAGCTGCACGCCGGCGGGGTGGACGCGATGGTCCACGGCGACCCGAGCAGCTGCGGCAAGGGCGGGCAGTGCTCGCACTACCTGGTGGCGGTGCTCCCCGACGAAGTGCCCGCCGCCAGGGAGCTGCTGCGCGCCCAGTTCAAGCAGCTCTTGGTCGAGTCGGAGGTGGCGGTCGATCCCGACGCCTCGGTGGACCTCGACGCCGAAGGGTCCCACTCCTGTCCGGCGTGCGGGGCCAAGTTCGAGGGCGCTCCCGAGGAGTGCCCGGAGTGCGGGCTGTTCCTCGGGGCGGCCTGAGGCTCAGGTCCCGGCGGGGCGCTTGTGGGTGGCGTCGCAGAACGGCGCCTTGCTGGTCCGCCCGCAGCGGCAGAGCGCGTACTTCTTCTTCTCGGTGACGGTGAAGTCCTGCGGATCGCAGCCCGGCCCCATGTAGGAGCCGTCGCACAGCGGCTGGTTCTTCGACTTCCCGCAGCTGCACCAGGAGTGGGTTCCCGGCTCGAGCTCCACCACCACCGGGGAGGGAGCGGTCGCGACAACGTTGGCCATCGGTACTCTCCAGCTGTGACCGCCTAGAAGCGGCCGTGTTGAAAATCGTTTGGATGCACCAACGAGCCGCTGCGTCGCGCCGGCCCCCTCCGTGACGCGTTCCGTCAAAGAACAGGGGCGCACCATTTTTGGAACACCATCCGCCGGCGCCGGCCGGCCCTCGCTCTGAGGATGCCTTGGCACGCCGCGCGCACAGGGGCTCGCGCGTCGGATGTCGCCGCGCTGCTGCCGGCGGCGGCATCCCTGTTGCGAACCGAAGGCAGCGAGGGAGGGATTGCGATGGAGACTCAGGGAGGGAGCGCGCCCGCGGCCGGGCTGCAGTGGCGTCCGGTGCGGAAGGAGCGCAAGGGGAATGGGGCCGGCGCGGGGCCGGCCAATCGGCAGTTGCCGCGGCCGCCGGCGAGTCCGGCGACCGCGTGCGATCCGGTGCCGACGGTGAGGCTGAGCCGGGTGGCGGCGCTGTGCCTGGCGGCCTCGCTGGGCTGCGCCGGGATCGGCGGCGAGCCGGCGGAGGAGCTGGGCCACCGGATGACCTATCAGGAGTTCCGCGCCCAGGCCTTCGTCGAGCCGGAGAGCGGCACCTTCATCGTCGATGGCGACACGCCGCTCGCCGACGAGAAGCACCTGCGCGAGTTCTACGACCGCTTCGTCGCCGCCGACCGGCTGATCATCGACACCGTCGGCGGGGTCGACAACCGCTGGAGCGCCAAGCAGAAGAAGGCGCTCACCTTCTGCGTGAGCAAGGCCTTCGGGAGCCGCTATCCGGAGGTGCTGGAGGCGATGACCGCCGCAGCCGGGGCCTGGGAGAGCGCGGCCGACCTGCGCTTCGTCCACCTCGAGGCCGAGGATGGCCGCTGCGACGAGGAGAACGAGGCGGTGCTCTTCGATGTCAACCCGGTGGACGTCGGCGGGCAGTACATCGCCCGCTCGTTCTTCCCCAACACCCGCCGGGCGCAGCGCAACGTGCTGATCGACCGCAGCGCCTGGGACAGCAGCCAGCCCGACCTGGCGGGCGTGCTGCGCCACGAGCTGGGGCACACCCTGGGCTTCCGCCACGAGCACACCCGGCCCGAGGCCGGGGCCTGCTTCGAGGACGACAACTGGCGCCCGCTGACCGACTACGACGCCAAGTCGGTGATGCACTATCCCCAGTGCCATGGGACTGCCGGCTGGGCGCTGGCGCTGACCGAGAAGGATCGCCAGGGCGCGCGCTCGGTCTATGGCGCTCCCGGAGGCGGCGCGGTGCCGAGCGCGCCCCCGGAGCCGGCTCCGGCCGATGGCGCGCCGGTGACCGACGTCTTCGAGGGTGAGGTCGGCTACGGTCAGAAGTGGGAGCGCGGGCCGTTCGCGGTCGCGCCGGGATCTGAGGTCGAGGTACTGATGAGCGGGGAGGGCGAGCCGGATCTCTACGTCCGCTTCGGCGCCGCCCCGACCACCGCCCGCTTCGACTGCCGGCCGTTCCTGGACGGCGCCACCGAGAGCTGCCGGCTGACGGTGCCCACCGGTCAGAGCCGCCTCTACTTGATGGTGCATGGCTACGACGACGCCCAGTTCGAGATCAGCGTCACCTACACTCCGCCCAGCTCGCAGCCGCCGACCCGGCTGAACCTCAAGGTCGAGGAGAGTTCGGTCCGCCCGGGCGCCAGCATCCACCTGACCCTGGAGATGAGCTTCGCCTTTCCCTCGGCGCTCACCGGCCAGATCCTGCTCGACGGCCAGCCGGCGGGGACGGTGGCCATCGCCGCGGGGAAGAAGTCGGTGGCCTTCGAGGTGCTCGCCGGCAGCCGCGAGGAGACGTTGGAGATCGAGCTGCGCGTCGGGGCCCTGAGCGCCCAGACGCGGGTCGCGGTCGAGGCCTCGAGCTCCGGGCTGCTGCTCAACGAGATCGACGTCGATCAGCCAGGCATCGACAACGCCGAGTTCATCGAGTTGGTCAATGCCGGAAGCGCCGCTGTGGACCCTAAGGCCCTGGCGGTGGTGTTGGTGGATCCGAGCGGCGCCGAGATCGATCGCTTCGCGCTCTCGTCGGCAGGAGCGCTGGCGGCCGGCAAGCGCCTGGTGCTGGCGCCCAAGAAGCTGGCAGTGGCCTCGGGCGCCTCGGTGATCCGGTTCACCGGGGCCCAGACCAACCGCATCCCGAACTATGCGCCGCTGGGCGTGGCGCTCATCGACACCAAAACCAAGCGGGTGCTCGACGCGCTGAGCGTCGGCGGGAGGATCTCCGCGGCGCGCATCGTCGGCTTCGCCGGCGCGGTGGATCTGGTGCGAGGGACGCCGGTCAAAGACATGGACAGCGCCAAGACGGCCGGAACGCTCGCCCGGCGGCAGGACGGCCAGGACAGCGGCAGCGCCGATGCCGACTGGCACTTCACCGGGACTCCGACTCCCGGGAAGTCGAATCGCTAGGAAAGTGAGGGGGTGCGCGGCGCCGGAGGGAGGGCCGGCGCCGCGCAGCCGGTCAGAGGCCGGTGTCGTGCTCGATGAAGAAGGTCTTGAGGGCGAACTTGTCGGCCAGCACCTTGGCCAGCGCCTTCACTCCGAAGACCTCGGTCCGGTAGTGGCCGGCCAGGAACATGTGGATCCCGCGCTCCTCGGCGTCGAGGGCGGTGTAGTGGGCGCCCTCGCCGGTGAGGTAGGCGTCAAACCCGGCTCTTGCGGCGCCCGAGACCATCGAGCCGGCGCCGCCGCTGCACACCGCCAGTCGGCGAATCCGCTCCGGTCCTTTGCCGAGCTGCTTCACCGGCCCGATGGCCTGCTCGATCCGCTGCCGCAGCTCATCGGCGCCCAGGTCGCACTGGGTAGCCAGGCCGATCTCCACGCCCAGGTACTTGCCGAAGGTCCCCGAGGGAGTCAGGCCCAGCGCCTTGAGGATCTGCGCGTTGTTGCCCACCTCGGGATGGACGTCGAGCGGGGCGTGGGCCGAATAGATCGACAGCCCGGAGGTGAAGCAGCGCTGGATCTTGCGGCCGTAGGGACCGACCAGCGGCCGATTGCCCGACCAGAAGAGCCCGTGGTGGACCAGCAAGAGCTGCGCGCCGCGCTTGATCGCCTCTTCGATGGTGAAGGCGTCGGCGTCGACGGCGCAGGCCAGAGTCTCGATCGGCGCGTCGCGGGAGACCTCGAGCTGCAGGCCGTTGACCGCGTTCTGCTCGTCGGGAATCTCGGACAGCCGCAGCAGGCCGTCCACGAAGCTGGCGATGGTCGAAAGGGAAGCGCTCATGGAGCCGCGACACTAGTCGCGAAGCAGGCCGGCGGGCAAAGGACGCAGTCCGGATTGCGAGGGAATGGGGGCTGACGCGCAGCCTCAAGTCCTGAAAGGCCCTTCGGGGGTTCAGCTCAAAAGCTCGCCGCGACCTGGGCCAGCAGCGTGATGCCCTGGGGAGAGAGGCCGTGGACGTCCAGCGTGGCCGGATAGGCCGGGCGCTGGTTGAGCAGGTTCTCCACGCCCGCGAAGTACCGGAAACCGTGTCCTACCAGCTCGCCGGACAGGCCGATGTTCAGGTAGAAGAGCTCGCCCTTGGGCGACGTCCCGTCCTCCTGGGGGCGCGCGGCGTTGTACACGCCCTCGATGGAGCCGATGAGCAGGGGCGCGTAGATGGGGATGCTGGCCCGCACCGCGGCCGCGTGCGGAGGGATGTTGGCCTTGAGCCGGGTCTCCTGCTCGGTGTCGTGCTGGCCGGTGGTGGGGTCGGTGATCTGCGCGACGATCTGCTGGTACCAGTACGCCACCGAGATCATCGACCACTTGCTGGGCTGCCAGCGCAGCTCCAGCTCGGCGCCCTGGGTGCGCACCGAGCCGTTGGCATTCACCGTGGCGGCGTTGCTGTCCTCGGTGCCGGGGATGGGGAGGTAGGTCGTGTAGACCAGGCCGCGCAGGCTGTTGAGGTAGATCGACCCCGTCGCCCGCAGGTTGCGGGCCAGCTCCTGAGTGTGCTCGAGCTCGGCGGTATAGACGGTCTCCGGCCCCAGGTTCGGGCTGGGCCGGGAGGTGCCGTACTGGCCGGTCAGCTGGCCGGTCGTCGGGTCCCGGAGCGGATCGCAGTAGAAGCGCTCGTAGGCGGTGGGCGCGCGGAAGGACTTGCCGCCCATCAGCTTGGACACTCCGCCGGGAACGATGCGGCTGATGAAGGCCAGCCGTGGGTTCACCGTGAGCCCGAACGAGTTGAAGTACTCGTCGGCCCGGACGCTGAAGTTCACCAGCAGCGCGTCGCCCAGGCGCAGCTCGTCCACCAGGTAGCCCGACAGGACGTTGAAGCTGCGCAGGTCGTCGAGGCCAATCTGCGGAGCCTCCCCGGGGCTGGGCGACTCGGCGTTCTGCTGGAGGATGCGCAGCTGGCTCTGGACCTCGGCGCCCAGCGTCAGCCGCTGCTTGAGGACCTCGGGACTGCGCCAGCGAACCTCGAGCCCCGCCCAGTCGGCGGTCCCCTTGGTCCAAGTGATCCTGCCGTCGTCGTGGGTGGTGTCGTTGGTGTAGCGCAGGGCGTCGTAGTAGAGCCGCGCCGCGAAGTCGCCCGCCGCCGAGCTGTTGGCGTCGTAGCGCGCCTCGACGAAGCCGCGCTGGTCCCTGACGGAGTTGAGGTACTGGGTGGCCAGGGTCGGCTGACCGGAAGTCGGCTGGCCCGAGGTGAGCCAGAGGTGGCTGCGGGTGCGGCTGTTCAGGCTGGCCAGCACGGAGAAGCCCTTGTAGCTGCCGCGCGCGGTGCCGTTGTAGGCGTTCTCGGCCACGCTGCGCCGGGTGAGGGCCTCGGTGGTCGAGTCGACCGGCGCCACGAAGATGCCGTCGTCGGCGGACCGCACCCCGGCCACCGTCACCAACCCCCGGGCCTCGCCGGCGTCGATGCCCGCGGTGGCCCGGCCCCGCGCCAGGCCGAGCGAGCCGGTCCCCAGCTCGCCCTCCACCTGCTTGTCGCCCAGGTGATGGCGCGGCACGACGTTGATGACTCCGAAGAACGCCGCCGACCCGAACAGCGAGCTGACCGGGCCGCGGACGACCTCGATCCGCTCGATCTCATTGAGGTCCACGTTCCCCTCCCAGCCGATGAAGGCCTGGCCGGAGAAGATCTCGTTCATGGGATGGCCGTCGAACAGGACCAGGAAGCGCTCGTTGTAGTCGCCCGGGGGCGAGAACCCGCGCACGCCCAGGTAGTCGTAGGTCCGCCCGCTGCTGATCCACATCCCGCGCACCGCCCGCAGCGCGTCGGCCAGAGTGGTATAGCCGAAGGCGAGGATCTCCTCCCGCGAGATGACGGTGATCGAGGCCGGGACCTCGTCGACCGTGGTTTCGGTCTTGGAGGCCGCGGTGGTGGTCGCGCCGGCGTAGTGCAGCGTGGCCTTGACCCCGGCGTTCTCGTTGGCGGTGACCTCCACTCTCTGGGCGAAGGGGCGCATCTCGCTCATGCTCACCGCCACCTCGTGCGCCCCCACCGGCAGGGAGATGATCGCCGGGGTGAATCCCGCCTCCTTGCCGTCCACGGTCACCAGCGCCCCGTCGTAGTTGGCGGTGACCATGATGTTCCCGGTCGGCTCGGGGAGCGGCTGCAGGGTCACGCTGATGGGCTCCTCGCGATCGCCCTGGATTTCCACCGGGACCTGGATCGGCAGGTAGCGGGCGGCGGTGACGTTCAGGATGTGCTTGCCCGGCTTGAGCTTCAGCACCGAGGGGATGACGGCGGCGGCCCCGCCCTCGGTCGTGTCCACGCGGACCTCGGCGCCCTCGATGCCGCTCAGCCTGGCCTTGGCCCAGATGAACTCCAGCGGCAGCTTGACGGTGGCGGTGCGGCCGGTGACGAGGCGGGCCTTGGCGCTGGCGACGCGGTAGCCGGGCATGGAGAGCAGCATCACCGCCTCGCCCTCGGGGAGGGCCAGGGTCCGCGGCGTGGTTCCGCGCTGGCCCAGGTCCATGCGCTCGATGAACACGTCGGCCCCGGGCGGATCGCTCTCCACCCGCAGCAGGGCCACCCGGGGCGCCAGGCGCGCCCGGCTCTCCTCGGCCACGCGCCGGTCCTCCTCGGGCGGATTCTCGGCGAGCACGTCGTCGTAGTAGCGGTAGGCCTCGTCGTACTGCCTCAGCTGCTCGTAGCAGCGGGCGATGTTCATGATGACGTTGCGGTTCTTCACCAGCCGGTTGGAGTGGAAGAACTCGGCCAGCGCCTCCTCGAAGCGCCTCCCGCGGTAGGCCTCGACGCCGCGGCGGAACCGCAGGTTCGCTTCGTCCGCGGTGTTGTCGGCGAGGGCGTCCGGCGGGGTCAGGCTCGCTGCCAGCGCCAAGGCCAGAGCGAGCCGCCAGCAGGAGCGAACGGCGTGAGAAGCGCGAAGCGAGGGCATTCCGACTCCTGGGTTGGTTTCGGAGCGGTCTGGCGCTGCGTGCCGCTCCCCCCGGCAGGGTGGCACGCTACACGACGCGCTTCGAGGCGGGCAATCGGACGGTGGGCCTGCCCGTTTTCCGCCCGCGGCGAGGCGTGGATGCCTGGCGCAGTGGGCTGGAGGTTGGTTTCTTTTGTGGTTCCGAGAGGTTATGGACCATCCCCAGGACCGACTGGGTCTATCCCGGGGACCGACCGGGTCTATCCCGGGGATACGCGGGCCCTATCCCGAGGATAGGTCGCTCCTATCCCAGGGATACGCGGTTCCTATCCCGGGGATAGGCGGGTCGTATCCCGGGGATAGGCAGCTCCTATCCCGAGGATAGGTCGCTCCTATCCCAGGGATACGCGGTTCCTATCCCGGGGATAGGCAGGTCGTATCCCGAGGATAGGCAGCTCCTATCCCAGGGATACGCGGGTCCTATCCCGGGGACCGACCGGGTCTATCCCGGGGATGGGCCGGCCTGGGCGCCGCACAGCGGTGTCCCGGAGGGGGAGCAGGCCCCGCTCTGGCCGTCCGAATTGCCAGGGAATGAGCGCCTGACGCGCCGCGTTTTGTGGGCCCATCCGGCTGCTTTTGAATGCCCCGAAGCGCTCGGCTGTTGGTTGACCGGTCGGGGTGTAGCTGATAGCAATCCCCGTCTTTTTTCGCGGAGTTCCACGTCATGGCGGACGCCAAGACCGGCAGCCCGGGAAGCGCGCAACCGGACTACAAGGACTCGATCAACCTCCCCAAGACCGACTTCCCGATGAAGGCCTCGCTCCCCCAGCGAGAGCCCAAGCAGCTGGACCGCTGGAACGAGCTCAACCTCTACCAGAAGGTCGTCGCCCAGAACGCCGGCCGTGAGCTGTTCGTCTTCCACGACGGCCCGCCGTACGCCAACGGCCACATCCACCAGGGCCACATCCTCAACAAGGTCCTCAAGGACATCGTGGTGAAGTACGCCAACATGTCCGGGCGGCTGTGCGAGTTCGTCCCGGGCTGGGACTGCCATGGCCTGCCGATCGAGCTCAAGAGCGAAGAGGAGCTGGGCGGCAAGCGCAAGGAGCTGACCAAGCTCGAGCTGCGCAAGCACTGCCGCGGCTACGCCCAGCGGTTCGTCGACTTCCAGCGCGCGGAGTTCAAGCGCCTGGGCGTGCTGGCCCGCTGGGACGAGCCGTACCTGACGATGAGCTTCGACTACGAGGCCCAGACGGTCCGCGAGCTGGCCGCCTTCGCCCGCCGCGGCGCGCTGGTGCGCGGCAAGAAGCCGGTCTACTGGTGCGTGCGCGACCGAACCGCCCTGGCCGAGGCCGAGGTCGAGTACGAGGACCACTCCTCGCCCTCGATCTACGTTGCCTTCCCGCTGCTCTCCGAGCTGCCCGGCGAGGCCTTCAAGGGCAAGAAGGTCGAGCTGGTGATCTGGACCACCACTCCCTGGACGCTGCCCGCCAACCTGGCCATCAGCGCCCACCCCGAGGTCACCTACCTCGCCTACGACCTGAGCGGCCGGGTGGTGGTGATCGCCAAGGACCTGCTGGCGAGCTTCCTCTCCGAGGTCGCGCCCGACGAGCTGGCCATCCGCGACGTCAAGGCCGGCGAAGCCAAGCCCGGCTCGGTGGCCGCCCTCAAGAATCCCGGAAAGATCCTGGGCTATCTGGAGGGCAAGAAGCTCGAGCACCTCCAGTACCGCCACGTGCTCAACGGCAAGAGCTGCCCGGTGATCCTGGGCGAGCACGTCACCACCGACAGCGGCACCGGCCTGGTCCACACCGCTCCGGGACACGGCGCCGAGGACTTCGAGGTCGGCCAGCGGTACGGCCTGGAGACCCTGAGCCCGGTCGACGCCTCGGGCCGCTTCACCGACGAGGCCGGCGAATTCAAGGGCGAGAAGATCTTCGAGGCCAACCCGAAGATCGTCGCCAGGCTGGTCGAGCTCAAGGCGCTCCTGTCCGATCCCAAGGCGGAGATCGCCCACAGCTATCCGCACTGCTGGCGCTGCAAGCAGCCGGTGATCTTCCGCGCCACGCCGCAGTGGTTCATCTCGATGAGCCACAACGGCCTGCGGCAGAAGGCGCTGGCGGAGATCGACAAGGTCCGCTGGATTCCGCGCTGGGGGCGCGAGCGCATCTACGGGATGATCGAAACCCGGCCCGACTGGTGCGTCAGCCGCCAGCGCGCCTGGGGCGTGCCGATCGCGGTCTTCTACTGCCAGCAGTGCGAAGAGGAAGTGGTCGATCCCGAGGTGATGGAGCAGGTTGCGGGGATCTTCGAGAAGGAAGGCGCCGACGCCTGGTTCGCCCATCCCCCCGAAACCTTCCTCAAACCCGGGACCCGCTGCCGCAAGTGCGGCGGCACCTCCTTCCGCAAGGAGGAGGACATCCTCGACGTCTGGTTCGACTCTGGCGTCAGCTGGGCGGCGGTGGCTCAGAAGCGGCCCAACCTGCGCGTGCCGGTGGATCTCTATCTCGAGGGCAGCGACCAGCACCGCGGCTGGTTCCATTCCTCGCTGCTCTGCTCGGTGGGCACCCGCGACTCGGCTCCGTACAAGGCGGTGCTGACGCACGGCTTCGTCGTCGACGGCGAAGGCAAGAAGATGTCGAAGTCGCTGGGCAACTACATCCCCTTCGACCAGGTGCTCAAGGAGATGGGCGCCGAGATCCTGCGGCTGTGGGTCGCCTCCAGCGACTACCGGGACGACATCCGCGTCAGCAGGCAGATCCTGGAGAAGCTCTCCGAGGGCTACCGCAAGATCCGCAACACGCTGCGCTACGCGCTGGGCAACCTGCACGACTTCAATCCGCGGACCGATGCGGTGGCGCCCCAGGAGCTGCCGCCGCTCGATCGCTGGGCGCGGGCGCGCCTGGGCCAGGTGGTGCAGAAGGTCCGCAAGGCCTACGAGGACTACGAGTTCCACGTCGTCTACCACGCGGTGCTCGAGTTCTGCGCCGTGGACCTGTCGGCGGTCTACTTCGACATCCTCAAGGACCGGCTCTACACCGCCGGGACCAACTCCAAGGGGCGGCGGGCGGCGCAGACGGTGCTGCACGAGATCGCGATGGATCTGCTCGGCCTGCTGGCGCCGATCATGAGCTTCACCTGCGACGAGGCCTACGGCTTCCTGCCGCACCGGGAGAGGGAATCGATCTTCCTGGAGCCGCTGCCGCAAGTGTCGGTCGATGCTCAGGACGAGGCGATCCTGGCCGAGTTCGACAGGCTGCTGGCGGTGCGCTCCGAGGTGCAGAAGGTGCTCGAGGCCGCCCGACGCGACAAGATGATCGGCAGCTCGCTGGAGGCCAAGGTGGTTCTCAAGGCCGACGCCGAGCTGCAGGGCTTCCTCAAGGACCACGCCCCCGACCTGGCCACCTACTTCATCGTCTCCAAGGTGGAGATCGTCGAGCGGATGTCCGCGGGCGCGGTGAAGGCCGAGGGCCTGCCGCTGGAGATCAAGGTCGAGACGGCGCCCGGCACCAAGTGCCCGCGCTGCTGGAACTTCTCCGAGGCGATCGACGCATCACAGCCGGTCTGTCCCAAGTGCGCCCAGGCGCTGGCCTGAGAGAGGAAAAGGGCTCCGAGAGCGTGAAGCGCAAGCACCTCATCCTGGCCGCGACCTGCTTCGTCGTGGCGCTGGCCGACCAGGCGACCAAGTACTGGGCGGTCGCCCACCTCACCGACGCCTTCCAGGCGCACAAGAAGGAGTCCGTCCTCGAGCGGCTGGCCGGCTTCTACACGCTCAAGAACCTGGACAACGATCCCCTCGTTCCCGAGGAGACCGACCATCGGGCCGGATCGGTGGTGGTGGTCGATCGCTACTGGGATCACCGCTACGTGGAGAACCCCGGCGCGGCCTGGGGGCTGCTGTCGAACGTGCCCGACAAGTTCCGAGTGCCGTTTTTCCACCTGGTGAGCCTGCTGGCCATCGGCTTCATCGCGCTGTTCTTCGCCAAGCTCGAGCCCGACCAGAACCTGCTGGCGATCTCCCTGGCTCTGATCCTGGGCGGCGCGCTGGGCAACTACCTCGACCGGCTGGCGCGCAACTACGTCATCGATTTCGTGGACTGGCACTGGCGCGAGGCGCCCAACCTGCACTGGCCCACCTTCAACCTCGCCGATGCCGCCATCAGCAGCGGCGTGGCGCTGATGCTGCTCGAAGTCCTCTTCTCCCGGCGCAAGCCGCTGGTTCCCCTGGAGCTGGCCCTCCCGGCGCAGGATTCGGGCGGGCAGGGGAGCGGCCAGGCTGTTAGCGAAGAGAGCCCCAAGGTTTCGTAGGCCCCGCACGGCGGGGAAGGAAGA
>JBBIQS010000010.1:0-121306 GCA_037442205.1 Myxococcales bacterium
GCAGCGGCGGCGCGGGCCGGGGCGCGCTGTGCCAGCGCCGCCGCCGGAGCGAGCGCCAGGCCGGCAGCCACGGCGAAGGCCGCCAACCGTTTCGGGAGCGAGAGCGAGTGCGTCATGCCGGCCCTTCTCTGGGAGGCTCCCCTCCCGATTGCCGCTTGTTCGGCGGCTTGACCAACAGGCGATCCCAGAACGGCTTGGACTCCGTGGCCAGCTCGGCCCGCTGGGACAGCAGCGCCCGCGCCTTCTCCGGGTCCAGTTCCCCGACCCGCGTCACCTCGCGCTCGCCCACGCCCAGCAGCAGGAACTGGCCGGCGGCCTCGACCACGTAGACGCTCTTCTTGGGCTCGAGCGGGATCCGCTCATGGACCCGCACCAGCCCGGCCTGCGCCGGGCCGACCTTCAGCAGCTTGCGCAAGCCGACGTTGAGCGTCAGCCACGCCAGCGCGACCACCAGCGCCAGCACCACGAACATCTTGAGGATCGCGCCCCACAGGCTCTCGCTGCCCGGCTCTTCCCAGTCGCCGCGCTCGGCCTTGTCCGGGGCCGAAGTGCGATCCACTGCGGGCGAGGGCGCGACGACCGGCGCGGGTGCGGGCGCCGAGATGGCCGCCGCCGGCTCCACGGGCGCCGCTGCAGGGGCATCCGCCGGCGCAGCCGAGGTCGCGGCCAGGAGGGCCAGGGCTGGCAGAAAACGCAGCAAGACTGCGCTTTTACCGTGCGATCCCCGACGTCGTCAAACGGCGCACACTTCGGCCGGAAACCCGTCCGCCGAGGGCCGCCGCCCCGGGGACAGCACCGAGGCCGCCCGCCTCATCTCCCGGTCCGGCGGCGGGGGAAGGCCCGGCATTGGACAAAGTCCGCTGTTCGCTTGCCCGGGTAGCCGCCCGCCGACTAGGATCGCTCTTTTCAAACGACCGTCGCAGCAGGAGGCGTCATGGCAGCGGGGACCAATCGAGCTTTGTTCGTGGGCGGCATGCTGCTGCTGGGCGGTTTCTCGTCCTGTCAGTGTCCCGGCGGGGCGAAGACCAACTCCGTCTGCCCCACCGAGCTGCAGGGCTGCGAGACCAACAGCGACTGCCCCGACCATTTCGTCTGCCGCACCAGCGCCGGCCACCCCAACGTCCAGTGCTGCGACCGCACCGCCCGCACCTGCAAGTCCGAGCCCGACTGCTGCCCCGGCCAGACCTGCTCGGCCAACGGCCGCTGCGTCGACGTCTTCGACGAGTGCCCCAACGGCGACAGCGACTGCGGCGACCCGGACCGGGTGTGCCAGAAGTGGGTCGACCCGGTGCTGGGCGAGAGCATGCGCTGCACCTACGCCAGCTGCGCCGCCGACGGCAGCTGCCCCGAGGGCCAGTCCTGCTTCGACAACTTCTGCGTGATCAACGCCCCCTGCAACGGCAGCTGCCCCGAGGGCGAGGGGTGCGTCCCCCAGGACAACCGCTGCCACCCCTACGGCGCGCTGTGCAAGGCGACGCCGCAGCCGGGCAAGCTGGTGGTCTTCAAGAAGCCCGAGAACGTCTACGACACCTGCGTGATGTCCGAGCTGACCTGCGAGCTGGTGGAGCTGCCGCCGCTGCACAGCAACGACCTGGGCCGCTACGCTTCGGCGGCGGTCTCCGCCGGGCAGGTCCACGTGGCGATGTACGACGGCCAGTACGGGGACCTGGTGGTCGCCGACTACGACGAGACCGGCAAGCTGCTGAAGCGGGTGTGGGTCGACGGGGTGCCCTCGGGCAAGACCCCGGTGGCCGGCCCGTCCGGCCCGCGCGGCGGCGTGAGCGAGCCAGGCGACGACGTGGGCCGGTTCACCTCGATCGCCGCCGCCCCGGTGGACGGCACCCTGTCGGTCTCCTACTACGACGTCACCAACGGCGACCTCAAGTACGTCGAGCGCGGCGCCGACGGCACCTGGGGCGCTCCGTTGGTGGTGGACAGCGCCGGCGACACCGGCCTGTTCACCTCGATCAAGCTCGATCCCACCGGCAAGCCGGTGATCGCCTACTTCCAGAAGGGCGGCGGCAACAGCGCCAGCAACGCCTGCCCCGACAGCCCGCTGGCCACCGGCCTCAAGGTGGCCACCGCCACCAAGGTCCACCCGACCTCGGCCGCCGACTTCACCATCGAGACGGTCAGCTGCTCGCTGCGCCCGGAGCCTCCCTGCTACGGCTGCAGCGCGCCGGGCAGCGCCCAGGTCTGCGCCAGCGGCACGGGCGGCGGGGTGTGCAAGACGCCGATGGCCGATTGCGCCCCGGCCTGCGTCACCGGGCAGATCTGCGTGGCCGGGGCCGCCGCCGGCGCCCCCAGCCAGTGCGTCAAGCAGGGCTCCTCGGCCGAGCTGGCCGGGATCCCGCTGGGCAGCGGCCTGTTCCCGTCGCTGGCCTTCAAGGACGCCATGCCGGTGGTCGCCTGGTACGACCACGCTAAGGGCAACTTGATGCTGTCGCAGAACGAGGGCGGGACCTGGAAGAGCTACCTGCTCGACGGCCAGGACGGCGCCGGCAAGGACACCGGCAACGTCGGGCTCTTCCCCTCGCTGGCCTTCGACGCCAGCGGCAACTACCTGGTCGCCTACCACGACGCCAGCAAGCGCCGGCTCAAGCTGTTCCAGGCCGCCGCCCCGGCACCCTCGGCGACCGCGTTCTCGGTGATCGACGACGGGCTGGCCGACCCGATGAAGGACGGCCCCAGCTACGTCGGCGCCGACGCCTCGCTGCTGCTGGCCCAGAGCGGCAACTTCGTGGCCTACCAGAACTCGACCGGCGGCGACCTGCGGCTGGCCAAGTTCGACTCCGCCGCCTCCAAGTGGACGGTGACCAAGGAGCTCACCGAGGGCGCGCTGGGCTTCTTCAGCCGCGCAGTGGAGATGGGCGGCAAGCTCTACCTGGTCCACACCCGCATCCACACCAAGCAGACCCCGGGCAAGCCGGTCATCGACAACCACCTCAAGGTCGAGGTGGTCACCCCTTAGCTCGGCAGCTCGGCCGATCGCAGGACGAGGGCGGGGCCGCGCAGCGCGATCCCGCCCTCGTCGTTCTCAGGCCCAGCTCGGGGCTTCTCAGGTTCCGCTGGCGGCGCCGGCCTGCTGGGCGGCCTTCCGCTCCTCCTCGGGAAGCTCGAGCAGGTGGCGATCCTCGTCGTAGGCGAACAGCTCGCCGAAGCGGCCCCAGCGTACCAGGGTGGAGAAGAGCGCCTCGTAGTTCTCCTGCGGCAGGTTGAGGGCCAGGATCTCCAGCACCAGGTCCTGATCGATCTGCTTGCGGCGCTCGACCAGGCTGCGCACCTCGCGGAACAGCCGCATCTTGAGCAGTTGCTCGCGGAAGATGGTCTTGCGTCCCTCGGCATCGGCGGCGGCGAACTGCTTGCCCAGCGCGGTGAGGACCACCAGGCGCTTGGGGGTGTCGACCAGGTCGAGCAGCTCGCAGCCCTTGGTGATGGTGATCAGCTGGCCGAACTCGCGGTTGGTGTCGGTGGCGATCTTGAAGAGGTCCTCTTTGCCGCCGCGGGCCTGAAGGTACTCGATCAGGCCGCTCATCTCGCCTGGGCCCGCCGGCGGCAGCGGCTCGAAGACCGCCGCGTGGTCGCTCTCCGGCACGTCGGGCATCTCGTGTCCGGTGATGATCTCGTGCAGCTGGTCCACCAGCCGCAAGAACTCCGGCGAGCGGTAGTCGCGCGGCCGGGGCAGCTCGTTCTTGACGATCTTGAGGATCCGCCCGGGGTTGGCCGACAGCACCACCACCCGGTCGGCCATGTAGACCACTTCCTTGATGTCGTGGCTGACCATCAGCACCGAGCTGGGGTTGCGCTCCTTGTCCGACCAGATGTCGATCACCTCGGCGCGCAGGCTCTCGGCGGTGAGGGCGTCCACCTGGCTGAACGGCTCGTCCATGAACAACAGCTCGGGGTCCACCGCCAGCGCCCGGGCGATCCCCACCCGCTGCTTCATGCCTCCGGACAGCTCGCGCGGATAGGCGTCGGGGAAGGCCGCCAGGCCCACCTTCTCCAGCACCTTGTCGGTGCGCTCGCGAATCTTCTCCGGCGCCATCCCCGCGGCTTCGAGCACCGCACCGATGTTCTGCGAGACCGTCATCCACGGGTAGAGGGCGAAGCTCTGGAAGACGATGCCCGCCCCGGGGTTCAAGCCCACCAGCTTGTCGCCGTGGTAGGCCACCTCGCCTGAGGTGGGCTTGATCAGCCCGGCCAGGATGCGCAGCAACGTCGACTTGCCGCAGCCGGACGGCCCGAGCAGCGCCACCACCTCGTTCGGATAGATCTGCAGATCGATCCCCTCGAGGATGGTGCGCGGACGCCCGTTGGGCATCTTGAATTCCTGGACCACGTTGCGGACCGCGAGCAGCCCGCCGCTTCCGTTGCCATTGCCCGCCACGACGCCTCCTACGATGAAGCTCGCTCACTTGGTGAGCGAGTACCTCTCCTCGGCCAGCCGGTAGAAGCGGCGCCACACCAGCCGATTGAAGGTGACCACCATCAGCGCCAGGATCACCACTCCCGCCGCCAGCGCCGGGAAGTCCGCCTTCTCGGCCGCCCTGCTGATCTCCGAGCCGATTCCCCAGGCGGACAGCGTCTCGCCGCGGAAGGTGACGAACTCGGCCACGATGCTGGCGTTCCAGGCGCCGCCGGCCGCGGTCACCCAGCCGGTGACCAGATACGGGAACACCGCCGGCAGGTAGAGCCGGGTGAACCGCTGCCGGCCGACGATGCGGTAGCTGTGGGCCGCCTCGCGCAGGTCGGCGGGGATGGCCATCGCCCCGGCCACCACGTTGAAGAGGATGTACCCCTGCGTCCCGAGCAGCATCAGCACGATGCTTCCCCAGTTCAGCGAGACGCCCATCAGCTGGAGCACGGCGATCACCGCCGGGAACAGCATCGGGGCCGGGAAGCTGGCCGCCACCTGGACCACCGGCTGCAGCAGCCGCGACAGCCGCGGCGACAGCCCGATGGCCAGCCCCGCGGGCAGCGCCCACAAGGTCCCCAGCGCCACCGCCACCAGCACCCGCAGCAAGGTCAGCAGCGAGGCCAGCAGCACCGAGCCCCACTGGCGCAGGCCCACGTGCTCGAGCAGGTGGAAGAGCTTGAAGGCGCCGAGGATCAGCACCGCCACCAGGCCCACGAAGATCAGCCGCGCCAGCACCGCCGAGCCGAGCGAGGCCGGCTGCTTGGCCTTCGCGACCGTCTCCGGGACGCGCACGTGCGGGCGGCGGCGCGTCAGTCCCGAGAGCTTTCCTCCAACCCAGGCGAGCAGCCGGGACCGGCGCAGCCAGTTGAGGAACCAGCTGGTGGCCACCTCGCCCCCAGCGCTCTCCTCGACCCGGAACTTCTGCGCCCAGGCGACCACCGGCCGCCAGAGGAACTGATCCACCAGCACGATCATCGCCGCCATGGCGAAGATTGCCCACAGCATCGCCGGCACGTCGCCCTTGGCCACCGCCACCGACATGTACGAGCCCAGCCCCGGCAGGCGGAAGTCCCGGTCGCCGAGGACGAAGGCCTCGTTGATCATCAGGAAGAACCAGCCGCCGGCCATGGACATCATGCTGTTCCAGACCAGCCCCATCGTGGCCGAGGGCAGCTCGACCCACTTCAGCCGCCGCCACCAACCGAAGCGGTAGGCCTGGGCCACCTCGCGCTGGTCCTGCGGCACCGCGCGCAGCGAGTGGTAGAAGCTGAAGGTCATGTTCCAGGCCTGGCCGGTGAAGATCATGATCACCGCCGCCAGCTCGAGCCCGGTGTTGCTCCCCGGGAACAGCGCCACCAGCGCCAGCACCAGCCCGGGCATGAAGCCCAGCACCGGGATGGACTGGAGGATGTCGAGCATGGGGATCAGCACCCGCTCGGCGACCGGGTCCTTGGCTGCCCAGTAGCCGTAGACCAGGGTGAAGATCAGCGAGAAGACGTAGGCCAGCAGCCCGCGGCTGAGCGAGTACAGGGCGTAGAGCGGCAGCGCCCAGGGCGACAGGTCGATCTCCACCGCCTGGCGCAGCTCGCCGGTCCACTCCCGGCTGACCCCGAACAGGGCCGCTACCAGGCCGAGCATCCCCACCACCACCAGGAGGTCGACCCCGCCGAAGCGGCGCGAGCGATCGAGGAAGGCGGTCGCCTCGCCGATGACACGCCGCAGGAATGGGACGACGGGAGTGACGGAGCTGTTGCCGGCCATTGGGTCCGCCGCGAGGTGCTCGAGAAAATGCGCAGCGGCCTGTTACGCCCCTCGCGTCGGCGTTTCAAGTGAGATTGTCCAAGTTTTTTGCACGTCGCCGCGGAGAAGCCCTTCGCGGGTAGGTGCGCGAGACGCTTGAATGGCGAGCGGATGGGTGAGTAATCGCGGGAGATCGCGCCAGGGAAGCGTCGCGGCCACTCCGGCCTCGAACACTCGGTTCGGCCGGAGCGCCGCGCGTCGACTGGGATTGGAGCCGGGTACGGCGCGTCGCCGACGCCAGCGGCGGCGCCTCCGCCGGGAATGACGCTGAATGGGGTTCACCCAGTCTGCAGTCCCCGGCTAGGCCGGCTCCAGGGAGATGGGGCCCTCTCATCAGGATGGCCCGGGAGCTGTTCGAGGAGCTGGACCTCGCCACCAGCCCCTCTACGTCGCCCCCGCCGAGGCCCCGACCCGAGCAGGAATGGATCGAGCTGCCAGATGCGGCATCCCGGCACCCCGCGCGCTGCGGCGACGGATACCTGATCGGTCGCCCCGCCCAGGCCTGCCGAATTCGCCGGCGACATGTCCTTCGAGGAAAGCCAGCGCGCTCGCCAGCCACCGATCGAGAGCGGGGATGCACGGTCCCGGCGAGGGGAACTTGGAGGGGCGAAGGGATCCGCGGGGGCTCTTGAATGTCCTCGGCGCCGGCCGCAAATCCTAGACCATGAAACAGCGCTCAATCAGGCATCGTTCCCCATGCCCAGCCGCGCCTCCGACGCGCAGTTTCGAACCTTGGAGCTAGCACCCGTACACCATCAGGTCGCAGCAAGCAGTTCCACGAGGCCAACCGAGGCACGAAGAAAGGACACTCGGCGACCACCGAAGAGGACAGCGGGCTTCGGCCCGGAGACCAAGAGGCAGCCGGAAGTGCTGCAAAGACGAGAAATGACGGCGTCGATGTCATCGACTTCCCAGCAGGTGTGATAGAGCGAGACTCCCTTTCTCGCCAGCGTGCTCACCATCGGACCGGAAATAAGCTCCAGCGGCGGACTGCCGCGGAGGGAGACCATGCACAGGTCGGCACACTGCTCCGGATCGTGGATGAACTCAGAATGGCCGATGATTGGAAACATGGCCCGCATCTGGTCAAGCGTTTCTCGAATGTCCAAGCATGCAATACCCAGATGATGGAGGATCATCTCCCCTCCCACGGATGCTCAGCGGGCCGCCTTGCCCTTGACTTCATGCCGCACCAGAAAGGACACAAGACCACATCACCGAAAAAAACGGGGAATTGCCGCCGTCCGGCCCGTTGCCGCCAAGACCTGCTCATTGGAGAGCTGGGGCGATCGATGCCCCAGCAGTCCCCAGCTCTCCGCCGCGGAGACCTCCATGGCACACGGAATCCGATATCCTCTAGATGCCGGGTTTCTCTTGCGCAACAAGAGGTCGCTTCGTCGCACCCTCTTGCAGTCTCAGGGTCTCCTCGAAAAGCGGATCGCAATCCTCGGAGGCTCCACGACCGCCGAAGTAAAGGACATGCTGGAGCTGTTCCTTCTCAACGACGGCATCAAGCCCATCTTCTACGAATCGGAATACAACCGATACTACGAAGACCTGATGTTCCCAAATCCGGCGCTGGAGCAGTTCGCCCCGGAGCTCATCTATCTCCACACCAGTAACGTCAACATAACGAGATACCCCTCGCTCAAAGACGGCGAGACCGAGGCCGAGGCACTGCTGGCCGCGGAGCTGGCCCGATTCCGCGCCCTATGGGACAAGGCCGCCGAGCAATACAACTGCCCAATCATCCAGAACAACTTCGAGCTGCCCCACCACCGGGGCCTCGGCAACCTGGACGCGTACGACCTGCGGGGCCGCTCGCGGTTCATTTCTGCCTTGAATTCCCACTTTGCCGAGGAAGCCCGGCGAAGGACCAGTCTCCATCTCAACGACATCAACTACCTGTCGGCGTGGTTCGGGCTCGAGCGCTGGTACGACAAGGCGCTCTGGCACTCCTACAAATATGCCATGAGCAGCGATGCCGTCCCGCTCCTCGCCGACAGCGCGGCCTCGATAATCAAGGCCATCCTGGGCAAGACCCGGAAATGCCTCGTGCTCGACCTGGACAACACGCTGTGGGGCGGAGCCATCGGCGAGCAAGGACTCGAGGGAATCCGGATCGGCAAGGAGACGCCCGAGGCCGAGGCCTATACCGAGTTTCAGCAGTACATCCGCAGGCTCAGGGAGCGAGGGGTCATCCTGGCGGTCTGCTCGAAAAACGATCCAGCCAACGCCCAGCTCGGCTTTGCCCATCCCGACAGCGTCCTGAAACTGGAGGACTTCTCCGCCTTCCAGGCCAATTGGGAACCGAAGCCGGAAAACCTTCGGGCCATTGCCGCCTCGCTCAACATCGGCATGGACAGCCTCGTCTTCGTCGACGACAGCCCGATGGAGCGGGAACTCGTCCAGTCACAGGCCCCCGAGGTAGCAGTACCCCAAATCGGCAATGACGTGACCCACTACATCAGCACCCTGGACAAGATCGGATACTTCGAGACGGTCTCGGTGTCGTCGGACGATCTGAGCCGCAGCACCTTCTACGCAAAAAACAGCGCCCGCCTGAGCCAGCAAAATAAGTTCGCAGACTATGCCGAATTTCTCCGCTCCCTGGAAATGAAGGCAGAGATTGCGGCCTTTTCTCCGCTCTACCTCGACCGGATTACCCAGCTGATCAACAAGACGAACCAGTTCAACGTGACGACCCGCCGCTACACAAAATCGGAGCTCGAGGACATCCTGGGGAATGAGGACTTCGTCGCCTTGTATGGTCGCCTCACCGACAAGTTCGGCGACAACGGGCTGGTCTCGGTCATGATCGGCGAAGTACGGAGCTCGCAGATCCACATCGACCTTTGGCTCATGAGCTGCCGGGTTCTCAAGCGCGGCATGGAAGACGCCATGTTCGACAGGTTCGTGGCCGCCGCCCGGTCGAGGGACGTCACCGCCATCCACGGCTACTTCAATCCGACAGCGAAGAATGCCATGGTCAGCGGATTGTTCGAGCTGATGGGATTTACCAGCACCGGAAAGACCGACTTCGGCGGCACCGCATGGCGTTTCAACATGGAGGGAAGCTACACCCCGCGGAATCACTTCATCGAGGTGACCCATGACCCCAGACAAACTCCAGGACAGGCTGACGGCAATCGTGCGGGACATCCTTGACGACCAGACCATCCTGCTGAACCGAGAGACTACAGCCGACGACATTGAGGACTGGGACTCCCTCGCCCACATCAACATCATTCTCGCCGTCGAGAAGGAGTTCAACATCAGATTCGACCTCGAAGAGCTCAAGCCCATGGAGAACGTGGGCGAATTGCTCGACGTGATCCAAGGCAAGATGGCGCCAGCGGCCGAGGCGCTCGGCGAACTGGCCCCCTGAGGGAGTCGCGAACCGAGAAACAACGAGAGGGCCGCCGGCATGATCGACCACATCTTGGAGCGAATCGGCAAGCAGGTCCCGACGCAAAAGAAGAAGATCGAGGGCTTCTTCGACGAAATCCCTCAGGCCAGGGCCGGGCTGGCTGAATTCCTGAACCTCTACCTGCCCTTCATGAGGAAGGAAGAGATCTCCATCGACACGGTGGTGGACTCGTACCTCGAGCTGGTCAGGCAGATGCTGCACTCGCGGCTGGAGTTCATGCGAACGGGGCGCTATCCGGCGCACTCCCAGAAGGCGGCCCTTGACGAGATCTATCGAAACAAGAGCACCATGCAGCAATACATGCTGGGCCTGGCGCTGTCGTATTTCCTCTGGCGACATCAGTTTCTGCTCCTCACCTTCTACCGCGACGGCATCAGAAGCCTCGCCGGGCGCCAGCGGTTCCTGGAGGTGGGATGCGGCCACGGCCTGTTGCTGGTCGAGCTCATGGGCCGCGCCAGCGGCAAGAGCAAGATCGATGTCGTGGACATCAGCAGCCAATCGATAGAGATGACGGCCAACCTGCTGAAGACCTCGTTCGCGGACGACCGGCGCTGCGAGTTCTTTCATTGCGACATCTTCGACTTCCAGGCCGCCGAACAGTACGACTTCATCAGCATGGGTGAGGTCCTGGAGCACGTCGAGAGGCCGAAGGAGCTGCTGGCCAAGCTGGCGGGGCTGCTCGCACCCGACGGACGGATGTTCGTCACCACCTGCGCCAACTGTCCGGCGGTGGATCACGTCTACCAGTTCGAAGACATCCAGCAAATCCAGGGCGTCATCGCCGAAGCGGGCCTGGAGGTGGTGGCCGACATCGTTGCGCCTTCGGAGAAGAAGGACCTGCACTACCTGATGAAGAACAAGGTCGACATATCGTACGCGGCCATGCTGAAGCGAAGGACCGGCAAATGAACTCCTATCGACTCTCCGACATCCACCTGGGGCTCAGTCATTCATTCCAGGTAACCGTCACTCCGGCGATGGTGGATGCCTTCACCAATCTCAGCGGCGACCGCCATCCCCTGCACTCCAGTGCGGCCTTTGCCGCCGGCTACGGGTTCTCCGATCGGGTAGTGCACGGGATGCTCACCGCATCCTTTCTTTCGACATTGGTGGGGATGTACCTGCCGGGAAAATTCGCCTTCTGCCAGGAGGTCGCCATATCCTTCACCGCGCCGGTCTTCCCCGGCGACACCCTCACCGTCACCGGCCAGGTCGTCTCGATTCATGAGGGATACCGTCAGATCGAGCTGAAGGCACATATCTCCAACCAGCATGGACGGAAGGTGACCCGGGCGAAGATAAGGACCGGCATCAAGGAATAAGCCAAATCCGGCAGTCGGAACTCGGCGCGTGTGCTCCGGAGGATCTGGCGATGGCAAAAGAAATCGTTCCGCTTCAGCCGGAGTGGGTCCCAGAGCTGGCAGACTTTCTTCGGGAGGGATTTCGGGCGCCGGCCGATGCCTCTTTTGCCGCAGCCGAGGCTCTGCACTGGAAGTACTTCGACCCCGACGGCAGCGGATTGACCACGCGAAGCCTCGTCGCCCGCGAGGGCGGCAAGATTATTGGGCACATCGGATTCTGTCCCGCCACCCTCGTCACCGGCAGCTCCAAGAAGCAGCTGACCTCGATGCACATGATGGACTGGCTCACCCCGGCCCGTCATTCCCCGATGGGCGCCACGCTGATGCTTCAGGCTTTCAGGCAGGCGGAGACGCAGTTTGCCGTCGGCGGCCTCGAAGGGGGACGGCAGGTGTCGGCGCGGGCCGGCTACCGGGAAATGGGACAGGTCGCGACCTATCTCCGGGTGCTCAATCCGAGTTTCTCTCTGCGGCTGCCGCCGAGCGTTCAGGCCTGGAAACGACCGTTGCGCCTGGCGAGAGACTACCTACGGGTGCTGATGAATCGGCCCGAGACGCCACGGGTCTCGATGTCCGTGAACCGGACCGACCGGTTCGGCGATGAAGTGGAGATGGCGGTCAATGCCTCCACGATGCCCGAAGTCCATACGAAGCGCACTGCCGACAGGCTGAATCACCACCTGCGCCATCCCCGAAAGCAGGTATCAGGCTGGCTGCTCTCCGACTCCGAAAAGGTACGAGGATTCGCGCTCCTCAACCTGCTGCCCCGCGGCTCCATCCGCTTCGGGAAGATCGTCGACCTCTTCCTTGACCGCCCCGACGCCAATCTGTACCAGGCTGCGCTGCATCTGCTGACGGTGGAGCTGGAGAATCGGGGAGCGGACCTCGTCGAGTGCTACGCCACGACGAGATGGCTCGTCCTGGCTCTGGAAAGGAATGGGTTCTTCCGCCACAGGCTGCAGAATTTCGACCTGCGCGATCCGGGTCAGGAGATTGCCGCTGAATCTGCCGTCTACCTGACCCAGCTGGAAGCCGACCACGGCTACCTCTAGACCTGCCCCTGGAGATTCATCGGGGCACTCCAGGTCCGCTACAAGAGTGACTGTCTGCGCCCCTGCGCATCGCCGCGGCGAAGAACGCGCCTCCGCCGTGGAGATCGGGCCAGACCCGCATCTGGCCCCGGCCGACGCGGGCCGCCTCGGGGATCGGCGCGGCCTCATCGAGCGCGTAGCTGGGGTGGCTCTCGAGAAAGCGGCGGGCGACCTCCTCTCCTTCGGCCTTGAACGGAGAGCAGGTGGCATAGACCAGCCGGCCGCCCGGGCGCACGAAGCGGCTGGCGGACTCGAGGATCTCAAGCTGCCGCGCCGGGTAGAGAGCGAGCTCGCTCTCCTTGAGCCGCCAGCGCAAATCGACCTCCCGCCGCATCCCGCCCAGGCCAGAGCAGGGCGCGTCCACCAGCACCACGTCCGCCCTTCCCAGCAACTCCTCCGACGGCTCGGGCCCCTGCGCCTGGACGCTCTTCTGGGCCCGTGCGCGGCGGGCGCGGGCGGGCAGCTCGTCGAGCCGGCGAGCCACCCGGTCGCAGGCAACCACCCGCCCCTTCGCCCCGATCTGCGCCGCCAGCGCCAGCGCCTTGCCTCCGCTGCCGGCGCAGAAGTCGATGGCCACCTCGCCCGGCCGCGCGGCGCAGGCCAGCGCGATCAGCTGCGAGCCCTCGTCTTGGACCTCGAAGAGCCCCTCGGAGTGGGCGCGGCCGAAGAGCGAGGCCCGGTCGACGGCGATCAGGCAGTCAGGGGCGAGCCGGCCCGGCTCGGTGGACACACCCTCCTTCTCCAGCCGCCGAGCCAGCTCATCCCTGCCCACCAAGAGCCGATTCGCCCGCAAATCCAGACGCGGCGGGAGGTTGAGGGCCGCCAGCACCGCATCGGCGCGCTCCGGGCCCAGCTCGGCGACGAAGCGGCGGGCCAGGAAGTCGGGCACGGACCGCCGATGGGCCAATGCCGAAGCCGGTTCGCTGGGAACTGGGAGCGCCTCTACCGCGGGCAGCGCCCGGGCCCAGAGGGCGAGCGCCGCGTCGTCGATAGAGCGCGGGCGCAGCGGCCCCGGCAGCGCCAGCTCGCCCAGCGCACGCGAAGGATCCTCGCCCTCGACGCTCACCCGGAGCGCCAGATAGCGCAGCAGCGCCTTGTCGCGCCCCTCGACCTTGCGCCACGGGCGCTGCAGCGACTCGCCCGCGATGCCGAGCGCCGCGTCGATTCGCCGAAGCTCCCGCACCGCCGCTCGAGCCGCATTGGCCGCCGCCCGGCGCTCCTGGGGTCCGAGCTTGTCGCCAGCGCGCAGCGCCTCGGAGAGGGCCAGCGCCAGCGGTCGCCCCTGCGTAGCAGCGTCGATCGTCGCCAGCGCCGCCCGAATCGCCTTGCGCGAGCGCTTCTCGCGAACATCCATCCGATGGCTCCGAGGCTCAGGGCCGGTAGTGGAGGATGGCGGCGCGGCGCCCGACCGCCCAGACCTCGCCGTCCATGCCCCAGGCCGCGTTCAGCCCGTCCTCGGCCAGCGAGGGTGAGGTGGCGCTGCGCACGCCGTTCCAATGGCGAATGGCCCCCTGCTCGAACCCCCAGACGTCGTCGGGGGCGCTGCCCCAGCCGTGCGCCTCCCCATTGCTGCCCAGCACCTGGGTCCAGCCGCTGCCGTTGAAGCGCCAGACGCCGGCGAGGCCGGCGGCATAGACGCCACCCGGGCCGGCCACCACCCGCGACGGCGGAGCCTCGCCTGGCCCGCCGATCTTCTCGAATCCGGCCCCGTCGAAGTGCAGCAGTTCCTTCTTCCCGCGCAAGGTGGCCCACAGGTCCCTGGGCGAGGTCGCCGCCACCGAGGTCAGGTCGATCGCGGTGCCGGTCTCCATCCGCAAGAACTTGCTGCCGTCCCACCGCGCCGCGAGCCCCTCGGTGCCCACCGCCCAGACCTCGGACTGGATCCGGCACACCGCCCGATAGCTGCCCGGCACCGCCTGCTCGCGCTTCCACGCTCCGTCCTCGAGCCGGTAGAGCGCGCCGTCGCCCACTGCCCAGACGCGCTCCGGGCCCTCGACCGCCACCGAGGTCAGCTCCGGCTCTCCCGGCACCGCCGGGCCCTGGCTCCAGACGCCCTCGCGCCGCCGCAGCACCACCCCGTCGCCGACCGCCCAGACTTCATCGAGCGAGGAGCCGGATACGGCCTCCAGATCGCGCCCGGAGAGCGGAGCCAGGCTGGTCCAGGCCCGCCCGTTCCAGCGGGCCATCGCCCCGCCCTCGCCCACCGCCCAGATGTCGTCCTCGGCGGCGGCCCACATGTCGAGGATCGCCCGCGGACCGGGCGAAGGAAGCTCGGCCCAGCTGCCGACCTCCCACCTGGCGATCTTGCCGGTCGAGGACGCGAGGAAGACCCCGTGCCCCTTGATCCCCGCGATGGCCGACAGCTGCGGCAGGGGCGGTGCCGCCCTCTTCCAGGCCTTGCCGTCGAAGTGGAACAGGTGGCGGCCTTCGGCTGCGATCCAGACGTCATCCGGCCCGAGCGCCAGCAGGCGAGCGCTCATCACCGCCAGCGGCAGCACCTCGCGCGCCCAGCGGCTGCCGTTCCAGTGCATCACCACCAACCCTGACAGCGGCGCCTGCCGCGGCTGAAACGCCAGCGCCCAGACGTCCTGGGCCGAGGTCCCCTTGAGGTCGAGGAGGGAAAGCTCGTCGAAGCCGGGCTGGGGCTCCCAGCGCAGGCCGTTCCAGCGCTGCAGCTTGCCCGAGGTAGCCACCCACACGTCGGAGGCGCCGGTGCCCCACATCACGTTGCTGCGCCGGCCGATCTTGGTGCTCGCCGGCGACCACTTCTTGCCGTCGTAGTGGAGCAGCACCCCCGAGCCCAGCGCCCACAGATCGGTGGCGGCCGAGCCCCAGATAGCGGTCAGCGCTTCCGAGGTCCCGCTGGGGACCATCGCCCAGCCCGTGCCATTGAAGTGGAGCAGCGTTCCGCGCGCCCCGGCGGCCCACACGTCCTCGGGCGACAGGCCCCAGACCGCGTAGAGCGTGTTGCCCTGCGGCAGCGGATGCTCCCAGCACCAATGCTCGGGTGAGCAGAAGCCCACGTCGGGTGTTCGCGGCGCCGGGCCGCGCACCAGGGCGTTGCCAGCATCGGGGATGGACTCGGCCGCAGGAGGAGGTGGCGGCGGAATGGGGGTGGCAGCGGGTGGCGGCGTCGGCGCGGTCTCCTCGGGGCAGCCAGCGAGGGTCGCGAGCGCGAGCGCAAGGAGGATCAGTCGGA
This sequence comes from Myxococcales bacterium, assembly GCA_037442205.1. GTDB lineage: Bacteria > Myxococcota > Myxococcia > Myxococcales > UBA5297 > JBBIQS01. The sequence continues at coordinate 15,296 of JBBIQS010000010.1, forward strand.
GCATCGGCGGTTCTCGGTGGGACGAGAGTATAGCCCGGGCGCTGGAGCGCCCGGCCAGGCCTGGGCGAAGGAATCCGATGTAACGAGACAAGGCGCTCGATAGACATGAACGAGGCTTTGAACCCTCTAGATCCTCGACGGCGCAGAACTGCTCCGCACGAGGAAGGATCCCTCATGCGGCTCTTTCCCTCCCTCATGTTCCCCGTCGCGCTCGCTTGCGCCCACGGGCCTCAAGGAGGCTCGTCCGCCCCAACGGCCACTCGGTCGAAGGCCACCGCGGATACGGCCGCCGCCTCACTTGGAACCCTGGCGCCGGGGACCGGAATCCCCGTTGGCCAGCCGGCCCCTGACGTCCACGCCTTCGACCTCGACGGACAGCCGGTGCGCCTCGCCGAGCTTACGGCCCGCGGGCCGGTGCTGCTCTTCTTCTACCGCGGAGGCTGGTGCCCCTTCTGCAACTACCAGCTCCACGCGCTGGCCGAGGCCGCTCCCGAGTTCGCTCGGCGGGGGATCACCCCGGTGGCGGTCAGCGTGGATCGTCCGCAGGAGGGAACGAAGACCCGCGCGCTCTACCAGATTCCCTTTCCCGTGCTGAGCGACTCGGAGCTGTCCTTCATCGAGGCCTTTCACGTCGTGAACAAGGTGGGCGCTGCCGAGCTCAGCCGGCTGCGCGGATTCGGGATGGACCTCGAGGCTTCCTCCGGAGGCGCTCACCATGTGATCGCGGTTCCCTCGATGTTCCTCATCGATCGAGCAGGCATCGTCCGCTGGGCCCACTCCGACCTCGACTACAAGACGCGCCCGTCGGTCGCTCAGATCCTCGCCGCCCTCGATGCGCAGGTGGGAGAGCTCGGCTCGCGCTAGCGAGCCCCTGCCGGTCGCAGGAACTCCGGCGGACCGACCCGGCGGCGTGGCTCAGCAGATTTTGCGACCTCGCCGAGCGCAGAGAATGCGAGGATGCTCGCGCACCCCAGCCAGGAGCCAACTCCGATGAAGACCCTCAAGGGCAAGACGCTGTTCATCACCGGAGCCAGCCGCGGCATCGGCAAGGCGATCGCGCTGGCGGCGGCCAAGGACGGGGCCAACATCGTCATCGCCGCCAAGACCGACAAACCGCACCCCAAGCTGCCGGGGACCATCTTCACCGCCGCCGAGGAGATCGAGGCCGCCGGCGGCAAGGCGCTGCCGCTGGCGGTGGACATCCGCTCCGAGGATCAGATCGCCCGGGCGGTGATGGACGGGGCGGCCAGGTTCGGCGGCATCGACATCCTGGTCAACAACGCCAGCGCCATCTTCCTCTCGCCCACCGCCGAGACCCCGATGAAGCGCTGGGACCTCATGCACCAGGTCAACGCCCGCGGCACCTTCGCCTGCTCGCAGGCCTGCCTGCCCTTCCTGCTCAAGGCCGAGAACCCGCACATCCTCAACCTGTCGCCGCCGCTGAGCATGAAAGCCAAGTGGTTCGCCCCGCACGTGGCCTACACCATCGCCAAGTACGGGATGAGCCTGTGCGTGCTGGGGATGGCCGAGGAGCTCAAGGAGAAGGGAATCGCCGTCAACGCCCTCTGGCCGCGGACGGTGATCGCCACCGCGGCGGTGCAGAACCTGCTCGGTGGCGACGAGACGGTGGCCCACTCGCGCAAGCCGGAGATCATGGCCGACGCCGCCCGCGCCATCCTGCTGCGCGACAGCAAGAGCTGCACCGGCAACTTCTTCATCGACGACGAGGTGCTGCGCCAGGAGGGCGTGACCGACCTCTCCCAGTACTCGGTCGTCCCGGGCGCCGAGCTGATGCCCGACTTCTTCGTCGAATAGAGCGGCGCCGCCTCAGACCTTCGGCAGCTTGGCCAGCGCCTCGCCGACCTTGGACATGGGGTGCTCCTGGTCGACCAGCCGGCCGTTGTTGAAGTCATCGAAGGCCTGCATGTCGAACAGCCCGTGGCCGCTGAGGTTGAAGAGGATGGTCTTCGACTTCCCCTCCTGGTCGGCCCGCTGGGCCTCGACCACGGCGGCGTGGATGGCGTGGCTCGACTCCGGGGCCGGGACGATCCCCTCGGAGCGGGCGAAGATCATCGCGCTCTGGAAGATGGCGGTCTGCCCGTAGGCCTGGGCCTCGATCAGCTTCTCGTGGAAGAGCTGGCTCACCAGCGGCGAGTCGCCGTGGTAGCGCAGCCCGCCGGCGTGGATCCCGGGCGGCATGAAGTCGTGGCCCAGGGTGTACATCTTGACCACCGGGGTGAGCTTGGCGGTGTCGCCGTAATCGAAGGCGTAGACGCCCTTGGTCAGGGTCGGGCAGCTCGCCGGCTCGACCGCCACCAGCCGCAGATCCTTCCTGGCGCCGCCGAGCTTGTCGCGCAGGAAGGGGAAGGCGATGCCGCCGAAGTTGGAGCCGCCCCCGCAGCTGGCGATGACGATGTCCGGGTAGTCGCCGGCCAGCTTCATCTGCTCCTGCGCCTCCTGGCCGATCACCGTCTGGTGGAGCAGGACGTGGTTGAGCACCGAGCCCAGGGCGTAGGCGGTGTCCTCGCGGCCGGCGGCGTCCTCCACCGCCTCGCTGATGGCGATGCCCAGCGAGCCCTCGCAGTCGGGATCGCCGGCCAGGATCTGCCGGCCGGCATTGGTGTCCGGGCTGGGCGAGGCCACCACCTGACCGCCAAAGGTCTCCATCAGCATCCGCCGGTAGGGCTTCTGCCGGTAGCTGACCTTGACCATGTAGACCTTGACCGAAAGGCCGAACATGGCGCCGACCATCGACACCGCCGAGCCCCACTGGCCGGCCCCGGTCTCGGTGGCGATGCGCTTCCGGCCGGCGAGCTTGTTGAAGTAGGCCTGGGGGACGGCGGTGTTGGCCTTGTGGCTGCCCACCGGGCTGACGCCCTCGTACTTGTAGTAGAGGCGCGAGCGGGTCTTGAGCGCCTGCTCCAGCCCCAGCGCCCGGAACATCGGGGTCGGACGCCAGGCGCGGAAGATCTCGCGCACCGGCTCGGGGATCGGGATGAAGCGCTCGCCGGAGACCTCCTGCTCGATCAGCGGCATCGGGAAGAGCGGCAGCAGGTCCTGCGGAGTCACCGGCTGCAGCGTCCCGGGGTGGAGCACCGGCGCCGGCGGGTTGGGCAGGTCGGCGAGGACGTTGTACCAGGCCTGAGGAATGTGCGATTCGGGGAGCAGAATCTTGCGGTCCATCGCGGCGACCTCCGACGGGGATACACCTCAATCTTGGCCCCGAACGACGCACCGCGGCAATCCGCAGGGCAGCCTGGCCTCCGAGCTCCTGCTGGCCCGGCCATTCCTCGATCACTAGAATCGCGGGCCATGCGCGCCCTCCCTGCCCTCCTCGTTTGTAGTGTCCTGGCGGCCTGCGGCTCGTCGTCTGGGTCTTCGAGCGATGCAGCCACAGCCGATTCCTCGACCTCTTTCGATGCCTCGCTCCCCGACGCTTCGGGGAACTCGGACGCCTCGAGCGGGTTCGACGCTTCGCTTCCCGCCGATGGCTCGACGTCGGCGGACGCGTCGACCTCTGACGCCTCGATCCTCGACGCCGGGATCGTCAGCCCCGGTCCGGTGACCTGCCGCGCCGACACCGACTGCCACGGCCCGATGCCGTCCTGCAATCGCACCGCCCCGGGCGGCATTTGCCTGGGATGCGGCAACGACCTCGACTGTCCGAGCGGCGATTTCGCCTGCACCTTCGGGACCTGCATCCGCGCCTGCGCCTTCAACGGCGACTGCAACGCCGGCTTCCAGTGCGACTCGGGGGGCCGCTGCCGTCTGCGCGCCTGCTCCGCCGCCACCCCGTGCCCCGAGCCCTACGCGTGCGACGCCAACGGCTTCTGCGCTCGCCCTTCCTGCGTCGGCGGCGCTGGTTGTCCGTCGCCTCTGACTTGCGCCACGGACGTCTGCGTCGAGCCCTGACGCTCGAACTGCTCGTCCAGGCAACATCCGCCTCCCAGCCGCCCGACGTGCCTCCCAGGAGGTTCGCTTCCGGGGCGCGCTGACCCGGGCCCTGCCGCACCGGCGTCGGACATTCGCCCGTCGCCCGGTTTGCGACGCATTGCCTCGGCGCCGCCGGCGCTGTTACTCCCTGGGCCGCTCGTTCCCCCGTTCCTTCGAGGTCCGCCATGAAGGTCCGCGCCTTGTTCCCCCTGTTCGCGCTGCTGTTGCCCCTCGCCGCGCTCGCCCAGCCGAAGCCGCCGCTGCCCACTCCCGGCAGCGCGGTCCGCGAAGCCCGGCTCAAGAACGGAATGCAGGTCCTGCTGATCGAGGACCACGCCGCTCCGGTGGCCACCTTCTCGGTCTTCTACAAGGTCGGCAGCCGCAACGAGTCGGCCGGCACCACCGGCAGCGCCCACCTGCTCGAGCACATGATGTTCAAGGGCACCGAGACCCGGAAGAAGGGCGAGATCATGGCCTCGCTCGACCGCGTCGGCGCCCAGTGGAACGCCAGCACCTTCTACGACTACACCAACTATTACGAGACCGTTCCCATCGAGAAGCTGGAGATGGCGGTGCAGCTCGAGGCGGACCGGATGGTCCACTCGCTGATCCTCGATCAGGAGCGCGACCTGGAGCGGGTGGTGGTCCGCAACGAGCTGGAGCGCGGGGAGAGCTCGCCCACCCGCTCGCTGTCCGAGGACCTGTGGTCGGAGGCCTACAAGGCCCACGCCTACCACCACCCGGTCATCGGCTGGCGCAGCGACGTCGAGGGCGTCCCCACCTCCGAGCTGCGCGCCTTCTACAAGACCTTCTACCAGCCGGACAACGCGATCGCGGTGGTGGTCGGCGACTTCAAGTCCGACGCCGCCCTGGCCCTGGTCGAGAAGCACTTCGGCCCGCTCCCCGGCGGCCACTCCTTCCCGGCGGTCTACACCACCGAGCCCGAGCAGTACGGACCGCGGCGGCTGACCATCCAGAAGCCCGGCGACGTCAAGGTGGTGGCCATCGGCTTCAAGGCCCCCGCCGCCACTGATCCCGACACCGTCCCGCTCAAGCTGCTGCACCTGATCCTCACCGGCGAGCTCGACCTGGGGCCCTTCGGCGATCCGCTCACCCCGGGCATCTCCAACCGGCTCTACCAGGCGTTGGTGGACAAGGAGCTCGCCACCGGAGTGGGCATCGAGTACACGCCGCTCAAGGACCCGGGCCTGTTCCTGGTGATGGCCCTGCCGCGCCCGGAGGTGGACCACGCCAAGGTCGAGGCGGCGATCCGCGCCCAGCTCGAGCGGCTTACCAAGGAGCCGGTCACCAAGGAGGAGCTGGAGCGGGCCAAGTCGCGCGCCCAGGCGGCCTACGGGCTGATGCAGGACGGCACCTCGGGGCGGGCGATGCTGCTGGGCTACTTCGCCGCCATCGCCGACTGGCGGCTGGCCGACGAGTTCCCGGCGCGGCTCAAGACGGTCACTCCCGACGACCTGTTGCGCGTGGCCAAGAAGTACTTCGTGGAGAAGAACCAGACCGTGGGCTGGTTCGTGCCGGTCAACGAGGAGCGCGCCGAGAGCGGTCAGGTCGAGCTGCCGCTGCCCTCGCAGCTGGAGAGCTACCGCGGGCGCGACAGCCTGCTGCCATCCCTGCTCGCCGCTGTTCCGGCGCCGGGGCAGAGCGCGGTGCGCCGCTTCGTGCTCCCCAACGGCCTGGTAGTGCTGGTCAAGGAGAACCACGCCAGCCCGACCTTCAGCATCTCCGGAACCGTCCGCGCCGGGGGAGCGCTCGATCCCAAAGAGCGCCCGGACACCGCCGAGGTGACCGCCGAGGCGCTGCTGCGCGGAACCAAGAAGCACGACAAGCTGCAGATCGCCAACCGTCTGGAAGAGGTCGGCGCCACGCTCGAGTACGGTGCCGGGCCGGAGGAGGTTTCGATCGGCGCCCGCGGCCTGAGCGGCGACTTCGAGCGCATCCTCGATCTCTTGGCCGAGACGCTCACCGAGCCCGCCTTCCCGGCCGAAGAGGTCGACAAGCTCAAGCGCCAGGCCTCGGCGCAGCTGCAGCAGGCCGAGGACTCGCCCTCGACCAAGGCCCACCGCGCCTTCTTCGAGGCCCTCTATCCCAAGGGGCACCCTTACTACGTCTATCCGCTCAAGGAGGAGCTGGCCTCGCTGGCCAGCCTCGACCCCAACGCCCTCAAGGCCTTCCACCAGCGCTACTACGGCGCCGAGGGCATCGCGCTGACGGTGGTGGGCGACGTCGACGCCAACAAGGTGGTGGAGAGCATCAAGCGGCGGCTGGGCTCGCTGCCGCGGACCGGGCTGGCCAAGCTGGAGATCCCCAGCGTCCCGCCTAGGACCGAGCCCGGGCGGCAGGTGATCTTCGTCCCGGAGAAGGCCAACGTCGACGTGATGTTCGGCCACCAGGGGACCATCCGCCGCACCGATCCCGACTACTACCCGGCCCAGCTTGCCAACTTTGCCTTCGGCGGCTCGGCCTCCAGCCGGCTCTTCCAGGAGGTTCGCGACCGGCGCGGGCTCACCTACGGCATCTACTCGATGATCACCGCCACCCACGGCGCCGGCCCCTGGACCGTCTGGATGACCCTCAACCCGGGCAACGTGGACAAGGCCATTCCGCTGGCCGAGGAGCTGGCGCGCAGCTGGGTCGCCAACGGGCTGACCGACCAGGAGCTCGCCAGCGCCAAGGAGACGCTGGTCGGCAAGTTCAAGGTCGGCCTGGCGACCAACTCCGGGATGGCCGGGGTGCTGTCGCTCTTCGAGAGCTACGGCTTCCCGCCCGACTACTACCTGCGCCACCCGGGCCTGATCGAGGCGGTGACCAAGGAGCAGGTCGCGGCGGCCCTCCAGAAGCACTTCCACCCCGCCGACGCGATGCTGGTCATCGCCGGGACCTACCCGCCGCCTGCCCCGGTGCCCTCCGGAGGCTCGGGCGCCCAGCCGTAGGCCCTCGGTTCAGGCTCTTCCTCGAACGGCGCGGGATCGCTCGAGGGAATGGTCTGCGCGGAACGCAGTTCCGTCTTTCACATCTGAACCCCCGCCGGCGGGCCCCTCTCTAAGAGGCGAAGCCCGCGCTTCCCACTCGTGCGCGGAAATGTGTTAGACCCGGCCCGATTTCCAGGCGGGCGGACATTCACGGAGGCACTTCGATGCATCGCAACTCGTTGATTCTCCTCGCGGTCCTGGCCATGGCGGCCTGCAACAAGAAGACGGAGCCGGTGAAGCCGGTCTCCGAGGCCACCGCTTCCCAGGCCAACAAGGTCCAGCGGATGGGCGCCGGCATGGGCGGCATGCAGCAGGGCGGGGCCCAGGCTCCCGCCGAGAGCGGCGAGACCATCGTCGGCAAGGTGCTGGAGAAGGTCGACGCCGCCGGCTACAGCTACCTCAAGCTCTCGGCCAACGGCGGCGACCAGTGGGCGGCGGTCCCGCAGACCGACACCGCAATCGGCGCCGAGGTGACGGTGCTGGTGTCGATGCACATGGATGGCTTCGAGTCCCAGACCCTCAAGCGAAAGTTCGACAAGTTGGTCTTCGCCACCCTGGGCGGCGCCGCGGCTCCTGCCGCCGCTGCCAACGCCGGCGGCCAGATGCCTCCCGGCCATCCGGCCACGGGCGGGATGCCCGCCATGGGCGGCGAGCAGGCCGCGGCCGGGGCTCACCCGCCTCCGGCCGCCATCGAGGACGCCGGCCCGATCAAGGTCGCCAAGGCCGAGGGAGCCACCGGCCGGACCGTCGCCGAGGTCTGGGCCCAGAAGGCCGAGCTCAAGGGCAAGGAAGTGGCGGTGCGCGGCAAGGTGGTCAAGTACACGCCGGGCGTGATGGGCCACAACTGGGTGCACGTGCGCGACGGCAGCGGCGCCGAGGGCAAGGACAACGACCTGGTGGTGGTGACCGACGACGTCACCGAGAAGGGCGCGGTGGTGGTGGTGAAGGGCAAGGTCGATACCGATCGCAACCTCGGCATGGGCTACGAGTTCGACGTGCTGGTGGACAACGCCAAGCTGACCAAGTAGTCGCGCGGCCAGCCGCAGATTTCCCAGAGGGCTCGGCGCCAGGCGCCGGGCCCTCGCCGCTTCAGGGCAACAGCTCGAAGACGGTGGTCCGGCGCCGGAAGCGTCCTTCGACGTCCACGTCGGAGGGTGCCTGGTAGTCGGCCAGCGGGCGCAGCGCGGAGCCGGGGAGAAATCCCCGGTGCGGATCGCCCACCAGGATTCGGGCGCCGCGGCGCGCCAACTCTTGCAGCCAGGGGAGCAACCGCCGGGAGAGCGCCGCTTCGTAGAACATGTCCCCGACCAGCAATACCTCCCAGCCGCGGTCCCGGTCGATCAGGTCGTCGCCGCAGACTTCGAGGTCGATGCCGTTGAGCCGAGCGTTGAGGCGCAGCGCAGCGAGGGCGCGCGAATCGAGATCGCTGGCGAGGGCGTGCGCCGCACCGGACAGCATGGCTGCCACTGCCTCGACCCCGCCGCCGGCTCCGAAGTCGAGCACGCGCTTGCCGTGCACCAACTCCGGATGATCGAGAAGATGGCGCGCCAGAGCCTGTCCGCCAGGCCAGCAGAAGGCCCAGAACGGATCGGGGAGCCCGGCCTCGGCCACCTGCGCCTCGTTTGCCCGCCACAGCGGACAGACGTCGGTGATCAAGTGCAGGCGGATCTCCGGGCAGAGCACCGGCGAGGCGACGATCGTGTGCGAAAGGACCAGCTGCTCGAGGGCATCCATCAGAGAAGCTCGCTGCCCGCGTCGCCGGCTCCTGGCCCGACGCGCCAGAAAAAGATTGGCAAATCTAGCCCGGGAGGTGCGCCGATGGCCGACAAGAAGATCAAGATTGCCTGCCTGCTCGCGAAGGACTTCGAGGATTCGGAGTTTCGGGTGCCCTACGACCGGCTGGGCAAGGCGGGCTTCGACGTGGACGTGATCAGCGCCCACGCCAACGAGGAGTTGGTCGGGAAGCAAGGCTCCGAGCGGATCGAGACCGACAAGGCGATAGATCAGGTGAAGCCGGACCAGTACGACGCGTTGCTCATCCCCGGCGGCTATTCCCCGGACAAGCTGCGCGCGGACGAGAGGTTCGTGGACTTCGTCCGGAAGTTCGATGCGCTCAAGCGGCCCATCGCCGCGGTCTGCCACGGTCCGCAGCTGCTGATGGCCGCTGGCCTGGTGAAGGGCCGTACGCTCACCGCCTGGAAGACGGTGCAGGGCGACCTCAAGCTGGTAGGCGCCATCGTCAAGGACGAGCCGGTAGTGCGCGACGGCAACTGGATCACCAGCCGCCAGCCGGGCGATCTCGAGAAGTTCGCCGAGGCGTTCGTGCAGACTCTGCATTGATCGGAAAGCGGCCGCGCGGCGGTTGCCCAGCTCCTTTTCGCCGCAGTAAGAAGGGCGCATGCCTCGCTTGTCCCTCCCGGTCCTGCTGCTTGGTTTGCTGGCCTGCGCCCACGCCTCCATACCCGACGAGAAGCCGCCCTCGCGCCCACCCACTCGCGAGGGGGCCCCGGATTCCTCTCGCTTCGTGCTGATTCGGGCGGGCAGCAACCTCTATTCGCGGGCGGACGTGGGCGCGGAGCTGCTCAACGAGTACAAAGCCCCGCCCACCTCGGGCGTGCCCTTCACCAACGTCTTCCGGCTGGTGGACGAGCACCGCAACTGGCTCGAGCTGGAGTCGCTGGGCGACGACGACGACCTGCATTGCGAGCTGGGGCTGCGGCCACTGCGCGGCCTGAGGTTGAAGCTGTTCGCCCCGGTGGAATCCCTGGTTCCGGCCGTCGCCCGCCCCGTCAGTCTCACCTGGACCGACGGGACCGCCCTCTCTCTCGAGCCCGGCGTCCCCGCGTTCCCTGGAGATGGCCCCGGCCGGTCGGTGGCGGTGGCCTCCAGGCTGCGCTTCCCCTTCTCGCCGCCGGACGGCGCCGTCGCCGACTGGTATCCGGCCTCGACCCACGCGCCGGTCCCCAAGTCCGCCTCGCTCCACCTGAGCCGGGAGTCGCTGTTGATGGGCCAGCTGCGCTACGGGGACGCCGCCGTCGCCTTCGTCGGCTCGCTGGACCCCACGCTTCTGGTCGCGAGCTCGGTTCCGGCGGACTTCAAGACCGCCCTGGCGACGGTGCAGATCCGCTGCGCCCGCTTCACGGTGCGCGTGCCGAGTCCGGAGGTGCGCCCGTTCAAGCCCTTGCTTGGACTGCTGGGGACCGAGAGCGAGAAAGGGCCCGCGCCGCGGATCGGAGCCAAGGTCTACTGGCGCGACGGCACGGAGGCGGGCGAGGTGATCGGCGAGTTCCACTTCGACTCCGAGGAGCAGCCCGCCGGCGATCGGCGCTGTTTCCAGAAGGCCCTGCGCTACCGGGATCCCAAGGAAGCCGACCTTGGCCCGAGCTTGCTGCACTTGTGCCTCGACCCGGCGGACGCTCCGCCCTCCCCCTGACGGCCGATTTCACCGCTGCTTGCCGCTCGATAGAGCGGCCCCTAGACTTCAGCGAACCCCATTGGCCTCGGAGGGGGCCCTCGAGGTGGAGCGCGCGTGGACCTGAAGCGAATTGCCGTCGTCCTGGCCCTGGCGCTGCTGGTGCTGCTGCGCAACCTCCCCGGGGCCCTGACCTGCCTCTTCCCCCGCCTGCTGCGCGCCCGCCCTCTGGATCAGGATTCGCCGAGCTTCGACCACGCCCTGGCCCAGCAGATGGAGGCCGAGCTGGCGCCGCTGGGCTTCCGCCTGCTGGGGGCGCACCTCGAGTCGCTGCCGCTGCGCCGCCCGCGGCTGGTCTACGACTTCGCCCACGACGTCGAGCGGGCCTTCGCCTCGGCCAGCGGCTCCGGGCAGGACATGGAGCTGTATCTGCTCACCGCCTTCGAGGGCGGAGGATTCGTCCTCACCGCCGACCACCGCCGGATCAGCATCCAGCAGGAAGGGCGCTGCCTCTCCGGCGGGCTGCCGGGAGCGACTCCCGAGCAGCTGGCCGCCGCCCACCGCAAGCGGGTCGAGGGCTTCGCCCAGGCCGGCCGCAAGCCGCGCGAGGATCTCTCGCTGCCGGCCCGCGTCGCCGCCGCCGAGGAGTGGTACCGCACCGGCGGCGCCCGCGAGCAGCGTCTGCGCCACGCCAACGCCTTGATCCTCAGCCTGATGATGCTGGCCATGCTCAGCGCGATGGTGGTCAAGGTGCTGCGCTGAGCCGAGCGCCCCGGCGCGAAGCCAAGGCGACGCCGCTCAAGATTCACCGAGGGTGGCCTCGGCAAAGCAAAGGGCTCGAAGCAGGCGGGAAGTGCCCGTCGACTTCGAGCCCAAGTCCTGATCGGCAGCAGCGAGCGTCGCTGCGGAGCTACTTGACCGGCTTCGGGGTCTTCGGACCGCTGGCCGGCAGCTCCGGCTCGGCGATCAGCTCTGCGGGCAGGTCGCCGGTGAGCGATTTGAGGAAGGTGACGATCGAGGCGGCCTCGGCGTCGCTCAGCTCCTTGCCCAGCTGGTGGCGGGACATCATCTTCACCGCCTCGTCGAGGCTGGCCACGCTGCCGTCGTGGAAGTAGGGCGCGGTCCTCTCGATGTTGCGCAGCGACGGGACCTTGAACATGAACTTGTCGGCCTCGTCCTTGGTGAGCGCCATGCGGCCCACGTCCTTGTCGCTCGGCCAGGGCTTCACCAGGCCGGCCTTCTGGTACATCGCCCCGCCGACGTAGGCGCCGTTGTGGCAGGTGGTGCAGCCAGTGTCGACGAAGGCGTTGAGTCCCTTCTTCTCGTCGTCACGGAGCACCTTGGCGTCGCCGCCGAGGAATTTGTCGAAGCGCGACGGGGTGACGAGCTTGCGCTCGAAGGCCCCCACCGCGACGGCATAGTTGTCCCAGGTGATGGGCTCCTTGGCCTCGGGGAAGGCGGCCTTGAACAGCGGGGCATAGCCGGGGATCGACTTGAGGACCGCCACCACCGCCTTGTCGCTCTTCATCGCCATCTCGACCGGGTTGAGAACCGGCCCCTTGGCCTGGGCCTCGACGTCGGCGGCGCGGCCGTCCCAGAACTGAGCCAGGTGGCCGGCGGCGTTCATCACCGTGGGCGAGTTGCGACCGCCCTTCTGACCCTTGAAGCCGGTGGAGGTCGGCTGGCCATCGACGCCGAAGTTGCCCAGGGTATGGCAGGAGTTGCAGGAGACGTCCTGGCCCAGCGACAGCCGCCGGTCGTGGAAGAGGGTCTGGCCGAGCTTGACCTTGGCCTCGGTGATCTTCGCCGAGTCGCCGATCACCTCGGGCAGCGGGGCGAAGAAGACGAGCCTGGCCTTTTCGACGACCACCTCGGGAGGCGGCTTGGGCGCTTCCACGGCCTTGGGCGGCCCGGGAGGCGGGGGCGGAGCCTGCTGGGGCTGCTGCTGAGACTGGCAGCCGAGGACGAGCGCGGCCAGCGCCACAGTTGCAGAGAGAGGTTGCTTCGACATGGTGAGCTCCCGGTGGAAAGAGATACTGCGTCGCTTGTAGGTCCTGCGCGGCCTACCGTCGCAGGGAATCTCTCCGCAATCCAGGAGCCGGGCGGTCCTCCGCCCGCTCGCGAATCTGCCCTCTTGGATCGGCCGGCCCCGAGTCGGTAGCATTGCCTTTTCCCGAGCGCGGACGCCCTGCCCGCGCTGCCACCGCGGAGCCGCCATGAAGCCCATCGCCAAGGATCTCGTCTTCCTGTCCGCCAAGCGCACGCCGTTCGGAACTTTCGGCGGCACCTTGAAGGACCAGTCGGCCACCGATCTCGGGGTCCACGCCGCCAAGGCAGCTCTCGCCCAGTCCGGCGTCGCACCCGCGGACATCGAGCACGTGGTGATGGGCAACGTCGCCCAGTCCTCGCCCGACGCCATCTACCTCGCCCGCCACGTCGGGCTGCGCTCCGGGGTCCCCAAGGAGGTCCCGGCGCTGGCGGTCAATCGGCTGTGCGGCTCGGGCTTCGAGTCGCTGGTGCAGGCGGCGATGCTGATGCTCACCGACCAGGCGCAGGTGGTGCTGGCCGGGGCCGCGGAGTCGATGAGCCAGGTGCCCTTCGTCGTCCGCGGTGCCCGCTGGGGAATCCCGCTGGGCAAGGGCGCGCTGGAGGACTTCCTCTGGAGCTCGCTCACCGACAGCTACACCGGCCTGCCGATGGGCCTGACCGCCGAGAAGCTGGCCGAGATGTACCACCTGACCCAGGACGAGGTGGACGAGTACTCGGTGCTGTCGCAGAAGCGCTTCGCCGCGGCCCAGGAAGGCGGGCGGCTCGACAAGGAGCTGGCGCCGGTGGAGCTGCCGAGCAAGAAGGGCCTGACCGTCTTCGCCAAGGACGAGCACAACCGGCCCGAGACCTCGCGGGAGAGCGTCAAGAAGCTGCCCAAGGTCTTCAAGAAGGACGGCCTAATCCACCCCGCCGCCGCCAGCGGGATCAGCGACGGCGCCGGAGCCGCGGTGCTTGCCACCCGGGCCTGGGCCGAGAAGAAGGGATTGGCCCCCATCGGCCGACTGGTGGGCTGGGGCGTCTCCGGTTGCGATCCGGAGATCATGGGCATCGGCCCGGTCCCGGCGATCCGCAACCTCTTGGCGCGCCACGAGCTGTCGCTGGACCAGGTCGACCTGGTGGAGATCAACGAGGCCTTCGTGCCGCAGTACCTGGCGGTGGAGAAGGAGCTCAAGCTCGATCGCAACAAGACCAACGTCGATGGCGGGGCGGTGGCGGTCGGCCATCCGTTGGCGGCCAGCGGCTCGCGCATCACCGCGCACCTGCTCTATGAGCTCAAGCGCCGCGGCGCCCGCTACGGCATCGGCAGCGCCTGCATCGGCGGCGGCCAGGGGATCGCGGTGCTGGTCGAGGCGCTCTGAGTTCCTCGTCTCAGCCACGAGACTCGCCCTTCGGGCCCGTGGTAGAGAAGCCGCACGATGGCTCATACGCTCAGCTTCTTCATGATCCCCGAGGACGAGGTCGCCTTCTGGCGGGCCCTCGAGCCGCTCCACCTCCAGGTCTACCCGGAGGTCTTCCCGCTCGACTACCAGCCCTTCCTGGCCACGGCCGCCAACGCCTCCAGGTTCACCGAGAGCGCCTACTACCTGAACGCGGTCGACGCAGGCGAGCCGTGCGGGCGCATCGTACGCAAGGGCCCGCACAAGGGGCTTCAGGAGATCGACGAGATCCGCTCGCCGGTGCTGCACCTGGAGCGCAGCTTCATCGACGAGGACACCGGTGAGCTGCGCTCGGGGCGGCTGTGGGGCGAATTGGAGGCGCTGGGCGATCGCCAAAGGCTGCTGTCCAAGCCCGACCTGCTGCTGGCCCTGTTCGACCGGGTGCGCGACTACTTCAAGAAGACCTACCGCCGCTCCAACCCCCAGGGCTTCTTCATCGGTCCCCACGCCGCCCGCCGCGCCGCCCAGGGCCTTTCGCTGCGCGAGGCCGGACGCAAGGGCGAGCTCGTCGTCCCCTACAAGTAGCCTGCCGGACGCTGTCGGCTGGCGGTCAACCCGGTTTTCCCCGCCCGGGGCCTCTGGTATGATCAGCGGCCTTCGAGTTGCGAGGTCCGCCGTGTACCTGGGACGCGTCATCGGCACCGTGGTCGCCACCGTCAAGTACGAGGGACTGGAGGGCCATAAGCTCCTGGTCGTGCAGCCGCTCGACCACGAGCAGAAGCCCAGCGGCCCGTTTGAAGTAGCGGTGGACACCGTCCAGGCCGGCCCCGGCGAGCTGGTGTTCCTGGTCGGCAGCCGCGAGGCGGCGCTGGCCCTGACCCCGTCCTTCGTCCCGGTCGACTCGGCCATCGTCGGCATCGTCGACGACGTCAACGCCCGCTCGCGGAGGGCGCCATGAGGCTGTGCCGCGTGCTGGGCAACATCACCTCCACCATGAAGCACCCCAGCTTCCAGGGGCACAAGCTGCTGGTGGTCGAGCCGGTGGACGAGTCGGGCATGGCCAGCGGCAAGAGCTTCATCGCCGTGGATCGCGCCCGGGCCGGCGAGGGCGATGTGGTGCTGGTGATGAGCGAGGGCAACGGAGTTCGCCAGCTGCTGGGCTTCGAGAAGACCGCCAACCTGCCCATCCGCAGCCTCATCGTCGGCGTGGTGGACAACATCGCGGTCAAGCGCAGCTAGCGCGCCCCTCCTCACGAGCGTTCGGCCGATGCCCTCCGTCCTGACTCCCAAGCTGCGCTCCCAGCTGGTGCTCCACTCGCGCAAGCTGCACGCGATGGGGTGGGTGGCCAACCACGACGGCAACATCAGCGTCCGGCTGACCGGCTCGCGGCTGCTGATTACCGCCACCGCCCTGAGCAAGGCCGACATCGACGACGCCGCGCTGCTGGTGGTGGACTTCTCGGGCAAGGTCCTGGAGGGGCGGCGCAAGCCATTCAGCGAGCTCGACCTGCACCTCGCCTGCTACCAGGCCCGGCCCAAGGTCGACTGCGTGGTGCATGCCCACCCGCCTTTCGCCGCGGCGATGGGGCTGAGCGGCTCCTCTTTGATGGTGGCGGCGATGCCCGAGGTGGTGGTCTCGCTCGGTGCCGGGATCCCGACCGCGCCTCTGGCCATGCCCAAGTCGGCCGAGTCGAAGGCGGCGGTGGGCGAGCTGGCGGCGCGCAACAACGCGATGCTGCTGGCGGGCAACGGCGCGCTGACCGTGGGCGACGACCTGAGCCAGGCCTACCTGCGCATGGAGCTGGTCGAGCACTACGCCCGTCTCGTCACCCTCGCCAGGCAGATGGGCACCTTGCGCGAGCTGGCCCCGGCGCAGGTGGAGAAGCTGCTCGAGGCGCGCCGCAAGGCCGGCCTGGAGCCCGACCCCGAGCTCGACGCCGCGCGGAAGCGCTCGTCGTGACCTCGCAGCGGCCGGCGTCCCGCTCGCCGCAGTCCGGGAAGCTGCCGCGCACCGTCGTCGGCCTGGGACTGGTGAGCCTGCTCACCGATGCCTCGAGCGAGGCCATCTTCCCGCTGCTTCCGGCCTTCCTCTCCGGCCTGGGCGCCTCCGGCGGGTTCATCGGGCTCGTCGAAGGAAGCGCCGACCTGGTGGCCAACCTGCTCAAGCTATGGGTGGGGTTGCTCGCCGACCGGCGGAGGAGGCTCAAGCCGCTGGTGCTGGCCGGCTATGGCCTTTCCACCTTCGCCCGGCCTCTGGTGGCCTTCGCCACCGCTCCTTGGCACGTGCTGCTGGTGCGCATCAGCGATCGGGTGGGCAAGGGCGTGCGCACCAGCCCGCGCGACGCACTGATCGCCGCGGCGACCGACCCCACGATTCGGGCCCGCGCCTACGGCTTCCATCGAGCCATGGACCACGCCGGGGCGGCGATCGGCACGCTGCTGAGCTCCGGGCTGCTGTGGCTGATGGGAGCAAGCCGATCGGCTCCGGCGAGCCTGCCGCAGATGCGCACGGTCTTCGCCTGGGCAGCTATCCCTGGGTTGCTGGCGCTGGTGGCGCTCGCCATGACGCCCGAGGCCCTGCGCGAGCCGCCGGCGCCTTCCGCCCGGTCCGATGCCCCTGTGCCTCCGCTGCTCAAGCGGGCCCTGCTGGCGGTGACGCTCTTCGCGGTAGCCAATGCAACAGACGCCTTCCTGTTGGTCTGGCTTCTCAGGCTAGGCGGAGCTCCGGCGCTGGCCCCGCTGCTGTGGCTGACGCTGCACGTGGTCAAGGCAAGCCTGGCCACGCATGGCGGGCGCCTCGCCGACCGCTTCGGCAGGCGCAACGCGCTCATCGGCGGCTGGCTCGTCTATGCCATCACCTGGGGCTCGGTCGGCCTGGCGAGCCAGGTCTGGATGTTGTTCGCGCTGACAGCCATCTACGGCATCTCGCACGGCTTGGTGGAGGGCGCGGAGCGTGCGTTGATCGCCGAGCTCTCCGGGGGCCGCAAGGGGCGCGGCTTCGGGCTCTACAACCTGGGAGTCGGCCTGGCCGCCCTGGCCTCCAGCACCGCCTTCGGAGTGGTTCTCGACCACTTCGGCGCCCCCGTCGCCTTCGCCGGATCGGCCCTGTTCGCGGTGCTGGCCGCGGCGGTGCTCTTCTGGCTGGTGCCAGCCCACCCCGGCGAGCAGGCGGAGGCCGCTTGAGCCCTGCCCACCCCGGGTCTCCGATGACGAGCGATCGTCGATGAGCGCAAATCTTGGCTCGGACCAGAGCTCGCGAGGCTGCGCCGAGCGCTGCGCTCCTTCGGCGGCCCCCCCTGGAACCTCTCCAGCTCCTTCCTGGCTCTCGTGCGGCAAGGCCCTTCGCGCGAGCTCGCTCGCCGCCCGGCCCGCCGAGAGCGATTTCCCGGCGCACTCTCGGCGCGGGCGAAGGTGGAGGGCCAAGATTGAGTAGAGGTCCCGGCGATTGCCGCCACGCCGAAGCTCGTCTGGAGCCGATGGATCTTCGCCCTTGCCGCCGCTGGCCTGTCGATGGTCTTGGCTGCCCTTCCCTGAAGGAGAGCGACCGAGCCTATGGCCGCGCCGGCCCTGGCCGGCTGAGAAGGCCCCAACTGCCTCGGCTGTAGCTTTCCGATCGCCGTGGGCGATGCCCAGTGTGCAGCGACGGGTAGGCGCTGCGGACGAATCGCTGTCGCCTGCCACGAGCCCAGGAGGGCGCATGAAGGTGCTCATCCAAGGAAAGCAGTTGAAGATCTCTGAGGAACTCTGGAGTTACGTCATCGAGAAGCTCGTCCAACCGCTCACGCGCTTCTACGACAACGAGGCGGCCGAGCTGCGCGTCGAGTTCGGCGACAACTACGGCCCCAAGGGCGGCCGGGACAAGGAGTGCCACCTCACCCTGCGGATGCCCGGCAACAGCGCCATTCAGATCGAGGAGATCACGCAAGACTGCTACGCCTCGCTCGACGCGGCGGCCGATCGTCTGATCCGCGTCTGCAAGCGAGACCTGGATCGCATGCGGCCGCAGAGCCCGCACCGGCGCCACCACCCGATCGCCATCGGGCTGCGCGAGGGCTCGCTCCCCTACGGTGAAATCGAGGAGGCAGAGGAGGAGCAGCCGGCGGAGCTCGCCGCCGTCCCCGAAACCTAGGCTGCCCTCGTCAGGATCCTAGAAACGCGGTCGGCACCTTCCCCGGCGGATGCTTCGTCCGCCGGGGACGTGAGCCGTCTCTCAGCGCGCGAGCTTGAGCACCAGCACCGAGAGGGGCGGCAGGGTCAGGCTGAGCGCGGCCGGGAATCCCTGCCAGTTGACCGGCTCGGTCTTTACCTCGCCCATGTTCCCCAGGTTGCTGCCGCCGTACTGCGCGGCGTCGCTGTTGAGCACCTCGCGGTAGGTGCCCGCCTCGGGGACGCCGATGCGGTATCCCTGGCGCGGCACCGGGGTCAGGTTGCATACGAAGACCAGGAAGTCCTTGGGGTCCTGGGCGAACCGCAGGAAGGAGTAGACCGAACGATCGACATCGCTGCAGTCGATCCAGCGGAAGCCCTCCGGCTTGAAGTCCAGCTCCTGGAGCGACTTCTCCCGCCGGTAGAGCTTGTTCAGGTCTGCCAGCCACAGCTGGATTCCGCGGTGCGCCGGATCCTGCAGCAGGTGCCAGTCCAGGCTGCTGTCGTGGTTCCACTCGCTCCACTGGCCCAGCTCGGCGCCCATGTACAAGAGCTTCTTGCCCGGGTGCCCCATGAAGAAGCCGAGCAGCGCGCGCAGGTTGGCGCGCTTCTGCCAGGCATCGCCGGGCATCTTGTTGATGAGCGAGCCCTTGCCGTGCACTACCTCGTCGTGGCTCAGGGCGAGCGTGAAGTTCTCCGAGTACGCGTAGAACATCGCGAAGGTGAGCTTGTTGGAGAAGTACTTCCGGTAGATCGAGTCCTTGGAGAAGTACTCCAGGGTGTCGTGCATCCAGCCCATGTTCCACTTGAGGTCGAAGCCCAGGCCTCCCAGGTAGACCGGCCGGCTCACCCCGGCGAACGAGGTCGACTCCTCGGCGATGGTCATGACGCCAGGGTGCTTCTCGTGGACCAGCTCGTTGAGCCGCTTGAGGAAGGCGATGGCCTCCAGGTTCTCCTTGCCGCCGTACTTGTTGGCGACCCACTGCCCTTCCTTGCGCGAGTAGTCGAGGTAGAGCATCGAGGCCACCGCGTCCACCCGCAGGCCGTCGAAGTGGTACTGCTCCAGCCAGAACAGGGCGTTGGAGAGCAGGAAGTTCCAGACCTCGGTGCGCCCGTAGTTGAAGACCAGGGTCTGCCAGTCCGGGTGGTAGCCCTGGCGCGGGTCGGCGTGCTCGTAGAGGTGGGTGCCGTCGAAGCGGGCCAGCCCGTAGGCGTCGGCCGGGAAGTGGGCCGGCACCCAGTCCAGGATCACCCCCAGGCCCTTCTGGTGCATGGCGTCGACGAAGGCCCGCAGGTCGTCGGGCTTGCCGTAGCGGCCGGTGGGGGAGAAGAAGTTGGTCGTCTGGTAGCCCCACGAGCCGAAGAAGGGATGCTCGGTGACGGGCATCAGCTCGACGTGGGTGAAGCCCATCTCCAGCAGGTAGTCGGCAAGCTGGTCGGCCAGCTCGCGGTAGCTGAGCGAGCGGTTGCCGTCCTCGGGGACGCGGCGCCAGGAGCCGAGGTGGCACTCGTAGATGGAGATCGGCGCCGACTTGAAGTCCCAGGCCTTGCGCTGCTCCATCCAGGCGGCGTCGCGCCACTGGTAGCGGGTCAGGTCCTTCACCCGGGTGGCGGTCTGCGGCGGGACCTCGACCTCGAAGGCGAAGGGGTCGGTCTTGAGCACCGGAGCGGTGCCGCCGTGGGGCTTGAGCTCGTACTTGTAGATGTCGCCCTCGACCAGGCCGGGGATGAACAGCTCCCACAGGCCGGCGTGCTCGTGCTTGCGCATCGGGTGGCGGCGGCCGTCCCAGGTGTTGAAGTCGCCGACCACGCTCACCCGCTGGGCGTTGGGGGCCCAGACCACGAACAGCACCCCCTTGACCCCTCGCACCTCCGCCGGGTGCGACCCCAGCTTCTCCCAGATCCGCAGGTGCGTCCCCTCGCGCAGCAGGTGGAGGTCGAAGTCGGTCAGCTGGGACTCGAAGGCGTAGGGGTCCTCGAGTTCGACGGTCTTGCCGGCGCGGGTCTCGAAGCGCAGGTGGTAGCTGGCCTTCTGCCGGTCGCCCAGGCTGGCCTTGAAGAGCCCCTCGGGGTGGACGCGGGCTGCCTCGACGGCCTTGCCGTCCTGGACCAACCACAGCTTGGTCGCATCGGGCTGGAACGAGCGCACCACCAGCTCCCGCCGGCCCGCTTGTTCTTCGACGTGAGGTCCGAGCAGCTGGAACGGGCTGCCGTGCCTGCCCTCGACCAGCGCCTCGAGTGCCTCTCGCGTAACCGCCATGGGACGCCTCGCTCTTTGTCGCGCGGCTCGACCGGATCGAACCGGATTCTCGGGCGCGCAGACCTCAATTTGAGCAGCGCGCCGGGGCCAGGACTCTATGATCGGACTGCCTACTCGGCCAGCCGAACGAGAGAGCGATCGCACCTACGGCGCGAGGAGAGCTTGACGCGCCGCGACGTGCGGCTGCGCTCCGCCTGAGTGAGCGCGAGCCCTTGCGCCTGGCGGGCAGCGTCGTGGACTTGAGCTCCGTCACGCTCGAAGAGACGGCGACCATGTCGGTCGGCGCCGGCGGCAGTCTCGTCGGTGCGTGAGGGCTCTCCGCCAACGGCAGGGCCAGCACCAACAAGGCGACGAGGGCCAGGCGGGTCCGGTGCCGCTCGTGCCATTCACTCTCCCGGGCCCGGATCGAACATCCCCGGGGCGGCAAGCAGGCCAGCCGGTATTTCCCGGTCAGCGGAGGACCCCAGCACTTCCGCTCCCGCTCGTAGGTAGACGAAAGATCATCGAGCTACCAAGCCGGGACCTCGACCGAGGAGCGGATCAGGACGAGACAAGTGGTTGCTCGCAGTCTCGAACCTCGTAGGCGCTCATCGAAGGTGGAGCCACCAGAGAGCAAGGTGAGAAGATCCTCCGCAGAACTTCGAGAGGGCACCTCGATTATTCCGCGCTGCTCCTCCGACGGGCAGGTGGCCTCGTGAGAGGCAGACTTCCCGCCCTTGGGGTCTCGAGATTGTTCTTCGCGCCCCGCGCACGGGGTGGACCGCACCCGAGTGTCGCCCATCCGCCGACCCCGATTTCGCGACTCGCTTCCGATTGACGGGACCACTCAGCGCGCCGATCGTGCCCGCGTAGTCTGAGCTGTCTGGGGAAATCGTGCGCGATGGAGCGCAACCAACGAGGGGGTATGCCAATGAAGGGGAAGGGAAGCAGCAAGAAGAACGTGCTGAAGGTCGCAGTGCCGGGAGCCGAGGTGAGCGCCAACAAGGCGCCGACGCATGAGGATGTCGACTTCGTCCTCGGCCGCAAGCTGCCCCCGGCGGTGAGCGGGCGGGTGGTCCACGCCGTCGCCGATGCCTTCACTCCGGACGTCTGCTCCGTCCTGCGCAAGCCGGAGGTGAGCGACTTCTACGGGAGCCGGCTCAAGCCGAGCCAGGTCTCCCATGATGCGGAGCTCGCGCGTCGGGCCAAGGAGGTGGCTGCTCGGCTGCAGCACGGGGCTGAACGGGCCCTGCAGATCGGCGCGCCAGCCAGCATCGCCCTCTTCGAGCAGGCGTCGCTCATCGTGCGTGACTACGACGACCTGATCGAGGCGCACCCGGAGCTCGAGGATGCCCTCGCTCCGGTTTACAACTGGTGGGCGGCAACCTTCCCGGGCGGCGGGGCGAAGGCGGCCAAGGTCGAAGAGGCGCCGGCCGTGCCGGCCAGGCCTTCCTCGGAAGTGAAGGGCTGAGAGGGTTCGAACACTGAGATCAATGGAAGGCCCGGGCCGCTGCGCGCGGCTCGGGCCTTCGCTCGTCTTTAGCGTCCGAAACCGCACCGCCGGTGGAGATGGCACGAGTGTTCCGAGAGCAAATGGAGCCCAAGCCGCCCCCGAGGTTGGTGCGCCTACTTCGTCGTCCGGCCTGACGCTCTTCCTTGCGCAGCCTTTGGCGCGGCGCTCCTACGCGCCCGCTTCGGCTGGGGCTCAGGCAGCTCGCGGAACGTGATCTCGAGAAGCTCCGAGACGAACTCGCGGTCGTCGAGCTTCTCGTCGATAAGGAAGGCCGGCTTGGCGCCCGGGTAGGGAAGATCCTCGCGGATCTCGCCAATGAAGGCACGCCCGCCGGGGGTCGGCTTCACCAGCAACCGGTTGTCGCAGACCAGTGCTACCAGCTTGCCGCGCAGATAGAGGCCGTACTCGCCGAACATCGGCCGCGCGTCGACCTCCCCGTCATGGCCGCACTGGTCGACGACGTACAGCACGAACTTCTTGTCTGACGCCATCGACACCTCGGCTCTTTCGCAGGTACAAGCTCGCCACGGTGAACTGGGTATCGGGTTGGCAGCGCGCCGGAGCCGGGACTCTATGCTCGGCTCGTCCAGGCGGCTAGCCGAACGACACAGCGGTCGCCACAAGGTGCGAGCAGGATCGATGCGCCGCCTCAGGCCTTCTTGCGCGAGCGCGAGCCCTTGCGCCTGGCGGGCAGCGCCTTGGGCTTGAGCTCCGGCGGCGGCTCGGCTCCGCCGTCCGGCTCGAGGGGAGCCCCGACCAGCTCGACCAGCTTCTGGAAGGCCGCCAGCAGCCGCTTGTGGTGGCTGGCGAAGACCCGCTCGGCGGTGCCGGGCATGTCCACGGTGTAGCGGAAGTACCAGCGCAGCGAGTCCAGCTCCTCGTAGAACTGGAGGATCGCAGCCTGCTGCCCCGGCTGGAAGAGCGCCAGCTCCTCGAAGCTGTCGGCGCTGGCCACCATCGAGCGCAGCGGGTTGAGCAAGGGCTCGCGGTCGCGGTGGCGCGAGAAGAGGGAGATCATCTCCCCCTTCCGCTGCTCCAGCCGCTTCACGATGCTGGCGGCGTCCAGCACGATCAGCGAGCGCACGCGTTCGAGCTGGGGAGCCTGGCGCGCCATCTGTTCCTCGATCGGTGCGAGCTAGACGTCGAGCTCGCGGACCTCGTTGGCGCGCTCCATAATGAACTTGAAGCGGGCGCTGACGTCGCGGCCCAGCAGATCGTTGATCACCCGGTCGGTCGCCAGCTCGTTGTCGATGGTGATCTTCAGGCTGATCCGGTTCTTGGGGTCGAGGGTGGTCATCTTCAGCTCCTCGGCGCTCATCTCGCCCAGCCCCTTGAAGCGCATGATGTTGGGCTTGGCGTTCCCCTTGGCCTTCTCCTTGAGGATGCGGTCGCGGTCCTGGTCGTCGAGGGCCCAGTAGGTTTCCTTGCCCACGTCGATCCGGTAGAGCGGCGGCTGGCACAGGTAGATGCACCCGTTGTTGATGAGCCCCTTGAGGTGCCGGTAGAAGAAGGTCAGCAGCAGTGTGGCGATGTGATGGCCGTCGGAGTCGGCATCCATCAGCAGGAAGATGCGGCCGTAGCGCAGCTTGCTCAGGTCGAAGTCGCTGCCCAGCCCGCACCCCAGCGCGTTGACGATGTCCTGCAGCTCTTTGTTGCCGGCCACCTTGTCGGTGGAGGCCTGCTCGGCGTTCAAGACCTTGCCGCGCAGCGGCAGCACCGCCTGGGTGCGCCGGTCGCGTCCCTGCTTGGCGTTGCCGCCGGCGCTGTCTCCCTCGACCAGGAACAGCTCGCTCTCCGAAGGATCGGTGGAGCTGCAGTCGGTGAGCTTGCCGGGCAGGTTGAGCCGGTGGGTGACGCTCTTGCGCGACACCGCCTGGCTGGCCGCGCGCGAGGCCTCGCGGGCCCGCGCCGCCAGAATGATGCGGGCGATGATCGACTCGGCCGAGGTCTTGTTGTCGTTGAGCCACTTCTCCAGCGCCGGCCGCACCACGTTGTCGATCATCGAGGCGACTTCGGGGTTGTTCAGGCGGCCCTTGGTCTGCCCCTGGAACTGGGGGTCGACCACGTAGCTGGAGAGGATGCAGACGATGCCTTCGCGGATGTCCTCGGCGGTCAGCGAGACGCCCTTGGGCGACAGGTTGTGGGTCTCGATGTAGTTGCGCACCGCCTTGACCACGCCGGCGCGCAGGCCGTTCTCGTGGGTGCCGCCGTTGGCGGTGGGGATGCCGTTGACGTAGGAGCGGACGTGCTCGTCGGTGGCCTCGGTCCAGGCCAGCGCCACCTCGAGGCGCACCCCGTTGTCGCGCGAGTGGTAGAAGCTCTGCCCGCTGGCCGGGACGGTGGGCTTGCTGCGCTCGGCGATCACCCGGGTCAGGTACTCGGCGATGCCGCCCTCGTGGTGAAAGGTCTCATCCCTGGCCGGGGTCTGGGTCTCGTCCTTGAAGACGATGGTCAGGCCCTTGTGCAGGTAGCTCTTGGCCTCCAGCCGGTCGCGGATCAGGCCGGAATCGAAGGAGAGCTTCTCCCCGAAGATCTCCGGGTCGGGCTCGAAGGTGGTGCGGGTGCCGGTGCCGCGGCAGGGGCCGACAACCTTGAGCTTGCTGGTGGCCTTGCCGCGGGCGTAGGTCTGCTCGTGGCGTTTGCCGTCGCGCTTGACCTGGACGACCAGCTTCTTGGAGAGCGCGTTGACCACCGAGCTGCCCACGCCGTGCAGGCCGCCGGAGTGGTCGTAGTTGTCGTGCTCGAACTTTCCGCCCGAGTGCAGGGTGGTGAGGATCACCTCCAGCGCCGACTTCTTGTACTTCGGCATCATGTCGATCGGGATGCCGCGGCCGTCGTCGTCGATGGTCACGCCCTTGGCGCCCTTGTGCAGGGTGACCTCGATGCGGGTGGCGTGGCCGTTGATGACCTCGTCCACCGAATTGTCGACGATTTCCCAGAGCAGGTGGTGAAAGCCGGTGGAGTCGGTGCCGCCGATGTACATGGCGGGCCGCTTGCGGACCGGCTCCAGCCCCTCGAGGACGGTGATGTCGCTGGCGTTGTAGCTGCTCTTCTTGGCCATGGCTTCTCTCCCGGGAGCGCCGGTTTGGTTCCGGCTGCGCGCCGCCTTCAGTCAGCGCGGCGCGCTCTCCTCGGATTCGAGCGGGTTCACTAGTTCTTGGGCTGCTTCGGCTTGCTCGGGTCCTCGGGCAGCGGCTGGAAGATCACCTCGCGCTCGATGAGCTTCACCTTCTCCTTGCGCGACAGGGCGTGCCCTTTGCCGCCGCGGGCCGAGCCGCCGATCTTGTCGAGGCTGACCTCGATCTTCTTGCCCTTGGCGGTCTCCAGCAGCAGCGAGGCCTTCTTGTCGGTAGTGCAGAGGAAGGCGATGACCTTGTCGTCGGCGGCGGTCTTGATCACCGTGACCCCGCGGCCCGGGCCAGCCAGCTCGTTGATCTCCTTCGCCTTGCAGGCCAGCACGTGGCTCTTCTCGGTGACCGCCAGCACCTGGTCCCTGTCGCCGACCGCCACCACGCCGATCAGCTCGTCGTCCTTGCCCGGGCGAGCGAAGCGGCGGCCGGCGCGGGTGGAGACCTCGGTGTGTCCCGAGGGATCGAACCGCAGGCCGTAGCCCTTGCGGCTGAGGGCCAGCATCCGCTCCGGGCGCGGCAGGCGCGGGTCGAGGCTCAGCGCCCCGACCACCCGCTCGCCGTCGTCGAACTTGAACAGCTTCTGCACCGGGTCGCCGTAGCCGGTGGAGGCCGGGACGTCGTTGAAGCGGGTGACGTAGGCGGTGCCGAAGTTGGAGAAGAAGACCAGATTGCTCTTGAGCGAGCCGGCCACCACCGCCATCACTTCGTCGCCCTCGCGCAGCCGGGTCGAGGCCGGGTCCTTGATCTCGCGGACCCGCTTGACCCAGCCGTCGCGGGTGAGGACCACGTTCGAGTCCTCGTCGGAGATGAAGGCCTCCTCGCTGAACTCCACCTCCTCGACCGGGCCGCCGATCTTGGTCTTGCGCTTGTCGGCGTAGAGCTTCTTGATCTCGGCGATCTCGTCCTTGACCAGCCCCCAGCGCTTCTTCTTGTTCTTGCCCTCGTGCTTCTCGTCGAGCAGGTCGGCCAGCCGGGCCTCCTCGGCCCGCTTCTGCTTCAGCTCGTTCTGGATGACCAGGATCTCCAGGCGCGCCAACTTGTAGAGCTTCATCTCGAGGATCGCGTCCACCTGCTCGGCGTCGAGCTTGAAGCGCGCCATCAGCTTCTTGGCGGCGTCCTCCTTGCCCTCCGACTTGCGGATGATGCGGATCATCTCGTCGAGGGCGTCGTAGACCTTGGCGAAGCCCGACAGGATGTGCACCCGCCGGCGGATCTCTCCCAGCTCGAACTGCAGCCGCCGGGTCACCACCTCGAAGCGGAACTTGAGAAACTCCTCGAGCGCCCTCTTGAGGTCGATGCGCTCCGGCGCCCCGACCTCGGGGTTGTCGGTGGGCACCAGGACAGTGAAGTTAACGTTGAAGTTGGTCTGCAGCGGCGTGTGCTTGAATAGGTACGCCATGACCATCTCGGGGTCGGCGTCCCGCTTGATCTCCATCACGATGCGCACGTCGGCGGTGGACTCGTCGCGCACGTCCACCAGCATCGGCAGCTTCCGCTCGCGGACCACGTCGCCGATCTTCTGCACCAGGGTGGACTTGTTGACCGTGTAGGGGATGGAGGTGATGACGAGCTGCTTGCCGCCGCGCTTGAGCTCCTCCTGCTCCCACTCGCCGCGGACCTTCACCGCGCCCTGGCCGGTCTCGTAGATCTCGCGCAGCTCCGCCTTGCTGTTGAGGATCAGGCCACCGGTGGGGAAGTCCGGCCCCTTGACGTGCTTGAGCAGGTCCTTGGTGACCAGCTTGGGGTTGGCGATCAGGTCGATCAGCGCATCGGCCAGCTCGCCCAGGTTGTGGGGCGGAATGTTGGTGGCCATTCCCACCGCGATGCCGGTGACGCCGTTCATCAACAGCTGCGGCAGGCGCGCGGGGATGACGATCGGCTCGAAGCGGCTGCCGTCGTAGGTCTGGCGGTAGTCGACGGTCTTCGACGAGAGCTCGGACAGCAGCTCGGAGGCCAGCTTCTGCAGCCGGCACTCGGTGTAGCGGTAGGCTGCGGCGCTGTCGCCGTCGAGGGAGCCGAAGTTGCCGTGGCCGTCGACCAGCGGGTAGCGCAGCGAGAAGTCCTGGGCCATGCGCACCAGGGCGTCGTAGATGGCGCTGTCGCCGTGCGGGTGATAGCGGCCCATGATGGCGCCGACCACCTGAGCGCACTTCTGGAACTTGGAGTCAGCGGTCAGGTGCAGGTCGTGCCACATCCCGAAGAGGATGCGGCGCTGCACCGGCTTGAGGCCGTCGCGAACGTCGGGGAGCGCGCGGCTGGTGATCACCGAGAGGGCGTAGTTCAGGTAGCGGCGGCGGGCCTCGTCGGCCAACACCACTGGCACCGGCGGGCTGCCGCCGCCGTTGCCGCTGTCTCCGCCGCCGTTCTTGCGGCGCTTCTTGGGCACTTCGTTCTTGGAGGTATTGGAGAACATGCTCAGCTGCTCAGCCATGGGAGCTCGCCACCCTCTCGCCCCCGACGCGCTCGAGCCCGCCGGGGCTCACCCGCTCGCTGGAAGGACGTGCGACCCGAATCCCCGGGGTTAGTGCTACAGGCCGCTACACAGGCGAGCAGTCTAGCGCTCTGCTGCCGATAGGCAAAAAAATTGACTCTGTGGCCTGCAACACCTTCCCGGAGCCAGGTTTGACCCGCAGCGCTCCTAGCCTTCGCTCGACGAGTGGGGACGCCGGGGCGGGTCGTCGGAAGATTCCTTAGCGATCGAGGGTCGTTACACCCGGACAGCCGGGGGCATTCCCCGGGAAGCTGCCCGGGGCCGCGTCAGATCTTTCCGGCTGGCGCGTAGAAGCCGCAGCCGAAGAGCGACTTGAAGCAAGGGTCTGCGGCTGCCCCTCGGGCGAGCTGCCAGGCCCTCGCTTTGCCGACCTGGGAGAAGGAGAGCGCGGCGCGGGAGCCGGGGCGGACGTTTGACGACCTGCAGAGCGTTCTTAGGTTGCCAAGAACCGGGGAGGAAGAAGGAACGAAGATGCGATCAGCCTCGATGACCATGCCGAACGCGCCGCGGGTGGGAGGTGGACGGCGCCTGAGCAACTACCTCAAGACCGGCGTCCTGCTGGCAGGACTGACGGCGCTGGCGCTGGCCGTCGGGCAGAGGCTGGGCGGGCCGCAGGGGTTGCTGTACGCAGGCCTCTTCGTCGCGGTGATGAACTTCGTCAGCTACTGGTTCAGCGACCGGATCGCGCTGGCGATGAACGGGGCGCGGCCGCTGCCGCCCGAGGCGCTTCCCTGGCTGCATGAGATGGTGGCCCAGCTCGCCCGTCGAGCCGGAATGCCAACCCCGCGGCTGTACATCATCCCCACCGCCACGCCCAACGCCTTCGCCACCGGGCGCAGCCCCGAGCACGCCGCGGTGGCGGTCACCGAGGGGATTCTGCACCTGACCGACCAGCGCGAGCTGGCAGGGGTCATCGCCCACGAGCTGTCGCACGTGCGCAACCGCGACACCTTGATCAGCACCGTGGCTGCCACCATGGCCGGCCTCATCACCCACGCGGTGCAGATGCTCTTCTGGTTCGGCGGCACCTTCCTCAGCCGAGGGGACGACGAGGAGGGAAATCCTTTGGCGACCTTGGGCCTGCTGCTCATCGCCCCGATCGCTGCCATGCTCTTGCAACTGGCGATCAGCCGTTCGCGCGAGTACGCGGCCGATGCCAGCGGCGCGGCGTTGATGGGAGATCCGGACGCACTCGCCGATGCCCTGGAGAAGCTGGAGCACGGGGTCGATCGCGTGCCCTTCAACCACTCACCTGCGACCGCCCACCTGTGGGTCGTCAGCCCGCTGCGCGGCGGTGGTGCGCTGTCGCTCTTCTCCACCCACCCTCCCACCCAGGAGCGCGTGCGAAGGCTGCGGGAGATGGCGCGCGGGCGGATGACCCGGTAGCTGCCAGCTGCTTCGAAGCCTGGAGACAGTGACGCCCGGTTCCCTCGGTGGGGCCCGGGCGTCTTCCTTTTCAGAGATAGACGATCGCCTAGAACTGCGCCCACCCCGGCACGCGCGGGTACGGGATGGCGTCGCGGATATTCGCCAGGCCGCACATGTAGACGATGAGCCGCTCGAAGCCCAAGCCGAAGCCGGCGTGGGGCACCGAGCCGTAGCGGCGCAGGTCGCGGTACCACTGATAGCTCTCGGGGTTGAGCTTGAACTGCCTCATCCGCTCGTCGAGCACGTTCAGCCGCTCCTCGCGCTGGCTGCCGCCGATGATCTCGCCGATCCCCGGGGCCAGCACGTCCATCGCCGCCACCGTCTTCCCGTCGTCGTTGAGCCGCATGTAGAAGGCCTTGATCTTCTCGGGGTAGTTCATCACCACCACCGGCCGGCCCACGTGCTCCTCGACCAGGTAGCGCTCGTGCTCGGTCTGCAGGTCCATGCCCCAGCTGACCGGGAAGTCGAACTTCTTCCCGCTCTTCTGCAGGATCTCGATCGCCTTGGTGTAGTCGAGCCGCTCGAAGCTGGAGTCGATGAACTTGGCCAGCCGCTCGGTGACGCCCTTCTGCACCCGCTCCTCGAAGAACTTGAAGTCGTCGGCGCGCTCGTTGAGCACCGCCTTGAAGACGTACTTGAGGAACTTCTCGGCCAGGTCGGCGTCGTCGCTGAGGTTGGCGAAGGCGATCTCCGGCTCGATCATCCAGAACTCGGCCAGGTGGCGGGCGGTGTTGGAGTTCTCGGCGCGGAAGGTCGGTCCAAACGTGTAGACCTTGGACATCGCCAGGCAGTAGGCCTCGACGTTCAGCTGCCCGGAGACGGTGAGGTAGGCCTCCTTGCCGAAGAAGTCCTGGTGCCAGTCGATCTTCCCCTCGGGAGTGCGCGGCAGGTTGGCCAGGTCCAGCGTCGAGACCCGGAACATCTGCCCGGCGCCCTCGCAGTCCGAGGCGGTGATGATCGGGGTGTTGACCCAGAAGAAGCCCTGCTCGTGGAAGAAGCGGTGGATCGCCTGGGCGGCCGAGTGGCGCACGCGGGTGACGGCGCCGAAGGTGTTGGTGCGCGGGCGCAGGTGCGCCACCTCGCGCAGGTACTCCAGCGAGTGCTGCTTGGGCTGGATGGGATAGGTCTCCGGGTCGTCGACCAAGCCCAGCACCTCGATCGAGTCGGCCTGGATCTCGACCCCCTGGCCCTTGCCCTGCGACTTGACCAGCGTGCCGCGCGCCACCACGCTCGCCCCGGCGGTGAGCTTGAGCACGCCGTCCTGGTAGTTGGCCAAGGTGCTGGGCGCGACCACCTGGATCGGCTCCTGGCCGCTGCCGTCGGAGACGTTGACGAAGGAGATGCCGGCCTTCGAGTCGCGCCGCGTGCGCACCCAGCCGCGCACCTCGACCTTGCTGTCCACCGGCACGGCGCCCTCGAGCGCCTTCTTCACGCTGATCAGCTGCATCGCTTCCCTCGTCGTCGAAAAAGAAATCCGCCGCCCCGATTCCAAAGGCGCCGGCAGCATCTCGAGCCTGTCGCGCTCTGGTCCACCGGCTCCATGAAACAACCGACCTCAGGGGGGAACTGCCCGCCAGTTCAGCAACGAACAGCGCGCCGCAAGATAGCGATCCACGCCTGAACGCTCAAGCGGAAGCCGACGGCTGTGCCTGAGCGTCCGAGCGAGCCGGCGCCAGTCCTGGGGACATATCTCCGCGTGCGGTCCCCGTGAGCGGCCAAGCGCCTGATTCGGCGGGCGAATCCGGCCGCCCGTCCGAGCCCTAGATCCTCCGCGGCCTCCACGCGTTTCCATCCGGGCACGAAGCCTTGCGGGAGGACGCCATGAAGAAGACCACTCTGTTCTTCGCCGTCGCCGGGGTGTTGGGGCTCATCGCTCTGCTGATCAACCAGCAGCCGCGCACGGCTGCCGCGGGGTTTGTCCCCGCTTCGCTTCCGCAGTCCGCCGGCGACGTGCTCAAGCTCACCGCCTCGCTCTCCGATCCCTATCTCGCCGCCGGCGGCCAGCGCGAAGTCTGGCTCAAGGCCGACCTCGACGCGGTGACCCTGGCCTCCAATGGCCGCCGCACTCCGGTCAACCTGGCGCTGGTGCTCGACCGCTCCGGCTCGATGGCCGGCCAGAAGCTCGACCAGTGCCGCCGCGCCGCCCGCGCTCTGGTGCAGCAGCTCGACGAGTCCGACCGCCTGGCGCTGATCACCTTCGGCTCGGACGTCAGAGTCCTGGTTCCCTCGCTGCAGGCCACTTTCTCCGCCAGGGAGCGCATGCTCGCCACCATCGATCAGATCGAGTCGATGGGCGGCACCAACATGTCTGGCGGCCTCGAGGCCGGGCTGGCCGAGGCCGCGCCCTACCGCAGCGCCTACAACGTCACCCGCCTGGTCCTGCTCTCGGACGGCCAGGCCAACGAAGGCGTCTCCGATCCCGCCGGCCTGAGCGCGATCGCCCGGCGCATGGGGACCATGGGAGTGACGCTGTCGACCGTCGGGGTGGGCCTCGACTTCAACGAGCGCACCATGGCCGCGCTGGCCGAGTACGGCGGCGGCCGCTACAGCTTCCTCGCCGACGTCTCGCAGCTGGAGAGCCTCTTCGCCGGCGAGCTGCAGCAGGCCCTCTCGACCGTCGCCCTCCAGCCGAGGCTGACCATCGCCCCGCTCCCCGGGGTGCAGGTGGCCGAGGTCCTCGGCTACCTCAGCGAGCCCCAGGGAGCGGCGACCGTGGTCCGCCTGCCCGACTTCGTCAGCGGCGCTCACCGCAAGATCGTCGCCCGCCTGCTCGTGCCCGCCAGCGCCGTCGGCTCGCTCGAGGTGGCGCAGGTCTCGGTGAGCTACCAGGACGTCACCCGCAACCGGGCCCCCGGCTCGGCGCAGGTCGCGGTGCGCGCCTCGGTGGTCAGCGACCAGGCCTTCGCCGCCAACAACCGCGACAAGGGGGTCGCGGCCGAGGTCGCCCAGTCGAACGCCGTCGAGGCCATGCGCCAGGCCAGCCAACTGTACGCCGACGGCAACGGCGCCGACGCCCAGCGCTTCCTCGACAAGGCCAAGAAGGAGCTCAAGCGCGGCCTCGCCGAGTTCGGCCCTCGCCAGGACTACGACAGCGCCCTCAAGGCCGCCGACCGGTTCGAAGGCGTGATGCAGAACGCGCCCGCCGCCAGCGCCGTCGGCAATGCTGCCGCCAAGACGCTGCACAGCTTCGCCAACGAGAACCGCTAGCCACACGACGGGGAGAGCGACCATGGCCGCCATCACCTTCACCGACCACGAAGGCTTCCACCAGACCGTGATTCGCGCCGCCATCGGCTCGGCGGTGGCGGGGCTGGTGGCCTGGATCGCCGGGCCGCTGGGAGCGGGCCTGCTGGCGCAGCGCTGGACCTCGGCGGCGACGCTGGCCCTGGCTGCCGCTGCTGTAGGCATCGCCGCAGCGGCCTCCGGCTGGCGCTCGCGGCTGGTCTTTGGGGCGGCGGGGTTCCTGTGCGGCCTCGCCCCCCTGCTCTTCCCGGCGCACCGGCTGTTCGGGCTGGCGGCGGCGGGCCTCGGCCTCGGGGCATTGTTGGCCCAGGCGCGCCGGCTCGAGGAAAGGAAGGATTCCTCGGTCGGGAGACTGGGCCTGGGGCGCGCGGCCGTCGCCAGCGCCGCGGCGCTGACTGCGCTGGCGCTGATCGCCGGAAGACTGATCAGCGATCGGATTGCCGCGAGCCAGCTCGTCGAGCCCTGGCTGCCCGGACCGCTTCCCGCGATGCTCTACGCCTCGGTGCTGGGCTTCTTCGCCAGCCTGGGCGCCGCCGGCGCGCACCTGGTGCGCGACCCGGATCCGGTGGAGCAGCTCTACGCCTCGCTGCACTCCCAGCTCGCGGGCGACCTGGCCGAGATGGCGGCGCGGGCGATGACCAACTACCGGCGCTGCGCCGAGATCCTGGCCGGCACCGACGACGGCTTCGCCAGGAACCAGCTCTCCAAGTCGCTCTCGGAGATCACCCGGCGGGTGCTCGAGCTGGGACAGCGCTGGCAGTCGATCGATCGGGAGCTGGGCGCGCGCGCCGAGGGCGAGATCGGCGCGCGGCTGGCGGAGCTGGAGAAGCTCAGGGACGGCGCCCGCGACGAGATCGCCAAGAAGCAGCTGGCGATGGCAGCCTCGGCCCTGCGTGCCGAACTCGAGCAGATCGATCGCATCCGACGCAACCGCGAGCGCGTGCTGGCCCGGCTGCACGGACAGATGGCCATCCTCGACCGCGCCCGCATCGCGCTGCTCGGCCTCAAGTCCTCCGACGCCCAGCTGCGGACGGCCGAGCTGTCGGCGTTGAGCGAGACCTTGTCCGGGCTGTCGCGGGAGATGGACAGCGAGTCGCAGGCCGTCGACGAGGTGGTCGGGCGGGCGGTCGATGCGAGAGAGGCGGGTCGGGCCTGAGCCCGGCGCGCTTGCCCGGTCAGAACGACGCGTCCTATGGTTTGCCCCTTTCTTTGGGGAAGGTACGAGCCGCGCCAAATGCCCGGGCATCCACTCGCCACAGCCTTTCTCCACCACCTGCCCTCGGGATTCCGGCACAGCCTCAAGGCCAGCGCTGCTCTCGAGTCCTGCCTGTCCGAACATCTGATCGCGGCACGCGCTGCCTGGCCGGTGCTGACCTTCGGGAACGAGCCCTTCCTTCGCCATCTCGCCGAGCGCCTGCCGCAGCAGGAGGAGCCGCTGGAGGCCTTGCGCCGGCTCCACGCCGCCGACCTGTTCCTGGCCCGCGCCTGCCTGGAGAATGATCGGGAGGCCATCGGGCTCCTGGAGCGCTCTTTCCTCAGGGCTTCCCTGCGAAAGGCGCTGGCCGCCAAGGGAGCGTCGCCGGCCGAGGCCGACGAGATTCTCCAGAAGATCCGCATCAAGCTCTTGTTCTCCGGCGAGGGGAAGCCGCCGAAGCTCGCCGAATACTCGGGAAGCGGTCCCCTCGCCAGCTGGCTGCGGGTGCTCGCGGCGCGCATGGTCCTCGACGTCCGCCGCCGGCGAAAAGCCGAACCCGCAGACCTGAGCCTCTCCGATCTTCCGGTCAGCGAAGCCGACCCGCTCAGCGCCCTGGTGGCCCAGCGCTATCACCGCGAGCTCAAAGCCGCCTTCCAGGCGGCAGTCGCTGGCCTGCCGCGCAAGGAGCGCACCCTCCTCAAGCTCCACCATCTCGAGGGCGTGAGCCTCGATTCGCTGGGCGCCATCTACCACGCCGACCGCGCCACCGTGGCCCGCTGGCTGGCCAGGAGCCGCAGGGCGATCATCGGCGAGACCCGCCGCCAGCTGGTCGAGCAGCACCGGATCAACGACTCCGACGTCGACAGCTTGATCAGGGGGGTCCAGAGCGGCCTCGACTTCAGCCTGCGGAGAATCCTAGGCAAATCGGAAGGTTAGTCAGTGCCGCCGCGCGGCGAACAGCTCGCGATTTGCGACGGTGCCTTCCAGGCGACGTCTCTGCCGATGCCGTGGTTCAAACTTCCCTCCACGGCGGAGAGTCTCCAAAAAATGATCAAGAAGAGCATCGTCCTTGCCTGCTGCCTTGCCGCCTTCGCCGCCACCGGCTGCGGCAAGAAGAAGTCCACCACTGCCAAGCCCGCCGGCACCGCGGTCAGCAGCGCCGCCAAGAAGTCCGCCGCCGCCAGCGCCAAGACCGGCTCCACCGAGAAGCTGCAGGCCGACAACGCCTGCGTCGCCGACGACGTGGGCAAGTGCGGCTGCCTCGGCGACCTGGCCTTCGAGGACACCAACGGCGTGATCTACGACGTGGTGTGCTGCGAGGCGGTGGGCAACGAGTTCACCGTCTACTCGTGCGGAGATCTGACCTGCAACGACAGCGGCGCCGAAGTCGTCTGCCAGTAGCCAGCAGCCCCATGGCCGCGCCGGTCCCTCCGGCGCGGCCTCTTCTTCTCCCCGGCGCGGCTCACTTCCCGGCGGGCTTGCGGCCGCCTCGCTCGCCGAGCCAGCGCTCGATCTCTTCGGCGTCGGCCTTCGCCGGCCCGCCGATCTCGAGCGCGTTCTCCCTCGCCTTGGCCGCCAGGGCCAGCGCGCGGCGCAGATCGCGCTTCGACTCCCACAGGGCGCGGGCCAGGGCAAAGCGCACGGTGACGAAGTCCCGCGGGTCGCTGGGGCCGGCTTCGAGCGTCTTGAGAGAGCGCTCGAGCCAGTCGATGGCGGCTTGGCTGGCGCCCATATCGAGGTGGCTGCGCCCGATTCCGGATTCGGCCTCCGCCAGCCAGTCCCGGTACTTCGAGGGCGCGCTCTCCATGATGGCGCGGCTGCGCTCGAACATCGCCAGCGCCTCGCTCGCCTTTCCCTGGCGCAGCAGGATCTCTCCGATGTTCAGGCGGGCCAGCAGTCCCTCGGGGTGGTTCTCGCCGTTGGTCCTCTCCACCAGCGTCAGCGCCCGGCGCGCGAAGTCGAGGGCCTCGTCGAGCCGGTCGAGCTTGCGCAAGGCATGGGCGACGTTCCCGGCATAGACCGCCCAGGTGGCGCTCTGCGGCCCGTAGACTTTCTCCACCAGCTTGAGGGCCTCGAGCCCCACGTCCACCGACTCCGCGTCCCGCTCCGCGTAGTCGAGGGCGGTGGCCATGTTGTGGAGCGCTCTGATGGCCGTGGGGCTGCGCTCGCCCTCGACCTCCTGGGCCAGCGCGCGAGCCCGCTGGAAGTGGGCCAGCCCTTCGGCAGGCGGCCGCCCGAGCCGCAGGGCCACCGACCCCATCGCGTTCTCCAGGTCGGCCTCGAGCCGCTTGTTTCCCCCCATCCGCTCGATGGCCGCGCGCGCGTGCTGGGCAATCTCCTCCGCCCGGTCGGCGTCGGTCTTCAACCCGGCGCACCAGACGAGCTCGATCCAGGCCTGGGCGGAAACCTCGTCGTAGTGGAGGGCGTCGGCGACGGCGACGCCCTCGTGCAGCACCCGCTCGGCATTGGCGACGTCGAAGGAGTTGTAGAGGACGTGCCCGTAGAAGCGCAGCGCCTCGGCCAGCAGCGGCCGGAAACCGAGGACGCGCGCCTGGTCCACGACCTTGGCGGCCTGCTCCTTGGCGCCGGCGAGGTTGCCGGTTAGCCGCAGGACCCGCGCGTCGGCCAGCCGCAGCCGCAGCTGCGCCACTGACTCGGCCAGGCTCGGCTCCGAAGGCAGCCAGGCCCCGGCCGCTACCGCCTCCGCCTCGGAGCAGGCGCTGAGATTGGTGAGCCCGTAGCTCGCCGGAATCGCGCTCTCGACCGTCTTCTGGTCGGCTTCGCGCAGGCGGCGGGCCAGCGCCTTGAGCTCCTTGAGGCGCCGGTCGAAGCACAGCATCCGCAGCTCGAGCGTCTGCTCGGACTGCTCGCCGCGCACCCGCGTCGCCTGGCAGGCTTCGGTGCGCCCTGCGACCCAGGCGCTGGCATACGAATCGAGCACCTTCTCGAGAGGGGCAAAGGCATCCTCGGCGCCGCGGCGCTGCACGGCCCGGAAGGCCTGCTGGATGGCGCTCTTGCTCGGCGGGTCCCACACTCCGGCGAGGAGTTGCTCGGAGCCCTGGCAGAGATGGCGTCGGCGCTCGATCGCGACCCAGCCTGCCAAACCGATCGACGCCGAGGCGACGAGGGCAGCGGCCACCAGCCAGCGACGAGAAGATGGAGAGCTGAAGCGCTCCAGCTCGTCGAGCAAGGCGTCGAGAGACTGAAAGCGCTCGCCCGGCTCGAAGCTCAGCCCGCGGAAAAGGATCCGCGCCAGCCGCGAAGGAACCTTGGTTCCCTTGGGCGGCGGGCGAATCCGGCCGGCCTTCATCTCCTCGAGGGTCTCGCGCAGCGAGCCGCCGGCGAATGGGCGCTGGCCGTACAGCGACTCGTAGAGGGCGACGCAGAAGGTGAAGAGGTCGGTGCGGGCGTCGGCCGGCTCGCCGCGGATCTGCTCCGGCGCCATGTACGCGGGCGTGCCGACCAGCGCGCCTTCCCGGGTCAGCGTCTCGTCGGTGGAGGCGGGGGCGACCGGCAAGGGCGGCGTCCTCTCCTCGGAGAGGACGGACCGGGCCAGGCCGAAATCGGTGACGCACACCCGCCCATTGGCATCGACGAGGACGTTGTCCGGCTTGAAGTCGCGGTGGATGACGCCGGCGGAATGGGCGGCCTCAAGTCCGCGTCCGGCCTTGATGAATTGAGCGAGGCACTCCTTCCAACTCCGCTTCCCCTCCCGCGACCAACTGCGCAGCGTCCCGCCCGAGAGCAGCTCCATCGCCAGGAAGACCCGGTCGTCGTACAGCCCCACGTCGAAGACCGCGATGACGTTGGGATGGGAGAGCCGAGCCACCGAGCGCGCCTCGCGCAGCAGGCGGACCTGGAGGTCCCCGGCCGAACGCAGCAGCTTGATGGCGATCTTGCGGTCGAGCTCCGGGTCGTAGGCGGCGTAGACGATCCCCATCCCTCCCGCGCCGATGCGCTCGACGATCAGGTAGCGCCCCACCGCGGTCCCGCGGGTCAGCGGCGCCTCATCGGAGCCCCTCGGCTCGGTGCTCATCACCTCGGTGGGCGCGCCGGCGGACGAGGAGCAGGGCCTGGCGAGCTCGGCGACCAGCCAGCGGCACTCGGCGCAGCCGTCGAGGTGCTCCTCCATCCGCGCCATCGCCTCTGGCGCCAGGCTCCCGCGCAGATAGTCGGCGATGGTGTTTTCGCCCGGGCAGGCGAGGAGGGAGGCTGAAGACACGCTGGTTTCCGAGCGAGGGCGATGGCTCCGACATGAGTCCGAGGGCCGGACGCGGCGGACCCTATGTGGCGCGCGGAAACAGATCAAGAGCGCCATCGCCCGAGCTGGCGAGCGCATGCCCTCTCGCTCGGACGAGGAAGACATGCGCCCCGCCCTCCGGCGCATCGCCTGCCGGTGCCGATTGCGGTTGGCGGAGCGCTTGTCCGCGGGAGGCGGACTGAGGAGCGACAGGGGAGCTCTCAGGGCTCTCCGCCGCCGGGGAGGAGGTGCGCCAGACTATCGGAGCGCCTTTCGGGCGCGTGCGCGGCGCCAGAGCGCCCGCACCGCGGCGAGCGAGAGGGCCGCGATCCCGCCAGCGTCGGCCCCTGAGGTCGAGCACCCGCACCCCTTTTCCGCCGCCGCCCCGCTACCGTCCGAGCTCCCGCCGGCGCCGACTTCGCTCGCGCCGTCGGCCAGCAGCCGCCCGAAGTCGGCGTTGGCCATCGCGACCTCGGCCTGCGCCCAGAAGCGGTGATAGCGGAAGACCGGCGCCTGCCCGGCGCGGTGCGCCGCCTCCACACGCGCGAACTCCGGGTCGTCGCGGTACTTGCTCCGCAGATCGAGGAAGCTGACGCCGGGCCGGATCGGGTCGCCGTTGGGCATGGCGCCGCTGAAGTTGGGGGGCACGTAGACCGTCTGCGTGAAGAAGCGGTCGTAGTCCTGGCGGGCCTCCGGCGAGGAGATACCCCGGTCGTCCTTGTAGAGCGTCCACATGCGGTCGAGCAGATTCTGGGCGAGCCCTTTGCTCTCGGAATTGGCGGCACCGGACCAGCGCTTCGCGGCTGCACTGTGGAAGATGAGCGCGCGGGCGAGCGATGCGGTCACGCCGACGTCGTCGGTCCACGCGGTCACGGTGACGTGCAGGTTGGGGTTGCCGGTCGGGGTGCCGGTCCAGGCGTCGGGCGCGCCGCTCCAGGCGAGGGTCGCGGGGATCTGGTAGCTGCCGTCGCCGGGGAGCCTGACCTGCGACTTGACCCAGCCGACCCACTTGTCGAGCAGCGCCCCCGCGGCCGCGTCGTTGGTGAGGTAGCGGTACTCCGCCAGGCGCTCCATCGACCAGGCCTGCCAGCCGAACCAGCTGTTGCTCGGCGGATCCCGGTAGACCGGCGCCTCGTCGTAGGCCAAGCCGTGGAAGGTCGGCGTCCCGGGGGGCGGGGCGTCGTAGGCGCCGTTCCAGCTGTTGGTGGCTCCCCCGGCGATGGCGCCCTCTGCCGCCTGCAGCCACTGGTAGAACTCGAGCTGCCGCTTCAAGCTGTCGCCCCAGTCGCGCGCTCCGTTCGGGGAGCGGGGTGCGAGCGCGGGGACGGTGCTGAGCGCCCAGGCCGCCACCGGATTCTGATAGCCGAAGTGGACGTGGGAGCAACCGATGCGAAACGCCCAGCCGGCGTTGGGATCGGCGGCTCCGCCCCAGGCGTAGTACCAGGAGATCAGCGAGTGGGCGCTCTGATCGCCGGTGCCCGGCGGACACGCCTTGGAAGTGCACCCCGGCTGCTTGAAGTACTTGTCGAAGAGCGAGTAGCGAAGGTAGTCGCCCATCCGGCTCGCCTTGTCGACCGGCAGCGTAACCGGGTCGACCCCCTGGGCGTGTGCCCACTCCTGCGCCCAATACATCGCCTGGACCACCCGCGCGTCGGCGTCGGGCGCATCGGTGTAGCGCCACTGGCGCGCGTAGTTGCCGTCGAGGATGAACAGCGGAAGGTAGCCGGCGGTGCCTCCCCAGTGGAAGGCCTCCCACGAGGGCTGCGGGATCGTCTCCCAGACCGACTCCTGCGGGCCGCGCTGGAAGGTGTTGAGGTAGCTGGGCCGGCTGGTGCCGTCGCCGCGGTTGCCGAATCCGTACCAGTCGTCGACGTCGAGCAGCCAGTGCATGCCGTAGACGTCGGGAGTGCCGTAGGTGGTCCGCAGCTCGTCGAAGAGCGGGTCCTGCCCCGGTGCCACGCCGGCCTCGAGCGGGGACGGGTACTGCTCCGGCGTCGGCCTCTCGGCAGCGAAGGTTGCTGGGTGCGAGGCGTTGTAGAAGGAGTTGGTCGGCTGATCGGCGTCGGTCGGGACGATCACCTGCTCCAGCTTCGCGAACGCCGACTTGAGCGGAGCCCAGTCCTTCTTGAGCCGACCGTAGTTCGCCTCCAGCCAGATCCAATAGCTGAACGCCTCGCTGGTGGTCTCGTGGCCGTAGTCGGGCGCCTCCACGATCAGCGTCTCTGCCGAGTGGTAGGGGACGCCCTCGGGGCTGAAGGCGCCGTTGGCTGGGGAGTGTAGGTCGGCGTAGAGCCGAAGGAAGCGCTGCTCGTACGTGGTGGCGTCGGCGGCGGCGGCTTCGGCGCGAGCGACAGCGGGGGCGACGAGCGCGGCCAGCGCCGCGGCGATGAACGTGCGGGGAGTGCGGGGCATCGGACCTCGGGGGCGTAGGGTGGTGCTGAACGCCTCCGAAACGCGGCGGTGCTCCGTTTCTTCCCCTGCCCGCCCTCGGTTGCATGCCATCCTGGCAGCCGATCGCGCCCCCTCACGCGAATGCGTTCAAGGTGCAAGCGAGCCCTGCGCCGGACATCTGGTGACGGCTGCGCCTGGATCGCCTACCAAGCTGCACCGCGCCGCCGCTGACGGCTGCGCCCAGGAGGTTTCATGACGCTCCGCCTCGCTTTCGCGCTCCTCGTCGGCGCCGCTCTCGCCGGCTGCGGCGCTGGGTCCTTGGGAACGTGCGCTCCCGCCTGCTCGGAAGTTGCGGGAGGGGCTTCTGATGCCTCGTCAGGAGCGGGGACCGACGCGGGCACGCCGCCCGGTGCCGGCGGCGCCTGCGCGGTTGACTCACAGGCGAGCACAGGTCCGTTCAACTACGCGGAGGCGCTGCAGAAGGCGATCTACTTCTACGATGTCCAGCGCTCGGGCAGGCTCCCCGCCGGCAACCGCGTGGAATGGCGAGGGGACTCCGCCCTGCTCGACGGTGCGGACGTCGGCAAGGATCTCACGGGCGGCTGGTACGACGCCGGCGACCACGTGAAGTTCGGCTTCCCGATGGCCTACTCGGCGACGATGCTGGCCTGGAGCGTCGCCGCGTACCGCGGCGCCTACCAGAAGAGCTGCCAGCTCTCGGCGATCCTCGCCAATCTGCGCTGGGCGACCGACTACTTTCTCAAGGCGCACACCGCGCCCAACGAGCTTTACGGCCAGGTGGGCAAGGGGTCGGACGATCACGCTTGGTGGGGACCGGCGGAGGTCCTGCCGATGAGCCGGCCCGCTTTCAAAATCGACGCGAGCTGCCCGGGCTCCGACCTCGCCAGCGAGACTGCCGCCGCGCTGGCTGCCGCCTCGATCGCCTTCAGGCCGACCGATCCCGCGTACGCCGACACGCTGGTCGCTCACGCCAGGCAGCTCTACGACTTCGCCGACCGGTACCGCGGCGCCTACAGCTCGTGCATCAGCGACGCCCAGGCCTTCTACAACTCGTGGAGCGGCTACAAGGACGAGCTGGTCTGGGGCGCGCTCTGGCTCTACAAGGCGACGAGCGAGCCGGCCTACCTCGCCAAGGCGGAGAGCGGCTACGCGAGCCTCGACGCCAAGGCCTACAAGTGGACGCACAACTGGGATGACAAGACGACCGGCAGCCAGGTGCTGCTCGCCCAGCTCACCGGCAAGGCGCAGTACCACCAGGACGTCCAGCACTGGCTCGACTTCTGGACCGTCGGCACCGCCAGCGGAGAGCGCGTCACCTACACTCCCGGCGGGCTGGCCTGGCTCGACCAGTGGGGCTCGCTGCGCTACGCGGCCACCACCGCCTTCGTGGCGCTGGTCTACGGCGACGGGCTCTCCGACGAGCAGCTCAAGCGGCGCTACCACGACTTCGCGCTGCGCCAGGTGAACTACATCCTCGGCGACAACCCCCGCCACAGCAGCTACCTGGTCGGCTTCGGGGCCAATCCGCCGACCAGGCCGCACCACCGCACCTCGCACGGCTCCTGGCTCGACTCTCTCTCCAACCCAGTCGAACAGCGCCACGTGCTCTACGGCGCGCTCGTCGGCGGGCCGGGCAGCGACGACTCCTACCAGGACGACCGCGCCGACTACGTCAAGAACGAGGTGGCCACCGACTACAACGCCGGGCTCACCGGCGCGCTGGCGCGCCTGGTGGAGGAGTATGGCGGCCGCCCGCTGGATGGCTTCCCCGCCAAGGAGCCCCGAACCGACGAGATCTTCGTCCAGGCCTCCGTCAACGCCTCGGGCCAGAACTTCACCGAGATCCGCGCGCTGCTGGTCAATCAGTCGGGCTGGCCGGCGCGGATCGGCGATCGCCTCTCGTTCCGCTACTTCTTCACGCTCGAGCCGGGGGTGACGCCCGCCATGCTCACGGTGAGCTCGCCCTACTCGACCTGCGGCGCCGTCGGCGCCCCCCAGCAGGCGCACGGACAGGTCTACTCGGTGCTCGTCGACTGCGCCGGACAGAAGATCTCCCCCGGCGGCCAGTCGGCCTACCGACGCGAAGTCCAATTCCGCATCGCCAGCTCGGGTGCCTGGGATCCGTCCAACGACTGGTCGTACCAGGGCATCCCCACCACGCCAGGCGCGACGCCCCAGACGGCGCCGCACCTGGTGGTCTACGACGGAGGCCGCAAGATCTGGGGCGAAGAACCACCCTGAGCACGGCCGAAACATCCGGCCTCAGCGTTCGGAGCCGGCCTGCGGCAACAGGTAGTGCAACGAGATGCCGGCGCGCACCTCCTGGTAGTCGGGCGCCTGGTGGGCCTCGAAGCCGAGGCGCGCCTCGAGCCCGCTCACGGGCCGGTAGGCGATGAGCGCGCGGGCGTCGAACGCGAAGCCCGAGCTGCTGCCGGCTGGATAGAGCGAGTCCGGATCTGCCACCGCCTGGCCGCTGAGCGGGAAGGCCGGGCTGGCCGACTCGCGGAACCAGTTGGCGCCTGGCTCGGCCTCGACTTCCAGGCGCAGCCGACCTTCGCGGCGAAAGGCGATGGGCAGCCCGGCGTGCAGGAAAAGCTGCGGGCTGAAGTAGCCGCCCTGGCCGAGAGTGAAGTAGCGCAGATTCTTGGAGTAGCCGAAGCCGGCCCAGGAGAGCCCGGCGGTCAGCGAGGTGGCGCCGTCCTGGAAGAGGCGCAGCCTGGCTCCCAGCCCCGCCTCGCCCGATCGGTTGGCCAGCACCTCGGTGCCATTGAGGAGATGAAAGCCCCCGAAGAAGAGGTAGGAGAGGTCCTCGCGCTCGAGGGCGAGCTCGACGCGGCCCCCCTGGCGCACCACTCCGCCCCACACCTTGCCGCTCTGCGGGTCCCGCGCCCCGGCGAAGGAGAGCAAGCTGTCGGTGACCGCGCGGCGCGAGAGCTCGACGCTCCAGCGCAGGCCGCCGGTCGCGGCGCGATAGCTCGCCCCGCCCACCGCGGACTGCAGCGGGAAGCCGAGCGGGGTGCTGCCCAGGTCGAGCAAGAGCCCGTGGCCGGTGTAGCCCAACCCCGCCGCGATCCCATTGGCCTGCTGCGAGAAGCCCTTGCCGGGCGCGAAGCTCGGCAGCGCCTGCCCGCTGCCGAAGCGCGCCGCCAGCGAATCGTCGGCGAGCAGGCCGGCATCGAGCTCGGTCGGCGTGACCTCCAGCGTCAGCCGCCCTCCCCTCCCGGCGGCGATGCCGGCGGCAATCGGCAGCCGCAGCTCGCTGAGCGCCCCCAGCCCGTCCTCGCCCGAGCGGCGCCGCAGCTCGAACTGGGCGTCGGCGTGAGGGCGCCGCCGTTCCTCAAGCACCGCGAGTTGCTCTTCGGCCGCGGAGCGGATCAGGCTCGACAGTCGATCCCTTCCGGCCTCGAAGCGCTCCGCGGCGTGTGCCAGCAGCCCGTCGCCGCTGCTGGAATCGGGTTGGGCCGCAGCGGTCAAACGCAGCGTCGCGCGCAACTGATTCTCCGCCTCCTCTTCCCGGTCCTGGCGCAGCGCCAGGCGACCTGCCAACAGGTGCAGCGAGGGGCTCTGCGGATGGCGCTGCAGCCCCTCGTCGAGG
Source organism: Myxococcales bacterium (assembly GCA_037442205.1). Taxonomy (GTDB): domain Bacteria; phylum Myxococcota; class Myxococcia; order Myxococcales; family UBA5297; genus JBBIQS01. The sequence goes on from JBBIQS010000010.1 coordinate 58,689, forward strand.
AGCTTCGCCGCCGGCTCGAGCTCGCCGAGCTCCAGGCAAGCCGTGACCGCGCCGCGGCGGGCATCCGGGTCTGCCGGGTCGGCCTCGAGCGCGCGCTCGAACGCGGCGCGGGCGTCGCCCCAGCCACGGCTCTGCTCAAAGAGCCGGCCCAATGCTGCCAGGAGGCGCGGATCGTCGGGGTGCGCGGAGAGCCTCGGCTCGAGCACCTCCAGCGCCCCGCGCTCGTCCCAGGCCTCGCGCCGCTGGTCGGCGCCACGAACGGCCGCCGCGACGCGCAGCGCCTCGGCGCCCTGCTGGACGATCGCCGACAGCTTCTCCTCGGCGAGCTGATCGAGGATCGCCTCGGCCTCGGAGCTCTTGCCGAGCTCCAGCAGCGCCGACGCCAGCTGCAGTCGCAGGCCGGGTGTCGGCAGAGAGGAGGACTCGAGGGCCCTGCGCAGCGCGGCCACGGCGCGGTCTGCCCGCCCCAGCTGCGACCACCCCGCGGCGACCACCGCCAGCTCCTCGGGGCGATCGGCAACGCGTACCTCGAGGGAGCCGAGCTCGCTCCGGGCGCTCACCCCGCCGCCCTGCCGAGCGCGGCGCACCAGCGCCTCTACCGCGATCTGCGTCTGCAGGCGGCGCTTGAAGTCGCGCAGCCCGTCATCCATGAGAGGCCCATCGATGCTCTCGAGTGCGGCCAGCGCGGATTCGGCCTTTCCCCCGGCGGCCGCCAGCCGCGCCTCGACGATCCGCGCCGCCGGCAACCCCGGCTGCAGGGCGGCGATCTTCTCGAGACAGGTGCGCGCCAGCTCCAACTCCTGCAGCTGCAGCGCGACGTTGGCGAGGTCGATCAGCACCCAGACGTTGGCGGGGTCGGCGCGATGGGCTTGGGCGAGATCGTCGGCCGCCGCCCGGGGGTCACTCGCCTGCTCGGCCTGCGCGCGCAGCCGTCCGTGCTCGGCGACCAGCTTTCCCTCCGGCAGCGCCTTGGCCGCGTCGAGCGCAGCGAGCTTGCGGTTGAGCGCGATCGCCTCGGGATACTGCTGCGCCTGCGCCAACAGCTGGATCAATGCCAACAATGCCTCGGCGTCGTCGGACCGGGCGTGGACCAGGGCGCGAAGGCCGGCCAGGGCCTCCGGGAGACGTCCCTGGGCGGCGTGGACCTCGGCCAGCGCGATCTCGGCCCGGCGCCGCTCCTCGGGCAGAACCTGGGCGGCCTCGAGGAGCTTGGACTCGGCGGCCGACAGTTCGCCCGATTCGCGCGCCCGGCCGACCTCGTCCATCAAGCCCCAGAACCGCGCCGTGGCCAGCGCCGGCGCCCACTCTCCGGCGCGCGACGGCGCCTTGGCTCGGGCGCCGCCGAGAAGCGCGGCCGCTTCTTCGAAGCGGCGCTGCCTGAGTCGGATGAACCCGAGCTGCGCGAGCACGTCGGCCGAGTCCGAGCGCGACCCGCCCAGAGACTCGAGCGCCTTTTCCGCCGCGTCGAGCCGGCCCGCCTCCAGATCCTTGGCGGCCTGGCGCAACAGCTGGCCTCGGCGCCCCTGGCCTTCGATCAGCCGCGCCCTCGCGGCCATCTCGGCATCCTCGGGGTGGCGGGCCAGGTAGTGGCGCAGCGCCGGCAGCACCGCCGGCGACTCGGGGAGCCATCCCAGCGCCTTGCGCCAGGCGATCCGCGCCTCGTCTGCCGAGGCCGGCTCGGCGTCGAGCGCGGCGAGCCGGCGCAGCGCCTCGGCGCGGGTCTCGGCGCGGTAGCTGAGGACCCTCGCCAGCGAAAGGCGCGGCCGCGGTTCGCCGGGGAAGCGCGAGGCGATCTCCTCCAACCCGGCGCACGCCTGGGCCCACGCTCCGGCGGTGCCGGCAGCGGTCTCGAAGTACTCCAGCGCCAAGAACCCCGGCGGCTGCGGGCCCGCGAAGGCTTCCTGGTACCGGCGGATCGCCTCGTCGAGATCTCCTCGGCGGGCGAGCTGCCGGGCCTGCTCGAGCAGCCCCTGGAAGCGCTCGCCCAGCTCCGCCGCCCGCCCGAGCGCCTCGAGGCGCGCCTCGTCGGGGTGTGCCTCGCGCAGGCGATGCAAGAGCCGGAGAGCCTCCTGCTTCTGGCCGGCCCGCGCCCGCGCCCCGATTAGCTCGCCCAGCGCCTCGGCGTGGTCGGCATCGACCGCGAGGACCCGCTCCCAGGCCTCGGCGGCCTTGTCCTCTCGGCCGCGCAGCTGCCAGTACCACGCTGCCTGGACCAGCCCCTCGGGCGCCGCAGCCGCCGTGGATGCCGCCAGGAGGCCGGCCACCCCCAGCCACCTCAGCGCCGTCCGCACGTCGCCTCCCACGCTGTCCGGAGCCGCCCGTCGGCGGCGAAGCAATACCGGCCCTCCAGGAAGCCCAGCGCGAAGAGGGCCAGGTTCTGGTCGTAGTAGCGCGCTGGATGGCCGAAGAGCCCGTCGCGCTCGCTGGCCGCCAGACGCCGGGCGAGCCTGGCGGCCAGCGACGCCTGGCCGCGCACCCGGGCCTGCAGCAGCGCCACCGCCACGAAGCCGGGCGGCCCCTCTCCCCAGGCCCGCGCCGCCCTCACGTCCACCGTCTCCGGCACCGCCGCCTCCGGCCCGCTGGCCCGTAGCAGCCCGCGGGTCGAGTCGAGCCAATCGCCCCGCGCCGCCTCCTCGGGGAGCATCGCCGCCCAGAGGTAGCTGCGGATGGCGTCGTAGCTCCCCACCGGCTCGGCCGCGAACCCTTTGCCCGCGCGGTAGACGACCCAGTCCGGCACCAGCCCTCGCTCCGCGACCTCGCGCTGCAGCCGCTCTGCCGACGCCAGCACCGCGCCCCATCGCCCCGGCACCTGGCTCGCCAGCCGCCGCAGGACCTGAGGCGGCAGGTAGCTCGGGTTGAGCCGCCAGGCGTGGCCGGGCTCGAGCACGAACCCCTCGGGGCCGGGCAGCAGAACCGGGCCCAGTCCGGGGAGGTCCGCCACCTCCTGCCGATCGACCTGCGCCAGCACCGCCCTGGCCAGCGCCGTGTAACGCTCGTCGCGCCACAGCCGCCCCGCCTCGAGCAGCACATAGCCCAGCCAGAGATCGGCGTCGGCTGCGGAGTTCGCGTCCAGCACGCCCCAGCGGCCGTCGCTCCCCCGCCCCCATTTCCAGGCGGGCAGCGCCCGGGCCAGGTCTCCCTTCGCCAGGTTGGCCTCGGTCCAGCGCAGCAGCCGGTCAAACCGCGCCCGGTCTTCGGCCACCAGCGAGAAGAACAGCGCGTAGGCCTGGCCCTCGGAGGTGGTGCGGCCCCCGGCGCTGGGCTCGAGGACCCGGCCGTCGCCGCTGATGAACTGCGCCGCGTACCGCTCCCACAGCGGCCAGCTTCCCTGGCCCGCGACCAGGGCGGCGAGGAGCGCGGCCATCATCGGCGACCTCCCTCGGCGAGCCGGGCGCGCATGCGCTGCTCGACAAAGCTCCGCGCGCCGGCGGCGCTGAGCAGTCCGCCGAGCAGCAGGGCCGGGACGAGCAGGTACCAGCGCTGCGCCAGCTCCCAGCGCAAGCGGGTGAAGGTCCCCAGCTCGCCGACGCCCTCGGTGGGACCGAGGCGGAAGAGCCAGCGCTGCTCGCCCGAGATCAGCAGCAGGTCGCCTCCGGGCTCGCGGGCGGTCATGTAGCCTAGCCAATCGGGAGCCTGCGGCAGCGGCGCGCCACCGACCGCGGTGATGAGCATCGCCACCCGCCCTCCGCCCGACGGCGAGAGGATGCCGCCGACCACGCCGAGCTCGCCGGCCGAAGAGATCACCTCGGCGACCCGCTCGCGGGCGTCGCGCGCCACGCGCCCGGCAAACGCTGGCGCCGGCCCAGGTGCCGGGCTGCTGCCCCACCCCTGCAGTGGCCAGCGCTCGGCCCAGGCGGCGATCAGCGGCTGCTCGCCGGGCGCGCCGATCACCACCAGGTCCTTGCCGGCGGCCTCGGCCGCTGCGGGCGCGGAGAGGAGCGCCACCCGCTCGCCGCCGCCTCCGGTGATGCTGGCGAGCTGGGCCAGCAACGAGAGCGCGGTGCCGACCTGGGCTGCCGAGGGGCGCTCCGCCAGGACGAGCGCCGTCTCGGCGAGGTCCGGCCGGCGAGTCAGCGGGAAGCCGTCGTAGGCGAAGGAGGCGATGTTGGGCACCGAGGCGAAGTGCGGCAGGCCTTCGAAGTGGATCGTCGAGTCCCCGGAGATGGTCAGGCGCGCCTCCGGATCCGGCGAGGCGCAACCCTCGCCCTGCCTCTGGACGTCGAATCGAAGCTCGTTGAAGCCGCGCAGCGCCACCGCGGGCAGGAAGAGGCGGGCGCGACCGGTGCCGTCGCGCCCGGGCGGCGGCAGCGTCCCGACCGGCCTGCCGTTGAACGAGACGTAGACGCCGGACTGGACTGCCCCTCCGGACGCCGAGTAGCCGACGTCGAGGGACAGCTCCTGGCGCGGCCAGGGCCAGAGATCCGGAGCGACGCGGAAGGGCAGGCTCAGCGAGCCCTCGACGCCGGAGAGCGTGAGGCGAGGCTCGCCCGGATAGCGCGAGAACGGCACCGCGGCTCGGGTGTCGAGCCATCGCCCGGCCGAGGCGCTCCCGCGCCCCTTTTCCGGCGGGCTCTCGGGCAGGGCGAGACGCACGCCCTGCAGCGGCACGTCCGCGGCCAGCAAGGCCCTCGCGGCCCGCTCCAGCTCCGCCTGATCGCGCCCTTCGAGGACCAGCAGCCAGGCGCCAGGATCGTTTGAGCCGGGATGGGCGGCCCAGCGCAGCGCCGGCCCGCTCGGTGCCTCCAGGCCCAGGGCCCGCGCGCCGTCGGCGCCGGCGACCAGGACCACCGCGCGCCCGGGGGGCAGAGTGCCGAACGACGGCCGGAAGCGGAGCGCGATCCGCCCCCTGTGGCCAAGCCAGGCGGCGAACAGCCCGGCCGCGCGCACATCCTGCAGCTCGGGCGTGCCTGCGAAGACGATCGGCACCGTCGCCTCGCGGTCGAAGTCGGGGTCGACGAACGGCAGGGGCAGCAGGGCGAGGTCGTGAGGCCAGAAGGCCTCCTCGCTGGCAATGCGGATGGCGACCGCCACCAGTGGGGCCCAGGCGCCGGCCGGGGCGCGGCAGGCGCCGGGGCGCTGCCCGGCGACATGAATCGTCAGCAGGTCGCGGTCGGCGAGCGCCGAGGGATCGACCTCGATTGGCTGTGGCGCGGCTCGCGCGGCGACGGTCCCCATCGTGCGTCCGTTGACCCTCACCTCGTAGCTCGCCTGGGCGCCCTCGGCGACCTCGAGCTCGACCCGGGCCCCGATCATTCGGCGATCGCCGCGCACGCTGAACGGGATTTCCAGGCCGGCGCGGGTGCTGCTGCGCTCCTGAGGAGTGAGCGCGTAGCGGGTCGTCGCGACCTCCGGTGCGGCGCGCCCGGCGGCGGGCAGCGCCACCGCGGCGAGGAGGAGGAGGAGATTCACGGCCCGGAGCTCCGAGCGATCGCCGGCAGGCGCAGCAGCGCCGCCGCGCGCGGGCTGCGCGCCAGCCGCGCGAACCGCGCCAGGCCGACGATCCCGTGATGGGCGACCTCCTGCAGCGCGGCCAGCGGACGGTCCACGGCCCGCCCATCCCGCCAGTGGATCCAGGCGTTGGCGCGGGAGAAGAGCACCTGCACCAGCTGGCGCTCCTCCTCGAGGCCGAGGCCCACGAAGCGCACCCGCACCCGGTCCCCCTGCTGTCCGACGACCTCGGCCGGCAGCGGCACCTCCTCGCTGGCCGCAAACACCGAGAGCCACAGCTGCGCGCCGGCGGGCAGCGCGCTCGCGGAGGGCAGCGCGAGCCGCGCCCCGCCTTTGGAGAGATCCAAAGTGCGGCAGCGCAGGGTCTGTCCTCCGGCCAGGCGCAGCATCGACGGGAGTGCCGCCGCCACGCGCGGGAACCGGCGGCGCTGACGGCTCTCCCAGGCGACCGCCAGCACGCCGGCGAGGATGACCAGGTTGTAGCCGGTCCAGAGCAGGTTGATCGCCGCCACGTCGAGCTCGGTCTCGCTGATGGCGAGCCGGTACAGCCCCACCAGCAGGCCGGCGAGGTTGAGCGCGCCGAGCGCGAGGTAGGGGCGGGCGATGCGCAGCTCGAAGTACCCCTCGTCGATCTGCCCGCCCTTGGCGGTGACGTTGAACTTCCCCAGGCGCGGGTTGATCAGCGCCAGCAGGGTCGGCAGCGCGGTGTACCAGCACAGGCAGGTCTCGTAGACCTCCGACCAGAAGGAGAAGCGGAAGCTCCCCTGCAGCCGGGGGGCGGTGAGCTTGGCGTGCACCAGGTGCGGCAGGGCGTAGGCGGCGGCCAGCACCGGCAGGGCGCCGAAGATGTGCAGCCCGAAGAGCAGGTAGCTCAGCGGCGCCAGCAGGAAGATCAGCCGCGGGATGGCCGAGAAGAAGTGCAGCATCGACGCCAGATACGAGAGCCGCTGCCAGACGCTCAGGCCGCGCCCGAGCAGAGGGTTGTCGACGCGGAAGATCTGCGCCATGCCGCGCGCCCAGCGGATCCGCTGGCCGACGTGGGCGGCGAGCGACTCGGTGGCCAGCCCGGCGGCGAGCGGGATGTCGAGGTAGGCGCTGCCGAATCCGCGGCGGTGCAGCTTGAGCGCGGTGTGCGCGTCCTCGGTCACGGTCTCGGTGGCGATCCCGCCCACCTGCTCCAGGGCGCTGCGCCGCAGCACGGCGCAGGAGCCGCAGAAGAAGGCGGCGTCGAAGGTGTCGTAGCCGCGCTGGATGAGCCCATAGAAGAGCTCGCCCTCGTTGGGCACCTTGCCGAAGGTCCCCAGGTTCTTCTCGAACGGGTCGGGCGAGTAGAAGTGGTGGGGAGTCTGCACCAGCGCCAGCCGCGCCTCGGCCAGGAACGCCCCGACCGTCAGCTGGAGGAAGCCGCGGGTGGGGATGTGGTCGCAGTCGAAGATCGCGATCAGCTCTCCGCTGGTCCTCGCCAGTGCCCGGTTGAGATTGCCGGCCTTGGCGTGGACGTTGTCGGAGCGGGTGAGATAGCCGACCCCGACCTCGGCGGCGAAGGCGCGGAAGGCCGAGCGGCGTCCGTCGTCGAGCAGGTAGATCCGCAGCTTGTCGGCGGGCCAGTCGATGGCCTGGGCGGCGAGCACGGTGGAGCGCACCACCTCCAGCGGCTCGTTGTAGGTGGGGATGAAGAGGTCCACCGTCGGCCAGCGGGCGGGGTCCGCCGGCAACGGCACCGGCTGGCGAGCCAGCGGCGCGATCGAGGGCAGGTAGCCGAGGAGCAGCATCACGAAGGCGTAGACCTCGGCGGCGAACAGCAGCGCGGTGCCGATGTCCGCGGCGAGGGTGCCGTCGGAGCTGAGCGTGGCGGTGGTGCGCCACCAGAGGTAGCGCGCCGAGACCGCGCAGGAGAGCGCCACCAGCGCCAGCGAAGCGACCCGCCCCGGCCTGCGGTTGAGCAGCAGGCTCGCCGCCACCACCGCCCCGGCGACCGCGGCCTGGCTCTTGAGTTCCAGCGGCGTGACGATGGCCACCGCCAGCAGAGCGAGCCCCAGCGCCAGCAGCAGCGCGGCCGACGCCTTCGACCAACCCCTCACCTCCCCCCGGCCAGCCACTGGGTGTCCCCCTCTCGTTCCCTCGCCCCGCCTGCGAGCGGGGCCAGCGCTTCCGCCACGGCCAGCAGATCCGCGGCCACCTGCGAGTCCGGCGCGCAGGTCAGCAGCGACTCGCCGCGCGCGCCGGCCTGGCTCACGGCGACATCCGCCTGGATGGCGACCGGCAACAGCCGTCCGCCGAGCGCGTCCGACAGCGCGGCGCGCACCTCGCGGTCGAGAGATCGGCGCGCGTCGAAGCGGTTGAGCAGGTAGCGCGCCGTCGCGCGGCCTCGCCGCAGCCGCCGCTCCAGCAGGGCCTCGGTCTGTGGCAGGGCGGCCCAGGACCTCTCGTCGGCGGCGAGCACCACCAGCGCTGCCTCGGCACAGGCCAGCGCCCGGGCCGTCATCGCGGTGGCGCGCGCACCGGCGTCGAGGAGCACCGCGTCCAGGCGCAGCCCCCGCAGCGGCGCCAGCCGCGCCTCCAGGAAGTCCGGGGCCCGCGCGGCCCCCTCGATCCGCTCGAGGGCCTCTGGCGCCGCCGATCCGAACGGCAGCCGGCGCGCTCCACCCGCGGCCAACCGCGCGATCGCCGCCGGCCCGCCCAGCGCCCACCCGGGCGATGCCGCGGGCGAGTCCTCGGGGCCCAGAGCGACGACCAGCGCGCGGCGCCCCATCGTCGCCAACGCCTCTCCCAGCAGCGCGGCCACCGTGCTGCAGCCCGCGCCCTCGAGCGGTGAAACCAGCGCCAGGGTGAGCATCGCCCCCGGCCGCCGGGCGGCGGGGTCCGCCTCCTCGGGAGGTGGTGGAAGGGTCAAGGGCGCGAGTCGCTCGCGGGCGCGCTGGGCGCGGCTCTTCGAGGCCAGCTCGCGGTACTCGAGATTCTCGAGACCGATGGACTTGAGGAGATCGCCCACGTCTTCGGACATGCCCGCCCCGCGCCGCCTGCTCCCGAGAATCTGGCGGAGAGAGTCGGGCGCTTGATGCGGTGAATCATTCCCCGGGGCAGGTCTCCACCCGAAAGACCGCGCCCTCGGCGACGAGGAGGTGCGCTCAGTTGTCCGGCGCGCCGCACGCCAGCCAGCCCATGACGGCGGCGCGCTCGTCGCTGGTGAGCGCTCCGTAATCAGGGGGCGGCATCAGGCAGAACCCGACCTGGTCGAGGATCGCCACGCGCTGGCCCTGCACCGCGGCGTAGCTCGTGAGCGGATGCTTGCGGTACTCGGTTCCTCCGGGACCGTGGCACGCCGAACAGCGGCGCTGGAAGACCGGCGCCACGTCGGTGCGATAGCTGGGAGGGGACGCGGGACAGGTGGCCGCGGGAGTGCAGCTTTGCGGCGAGCCGGAGCCACTGTTCCCCGATCCCCCCGCCGCTACGCCTCCCGTTGACCCTCCAGCTCCGCCGCACCCGAGCAAGAGGAGCAGCGCCCAGCGCGCTCTCATGGCACCTCCACGAAGAACGCCGCGTGCGCGTGCGGCGAGGTCTCGGGGCTGTCCGCGCAGTCCTCGAAGAAATGAAAGCGCACCGTCCACCGGCCGCTGGCGTCGAAGCGGACCGGACCGACCTGATAGACGCCCGGCGAGCCCTCGGTCGCCGTCTGATGCGCCGAGGGCGCCAGGTGGGTATCGCTGAGGAAGGCCTCGGCGCGGATGGGCGCCCCCTGCAGCGGCTTGCCGTCGGTCATGAGGGTCACGCTCAGCGTGAAGGTCACCTCCGCGCCGGTGCTGACGGGAGTCGACGTCCAGGCCACGTGGTACTTGCAGTCGTCGTCGTCGCCCTCTGCGTTGAACATCGTCTGCCCGAAGGAGGCCATCCCGGCGTCCGCGTCCTCGAGATCACTCGACGTCAGAGGGTGTGCGCCACAGATCGACAGGTCGATGGGTTGAGCCATGCTTCCGCCATCGGCCAGGCAGTGCTGGTCTTCTGGCCCACTCACCGCTCCTCCGACCCGATCGCTCGAGCCGCCTTGGCCGCCCGAGGAGCCCTGGCCGCCGGAAGACCCCTTTCCGGCGCTGGAGCAGCTCGCCGCAGTCGCGACGAAGGTTGCGGCCAGACAGTGCAGAGCAGTTCGCCTCCAGGGTCTCGAAGATCCCATCCGCGGGCTCCCCCCTCGGTCGCGTCGGATCCAAGAAATTCGAATTCAAAGTTGTCTCTGAGAGCCGCGAACCCGCAGTCCTCAATCGGGCCTGCGTGGTTCGGGACTCGTCGGGAGCTGGGGCGGGCTTCCCAGGCACGGCGCGATGCCGGTCCGCCGGAGAGGGGCGAAGCTGGGCAGTCGAGCCATTCGGCGGCCGCCCGCGCGGCAGTCTGGGCATCGAACACTGTCCGGTTTCGCCTTTTGTCGCGCCGACGGCTATCGTGCGCGCCCATGACGCGTCGATTCCAGCTGCTCCTGCCCCTGCTGGCGCTCGCGCTGGCGGTCGGTTGCCGCGAGGCGGACGCCCGCCCGCCGCGCGCGGCCGAGGCGAGCGAGGCCCCCATGCTCGCCCAGCGCGGCACCGCCACCCTCACCACCCTCGACGGCCGTCAGTTCAAGCTCGAGGTGGAGATCGCCTCCAACGACCACGACCGCGCCCGCGGGCTGATGTTCCGCAAGTCGATGCCCGAGATGGCGGGGATGGTCTTCGTCTTCCCCGAGGAAGAAGTGCGGGCGTTCTGGATGAAGAACACCCTCCTCCCGCTGGACATGCTGTTCATCGCCGGCGACGGGACCATCCTGGGGATCGTCGAGAACGCCGAGCCGCTGACCACCACCTCGCGCAGCGTCGACGCCAACGCCAAGTACGTGTTCGAGGTCAACGGCGGCTGGTCCGCGCGCCACGGCGTGGTGCGCGGCGACAAGTTCGCCCTCGAGGGGAAGTTCGACCTGCGCTAGCGGCGCTGGCGCCCGCGCTCACTGATCCTTGTGCGCCAGCCGCGCCCGGCGCCGGGCGTGGGCCTGCTCCATGAAGCGACGCTCCTCGTCGGTCTGCGGCGCCAGCGGCGGGACCTCGATGTGCTGGCCCTGATCGTCGAGGGCCACGAAGGTCAGCAGCGCGCTGGTGCACAGCCTGCGCTCGCCGGTGAGCGGGTGCTCAGCGTGGACGGTGACCCCCACCTCCATCGAGGTGCGGAAGGCGGCGCGCACCCGGGCCACCAGCACCGCCCACTCGCCCACCTGCATCGGGGAGTGGAAGTGCAGCTCGTCCATGCTGGCGGTGACCACCGAGCGGCGGCAGTGGCGGCCGGCGCTGATGCTGCCGGCGATGTCGATCCACTGCATCACCTTGCCGCCGAACACCGTCCCCAGCGGATTGGCGTCCGAGGGGAGGATCATCTCGGTCATCTCGGCGTGCGATTCGCTGGGAGCCTTGGGGGCGAGCGGCATGGGGAAGCCTCCTACGCCCGCAGGAACTGGTTGACCCGGTCGAGGAACTCGTCGCGCATCGGGCGGGTGCGGATGTCCATGTTGGTGACGTCGAAGGTCAGGCAGGGGATGCCGTACTTGCTCTGCACCACCTGCGGGAAGCTCGAGTAATAGCCGTTCAAGCCGCGCAGGAAGTCCTTGCCGATGGCCTTCTCCTCGGCGCGACCGCGCTCGCGGATGCGCTTGAGCAGCACCTCGGTGTTGGGGACGTCGAAGCAGATGATCTTGTCGGGCTTGGAGAGCCTTCGGTTCAGCCGCTCGAAGTACTCGTAGTAGAGGTCGAGCTCGGCGTTCGCCATGAAGCCCAGGCCGTGGAGGTACTTGGCGAAGATCTCCGGGTCTTCGTAGAGGGTGCGGTCCTGCACGCAGCTCTTCTTGACGGTGTGGATCAGCTCGTGGTGCTCGACCCGGCGGATGAGGAACTCGAGCTGGAGGGTGAAGCTCCAGCGCTTCATGTCGGCGTAGTAGTCCTTGAGGAAGCGGTTGTCGATCACCGGCTCGTCGAACAGCTCGAACCCCAGCCGCTGGCTGATCAGCTTGGCGGCGGTGGTCTTGCCGGCGCCGATGTTGCCGGCCATGGCCAGAAAGTACTTGGGCCGCAGCGAGACCTTCTTCTTGGCCACGTTCTTGGCCGGCTTGGCGGAGGCGCCGCTCGCCTCGATGGCTGTGCGGGCGGGGATGTTCTTCTCGGGGCGGGGGGACATGCTCTCTCGGACCTCGGGCTGCTCGGGATGAGGGCGCAGTACACCACGCCCCCTTCCCGAGGCCAAATTCGCCCTCCCTCTAAAGCGCGCGCTCCATCGCCACCGCGCTGGCACAGCCGTCGCCGGCGAACTGCGCGCTGTGGCGCACCGCCTCGGGAATCGCTCCGCGCTCCACCCGGCGGAAGCCCCAGCGCTCGGCCAGCCCGGGGATGGTCTTGGTCAGCAGAAAGGCCCGCCGTAACCCACGCGCCCGGGCGCGCTCGAGCAGTGCATTGGCGAGCTGCTCGCCCAATCCGCGTCCTCGCCAGGCCGGCGAAACCGCCAGCGAGCGCAGCAGCGCGTCCGGCCCGCGCACCTCCAGCGCGGCGCAGCCGATGACCTCGGCGCCATCCCGAGCCACCAGCAGCTCGGTGATCACATCCGGCTCGAAGTCGGAATCGAGGTCTGCCTCGCGCAGCAGCGCCGCCATCGAAAGCTTGTCGCCTTCCACAGCCGGAGCGATCTCCACCCGTCGGGCGCGCTCGGCCGGCACTTGCCTGGCGGCCTCGTCAAGGCCCCGCTCGTCGTTGGCCATGCTCATTCCCCAGTGAAAATAGGGTTCGGGCCCAAGACCGCAGGCGAAGAGCCGTGGGCCTCACGGCGCGCGCTTCGGGGCCTCATCGATGAGCTGCTCGCCCTCGTCCTTGGGCTTGGGCGCGCGCAGGATCTCAAACTTCGCCAGCTTGCCCTGGAGCGTCACCAGGGCGGCCATCCCGTATCCGGTCTTGCCGTCGTTCATCTTCCACGGCAGCGCGCTGGCCGGCCCGGGGTTGAGGAAGAACTGCGGCAGCAGCTTGCCCGGGACGAGCTTGCTGCCCTTGGCGTCGGTCGCGCGCCCGCCGGCCTCGAGGATGTGGCCGTGGATGCCGAACGGGATCTTGGTCTCGGCCACCAGCTTGGCGAGCGCGGGATCGCCCACGTTGCCGAAGCCGGGGACGAAGTCGATGGCCTCCTTCCCCTTCTGCTGCGGCGGGCCGTGCACCAGCAGGATCACCGGGTCGTCGGCCTGCTTCACCCAGCCCGCCAGCGCCTCCACGTCCTGGGGCTTGTACAGGCAGCAGCCGTGCCCTTTGAGGTAGCGGCTGTCGAAATACCCGCCGAGCGAGATCAGGTCGAAGCCCTCGGCGTCGAGGCGGCGGATGAAGTCGAGGTTGAGGAGATTCGGGTGCTCCTTGCTCACGTTCCGCAGCGCGCGGTTGAACGGGGCCCGCCCTTCCCAGTTGCCGATGACCACGTAGACCGGCAGCTCGGTGACCTCGGCGATCCAGGCGAACACGTCCTCGAGGTCGCTCTCGTTCTCGGCGTTGTCGCCGCCCAGGATCACCCCTTCCACCTTCTCGGCCTTGAAGCGCTCGAAGAAGGCGGTCAGCACCTCCTTGGTCTGCCTGTCCAGCTCCTTGATCCCGGAGAGGACGCCGAGGCGGACCTCGCCCGGCACCGCCCGCCCGCCCAGCCGGCGCACCTTGGCGTGGGGGCCGGAGAACGAGTACTCGAAGCCGCCGAACTGCTTCACCTCCGGCGCCGGCAGCGCCTCTCCCGAGCCGTTGCAGCTCAGGGTGTTGGCGGCCTGGTACTCGGCCCAGGTTGCCGGGGGCGGCTCTTCCTGGGCGAAGGCGGCCGGCGAGGCGATGAGCAGTCCGAGGACGAGAGAGCATGCGCGCATGGCGCGGGATTGTCGCCGCGCCCGCTGGCTGGCAGCAAGGATAGAATGGCCGCCAGGACGTCCCCCCGGTGCGATGAGCGCACCAGCTTCTCCTGGGCGCAGCGCGGGAATGGCCGGCCAAGCAACCGAAAGACGCCTTCGGATCAACCGTAGAGCGCATGGAGATCAACCTCCTCGCGGAGCCCTCGGTGAAAAACTGCTCGAATCCCAAATGCAGTCACCGGCTCGTGACCGGACGTGTCGCCGAGTTCAACGATCACGTCTCTGCCTGTAGCGACTGTGGGGCGGTGCTGAATCCTGAGAATTCGGGGCGCGAGCGAGCCGATGGGCACCACGGCCCGTGGCTGCGCCTGGGGGTAACAATCGCCGCCGGTTTTGGCTCGCTGCTGGCGAGGCAGATCCCGGTGCCCGGTAGCGCTCTTGCTTTCGAGCGTGATTCGATAGGGCCACCGGCAGGCGTCCTTTCGATCGTATCGCTTGGCCTGACGCCAGTCTTTGTCGCATTCGTGATTGTGGAGATCGCGGCAATCCTATTCCGGCCACTGAGATCGGCGCGAACAGGGGGACCCCAGGGCCGGGTAGCACTGCTGAGATTGATCATTCCTGTCGCCCTGCTTGCCGCAGGCTATCAAGCGAGCCTCACCTTTAGCTGGCTCAGAGAGATGGGCCCTCTCCACGGCTGGGGCCCTTGGTCCGCCCTGGGACTGCTTCCTCTGGGCACCCTCGGCCTCGTGTTGCTCGCGCGAGCAGTCGATCAGTGGGGAATAGGCCAAGGATTTTCGGTTATGATCTTCACAAATCTGAGCGCGACGCTTCTAGTGCAGATCCTGAACGCCTGCGAAAGAATGGCCCTGCAGGTTGATATATTTGGATCGCTTCATCACTTTCTTTTGGTATTCGATGCTGGCGACCAGCACCACCTGGAGATCCAGCTCGCATTTGTCGGGACGATACTTGCCTCCTGGCTGCTTGCCTCGGCGGCTGGGACGCCAAACCACTCCGACCGCGGGTCGATGCGGTTCGACCTGCCAACGAGCGGGATATGGCCGCTCAGCCTGCCGGCTCTCTTCTTCGCAATTCCGGCGATCCCTGGGCTCGCTCGCTTCGACCAGCTTCTGAACCGCGGCTCCTGGCTATCGTTTGGAGTCGAGTTCGCGCTTGTCGTCACCGGCGCCATCATTCTCTCCCTGCTCTTCAACCTGCCGAGCCAGGTCGCGTCGGTCCGGGCAGGCGGGGACAGTGCCGCCCTGGCCAACGTCAAACGGGCGTTGAAACGGTCGAATATTGGGAGCGCGGCGTTCCTGGGCTGCGTCGCGGCTCTGATGTCAACGACCTTGGCAGTCGAATCTTTCTTTGATTGCACCGCGGCAGTCATTCTCACCTTCATCGCGCGCGACCTCTGGGAAGAGTGGTGGTTCAGGCGGCAGACAGGCAGTGTCTCGGCGGTCTGGCCGATTCACCGGGTCTATGCGGCGCAGCCCGCCCTCGCCGCGCTGGCCGAAGCGGGCATCCCGGGGTTCGCGCAGGGACGTCACCATCGCGCGCTTCTACAGTTCTTCGGGCCCTACATTCCGATCAGGATCATGGTGGCGCGGGCCGATGAGGAACGCGCTGCGGCAGTCCTGGAGACGTTGCTTCGGTAGCCTCCAGGCCGAGGCCTGCAGACGCGCGCATGCCTGGCGGGCAACCGCACGCCCGCGCCCAGGCCCCGCAAATTGCCCGAGGCCTGAGCGGAGCGGCGATCACGAGTCCTGGACTGGAGCGACCCTCTCGCGAGACGCCAGGTGCCCGTAGAGGGGAATCCCGGCCAGGGCGATCACTGCTCCGAGCCACAGCGCATTCGCGGTCGCCCCGCCTTCGCACAGCACGGCGATCACCGCCGAGGCCAGCAGGAACATGGGCGAGAACGAGATGATGATCACGTTCGCCAGACCGCCTGGAATACGGAATGGACGAGGCAGCTCGGGCTCGCGCACGCGCAGAGCGATCAGCGCCAGGAACTCGAGCAGCAAGCTCAGGCCGTAGAGCACCACGTCGAGCGCCACCAGGCGCTCGAAGCCAATGCCGAGGCATGCCGTGTAGAGCACGCCGCAGGCCAGGATGGCGACCCGCGGCGTCGACGCCGGGCCGGAGCGGAGCGCGAAGATCCTGGGGAGATAGCCGTCCTCGGCCAGAGCCACCGGCAGCCGAGAATAGGAAAGGATCAGCGACGCGAACGAGCCAGCGGCCGACACCGCGCCGCCCACGACGACGCCAAGCGCGAGCGCCGGTCCTCCGATCTGGCTGGCCGCCGCGACCCATGACCCGGTGGTCCAGTCCGACGGATCGACGCCGCCGAGCCTGGCGCCGATCACCGGCAGACAATACGTCGCGGCCACCAGCACGAGTGTCCCGAGTATCGCGATGGGATAGGTCCGCTGCGGGCGCTCGACCTCAGATGCGAAGGTCGAGGCATTGTCCCAGCCCATGTAGTTCCACATCGCGACGAACAGGCCGGACATCAGCCCGGCATCCGCGGGCCGGGCGTCCACGACGACGCGGTCATGGCCGATTCCGATGATCGCGAGCAGCGCGAACGGGAGCAGCATCCCAGCTCCGAGCCAGAGCGAGCCCTTGCCGACCGCGGCGCTGCCTTTGAAGTTCCAGGCCACGCACGTCGCCACCAGGAGCGCCCCAGCCGCGAATGCTGGAACGCCCTGGCCAAGCGGGGGCACGAGGCGACCGAGATAGAGCGCGAACAGCGTCGGATAGATCGCCATATCGAAGACGCTGGCGGCGAGCGACAGCCACGCCTCCTGGAAACCCCAGAACGGCCCCAGGCCGCGGCGAACCCAGGCGTAGTAGCCGCCCTGGTCAGGCAACGAGCTGGCGAGCTCGCCGACCATCAGCGCGGTCGGGAGGCTCCAGGCAAGCGGCGTAATGAGGAGGAGGAAGATCGCGCGATCGTAGCCGGCCTTGGCGATCAACTCTTCGAGGCCATACGGACCACCCGAGACGATGAAGTAGGTGGCGGCGATCAGAGGAAGGGACGTCATTCGGCGCGATGCGCCATTCTTGCTGGTCAATTCGTTCAGGCACCTCCGCCGCGGGGAAGGCTCGCTCCATGCGAGCCGCGCGTGCATCTGCGATTTGGCGCCATTCCGCCCAGCCGCGCAAGGGTCAGCATCGAATCGACTCGGTGCTGTCAACGCGGCAGCGGGATGCAGCAGCGGTGCGGTGCGCGGGCCCGGAGACGAGCTCCCTCGGCCGCCGTGCCCGCCCCGAGGAGAGAGCGAAACAGGCCCGCGCTGCCCGAACTCAGGACACCCAGACTCGATGCGTCCGATTCCAAGACAGGTCGGACGAATTCCAGACAGCGTCGCGACGCGCGCCGAACCGCCCGTGCCGACAGCGTTTTTACGCCCGAAACGTAACTACAATTGACATCTTCGCCCCGCCCGGCGCTTGAGCACCGCCTGGGGCTGCCGGACGCTAACCTCTCGAAACTCGGGTGCTTTGTCGGCTGGCACGACAGTTGGAATACGGCCCCTCGTACGAATTGCGAGGACGCCATGGACCGCTCGACCCTCTCCACCCGAATCGCCCTGACCGCGCTGCTGTCGCTGTCTGCCTGCGGCACCGGCATGGTCGAAGAGGAGGCCGGCGCTCAGGCCAGCCGCAACGCCCTCAGCTGGAACGAGTTCCTCACCAAGGTCTACCGCGAGCCGGCCACCGGGATCTGGATCGTCGACGGCGACACCCCGCTCGACAGCGACAAGAAGCTGGCCGAGTTCTACCAGGACGAGGTCCGCGGCCAGAAGCTGATCATCAATCAGACCAACGGCGTCGACACCCGCTGGACCGACGCCCAGAAGCTGCAGCTGACCTACTGCATCTCCAAGACCTTCGGCACCCGCCAGGCGGCAGTGATCCAGGCCATGGCCACCGCCACCTCGGCGTGGATGGGCGCGGCCAACGTCAAGTTCGCCTACGTCGCGGCCCAGGACGCCGCCTGCACCGCCTCCAACGCCCAGGTGCTCTTCGACGTCAACCCGGTCAACGTCAGCGGCCAGTACCTGGCCCGCTCCTTCTTCCCCGGCCAGGGCCGCTCGACCCGCAACATCCTGATCGACAACAGCACGCCCGACCCCAACTCCGGCGTGCAGTTGGCGGCGGTGCTGCGCCACGAGCTGGGCCACACCCTCGGCTTCCGCCACGAGCACACCCGCCCCGAGGCCGGCGCCTGCTTCGAGGACAACAGCTGGCGCGCCCTCACCCCCTACGACTCGGCCTCGGTGATGCACTACCCGCAGTGCAACGGCACCGGCGGCTGGAACCTGGTCCTCACCAGCAAGGACGTCCAGGGCGCGCAGTCGGTCTACGGCGCTCCGGGCTCGAGCTCGGGCACGACCACTCCTTCCACTCCCACCACTCCCTCCTCGGGCAACGTCCTGACCCAGACCGCCGCCGGCAACCTGGCCGCCGGGGCCGCGAAGAACATCGGCCCGATCTCGGTGCAGCCCGGCACCAGCTTCGAGGTGGTGATGACCGGCAGCGGCGACCCCGACCTGTACGTCAACTTCGGCTCGGCCCCCACCGCCACCAGCTACGCCTGCCGCCCCTACCTCGACGGCGCCAACGAGAGCTGCCTGCTCACCGTCCCGGCCAGCGCCGTGACCGCCTACGTCACCGTGGTCGGCTACTCCGCCTCCACCTACAGCCTGACCATCAAGTACACCAAGGGCTCGGGCCTGCCCTCGACCGCGCCCAGCGGCCCCACCGCCCGCAGCACCTCCTTCGCCGGCTCGCTGGCCCAGGGCGCCCAGGGCAACCACGGCCCGCTGACCGTGGCTCCCGGGACCACCTTCCAGGTGGTGATGACCGGCAGCGGCGACCCCGACCTCTACGTCCGCTTCGGCGCCGCCCCCACCCTGCAGGCCTTCGACTGCCGCCCCTACCTGCAGGGCGCCGACGAGACCTGCACCATCACCGTCCCCGCCGGCCAGACCAAGGCCTACCTGATGGTCGATGCCTACGCCGCCGCCAGCTACAACCTGCAGGTCTCCTACTTCGGCCCGTAGCTCGCGACCTCGGTCGTCCTTCGCAGTCTGCGAAGCCCGCCATCTGGCGGGCTTTGCTGCTTCTGGCCGCCGGCGCTCGACCGTGGTATCGCCGCGCTCGAATGAGCGAGCGGGCCGTGTACGACATCGTCTGCCTGAGCTTCCTCGGCGCCGGCGCCGCGGTCTTCGTCGCCCTGTTCTTCATCGCCGCGCCCTACGGCCGCCACTTCCGCGGCGGCTGGGGACCGAAGTTCCCGGCGAGCTGGGGCTGGCTGGTGATGGAGTCGGTCTCGTCGCTGGGATTCCTCGGCTGGTACCTGGCGGGAGAGCCATCGCACACCGGCAGCGCCGCCGGGATCGCCTTGCTGATCCTGTGGCAGGCCCACTACGCCCACCGGGCCTTCATCTATCCGTTCACCCGGCGCGGCGGGCGCCGCGAGATGCCGCTGTCGGTGGTGGCGATGGGGTTGGCCTTCAACCTGGGCAACGCCTACCTCAACGCGCGCTGGCTCTATGAGCTGGGGCCGGTGCCCGCGCTGGGGCTGAATCCCCACACCGTGATCGGCCTGGCGCTCTACGCCGCCGGCTACCTCGTCAACCGCCAGGCCGACGCCATCCTGCGTGAGCTGCGCCGGCCCGAGGAGCAGGGCTACCGGATCCCCTACGGCGGCGCCTACCGCTGGATCAGCTGCCCCAACTACCTGGGCGAGTGCGTGGAGTGGATCGGCTGGGCCATCCTCACCTGGTCGCCGGGCGGGGCAGTCTTCGCGCTGTGGACCGTCGCCAACCTGGCCCCGCGAGCCCGCTCCCACCACCGCTGGTACCAGAAGACGTTCCCCGACTATCCGCGCGAGCGGCGGGCGATGGTGCCGTTCATCTTCTGAGCCGGAATCAGCCGCGCTTGAGCGCGCCCACTCGCAGGATGGCCTGCTTGACCATCGCCCGAGGCATGGTCCGCCCGGCCGCGGCCAGCACCTTGTTGTGCAACCCGGGGATCACCACCACCGATCCCCTGCCCAGCGCCTTGAGCGAAGCTGCCACCACCTGATCGGCGTTCATCCACAGCAGCTTGGGCGCCTTTGGCTTCATGTTCGCCCGCTGGTGGAACTCGGAGCGGGTCAGGCCCGGGCAGAGCGCCTGCACCTCGACCCCGGTCCCCGCCAACTCCAGCGCCAGGCCGGAGCTGAACGTGTTGAGGTAGCCCTTGGTCGCGGCGTAGGTCACTCGCCCCGGGCCGGGGCCGAAGGCGCTGATCGAGGAGACGTTGACGATGCTCCCCCTGCCCGCCTCGAGCATCGCCGGCAGCGCCGCCCGGCTCAGCCGCACCGGCACCACCACGTGCAGCCGGATCATCCGCTCGTGCTCGTCGGCGCCGGCCTCGACGAACCTGGTCCCGAAGCCGAAGCCGGCGTTGTTCACCAGCACGGCCAGCGGGCCGGCGCCGGCGATGAACCGCTCCACCTCGGCCAGCCCCGCCGGATCCACCAGGTCGGCCGCCAGCACCTCGACCGAGTTGCCGTGCTCCTGGCTGAGCGAACGGGCGAGCTCGAGGAGCCGCTCCCGGTCGCGGGCCACCAGCACCAGGTCGTGGCCGCGGGAGGCCAACTGGCGGGCGAACTCGGCCCCGATCCCGGCCGAGGCCCCGGTGATCAGCGCCGGCTTGTTCAACGATTTTGACTTGCGTTTCTTGGCCATGGCCCCTCCGGTCGCGGGAGGGCCAAGGATGCCCGAGCGGCGCCCGAACTCAAGGCCCGACGCGCCCGCCGCGACATTGCCCTCGGTCCGGCGTCGTGGCTAAATCCTCGGCGACCGCTCCCTCGCGCCCGATCCTGGCGAGCGCACTGGGAAGAGCCAGAGAATCTGGCGGGCTGGCGGGGACTCACCAGCCTTCGACAACTCCGGCGCGGAAACCCGCCGGGCCACCGCATCAAGGCGAGCAGCCATGAGCGACCTCAAGATCGACATCCGCCGCGTGCGCGCCGAGCACCAGCGCGCCAAGCCCACCGACGTCAAGAAGCTCGGCTTCGGCCGCTACTTCACCGACCACTTCTTCGCCACCGAGTTCGACCGCTTCGAAGGCTGGCACCTGACCCGGGTCGAGCCGATGCGCCACCTGCACATCGACCCGGCGGCGATCTGCCTGCACTACGGCCAGGAGGTGTTCGAGGGGCTCAAGGCCTACCGCGGCAAGGACAACGGCATCTACCTCTTCCGCTGGCAGAAGAACGCCGAGCGGCTGCGCAACAGCTGTAGCCGGCTGATGATGGAGTCGGTGGACGCCGAGTTCTTCGGCCGGGCGATCAAGGCCCTGACCCTGCTGGAGAAGGACTGGATTCCCCAGGACAAGAGCTGCTCGCTCTACCTGCGCCCGACGCTGATCGCCACCGACCCGTACCTGGGGGTGCGCCCCGGCGACGAGTACGCCTTCTACGTGATCTGCGGCCCGGTGGGCGCCTACTACCCCGAGGGCTTCAACCCGGTGCGGATCTGGGTCTCGGAGGAGGACGTGCGCGCGGTGCGCGGCGGCCTGGGCGAGGCCAAGACCGCCGCCAACTACGCCCACAGCCTGCACGCCCAGAAGAAGGCCGCCTCCCTCGGCTACAACCAGGTCCTGTGGCTCGACGCCCTCGAGCACCGCTACGTCGAGGAAGTCGGGACCATGAACATCTTCTTCGCCTTCAAGGACGAGCTGGTCACCCCGCCCTTGGCCGGGACCATCCTCCCCGGCGTCACCCGGGACAGCGTGATCCAGATCGCCAGGCACTGGGGGCTGAAGGTCACCGAGCGGCCGATCACCATCGACGAGGTGGTGGAGTGCGCCAAGACCGGGGCGCTGACCGAGGCCTTCGGCACCGGGACCGCGGCGGTGGTCTCGCCGGTGGGCGTGCTCAGCTACAAGGGCAGCGAGGTGGCCATCGGCGGCAAGAAGGTCGGCCCCCTCGCCCAGCGCTTCTACGACTTCCTCACCCGGCTCCAGCACGGCGAGGAGGAAGACGTCTTCGGCTGGGTCGAGCGGATCGACCACCTCAAGCTCGAGGAGCTGGCCGCTTGGAAGGCCTGATGCCCCGGCGCCTCGCTGGACTGCTGCTCGCCCAGCTGGTTCTCGGCAGCGGCTGCGAGCTGCTGCTGAGCGGGAACACCGAGGCCGACGCCGGCAGCTCCGCCTCCGACCCAGACTCGGGAATCGCCCAGGGCGGCGGAGACGCCGGCCCCGGCGGCTGCCAGCCTCCCTCGTACGCCTGCGGCCAGGGCTGCTGCCCGGGGGCCATCGCCGCCGGCGGCGAACACAGCTGCGCCACCAACGCCGGCGGGGCGGTGCTGTGCTGGGGCAAGAACACCTCCTACGCGCTGGGCGACGGCACCACCAACGCCCAGCCGAGGCCGCACCCGGTCTCCGGCCTGAGTGCGGGAGTGGTCGCGCTGTCCGCGGGCTACGACGGCCACACCTGCGCCATCACCACCTCCGGCGCCCTCCTGTGCTGGGGCTACAACTTCTTCGGCGAGGTCGGCAACAACACCCACTCCGACGTCCCGACCCCGACCGCGGTGATGGGGCTCAGCTCGGGCGTCGGCGCCGTGGCCGCCGGCGCCAACCACACCTGCGCGGTGGTGTCCGGCGCCGCCAAGTGCTGGGGAATGAACAACTTCGGCCAGCTGGGCAACGGCCTGACTCCCAATCCCAGCTACAAGCCCTACCAGGTCCCGGGGTTGACCTCGGGAGTGGTGGCAGTCGCGGCCGGAGAGCGCAACAGCTGCGCGGTCACCGACCAGGGAGCGCTGTTGTGCTGGGGGACCGATCAGCTGGGAGAGCTGGGCGACGGGCTGATGACCCAGCAGGACACCCCCTACGACGTCCCCGGGCTGCAGTTCGGGGTCGCTTCGGTCGCCTTCGGCCAGCTGCACGCCTGCGCGGCGATGAAGTCGGGCGCGGTCCAGTGCTGGGGCTACAACTCCAACGGCCAGATCGGCGACGGCAGCGTCAAGACCGCCTACCAGCCGACTACGATCAAAGGGCTCAGCGGCGCGGTGGCGGTCTCCGCCGGCACCTGCCACAGCTGCGCGCTGCTCGGCACCGGCGAGGTGTCGTGCTGGGGCTGCAACGCCGAGGGTGAGCTGGGCGACGGCTCGACCGTCGAGTCCCACGTGCCGGTGATGGTCAAGGGGCTCTCCGGAGTCATCGCCATCTCGGTGGGCTGGGCCCACACCTGCGCCCGCAAGTCCGACGGCAGCGTCTGGTGCTGGGGCGACAACAGCGCCGGGCAGGTCGAGGCGGCGGCCCCGGTCCCGGCGAAGGAGCCCTGGCAGATCCAAGGGCTGTGAGCGGCGGCTTCGGCTACGGCAGCCAGGCGAAGTACTGGTGCAGGTTGAGCCGGCTGACCAGGTCGGTCTGGGCCCAGACGTAGTAGCCGCCTCCGCCGAGCATCGACAGCAGCGTGGCGGCGATGGCCAGCCTGCGCCCCAGCCGCCGCGGCTTGAGCTCCTCGAAGCTGGTCTCGGCCAGCTCGGCGGCGTTCATGCAGGTCAAGGCCTCGGTCTCACTGATCTTTCCCTGCGCCCGCAGGAACCCGATCAGCCGCTGCCGGTGGTTGGCCCGGGCTCCCGACCTCTGCAGCAGCATCTCCAACTCCTGGCGCAGGTCGGCCGCGGTCTTGAAGCGCTTCTTGGGAGACAGCTGCAGGCAGCGCTCGATGATCCGGCGCAGTCCCTTGGGCAGCTCGGGGGCCAGCTTCTTCAGCGGCTGCCACTTGCCGGAGAGGATGTTGGCGAAGGCCTTCTGGGGATCGGCCCCGGCGAAGGGGTTGGTGCCGGTGGCGCACTCGTAGAGCGTCACGCCCAGCGAGTAGAGGTCGCTCTGGCCGTCGGCCTTCTGCCCCTTGAGCGTCTCCGGGGGCATGTAGCTGGGCGTGCCGACCGCGAACCCGGTCTTGGTCAGGTCGTTGAGCAGCTGGTCGCGGGCGATGCCGAAGTCCATCAGCATCACCTCGCCCAGCTTGCTGATCATCAGGTTGGCCGGCTTGAGGTCGCGGTGGATCAGCTTGTGGTGGTGGGCGTGCTCCAGCGCCGCCGCCACCCGCATCCCCAGGATCGCCACCACGTCCCAGGGCAGCGGGCCGTCCTTGATCAGCGAGTGCAGCGTCACCCCGTTCACGTACTCCAGCACCATGTAGAGCTTCTCGGCGCTCATGAACAGGTCGTGGACCCCGACGATGCTCTCGTGCTTGAGCTGGGCCAGCGCCATCCCCTCGCGGCGGAAGCGCTCGATGGCCTCGTGGTCCTTGGCGCTGCGGCTGACCAGCTCCTTGATCGCCACCTCGCGCTGCAGCACCTCGTGGATGGCGTGCCACACCACCCCCATGCCGCCCTTGCCCAGCTCGTCGAGCAGCCGATAGGGACCGATGCGTTTGCGCTGGGTCTTGGCCAAAGGAGTCCTCCGACGGTGCGGGGTCCATTATGGCAGCCGGGGCGACGGCGCCAAGGGGCCTGGATGGCCCCGGCCGCCGCTTGGTTGACCGGACTGCGCAGGCGGCGGGCACCTTGTCTTTCTCGGGCCTTTCAGGCAGGAATGGCCTCCTGCTGCGGAGGCCCTGCGATGCCTAGCTTCTCCGGAATCAAGATCTTCTCGACCACCTTGGCCCGCGACCGCGAGAACATGGGCGAGACCATCACCCGCTGGCTCAAGGAAAACACCGCGCTGGAGATCGTGGACAAGATCGTGACCCAGTCGAGCGACAAGGAGTTCCACTGCCTGACGATCACGCTCTTCTACCGCGAGCACGACCGCAACCGCTGAGGCCGGTCCTCCCTCCGGCGCCTGTCGGGGATGGACGGCGGGGAAGCGGCTGTTAGAGAAAGGCCATGCCTACGCCGCGCAACATGCAGGTCGATTTCGGCGGCATGTTCGGCCGCCCGCCCCAGGGCGTGCTGTTCATCATGGTGGCCACCGCGGTGCTGAGCGTGGCCGCCATGGCCTCGTACCGGGCCATCCCGGCGCTGGCCCCGCTGACCTCGGCCCTGGACTTCGTCCCCGCCCAGGTGATCGACGGCTGGCAGCTCTGGTCGCCCTTCACCTACCTGTTCCTCCTCCCCCACCCGACCGGCCTGCTGTTCTACGAGCTGTTCGGCCTGTGGATCTTCGCCTCCCAGGTCGAGCGTCAGTGGGGGACCCGGCGCTTCCTGTTCTACTTCTTCGCCACCGGCACCGGCGCCGCCCTTCTCACCCAGCTGTTGGCCTTCGCCGTCCCGGCGCTGCGCAACGTCGCCTACCAGGGGGCACTGGTGGCAGGCGAGGCGGTGCTGGTGGCCTGGGTGCTCACCAACTGGCACTCCTCGGCCTACTTCTTCTTCATCCCCGTGAAGGCCCCGGCGCTGCTGGGCCTGTCGGTGGTCCTCAACGTCCTCTACATGCTCTTCGCCTGGGAGCCGTTCGTCCCGGTCTTCCTGGGCATGGGCATCGGCTACCTGTTGCTCAACCGACGCGCCAACGCCCGGCGCGCCTGGCTGCACCTGCGCGCCTGGTGGATCGACCGCCAGCTCAAGGCCCGCAGCCGCCACCTGCGGGTCGTCCCGCCCTCGCGCTTCGACCGCGACGAGCGCAAGGGCTCGGACAAGTACCTGCACTGACTGGACAAATTCGGCCCGGCCGCCGGGGTGGTCAGGCTGGTGCGCGCGCTGCGCCCTCGATCGCCGGCCCTCTAGAAGGCCCGCCGCCGGCGGCCGAAGACGGCCAGCGCCGGCAATCCGAGCAGCAGCAAGCTCGACTGGCCACCGGAAGCGCAGCCGCAGCCGCTGCTCTTGGCCGTCGTCGGCGGGTCGGACGAGCGCCGGGCGGAGAGGGTCCGCCGCGCCTCCTCGCCGCAGCTGCCCTGGGCCACCAGCTCGATGGTGGTCTCGCCGACGCCCAGGCCCACGGTGGTGGTGAAGCCGCCGCCGTCGGTGAGCGCCACGTGCTGGCCGTTGATCGTCAGTTCGCTGGCGACCATCCCCTCGATCGTCCCTCGCAGCGTCACCGAGTACTGGTCGCCGACCACCTCGCCGTTGGCGTCGGGGGTCGGGCTGGCGATGGAGATCGACGGGCCGAGATCCGCCCCGCGCACCAGCCAGCTCTCGGTCTGCAACCGGCGATCGGCGGGGATGGTGACCCGCTCCAGGTCGGTGCGCTCCCCGCTCAGCCGGATGCGCAGGGTGTAGTCGCCGGGGGCGGCGTCGAGGCAGAAGTGGCCGGCCAGATCGGTGGTGGCGGCGGTGCCCGGGGCGCCGCACAGATCGCCGCCCAGCAACTCGGCGCTCGCCCCAGACAGCGGGCGGCTGCGATCGCCGGGGGTGGAGGTGGTCTCGTAGGCGTTGCCGCAGAGCCCGGTCTTGAAGTGCACCACGACGCTCGCGGTGCCGGTGCCGGCGCCGTTGGTCACCGACACCTGGATGCCGGTGTCCCCGGCCGGCACGTCGATGGGCACGGAGAAGGCGGCGTTGGTCAGCGGGCCGGCGGCCATCTTGCCGGCGTAGATCACCTGGACCTCGGTGGCCCCCTGCGCCTGGCTCACCTGGCCCTCGACCTGGAGGTGGGCGAAGTCGAGCTGGGCGCCGTCGGCGGGATTGGTGATCTTCACCACCGGAGTCGCCACCGCTTGCTTGCTCAGGCCGATCGAGCCCCAGACCTCGGCATTGGCCACCACGGTGGCAGTGGAGGAGTTGCCCAGGTAGCCGGCCAGGCTGGCGCTGGCGGTGTGGACCCCGGGGGCGGCGGTGAAGCTGAAGGCGCCGTCGGCGCCGGTGGTGGCGGTGGCGCCGGTCTCGAGCGACACGGTAGCGCCCGCGAGCACCTTGCTCGTGTCGGCGGCGTTGGTCGGGTTCACTTCGTAGACCACGCCTCGATAGGTGCCGGTGGCGGCGCCGGCCGCGGTCATCCCGATACTTCCCCAAGTGGTGGCGCCGACCGTGACGGTGCGGGTGACGCTGGACGAGGTGTAGCCGGTGGCCGAGGCGGTGGCGGTGTAGCTGCCGCCGGGCAGGGTGAAGCGGTAGACGCCGTCGGCGCCCACCACCTGCGACTGGCCGTTGTTCAGAGTCACCTTCGCCCCGGCGATGCGGTTGGCGGTGGTGGGGGCGGCGTAGACCACGCCGATCAGGGTCCCAGTGGTCCCCGCCGCGCCGCAGCCGCCGCTGACATAGCCCATGTACTTGGTCCAGTCCCAGTTCGGCCCCGGGTCGGTGTGGGTGGCGCCGGGGACCTCGGAGTGCCCGAGGATGTGGCTGCGGTCGCAGGGGAAGCCGTGCTGGCTGCACAGCCAGGACACCAGCTGGGCGGAGACGCAGTAGGTGTTCTCGGTGGCCCAGGCGGGATCGGCGACGTATCCCTCGTGCTCCACGCCCACCGCGCGCGAGTTGTAGCTGCTGGCGTGCCAGGCCGTGTCCTGCACCTGGACCATCTGGGTCAGCGCCGGGGTCATGGCGGTGCGCGGGACGACGAAGTGCGAGCTGACCTGGGCCGCCGGATCCTGGAACCAGCTGATGGTCCCGGCGTAGGTGCCTTGGGTGGTGTGGATGACCACGGTGTCGATCGCCGCGGTGCGGCCGACGGCGAAGTTGCTCGAGGAGGCCGGCCGCCAGCCGGCCTGGGTGTAGTCCGGGGTGAGGGCGAAGCGGGCGCTGCCCAGCGGCAGCCGCCGGGAGAGGTCGATCGGGGTCGGCTCCAGCACCACCACCTCGGTGCCCAGGTCGCGGCGCGCGCCGTTGGTCAGGGCGGCGTAGACCTGCAGCGCGTGGTCGAGCGACAGGTCGGGATCCGGGATGCCGCTGTAGGCTCGCACCGCGTCGAGGTAGTCGACCGGATCGCGCGAATCGAGGGTGGAGTTGTTGGCCAGCGACTCGTCGAAGAAGCTGCGCAGCACCGCCGCCGCGCCCTCGATGTTGGCCTCGGCGCTCCCCTCGAGCTCCTCCTCGGTGAGCCCGGTCAGCCGGGCGGCCCGGGCCAGGGTGCGCCCTTCGACCAGGTGCATCAGTCCGAAGCCGCCGTCGATCGAGCGCAGGTAGGGCTGATGGAAGAACTGCGTCTCCGTCTGGGCGATGGCCTTGAGCAGGTTCTCGGGGACGCCGTAGCGCCCAGCCGAGCGCGAGAAGGCCTGCGACAGCGGGCCCGGGGAGGACTCGACCTCGGGCTGCGAGCCGCACGAGGTGGCGAACAGAAGGATGGCGCCGAGGACGGCGAGGGTGCGCGACATGGGCAAGCTCCGGCGACCGGCGCGCGCGTCGGGGGCGCGCCTGAAAGCGCCGGATTGTAGCCTGGAGAACGCCCGGAGAGAGAGTGCTTCCGATTGCCGCGGTGCGGCGGCTACCCTTTGGCCACGCCCTTGACCGCGGCGCGGTAGACGTAGATCCGCTCGTTGTTGGTCCGGGTGTCAGCCGGGAGCATGAAGAAGCCGCTGGCCTGCGGGTCGTAGACCGGGACGAAGCCGGTGACCTGGCGCTCGTCATGGAAGGTGATGCGCAGCTTCTGGCCGGCGGGCGCCGGCGGCTTGGCGCCGGCCGCCAACAGGAAGAACACCGCCTTGACCCGCTTGGTTGAGATCTTCTCCGGCGGCTGGCCGGGGACGATCTCGAGGTCGATCGCCTCGGCGTCCAGGCGCGCGTTGCGCAGCAGTCCGCGCTTCACCTGCCCGTCGACGAGGTGGACGATGACCTTGTGCTCGCCGGAGACGCGGACCTCTCCTCCCGGAGCGGGGGCAGCGGGCGCGGGCGCGGCCGGCGCGCTCGGAGCAGGAGCAGGGGTAGGCGCAGGAGCCGGACGCTGGGCGAAGGCAGGGGCTGGCTGAGCCGCAAACGCCGGCATCGGGGCCGGAGGCTGGGGCCGGGGCGGGACCGGAGCGGCGACCGGGGCCGGGGCGAATGCGGCGGGCGCCGCGGGAACCGGGACGCGTATCGGGGCCGGCGCGGGAGCGGGGGCGAACTGCGGGCGGGCCGGCGGAGCCGGAACTGCCACCGCCGCTGGAGCCGGCGCGGGGGCCGGACGAACTGCCGCCACAGGCATCGGCACAGCCATCGGCGCGCCAACCGGAGCGGGAGCCGGCCGAGCGTCCTGGATGGCTTGCGGAACGGCCATCGGCGCGGGCGTCAGGTCGATGGCGATGTCCTCCTCGGGCTCGGCCGCGGACATCATCTCCGCCGTCAGCTCCAGCGTCGGCTCGGGCTCGATCTCGTCGATGGAGACATCCTCGGACGGCTGCTGCGTGGCGGCAGGAGGGGCCACCGGCGCAGCGGCGATCGGCGCAGGGATGGCAGCGGCGATCGGCGCAGCGGGAGCCGGCGCGATCGGAGCCGCGGCGACCGGCGCGGGGGCGGCAGCGGCGACTGGCGCAGCGGGAGCCGGCGCGACCTCCGCAGCCTGCTCACTGGGAGAGTAGGTGATGAAATCGGCGGCCGAAGCCAGCTCGATGCCGCTCTGCTCGCCGCCCAGCTCGATGCCCTGCTCCGGCGTGGCGCCGGCGGAAGGAATCGAGCCGTTCTGCCACTGGGCGAAGTCGCTGATTGCGCCGCGCTCGACCTCGGACTCGACGGCCTCGGCACCGTCGGCGGAAATGGCGTCCTGAGAAGAGCCCTGCCAGCTGACGAAGTCCGAGGCGCTGGCCAGCGGCACCTCGGCGCCCGGATGGCCGTCGATGGCCACCTCGGGCTGAGCCGCCTCGAGGTCTCCCGCGGGAGGCGCCGCGAACAGCGTGCGATCGGGAGCCTGTTCCGGCTGCTCCTCGGACCAACCTCCAGCGGGCGCCGCGCCGAACTGGGCCTTCACCTGCGGATCGACCTCGGGAGGCTGGAAATCCTGAGAGGGATCGGGCTGGACCGAGGCGTCCCACAGCGAGGGAGCCGGCTGGGACGGCTGGGGCTCCGGCTCGGACCAGAGCGACGGCGCGGCCGCCGGCTGCTCAGCGGCAACCGGCGATTGCTCAGCGGCAACCGGCGATTGCTCAGCGGCAACCGGCGGCTGCTCGGCGGCAACCGGCGGCTGCTCAGCGATTGCCGGCTGGGCGGCGGGCTCGGCATCCCAGAGCGATGGCGCCGGCGAGGATGACACCTCGGAGGCAAGCTCGCTCGAGGCTTCCGCCTGCCACAGAGAGGGCGCCGGAGCCGGGACGGATGGCTCGGCGGCAGCGGCTGCCAACTGCTCGGCGGCGGGCGCGGCGGGAGCCTCAGGCTGGGCGGCAACACTGGCGCTCTCCGCAGGCTGGACAGCCTCCGGAGGCGCCGGCAATTCGATAGGCGGCAAAACCGTCGGCGCTGCGCTGGCGGCCCCACTCGGCTCGGCCGGGGCGGCGGGGGGGCCGGCGTCGAAGGTCCCGGCATCGAGCGCCACAACCTGAGGCGGAACGGGATCGGCCGCGGGGGCGGCCTGCTCTGGTTCGGCGACGGCGACTGCCTCCGTCGACGGGGCCGGCTGCGGCGCGGGAGCGGGCGCGACTTCGGGCGCGACTTCGGGCGCGACTTCGGGCGCGGCGACAGGCGCCGGCGACACGGAGGCCTGCTCCTGAACCGAAACCTCGACGGAAGAGAAGTCGACTGCCGCCGCCGGCTCGGCCGCGGCGGGCGAGGCAGAAGCGGGCTCCACGGGCTGCGGCGCCGGTTCTGCGGGAGCTGCTGTCGCTTCGGCCGCGGGCGCGGGGGCCTCGGAGAAGTCAGCGTCGTCGAGCTCGACCGGGGCTGGAGCGCCAGCGGGCTCGGCAGCAGCCTCGGCCGCGGCCGGCGTGCTGTCGTCGCCCCAGATCGACGCGACCGGCGCCGGCGCGACCGGGCTCTCGCCGGCAGCCGCAGGAGCGATCGCCTCGGGAAGCGAGTCGATGGCTGCGATCTCCACCGCCTCGACTGCCGGAGCGGGGAAGAGAGGCTCGGGGGCGGCAGCTTCGACGGGAGCCGGCGCTGCGGCTTCGACCGAAACCGGCGCCGCGGCTGGCGGGGGAGGCTCGGCCGCGGCGGGACGACCCTGCTTGAGCTCGGCATCCAACTCGCCGAAGGCGAGCTCGACCTCGGAGACGTCCGGCGCCGCCGGAGCAGTGGACTCCTCGGCGGCAGGCGCAGCGGCCGCAGCCGGGGCCTCGGCCGGGACAGCCGGCGTCGGCGCGGCTTCGGCGGCGGGGGCGGGTTGGAGAGCGGGCTCGGCGACGGGCGAAGCCTGGACGGCGGGCGCGGACTCGACGGCCGGAGTGGGCTCGGCGATAGGCGCGGCCTGGACAACGAGCGCAGATTCGGCGACCGGCGCGGCCTGGACCGCAGGCGCGGACTCAGCCGCTGGCGCCACCTCAGCCGCTGGCACCGGTGCGGCGGCCGGGGCAGCGTCGGCGGTCAGCGCAGGTTCGGCAGCGACGGGCGTGGCCGCGACGGAGGCCGCTGGCTCACTGGGAATCGAATGCGGAGCAATCGCCTGCTCGGGAGCCAGGGCGGTGGCGGCGGCGCCGTCGCCGGCGGGATAGAGCGGCACCCAGTTCTGGGTGGTCGCGTCCCAGACGTAGCCCTGGGCGTAGGCTTGCTCGTAGGTGGGGTCCTGCCATTGGCCGGTCTGGGGATTGAAGCCGGGCGGGTAGTAGGCACCGTCGGCGCCCCACTGCGCCTGGGCCTGGGGATCGAATCCCGAGACCGGCGCCACCACGTCCGCCGCCGGGTTGTTGAGATCGCTCACCCACGACCCTGGGTCGATCAGATCGGCAGCGGGGGCCGGCACCGGAGTCGCCGGCGCGCTCGCTACCTCGGCGGCATTGCCGTGCACCAGGACCCTCAGCTCGCGCCAGCGCGCTTCTTCTTCCGCCGACAGTCCAGCCAGGTTCCGCTTGTCGTCCAGAAAGCGGAAATCGCGCATCGCGTTCAGCATGTCCGGCATTCGTTCACCGAGGCGCCAGGTACGGGGCGGCGCTCGGGGGGCATCCTAACACCCGATTTCCAGGCCACAAAGCTTTGGACGTCCCCTCGATCGGGGAACGTCCGCCGGGCCGCGGGAACCAGGGCCGATACCGCGGCGATCCGAAATAGCCATATGAAATCAGCAGCTTACCGCCGCACGCAACCCTGCCCGCTCAGGGGGAGCCGAACTGGACCGGGACCGCGCCGTTGTCGCAGCGCAACAGCTCCTGCGCCAGGTTCTGCAGGGTGAAATCGTAGCTGAGCGCCCCGGGGGGAGTCGGGGGATCGCCGTAGAGCGGAGCCAGCGCCGGATCCGGAAGACCGTAGAGCCCGGCCAGAGGTGAGCCACTGGCCGCCAATGGGCGGTGCCGGGTCCAAGCCGCCAGCAACCGCGGCTCCAGGCCGAAGATCGAGACCCCTTTCAGCTCGAGCACCCGCTGCAGATAGCGCCCCCGGACGTCGTCGCAGTCGTCGAGCAGCAGAGTCTGCGGCGGCTCGGCCGCTGGCGGCGCAGGGCGGGCCTGGGCGCCCTCGCCGCCGGGAGCAGGAGCTTGGGCGACCATGGGAGGATCCGCGTCGGCGACGATCACCGCCTCCGAGTCGGCCGCCTCGCCATACCCCTCCTCCAGCTGGTACCAGCCCTCCACGGTCTGAACTCGCCCACCCTCCAGGGCCCCGCCCGCCGTCAGGGAAACAAGCACCGCCATCGTCGCGCCGATTGCCATGGGAGCCCTCCACGGGCCTTCGAGCCGTTGCACCCAAAGCTATGCTTTTGACAGCGCCAAGCAAGCGGCCCGCCGCGGCCTTGCCCGCGCGGCTTTGACCGTGGCAGGGGCCCACCCGATGGCCAACTCGCGCTCAACCTTCACCGCGCCGGGCGGCGTGCTACGGTGGGAGCGCATGAACGGTCCCGTCCAGATCGCCCTCGACGCCATGGGAGGCGACCACGCCCCCCACGAGCCCGTCGCCGCCGCCGCCCTCCTGTCGCTGGAGAGCCCGCAGATGCAGATCACGCTGGTCGGCGACAGCGCCCGCATTGGCGAGCTGCTCGAGCAGATGCGCCACAACCCCGAGCGGATCTCGGTGGTCCACGCCTCACAGTCGATCGGCATGGCCGAGAAGCCCGGCGAGGCGCTGGCGGCCAAGCCCGACAACTCGCTCAGCGTCGGGGCTCAGCTGGTGGCCCGCGGCGAGGCCAGCGCCCTGGTCAGCGCCGGCAACACCGGGGCGGCGGTGCTGGCCTGCGCCAAGGCCTTCAAGCTGCTGCCCGGGGTGCGCCGCGCCGCCCTGGCCGCGGTCTACCCCACCCAGCGCGCCCACGGCCCGCGCTCCGACCCCTTCTCCCTCTTGCTCGACGTCGGCGCCACCGTCGAGGCCAACGCCGAGGACCTGCTGGCCTTCGCGGTGATGGGCTCCGCCTACGCCCGGGTCATCAGCTCCAACCCCGCCCCCGCGGTGGCCCTGCTCTCCAACGGCTCCGAGGCCATGAAGGGCCCGCGCGAAGTCGTCCGCGCCCACCAGCTGATCAGCGCCCAGCCCGGGCTGCACTTCCTCGGCAACGTCGAGGGCGTGGACATCCCCAAGGGAACCGCCGACGTGGTGGTCTGCGACGGCTTCACCGGCAACGTGGTGCTCAAGATGCTCGAGGGCGTGGGCGAGACGGTGCTCGGGCTGGCACGCTACGCCTACAAGGAGAAGCTCTTGTGGCGCGCCGGGCTGGCGATGCTCTCCGGCGGCCTGCACCGGCTCAAGGAGCTCACCGACTGGCAGCAGTATGGCGGCGCCCCGGTCCTGGGCTTCGACCACCTGTTCATCAAGGCCCACGGCCGCTCCAAGGCCCAGGCCATCGCCAACGCGGTCAAGGTGGCCGGCAAGGCGGTCTCCGCCGGTCTGACGCAGTCGATCGCCGAGGGGCTGGCCAAGGCGCCCTCGCAGCTGGTGCACCCCGGCCGATGAGCTCCGCCGACCAGACCGTCCGCCACGTCTACCGCTGGGACCTGGACAAGACCTATCTGCGCACCGAGTTCGACTCGCTGCGCGACCTGGTGCGCACCGCCTTCCAGAAGGCCCGCGACAAGGTCAACGTCCCGGGCACCGCGGCGCTGATGCGCGAGCTGCGGGCCAACGGCGTGACCCCGAACCGGGTGTGCATCATCTCCGGCAGCCCGCGGCAGATGCGCTCGGTGCTCACCGAGAAGCTCCAGCTCGACGGCGCCTCCTTCGACGAGTTGGTGCTCAAGCCCAACCTCTCCAACGCGCTGCGCGGGCGCTTCAAGGCGGTGCGCGATCAGCTGGGCTACAAGCTGCCGGCGCTGTTGGAGAGCCGCTCGCGCACCCCGGCCTCGGCCAGCGAGACCCTGTTCGGAGACGACGCCGAGTCCGACGCCTACATCTACTCGCTCTACGCCGACCTGATCAGCGGCAAGCTCGACGAGACCACCCTCTTCGCGGTGCTCGAGGCCTGCGGCACCTACGAGGACCAGGCCTCGGCGGCGATCGAGTGGCTGCGGCGCATCGAGCCCGCCGGCACGGTGGGGCGGATCTTCATCCACCTCGACCGGCTGACCCCGCCGGCGCACTTCCGCAAGTACGGTCCGCGGCTGGTGCCAATCTACAACTACTTCCAGGCGGCGCTGGTGCTGATGGCCGACGGGCAGCTTGGAGCGCGCTCGGTGGTGCGGGTGGCGCGGGAGATGATCAGCGGCTACGGCTACAACCTCTTCAGCCTGGCCAACTCGCTGCAGGATCTGCTGCGCCGTGGGCTGCCGGTGGGCCAGGTGGGCGAGGCGCTGGTGCAGTTCATCTCCGGCGAGGCGACGCTGGGGCACGCGCTGCGGCCGGCGCCCGACATCCTGGCGGCGCTGGCCCGGCGGGTGGCGGCCCTGGGCGCGCCGCCGTCGCCGCAGCCGCAGCCGGAGATCGACTACCTGGCGATGCTCGACGAGGCGATGCCCAAGAAGCGCAGCCCGGCGGAGCCGGGCGAGGAGGCAGCCTTCGACCGAGAGGGAAACGGGTAGCGAGGCCCGTCGGGACCGGTCGAGAGGCCTGCGCTACGGCGCCAGCTCCAGCACCAGCTTCTTCACGTAGAGCAGGTTGGCCGAGCTCAGCGCCGACAGCCCGAAGCCGACTCCCTCGTTACTCAGCGCGCTCATCGGCAGGTAGGCCCGCGGCAACTCGGTCCCCAGTGCAGCATCGGCGACCTGCCACTGCTTGCCCTGGTGGACCTCGACCCAGGCGTGCCCGAAGGCCTGCACCTTGCCGAACATCGGAACGATCGCCAGCCCGTGTACCACGCGCGCCGGCTGGCCGAAGGCCCTCAAGAGCGCCGCCAGCAGCACCGCGTGCTCGCTGCAGTCGCCCTGCTTGCGGGTGGCCACCACCGAGGCCACGTCGTATCCCCGGCTCAGGTCCTTCTTCTCGATGTAGCGCTCGACGAAGTGGATCAGCTGCTCGACGCTGGGCTTGTCGCCCAGCTCCTTGCGGACCTGGGCGATGACCGCGGCCACCGGCTTCTCGTCGAAGTCGAGGACGAACGAGGCCGCCTTGTAGCGCGCATCGACCGGGTCCGAGCCGCCGCGGTAGCCCAGCCCGTCCACGACCACGGTCCCCGGCCTGGCCGGCTTCTTCCCCAGCCGCTCGGAGAGGAAGGCGACGTCGTCGCGCCCCGACAGCTCCAGCGTCAGCCGGAGCTTCGGGTTGGCGGGATCGAACGCCGCGCCGGTGCGATCCTCCAGGTCGAACTGGTGCAGGAAGACCTGGGGCTCGCCCGGCGCGCTCTGCGCCAGCAGCAGGCCGACCAGCAGCGGGATCACGGCGTGCCTTGGCTGAAGACGCGCTCGCCGACCAGGCTGGCCGGCCCGAGCGGCATCTCCATGCGCTGGGTGTAGCCCTGCTCGTCGAGAACCTCGCTCAGCGTCAGCTCGTTGAGGGTGGCGGTCACCGCCCGGGTGGCCTTGTCGGCCAGCTTGTAGCTGGTCTCCACCGTGCCGCCCGGGTTGATGCCCGGCTGGTACTCCTCGAGCTTCACCTCGGCCTGCTTGCCGGCGAGCAGCTGCTCCTTCATCGCCTTGGCCACCGCGCGGCCGCTGGCCACTCCGTCCTTGCCCTTGGCCTTGAACTTCCCGGCGACCTCCTTGCCGGAGTGCTTGCCCTTGTAGCTGTACTCGCCGTTCTTCTCGCGGCTGACCGAGATCTGCTCCTCGATCTCGCCGTTGGCGGCCTTGACGTGCTCGAGCTTGAGCAGCCGGCCAGCCTTGTCGCTGACCACGGTCTGCACGCCGTCCTCGACCACCAGCTGCTTGGCGGAGCGCGGCAGGAACATGCTCGACAGGTGGGTGACCACCACCGTGTCGTTCTTGCCGTCGACGTGCGTCTCGCGCTCGAAGCCCACCGGCACCTCGCCCAGCTTGAGCACGATCAGCTCGGCGTAGCGCTGCGCCGACTTGGTGGCTGCCGCCGCCTGGGTCAGGCTCTTGGCCAGGCCGAGGGTGATCCGCTGGAACGACTGGCGGAAGCCGACCTCGTCGTGGATGCACATCATCGGCGCGACTTCGCTCGGGAAGACCATGGCCTTCATCTGACCGGCCAGCATCCCCTGCTCGCCCTTCACCAGGTAGTCGAGCATCAGGTAGATCGCCGGGATCTGCCCCACCGGCACGATGGCGGTCGGGCGCACCTGCTGAACCTCCACCTTGCGCTCGGCCATCTTGATCACGTTGAGCAGCGTGGCCCCGGAGTCGATGGCCTCCTTGTACAGGAAGCAGGTCAGCTCGCTGGCCCCGGCGAGCGGGATCCCCAGGCTGATGAACTTCTCCTCGACGTTGAGGGTGGGGGCCGCGGCCGCCTCGACCTCGGCCTTGGCCTCGCCCAGGGCGAAGGACTGCTTGCTACCCTCCGGCAGCTCGCGGGCGGCCAGCGCCTTGAGGTCGAACGCCGGGGCCTCCTGCTTGGCCTCCTTCTTCGTCTCCTCGACCGCGGTCGGGGCTGCCGCCTTGTTGGCGCAGCCGAATGCGGCCAGGACTGCCACTGCCCAGATGATCTTGTTCATCGTTTTCCTCGATCGCGCCTCGGCCGCGGAGTGCGGCTGCCGAAATGGGACGCGCCACAGTAGACGGACGAGGCGTGCCGCTCAAGGTTGCACTGCCTTGCTTGCGTTCGCAGGTCCGCGCAGCGGGTGCGCGAGCGAGCGATCGCCAAAATCCCGTGCTAGCCTCCGTCAGGATTTGGCTGGAGGAGCGGCACCATGAATTGGGGCATCAAGCACTGGGCGGCAGCGGCGTTGTGCGCTGGCTCGGCGGTGGGGCTGGCGGCCTCGTTCGCCTGCACCGGCGGCCAACCCTGTACCGAGGCGGAGTGGGTCTGCGGCAGCGACGGCAAGCTGTGGTGCCGGATGGTGCCGCCGCCGGCGGTGAAGATCGACCGCGCCTGTTGCCCGGCGGCGCCCCCGTCCTGGAGCGCCGATGCTTCGACCGCCGTCGATCCCGATGCCGGCGTCGCCTCGCCTGCCCCGGTGGATGCCGGGAGCCCGGAAGTCTGCCAGGCGCTGGCCGTCCCAGACTTCTCCCAGGGCATGAACGACGCCGGCTTCTCGGCCGAGGTCTTCACGATCTTGCCGCACACCGACGCCGGATTCGGGCCCTTCGACGACGCCGGGCTCTACCTGGCCTTCACCGGCGACGGCGGACTGGCACTGGTGGGCCACGACCTGGGCGACGGCGGGCTGGCGTCCGTGCCGCCGCTTCACGACGACGCCGGCATCCCCTTCCTCTTCCGGTGCGGGCTGGAGGTCTGCCACCCGTTCCCCGACGGCGGCTACCCGCACGACGCCGGCCCCACCTCCCCCTGCGGACCGGTCGGCTGCCAGTGAAGAAGGTCCATCGCGTCCCCGAGGACGCCTCGCCGGTCCGCATCGATCGCTATCTGGCCGATGCGCTTGGGCTTTCGCTCTCGAAGATCAAGGCCGCCTTCGAGGCCGGCGAGGTGCGGGTCAACGGCAAGCGGGCCAAGAAGGGCGACCGCATTGTCCCCGGCAGCGAGCTGGCCGCCGAGTTGCCGGAGACCTCCGGCGCGGTCGTCGCCCAGCCCGAGCTGCCGCTCAAGGTGCTGCGCGAGGGTGCCGCCTACCTGGCCCTGGACAAGCCGGCGGGGATGCCCAGCCATCCGCTCGAGGAAGGCGAAACGGGGACGCTGGGCAACGCGCTCATCGCGCGCTACCCGGAGTGCGCCCAGGCCTCGGACGACGCCCGCGAGTGCGGGCTGGCCCACCGGCTGGACGTCGAAACCTCGGGGGCGATGGTCGCCGCGCGCAGCCGCGAGGCCTACGGCAAGCTGCGCGAGGCCTTCTCCTCGCGCTCGGTGGAGAAGCGCTACCTGGCGTTGGTGGGCGGAGCGGCTGGGGAGGGCGGGGAGATCGAAATCCCCATCGGCCATCACCCGAAGAACGCTCGCAAGATGATCGCCTGTCCCTCGGAGGAGGACGCCGAGGCGCTCAAGGCGAGGCCGGCGCTGACCCGCTACCGGGTGCTGGAGCGGCTGGGCGACTTCACCCTGGTCGAGGCCGAGATTCCCACCGGCGTGATGCACCAGATCCGCGTCCACCTGGCGGCGGTCGGGGCGCCGGTGGCCGGCGATCCGCTCTACGGCGGTCCGGCAATCGAAGGGCTGTCGCGGCAATTCCTGCACGCAGCCAAACTCTCGTTCCCCGATCCGTCGAGCGGCGAGCGTATCACGGCCGAGGCGCCGCTGCCTCCGGAGCTGGAGGCGGTGCTGGCGAGGCTGCGCACGGGAAGCTGAGGAATCTCAGGGGTTTCCGGGCAACTCGAACGGCCCGGTCCCGTTCCGGCGGCTGACGTCGACCTGGAAGCGGCAAGGCGGGCTCGAGCCGACGAGCGCCACCTCGGCGCTGAAGCCGTCTCCGTGCGGGAAGAGCTCTCCCGCGCGAAACTCGACCGCGCCGCTGCCCTGCACCGCCGGTTCGCAGGCGCTTCCGCGGGCCAGCGTCCGGGCGACGCACTGGCCCGTGGTGCACTTCGGATCGGGTGAGAACAAGGCCGACAGCTCGCCCCAGCCGCCTGAGCGCGCCAGCTCGTTGACCTGGGCGACGAAGGCCTCGGCCTCGCGCTTCTCCTGCGCTGGATCGTACGTCGGCTTGCGGCAGGCCGCAGCCAGCGCCAGCGCTGCCCCAAGCAGCGCCGGCGCGGTCGAGAGCCTCATCGCCCCTCCGGCGGCTACACCCCGCTCTTGGCCAGGAACTCGATCAGGTCGATCTTGGTGACGATGGCGGTGACCTTGTTGCCCTCCTTGACCACCGCCACGTTGTCCTCGGCGAAGACGTCGCGCAGCTTCATCAGCGGCGTGTCCAGGCCGACCACGCCCTGCAGCGGCGACACCAGCTTGTCTACCGCCTGATCCGGCTTGGCCTTGCCGGCGAGGAAGGCGTTGAGCAGGTCCACCTCGGCGATCATCCCCATCGCCTCGCCGCGCTCGTCGAGCACCGGCATCTGGCTGATGCCCCGCTCCTTCATCCGGTCGGCGACCTGCTGCAGCTTCTCGCCCTTCTTGGCGGCGATCACCTCGCCCTTGAACGCGGCCACCAGCTCCCGCACCGTCTTGCTGGGCAGGAAGCCGTTATCCTTCATCCACTCGTCGTTGTAGAACTTCGAGATGTAGGGTCGGCCGCCGTCGGTGAGGATCGCCACCACCACCTTGCCCTTGCCGGCCTCGCGGGCGATCTCGCAGGCCGCGTGCACCGCCGCCCCGGAGCTGCCGCCGGCGAAGATGCCCTCCTCCCGCGCCAGCCGCCGCGCCGCGGTGAAGCACTGCTTGTCGTCCACCTGGCGAACGTCGTCGAGGACCGAGAAGTCCATCGCCTTGCACAGCATGTCCTCGCCGATGCCCTCCACCTTGTAGACGTGCGGAGTGCTCAGCTTGCCGGTCTTGAAGTAGCTCGCGTAGACCGAGCCCATCGGGTCGACGCCGACGTTCTTGATGCCCGGCTTCTTCTCCTTGAGGTACTTGCCGGCGCCGCTCATGGTGCCGCCGGTGCCCATCCCGGCCACGAAGTAGTCCAGCTTGCCCTCGGTCTGGCTCCAGACCTCGGCGCCGGTGGACAGGTAGTGGGCCTCGATGTTGTCGGGGTTGTGGTACTGGTTCAGCATGAACGAGCCCGGGGTCTCGCGGGCCAGCCGTTTGGCGGTCTCGTAGTAGCTGCGCGGGTCCTCGGCCGGGACGTTGGTCGGAGTGACCACCACCTCGGCGCCCATGGCCTTGAGGGCGTTGATCTTCTCCTGGCTCATCTTGTCCGGCATGGTGAAGATGCAGCGGTAGCCCTTGACCGCCGCCACCATCGCCACCCCGAAGCCGGTGTTGCCGCTGGTGTTCTCGACGATGGTCCCGCCCGGCTTGAGCCGCCCCTCGCGCTCGGCCTTCTCGATGATGTGCACCGCCATCCGGTCCTTGATCGAGCCGCCGGGATTCATGAACTCGCACTTGACGAGCACGGTGGCGTCGTTGGGCCCGACCAGCTTGTTGAGCTTGACCAGCGGGGTGTTGCCGATGGCCTTGAGGACGTTCTCGCTGAATTGCATCGCTTGCCTCGTTTCGCCCCGGGGCGGCCGGGGACGGTCTGTCAAAGGGCGCACATCCTAGCCATTTCCGATCCCGCGGTCGACCGCTGTGCCGGGCCCCAACCTGCCTGAGCGCACCTCGCCCGTCCGCAGGTGCGCTAGACTGCCCGCCCACTCGAGGGAGAGACGACCATGAGCGACAAGCGCGATACCAAGCAGCCGCCGGCGCAGGCCCCCCAGGACACCCAGCCGCCCCAGGCACTGATCGACTTCATGATGAGCGGCTGGAAGCCGGCCTCGCGCCGCCCGGCGCCCAAGGTGAAGGGGCTGCCGCGCTTCCTCGCCCGCCGCAAGGCGCTCTCCGTCCGCTTCCCCGGCGAGACCCTGGTCATCCCCACTGGCCACGAGAAGGTCCGCTCCAACGACTGCACCTACATCTTCCGCCCCGGGACCCCGTTCTACTTCCTTACCGGCAACAAGGAGCCGGATTGCGTCCTGCTGCTCGTGCCCGCGGGGAAGGGGCACCGGGCGGTCCTGTTCGTCGAGCCGGAGGTGGATCGCTCGACCCCGGCCTTCTTCACCGACCGCGCCCGCGGCGCGCTGTGGGTCGGCCCGCGCCTCGGCTTGGCCGGCAGCAAGTCCCGCTACGGGGTCGAGGAGGCGGCGGGCCTGCCGCAGCTGCCGGAGGTGCTCTCCGAGCTGGCCAAGAGCGGCGCGCCCTACCGCGTGCTGCGCTCGTTCTCGCCACAGGTGGACGAGGCCCTGCCCTCGCAGGACCCGGAGAAGGACAAGCAGCTGTCGGTGGCGCTGGCCGAGCTGCGGCTCTACAAGGACGCCGTCGACTTCGCCGCCATCGAGGAGGCAGTCCTTTCGACCAAGCGCGCCCTCGAGGACGCGCTGTTGGTGATGAAGACCGCCCAGAGCGAGCGCGAGCTGGAGTCGGCCTTCGACGCCCGGGCCCGGGCCGAGGGCGACGGGGTCGGG
This sequence comes from Myxococcales bacterium, assembly GCA_037442205.1. Taxonomy (GTDB): domain Bacteria; phylum Myxococcota; class Myxococcia; order Myxococcales; family UBA5297; genus JBBIQS01. Next base: position 99,491 of record JBBIQS010000010.1, read on the forward strand.
TTCGCCACCATCGCCGCCTGCGGAGCCGACGCCACCGTGCTGCACTGGACGCGCAACGACGGCAAGATCGACCGCAAGAAGCTGCTGCTGCTCGACGTGGGAGTGGAGGGCCACGAGCTCTACACCGCCGACGTCAGCCGCACCTTCCCGGTCAGCGGCAAGTTCTCCAAGGAGCAGCGGGAGATCTACGACCTGATCATCGCCGCCCAGGACGCGGCCATCGCCGCCACGAAGGTGGGCAACGACTTCGTCGAGCCGCACCGCGCGGCCTCCAAGGTGCTGGCCGAGGGACTGGAGCGGCTGGGGATCCTCAAGGAGAAGGCCTCGGAGTCGCTGCGGGAGGACCGGCAGACCTACAAGCGCTACACCCTGCACAACACCTCGCACATGCTGGGGATGGACGTGCACGACTGCGTCGGGGTCAACTACCGGCCCGGCAAGCTCGAGGTGGGGATGGTGCTGACCATCGAGCCGGGGCTCTACTTCCAGGAGAACGACCTGACGGTGCCGGCCAGGTACCGCGGCATCGGCATCCGCGTCGAGGAGGACGTGGCGGTCACCGCCCGCGGCCCGCGAGTGCTCACCGCGGCCATTCCCCGGCGCTCCAAGGACATCGAGGCCTGGATCGCCAAGATCTGGAAGTCGCGGCGCTGAGCCAGAATCGGCCATCGCCAAACAGTCGATCCCCGCGTCAAACCGGGAGTCCGCCATGTTCGAGCCCTTGTCCGAGCGAGTCCTGGAGTCGCTGCGCGCCTGGACCCTGAACCAGAGCCAGCAGGACCTGGGCGAGAAGGTGGCCCGTGCCCGCGGCGGCCAGAGCGAGTTCGGGGTCGACTCCTTCGGCTTCTCGATCGACTACGCGCTGTCGGCGGTGGCCCCACTGGTCTGGCTGTACAAGAACTACTTCCGCGTCCAGACCCGCGGCCTGGCCAACGTCCCCAAGGGCCGGGTGCTGCTGGTCTCCAATCACTCCGGCCAGCTGCCCTTCGACGGGGCGATGATCGGCATGGCCCTGCTCACCGAAGGCGAGCCGCCGCGGGTCATCCGCTCGATGGTGGAGAAGTGGATGCCCACCCTGCCCTTCGTGTCGGTGGTCTTCGCGCGGATGGGCCAGGTGGTAGGCACCCCGGAGAACTGCCGGCGGCTGCTGGAGAACGACGAGACGATCCTGGTCTTCCCCGAGGGCGTCCGCGGGCTGAACAAGCTGTTCCGCGACCGCTACCGGCTCTCCGACTTCGGGCTGGGCTTCATGCGGCTGGCGCTGGAGACCAAGACTCCGATCGTGCCGGTGTCGGTGGTCGGCGCAGAGGAGCAGGCCCCGGCGCTGTTCGATCTGAAGCCGCTGGCCAGGCTGCTGGGGATGCCGGCGCTGCCGATCACCCCCACCGGCCTGCCGCTGCCGATGCCGACCCGATACCACATCCAGTTCGGCGAGCCGCTGCACTTCACCGGCAGCCCCAACGACGAGGACGCCGAGCTGGAGCGCAAGGTGAAGGTGGTGCGGACCACCATCCAGGCGATGATCAACCGCGGCCTGCGCGAGCGGCAGGGCGTTTTCATCTAGGTTTTCGGGCAGTTGCACGATCGATCGCGGGCGAGGCGCCCGGCGGTTAACCTCCGGCGCGAGGCGCGGGTGACGCGCTTGGCCGGCATTCCCCGGGTCGCTCGCCTGTTCGTCTCACAGGCAGGATGAGACGGGGCTCGCGAGAGCCGCCAAGGAGGTTCGGCGATGTCCACCCTGGTTCGAAGCGCGGCGCTGGCCCTGGCGATCGGTGTGGCGGCGCTGCCGGGGACCTCGCGAGCGACCTTTGGCACGCGCTCGGGCGACCACTCTGGCAGCTCGGGCTCTGGTGGCTCGGGAGGAGGCTCCTCCGGAGGCCACGAGCACAAGGCGGTGCCGGTCCAGAGCAACGGCGCCCACCCGGTTGCCAGCGGCGGCCCGGGCTACACTCCGGCCCCTCGGCCAGCCTTGAGCTACTACCCAGGGATCTGGCCCTACTCCTATGGCTGGTCGCCGTACTGGGCCCCGTATTACGGCTATGGCTACGGATACGGCTATCCAGCGCCGGTCGCCGCCGCACCAGCGCCGATGGAGGTGAGCCAGCAAGCGCCCCCGCCGGTTTCGACCTTCGGCTTCGGGCTCCAGGCCTACCGCGGCGGAGCGTCGGTCGGGCTCGACCTGACGATCGAGGGAGAGCGCTGGGGCTTCAACGGCGATCTCTCGGCGGCCTACCTGCAGTCCTCTCCGGCGTCAGCGCCCGACGTCCTCAAGATGATGAACGCCCACCTGACCTTCGCGCTGCTGAGCGGAGAGCGCGGGCGGCTGCGGCTGGAGGGCGGCGTCAGCGGCGTGGCGGCGCCCGACCTGGGGGTGATAGGGCCGGACGCCGGGCTCTCGACCTCGGTCCATCTGATCGGCCCGCTGGCGGTCGAGGCGGCGGCGCACCTGACGCCGCTGCCGCACATCAAGGTCGACGGCAGCGCCAACGCGGTGGTGGGCCTGGGGTTCGTGGGGCTCAAGGCCGGCTGGAAGGTGGTCCACCTCGACGACCGCGGACTGCTCGGCGATGGCTCGCGCAATGCCGACACCTTCAGCGGGCCGTTCGTCGCGGTGGGGATGGCGTTCTGAGGGCAGTCAGCCCGGGTGGATGTCCAGCGACACCTGGCACGCCGAAGACGGCAAATCGGCGCCGGACCCGAGCGACACTGAGCCACTCATCGACCCCACCAGATACATGTCGCCCTCACACCGCAGATCGATGGGCACCTCGCGCTGACAGCTCTGCCCGACGGGGCAACCCGCGAAGAAATCGATGGCCTGCACCAAATCGGCCTCGATGCCGCGTGCCTTGAAAGCCGCAGTGGCGCCCACGCTGGATTGCCCACCCACTTCAAGGAAGAGCAATCCCTCCGGGGTCCCGAGATCCTTGGTTCCGATGTTCGCCGAGACGACCAGCTTGCCGGAGAGGGTCTTTCCCTGCTCGAAGCAGTCCGAGGAAGCCGTCGCGGCGGCGAGGTATCGAGGGGGCTTGCTGGAATAGAAAACCAACTCGACGCACGAGGACGTAGAGGAGGCCTGTCGCGGTCCGCCGCAAGCCAGCATCACGAGGGGAAACGCCAGCAAGATCTTCGTCATGGCGTCTCCTTGATGAACTCGACCTGGACCGTGGCTTCGGGCGGCGGCTTCGTGCCCGAGCCGAATTCAGCTCTCGCGGACCACTGGACCTGCAGGGAGCCTCGACCGCTGCGCACGAATTCGACGATCAAGTCTCGGGCGCAGACCGCTCCCGGCACCCAGTCCGCGAAGAGATTGTCGACGAAGCGCGATTCCCCAAAGGTCTCTCCGCTGAACCGGAAGATCCTTCCGGCCTTCGGCGTCGCCGAGCCGCCGCTGGTGTCGACGTAGAGAATTGCGCGCGCCTGGGGCGCCATGGCACCCGCCGTGATGTCGAGCCGCAGGCTGACCCTGCCGGATTGAGGATCAGTGCAGGCCTCGGCGCTGACCGTCACCCGTACGCGATAGCGCACCAGAAGGTCGGCGTCCTGAAGCGAGAGAGCCGGCCCCACGGCCTCGCCCGAGATACCGAACGCGGGCTTATCGGAAAATGCTGGACGCGATAGAAGGCACAAGAGCGCGACCGCGAGGGCCAGCGCAGCGCGCCGTGGACGGTTGGCCGAAACTCGCATTTCCCCTCCACTTCAGACTCGCCGGCCGCGAGCCGAGCCCGGAGGGTAGCACGCGCTCAACCTCGCAAGCGCGCAATCGCCCCCGCTCCGGCACGAGGGGAATGCCGCGCAACGCCTGGAAATATCCCCGACTGCGCCCATCCCTCGATAGAATCCGCCGCGTGAAACACGCCCCCGAAGGCCACCTCCCCCCGCCGCTGACCCTCGCCGATCGCCTGGCGCTCGCCATCGCCACCGGGCTGGGCGCCGGATACTCCCCGGTCGCCTCCGGCACCGCCGGGACGCTCGTCGCCATCCCGCTCTACTGGGCGCTGGCGCAGCTGCCTGCCTGGCAACTGCTGCTCTCGACGGTGGCCTTCATAGCGATCGCCGTCTGGGCCGCCGACCGCGCCGGCGCCTACTACGGAGCCAGCGATGACGGCCACATCGTCAGCGACGAGATCGCCGGCTACCTGATCACCATGGCCCTGGTCGCCCCCACGCCCAAGGCCCTGATCGCCGGCTTCCTGTTCTTCCGGCTCTTCGACATCGTCAAGCCCTGGCCCGCCTCCTGGTTCGACAAGCGGATGCACAACGGCCTGGGCAACGTGATGGACGACGTCGCCGCCGCCGTCTATGCCCGCATCGGCGTGGGGCTGCTCGTCTGGCTCTGGCCCTAGCGCGGCGGGCGCGGCCGGCGTGCTATCCGCCCGCCATTCCTGCTAAAAGCGTCCCCCATGCACGTGGAAGTGCTCTGCACCGGCAACGAGCTGCTCGACGGCTCGGTGGTCGACACCAACGCCAGCTACTTCATGGAGCGCTCCTTCCTGCGCGGCGCGCCGGTGGCCCGCAAGGAGACCCTCCCCGACGACCTGCCGGTGCTGGTCGAGGCCTTCCGCAAGCTGGGCGAGCGCGCCGACTTCGTGCTGGTCTCGGGCGGCCTGGGACCGACCGCCGACGACATCACCCTCGACGCCGCGGCCCAAGCCGCGGGCGTGCCGCTGGAGATCGACCAAGCGATCCTGCAGAAGCTCAAGGAGCGCTTCGCCCGGCGCAACATCGCCTTCTCCGAGAACAACGCCCGCCAGGCGCGGGTGCCGCGGGGAGGCCAGGCCGTCCCCAATCCCTTCGGCTCGGCGCCGATGATCGTGCTCACCGTGGGCAAGGCTCGCTGCCACCTGTTGCCGGGCGTGCCGCGCGAGTTCCGCGGACTGTGCGACCAGGAGGTCATCCCGAGGCTGGAACAGGCGCTCGCCGGCGAGCCCAACCGCGTCTATCGGATCGGCCGGGTGCTGCGCTGCGTGGGCATCGCCGAGAGCCACCTGGACGCACTGGTGAAGGATCTGCCGGCGCGACATCCGCACGTCTCCTTTGGATTCCGCACCCACGCCCCGGAGAACCACCTCAAGCTGCTGGCGGAGGGCGCTTCCCAGGACGAGGCGCGGGCGCGGCTGGAGGCGGTCGAGCGCGAGGCGCGAGCGCTGCTGGGCACGAAGGTCTTCGGGATCGATCAAGAGGAGCTGCCGCAGGCAGTCTTCGCGGCGCTGAAGAAGGCGGGGGCGACGGTGGCCTTCGCCGAGTCGGTGACCGGCGGGATGTGCGCCTCGCTGCTGGCCTCGGTGCCCGGGGCCAGCGAGGTGCTGGTCTCCTCGGCGGTGGTCTATCAGGAGCGGGCCAAGACTCAGCTCTTGGGAGTCGACGCCGAGCTGGTGGCGCGCGAGGGCGCGGTCTCGGCCAAGGTGACCCGCGAGCTGGCCGAGGCGGCGCGGGCGCATTCCGGAGCGCGCTTCGGAGTGGCCATCACCGGCTGGGCCGGGCCGAGCGGAGGCACTCCCGCCGATCCGGTGGGCACCGTCTACGTCTGTCTCACCGACGGCAACGGCGTCCTGGAAGAGAAGACCCGCTTCGGCTTCGACCGCGAGCGGGTGCGCTCCTTCGCCGCCTACCTGGCCCTGGATCTGCTGCGCCGACACGCCCGAGGAATCATCCCGTGACCGAAATCGCCTCGACCGCCGCGGCCTCGCCGACCTCTCGAATCAAGGCCTTCTGGATCGCCCAGCGCACTCCGATCCTGATCGGGCTGGTCGCCTTCGCGGTGCTCAGCGGCTTCTCAGGCCATCGCTTCCTGCACCAGAGCAAGGCGCCGCACTTCGTCTACCAGGCGGCCGCCTTCCTCGAAGGCCGGCTCGAGCTGCCGGTGGATCCGCCGAACCAGGAGGACTGGGCCAAGATCGGCGACAAGTTCTACGTCAGCTTCCCCGCCATGCCGGCGGTGGTGATGATGCCGTTCGTCGCCCTCTTCCAGTACCAGTTCAACGACACCTCGTTCACGGTGATCATGGCGGCGCTGTCGCTGGCGCTGTTCTACCTGGTGCTGCGGCGCCTCTCCCGCGAGCAGGACTCGCCGCGCAACGAGGAAGAGAACGTCGCCTTCGCCGGGCTGCTGGGCGTGGGGACGCTCTTCTTCTACTGCGCGATCCGGGGCGAGGTCTGGTTCACCGCGCTGGTGATGGGCGTGGGCTTCACCGCGCTGTACCTGCTCTTCGCCCACAAGGCGCGCCACCCGCTGCTGGCCGGGCTCTTCTACTCGATGGCCACCTTGACCCGCACCCCGCTGATGTTCGCGGCGGCCTTCTTCCTATGCGAGGTGCTCTGGCCGACCGGGAGCCTCAAGCCCAAGGAGGCGCTGGAGGATCTCAAGGGCAAGCTGAGGAAGATCGCCCTCTTCGCCGCCGGGGCGCTGCCGTTGGCCGCGGCCCACGCCGCCTTCAACTGGGCCCGCTTCGGCAATCCGGGCGAGTTCGGCCACCGGCTCTTGTGGAACAACCGCGTCAACGCCGACATCGGCAAGTGGGGGCTGTTCAACTACCAGTACCTGGAGCGCAACCTCCACGCCGCCTTCACCAAGCTGCCGACGCTGTCGCTCAAGCCGCTCTTGGTGGGTTACGACCCCCACGGGATGAGCCTGCTCATCACCACCCCGCTGCTGCTGCTGTTGCTCTGGCCGCGCCAGAAGCCGCGGCTGCACAAGGCACTGTGGCTGACCGTGGCGGTCACCGCCATCCCCGGGCTCTTCTACCAGAACGACGGCTACATGCAGTTCGGCTTCCGGTTCAGCGTCGACTACACGCCCTACCTGATCCTGCTGCTGGCGATCGGCGGCTGGTCGATCAAGAACCGGCTGTTCCTGGCGCTGGCCAGCCTGGCGGTGGTGGTCAACACCTGGGGCGCGCTCGCCTTCCGCGGGTACTCCTGGTAGCCGCCTGGTCAGGATGGCCGCGGGACCGGGGAGGAACCAGCGTCGCTTCTCGACCTGCCTATCCTGCGACCCCTACCGCCTTCGGCGACGAGCCAGGAGCGCCCGGAAATCGCTCAGCCGGTCCGTGTCCAGCAGCGAGTCGAAGTCGGCGAGGTGCGACTCGATGCGAGCAACGTCCACAGAGGACTTGGTTTCGAGCAAGGCGTCCGCGTCTTCGAGATCCTTCGGGCGGCCTGCGAGAACCTTGTAGACCAGCATCGATGAGACATCAGGAACCCGGACAGGCTGGCCTTCGATCTCCTTGACGACGGACCGCTCGGCAGCCTCGATCTCGAACGGCTGCATGGCGAGGCTCAGATCGACGGGAATCTTGCTGGGAACGTGCTGCAGAAGAAGAACCAGGTTCTGGCGCGCGAAGCTCTCGGCGTCGGCGGCTCTGGGCAGCAGGGAGAACCTTCGAGCGAGTGCCATCAACTCGCTCAGGTCCGAGGGCGCGGCACCGACGGTGGCGTCGATGTCGGCGGTGAAGCGCGGATGTCCGTGGGCGATGACCGCCATTCCCCCGATGACCGCCGAGGGACGCCCCGAGGCATCCAGGAAACCCATCACCGCCTTGAGCGCCGCTTTGAGCGCCTTGCCGGTGGGAGCTTTCCGGTCCTTCGAGCGATTTCCACCCATAGCTCGCGGACGGGCCTTTCCTGCTCTTCGCGGAACCTTCGGTAGCTGGCGGTCTGGGCGGCGGGCCATGCAGCCTCGATCAAGGAAAAGGCGACGCGAAAGGAGTCCTCGGAAGGCAGGATCGCGAGGGAGCGCCGGGAGGCAGCCTGGTGGCCGCGCATCCAGGCCTTGACGGTCCTTGGGTCGAACGATTGCATCGGTGGGCAATCTAGCACGCCGCCCCAAAAGCGCCGGGGGCCGAGCGTCGAGCTGAAAGCCCAGCGCTCGGGATCTCCAGCTCGCCCCCCGCCGCTTTACATCGCCCCGACCGCGTACCAGAGTCGAGCGCACGGGAGGGGTTCCCGTGCACGCTCGGCCGATTCCTTTCTCTCGACGGCGATCGAGCGCGCTCTCGTGTCGAAGAGGTCAATACCAATGGCAAGGACCTTCGAAGCGCAGAGTCTGATCAGCATTCCGCGGCTCAACGGGGCTGGGGCGTATGCACTGGGCGTCGCCATCGTCACCGCGGCGGAGAAGAAGTCGCTGTCGCAGCCGATCGCCGTCGCACTCAAGAAAGTGAGCGCGGCCACCGACGCCCTGGGCAAGGCGTTGGGCGCGCGGCCGGCTCCGGCGGGAAGCGGGGCCGAGGCCCGCTCCGCCGACCTCGCCGAGGACAACGCCTGGGCCGGCTTGAGCGAGTAACTCTCGGCCTGGAGCCGGCTGCCCGACAGCCATCCGCAGGCCAAGAAGGCGCGCGAGGTCCAGGCCGCGGTCTTCCCCGATGGGCTTCGCTTCACGCAGCTGGGCTACAAGCAGGAGTGGGCCGAGGCCGACACCCGGCTGCAGCGGATCAAGCAGGGCGGCCTCGGGAGCGCCATCGCCGCACTGGGCGGAGAAGCCTTCGTCGAGAACCTGGCCAGCGCCCACGAGGCCTACGGCAAGGTCCTGGGGATCACCTCGCAGAAGGCCCCGGCGCCGACCGCGATCGATCTGCGCGAGCCGCTCGACAACTTCGCCCGCGCCGCCCGCTCCTATGCGCTACAGGTGGCGGCCATGGCCGACGAGGACGACAAGTCCCAGGAACTGGCCGACGCCCTGCTCGAGCCGCTCACCAGCTGGCAGTCGAAGCAGTCGCGGTCGGCTCCCGACCAGGCCCCGGCGCCCGAGCCGGCTGCGGTCAAAGGCTGACCGAGGTCCCGACCTGCCTCGGCCTCTGGCTCTTGCGGCCGAGGCAGGTGCTCCACCTCCTTCTCGCTTCGCCTTCGTCTCCCGGGCAGCTGCGGACCTCCTCGGAGGCCAGGATCCTGGCCTCCGGGCAGCGGCAGACCTGCTCGATCCTGAAAACCGGTTCAGCCAGAGGCAGGTCTGGACCTGCTCGGCACTGCAACTCAGTTCAGTCGCGGCCAGGTCCCGACCTGCTCGTCACTGAAACGCCGTTCAGGCCAGCGCAGGTCTCGACCTGCTCGCTCCTGAAAAGCAGTTCAGTCCAAGGCAGGTCCGGACCCCACCTCGGCCAAACCGGCTTCCTGGCCCTGGCCTCCGCCGGCCCCTGCCGCGGCGCGCCATCCCCAGTCGTTTCCGCCAGTTGCAGATTTCGAGATCGCTTTTCCGGCCTGCGGCAACCAAGGAGCACCAGAAGCTCTCTGCCTAGCCGAGGAGCTGTCCCATGGTCTCCGCCCGCGCCGTTTCCACCTGCCTGTTCGCCCTGACGCTGCTCGCCGCCACCGCCCGCGCCGATCCGCGTCCCACCGAGCCCGCCCAGGCCTACTTCGCCACCGAATACGAGGGCGCCCACTGGCTGCACCACCGCGCCCACCGCGGCACCGGGCCGGTGTACATCGTCACCGGCCCGGCGGCAGCCCAGTACGCCAACCTCCCGGCGGTGCCGCTGCCGGTTCCCGTTCAGGCAGTGATCCAAGTGCCGGTCCCAGCGCCGGTGGTGGTCCCGGTGGCGGTCCCGGTGGTGGTGGTCCAGGAGGCCCCGGTGTTCCGCGCCGGCGGCAGCTTCGACTACCAGCTCGCCTCTGCCCAGAACGCCGCCAGCCTCAGCACCTTCGCCGAGAACAAGCGCTGGGGCGTCAACCTCGGCTACCTGAGCCGCTTCGACGATCTCAAGAGCGGCTCCTGGCACGGCCCGCGCCTGCTCGACGCCCACCTGACCTTCTCCCCGCTCTCCGGCCAGCGCGGCCGGGTTCGCCTGGAGGGCGGCGTCGCCGGGGCCATGGTCCCCGAGTACACCCTGGTCGGCCCGAGCGTGGGCTTCTCCGCCGAGCTGCGGGTGCTGTGGATCTTCGGGGTCGGCCTCTCCGGCCACATCACCCCCTTCCCCTTCTACCGCCAGGAGCTCAAGCAGACCGTCTTCGCCGGCATCGGCCCGGTCCGCGTCGAGGCCGGCTACCGCAGCACCAAGATGGAGCTCAACAACAACGAGCTCTCCTGCACCCAGGGCTTCTTCGGCGGCCTGTCGATCATCCTCTGAGCGCAGCCAGTCGCCGGATACGAGAGCGCCCTCGCCACCTCGCGGTGGGAGGGCGCTCTGGTTTTCGGGGATGAGGACCGATCAGACGTTGAACTTGAAGTGCATCACGTCGCCGTCCTGCACCACGTAGTCCTTGCCCTCGGTGCGCAGCTTGGCCTTCTCGCGGCAGACCGCCTCGGACTTGAGCTCGAGCAGGTCCTCGATCCGGATCACCTCGGCCTTGATGAAGCCGCGCTCGAAGTCGGTGTGGATCACCCCGGCGGCCTGCGGCGCCAGGCAGTTCTTGCGCACCGTCCAGGCGCGGCACTCGTCCTCGCCGGCGGTGAAGTAGGTCTGCAGGCCCAGCAGGTCGTAGGCCGCCCGGACCAGCCGATCCAGCCCCGGCTCGGTGAGGCCCAGCGACTTGAGGAACTCGCCCCGGTCCTCGGGCGGTAGCAGCGCCAGCTCCGACTCCACCTTGCCGCAGACCACCACCATCGACGCCTTGTCCTGGTGGGCCAGCTCCTTGACCGCCTTCACCGCCTCCGAGTGGTCGGCCAGCGCCAGCTGCGCCTCGTCGACGTTGGCGATGTAGAGCACCGGCTTGGAGGTCAGCAGGAACAGGTCGCGCAGCAGCTCGCGATCCTCGTGCGACAGCCCCTGGGCCCGCACCGGCGTCCCGGCCTCGAGCGCGGCCTTGATCTTGTCGAGCACGACCAGCTCGGCCTTGGCCAGCTCGCCCGGCTTGCCGGCGGCCTTGGCGTTCTTGAGCGACCGCTCGCGCCGCTTCTCGACCGACTCGAGGTCCTTGAGCATCAGCTCGGTCTCGACCACCTCGCGGTCGCCCTTGGGATCGACCTTGCCCGAGACGTGGACCACGTCGGGGTCGTCGAAGCAGCGCAGCACGTGGGCCACCGCGTCCACCTCGCGGATGTTGGCGAGGAACTGGTTGCCGAGCCCCTCGCCCTTCGAGGCGCCGGCGACCAGGCCGGCGATGTCCACGAACTGCAGCGAGGTGGGGGTCGTCTTCTTGGGCTTGAAGAGCGCCGACAGCTTGTCGAGCCGGGCGTCGGGCACCGGGACGACGCCGATGTTCGGCTCGATGGTGCAGAAGGGATAGTTGGCGGCCGCGGCCTGGGCGGCGCCGAGCAGCGCGTTGAAGAGGGTCGACTTGCCCACGTTGGGGAGGCCGACGATGCCGATTGAGAGTCCCATGGATCTTCGCTTGTGAGCCTGCGCGCCATCGACCGCCCGGCCGGTCGCAGGACCGCCGTCGGGCGCGAGCCGGGAGAGCCGGCTCGATCAAGAAGCTGCGCGGTGTAACCCACGGCGGCCCAGAGAACAAGCCCCGGGAACCGAAAGTCGCCCCTCGGGCGGCCCCGGCGGGAAGGACCTATCGCTAAAGCCAGGTGAGCGCGATGAAGCACGCCTCCTTTCGGTTCTACGCGGAGCTGAACGACTTCCTGCCCGCCGCGCGCCGTGGGCGAGCCTTCGACCATCCGTTCGACGGGACGCCCTCGGTGAAGGACGCCATCGAGTCGCTGGGGGTGCCGCACACCGAGGTGGACCTGATCGTCGCCGACGGGCGATCGGTGGACTTCGGCTGGAAGCTGCGCGACGGGGCCAAGGTGAGCGTCTACCCGGTGTTCGAGGCCCTGGACATCGGGCCGCTGACCCGGCTGCGAGCCGCGCCCCTGCGCGAGCCGCGCTTCGTCCTCGACGGCCACCTGGGCCGGCTGGCCCGCTACCTGAGGATGCTCGGCTTCGACACCCGCTGGCGGAACGACGCGGACGACGAGGAGCTGGCCCAATGCTCGGCCGACGAGCATCGGATCCTTCTGACCAGGGACCGCGGGCTGCTCAAGCGCAGCGCGGTGACGCATGGCTACTGGGTGCGGGCGACCGATCCGCGCCGCCAGCTCGACGAGATCGTCGAGCGGATGGATCTGCACGGCGCGCTGGCGCCCTTCAGCCGCTGCATCCGCTGCAACGGGGTGCTCGCGCCGGTGGTCAAGGAGGAGATCGCCGAGCGGCTGCCGCCGCGGGTGCGCGAGCGGCAACAGGCCTTCAACCGCTGCCAGTCCTGCGGCCAGCTCTACTGGGCGGGAACTCACCACGCGCGAATGGAGCGAGTGATCGCCGAGCTGCGCGCGCAGGGGCTTCCACAGCCGGGTCCGCGCCGGGAACGGCCCCTGGGGCCGGGCCTTCCCGCACCCGACAGCCCGAGGGAGCTTGATAACCTGTCTCCCATGCGCGAGCCGACGAAGTGCATCCGCTGCGGAGGGGCGCTGGACAGCCCGCTGCCGGGCGAGATGTGCCCCCGATGCCGGGAAGGGCAAGGCGCGGCCGGCGGAGCGCTCGCGTCGCTCATCGAGGCGGCGGTCCATGAGGTGCGCGCCCTTCCGGCGGACGAGGTGGAGCGAGTATCGCGGGGCGCCGGGGCGGAGCTGGCGGCCTCCCGGATAGTCGATGCGGGAGAAGAGGCCAGGCTCGCCGTCGAGGGGGCAGAGCGGACCCTTCCGCCGGCCACCCGCCGGTTCCTCGAGGAGCTCGGGCGGCTGGTGGCCAGCAAGGACGCGACGGAGCGGGAGCTTCGGGAGAAGGAGCGCCACTCGCAGTCGCTGCTGCGCCTCTCGAAGCGGCTCGAGCTCGCGCAGACCTACTCGGAGGTGCGAAACGCCGCCGGCGACGAAGTGAAGGCGGTCGTCGGCTATCCGAGCCTATGGGTGTTCCTGCTCAGCGAGGACGGGAAGTCGTTCCGAGCCCTGATGGCCGGAGGGTCGATCACCGATGAGAGCCTCCTGGAGGAGGCCGCGGCGACGCTTCCGATCGCGGGAGACCCGATGCTCGAGGAGATCGCCGCGGCCAAGGACATCGTGGTGGTCGAGGACGCGCGCACCGATCCGCGGACCGACAAACAGATGGTGGAGAAGCTGGGGAACCGCACCATCGTCAACATCCCGATCATCCTCTTCGACCGGCACCTGGGGACCGTGGGCACGGGCACCTTCGGGGTCGAGGGGGTGCGCGTGCCGACCGAGGCGGAAGAGGAGTTCCTGCGCGCCCTGGCCAGCCACGTGGCGGTCACGCTGGATCGGCTCCACCTGCTCAGGCAGCGCCAGCGAGCCGAGGAGGAGTTCCGCAACCTCAACCGAGAGCTGGAGCGGCGGGTCGCCGAGCGCACCGCCGAGCTGGAGCGCGCCAATCAGGAGCTGGAGTCCTTCTCCTATTCGGTCTCCCACGACCTGCGGGCGCCGCTGCGGCACGTCGCAGGCTTCGTCGGCCTGCTGCACGATGAGACCGCCGCCGCGCTGAGCGACAAGGGGCGGCACTACCTGGAGGTCATCGCCAACGCCGCCCAGAAGATGGGCGCGATGATCGACGACCTGCTGTCCTTCTCCCGCATGTCCCGGGCGGCGACCGGCGCCTCGCCCGTGGACATGGGCGCCCTGGTGAGCGAGGTCCTCGAGCAGGCGCGAGAGATGGCGCCGGGGCGGACGATCGAAATGCACCTGGGAGCGCTGCCGCCGGTCAGAGGCGACCGGGCGATGATCCGCCAGCTGCTGGTCAACCTGATCGCCAACGCGGTCAAATTCACCGCGCCGCGGCCGGTCGCGGTGATCGAGGTGGATTGCATCGCCGAGGGCGAGCAGAACACCTACCGCGTCAAGGACAACGGCGTTGGGTTCGACATGCAGAGCGCCGGCAAGCTCTTCGGGGTGTTCGAGCGACTCCACCGCCAGGAGGATTTCGAGGGCACCGGCATCGGCCTGGCCATCGTCAAGCGCGTCGCCGCCCGCCACGGCGGCCGGGTCTGGGCCGAGAGCAAAGAAGGCGAGGGGGCGAGCTTCTTCTTCACCCTTCCGCACCAATGAGCCTGCCCCTCGAGCCCCAGCGCTCCTCGACGCCGGAGTGAATAGCCGAGGAGCGCAAATCGAAACGTTCACTCCCAGAGCGGAACGGCGAACGACCAGCCGAGGGACCCGCTAAAGCGCGTGCCCTGGTGGCCAGGAATGCGCTCGAACCGCAGCCCGATGCTCTGGGGAAGCAGCACCAGCGGAAGCGCGAGGAAGTAGGACTCCGGAGGGCTGCTGTACGCCAGCTCGAAGAAGGTCTGCGTCAGCCACGGCACCGACAGCGAGGCACCCGCGACCAGGCCGATGCCCGAGGGGCGCGGATCAGCGGCCGCGGTGCTGCGAACCTCGACCGGCGCCAGGTAGCCGTCGAGCACCACCTTCGAGGCGCTGCCGATATCCCAGCCGGCGTGGAGGCCGAGCCCGAGCTCCCTCTGCCCGCCGGCGACGCCGAGCTCCAGCGCGCCGCCTACGTACAGACCCGAGGGAAACAGGCGACGGCCGTAGCCCGCCTGCGCGAAGACGCCGCTCTGCGCCGCACCGGAGCTCGCCGCCGGGAACCGCTCGAAGTTGAAGGCCACCAGCGCCAAGCCGTTGCGCGGTGGCGGCTCCGGCTCGGCGCGCGCGCTGAGTGGCAGGACGGCAATCGCCAACAGCGCCGCGGCCGTCGGCAGCCTCCGGCCGAGCCCGCGGTTTCGAGGCGCGCGGCGCTCGCACAGGTCAGAGAAGATCGAGGAGCGAGAGTTCACGGTTTCTCTCGATGCATGGCCGATGCCCGAGCAGTCACAGGGGAGCGACCCCGCCGGCTGACCAAGTGTGGACGGCCGCGTCGAGATTTCACCGCCCAGGGAGGCCCCCGCTCGCGCTGCCTCTCGAAGATCCGGCTGGCGGAGGTCAGAGGCTCCCGGGATGAGCACAGAACTCCCTGGCCTTGGCGAAGAACTGGCTGCTGGAATCGAGAGCCAACCCCTCGGCGATCAATGCCTTCGCCTCCGAGCAGCTCTTGGCGCTCAGCAGGCTGTTGACCTGGCGCTCCAGTGCGCCGACGAGGTTGTTGCGGAAGGCGGGCTCCTTGGGATTGATGGCCATCGCCTCTCGAAAGGCGATCGCCGCGCCCGGGAAATCGCCGGCGTCCCAGCGGGCGAGACCGAGGTCGCCGCGGCAGCCGGCGCGAAGTACTTCGGGCAAGGCGGTCGGGTCGAGCGCCGCCCACTCCGCGGCCCGCCGATCGACTTCCTGGCAGCGGTGGGCCTTCGAGTCCCGCTGCCCGCGGAACACCGCGATGTTGGCGCCGAGGTGCTTGTAGTTCGTGGCCAGGTCCGCTTCTCCCGGGGGAACGCGCAGCGCCTGCCACTGCGACCAGGCGGCTTCCGGATCGCTTCGCGAGAGCTCGTCGAGGCGATTGATCTCGGCGGCGGCGGCGTTGCGCTCCAAGAGCCCGCCGAGCTGAGAACCCGCGCCCAGGCGCGCGCCCTCGCGAAAGGCGGCGGCTGCCCCGTCATCGTCGCGGCGCCGGCTGCGCAGCTCGCCGACGTAGGCCCAGGCGGTGGCCTCGATCTCCGATGAGGCCTCGGGGATTCCGCGGAAGCGCCCGGCGAAGGCGAGCACGGCCGCCTCGTCGCCCTGCTGCCTGAGCGAATCGAGCCCCAGGCCGGCGATGGCCACCAGGTTCTGGCGGGCGATCCGCCCGTCCTCTCCTTCCAGGCCGAGCTGTGCCGCCTGTAGCGCCAGCTCGGCCGCCTCTTCCAAGCGCTTCTCCTCGACCCGGCGCACCGCCATCGAGGTCAGGGTGCTGGAGCGGATTCGGCGCAGCTGGGGCCGCGCCGCCGGCTCGACGAAGAGGTCCGCCCGCGCCTCGAGCGTCGACGCCAGCGACAGGTCCCCCTTCTCCTTGGCGGCCACCGACAGGTTCGTGTAGATGGCTCCCAGCAGCGCCAGGTCGTCCACCGCCACGCCGCGCTCATCGGCGTAGAGGTCGATGGCGTTGGCGGGCTGCTGCTGCTGAATCCTGCGGACCACCTCCCGGATCTTCTCCGGCGGCGCGGCAAATCCGGCGGAGCTGGTGGTTTCGACCACCAACCAGCGATCGCCGTCGACGACCGCCGCCCGGGCGTGGGAGGGCATCAGCACCGCGCGCACGTCCAGGCCCAGCCGCCGTCCGGCGACCAGGTAGAGCACCGTCGCCGAGACGCAGTTGAAGGAGCCGTCGCGCGCCACGTCGAGCAGCGAAGTGGCAGCGAGGTCGTAGCTGCGGAACACCGCCGGCGCGCCTTTGCCCTTTCCATGAAGCCGCTCGAGCAGGGCCCGGCCGACCTCGGACGGCCGCCTGGGATCCGCCGCCGGCGACGCCTTGGCGAGGACCTTCTCCGCCCATCCGCGGGCCGCCGCCAGCTCGGCCTCGTCGCGCGCCCCGGAGACGATCAGCGCCGCCTCCAGCAGGCTGAACCGGTGCAGCTTGTGATCGGAGATGTCCTCGAGCAGAGCGTTCTCCAGCGAGCTGGGAGCGCTGGCCGGCACGACCTCGGCGGTCAACTTGGGGTGGGGCACGACCTCCGCCGAGGCACAGGAACCCGAGCTCAGCGCCAGGGCAAAGATCGAAAGGCAGAGGGAGGCGGGGAGTCGCATCATCACTGGCATCGCACCGCGTAGCGAAGCTGGCCGCGCCGGGAGTCGATTTCCTCGAAATAGGAGATGTGGACCCGGTTGGCGGAGTCCACGGCGATGGCGCTGTAGGCCCCGGCTTTGTTCTGCCGGTCGGCGATCTCGACGGTCCAGGCGCCCTGCTGCGGGCGATAGGCGTACACGAGCTGCTGATTCATCAGATCGTAGTAGGAGGCGTGGAGCCTGCCCCGTGAGTCGATCGCCAGCGAGTTGTAGTCGCCGACCGCCCGCCCCATCGTTCCCGGAGGCGGGTCAACGTATTGGAGGGTCCAAGGCAGGCCCGGCCGCTTCTGCGCATAGCGCAGTGCCGAGTTACTGGTGCTCATGAAGTCGTTGAACACGGCGTGGAGAGTCCCGCCCGAGTCGATGACCAGCGACGAGAAGTCCCCGAACAGCTTGGTGGTGCCACTGGGCAGGGCCACCGGTTCGCTGGCCACGGTCCACTTGCCGTCCGCCGCGCAGCTGGCGTAGCGCAGGCTCTGGGCGATGTAGTCGAAGAAGAGAGCGTGCAGCTTGGCCCCCTCGACGGCCAGACTGACCTTGCCCGCGCCGGCGGTCCAGCTGTCCGCGCGGTCGCCTTTTCGGACCAATTCCGTCTGCCAACTGGTGCCGCTGGCGCTCCAGGCGTGGCTGAAGTCGGCCGTCAGGGCGGTGAACTGGTGGAAGAGGATGTGCAAGCGGCCCTGCCCGTCGATGGCCAGGGCGGTGGTGTCGCCGGACACGTAGCCGGTCTCTCCCACCGCCACCACCTGGCGATTGGTCCAGGTGCCGCTGGGTTCGCGGCGCGCGTACCACAGCTCGCCGTCCCAGAAGTTCCCGCCGGCGTTCTTCCACCGGTAGTAGGACAGATGCACCACCCCGGCGGCATCCACCACCAGCGACGCGCCGTCGATCGGGCCGTTGGGATCGACGACCTCCGCCGTCGCCGCCCAGGAGGGAAGGCCTCCGGGCTGGCGCAGGTATTTGAGGTCCACGTCCCCCTCGGAGTAGGCGATGTGCACGGCGCCGGTAGCGTCGGTGGCGATCGCGGTGTGCATGCCGACGAAGACCGAGCCGCTGTCGATCACGCTGTGGTTCCAGTCGGGCGAAGCGCAGGCGCAGCGCTGGGTCTCGGCCTGACAGCTGAGCGCCAGCCCGCAGCCGCAACTGACCTTGCCGCCGCAGCCGTCGTCCAGGTCCCCGCAGGCCAGGGGAAGCTCGGCGCAGGTCTTGGGAGTGCAGGCGTCCGGGACGTTCGGCACCACCACCAGGGCTTCGCAGCCCAGGAATGGCACCGCCGCCAAACCCGCGATGCCAAGGGCCAAGGTGAGCATCGAGGTGGTGGGAAAGGCTCGCATCGTCGCACCCATGAGCAGCCGGCGGGTATTCCGCCGAGCGAGGAATGGCAGGGCTTAGCCGGAGATGGCCGCGCCGGGCTTCGGATGCATCTGCGCCAGCTCATCCAACGCCTGCAGCAGGGCAGCCGGGTCGAGGCCGGACGAGTACTTCTTGCCGAGCGCGGCCGCCTCGTCGAGGGAGCGCACCGTGTGCCGAGGGAAGGACGCGCGGATCATCAGGTTGAGGATGACCGAGGCCACCGTCCGGACCATCGACGCCCGGAAGCCCTCCCCGCGATAAGTGACGAGGACACACGAGAGCTGCTCCCCGACGCGCTGGAAGAAGCCCGCCAAGGCCTTGCGGGCCTCGTCGTCGGGAGGAGGGCTCTCGGCCTCGACGACCCCGAGGAAGACCACCCGCGGATGCTTCGCGGCCAGCCCGGCGAAGGCCTTGTCCAGGCATTCCACGCAGCTCGCGCGAGTGGGACCGCGGAAGTGGGCGATCAGCACCTCACCGAAGGTGGCGACTGTCGTCTCGCTCGAAAGGACGGCAACTCTCAGATCCGAAGCCATGCGCTGCACTATAGCCTCCCCTCGCCATCCCGCGGTGCGGCCGCGCCGCCGGGGTGTCGGTGGGACTGCCGCTGTCGATGCGGGCGGCTGCTCGGGGCGAGTCTGCCCTCGACGGAGCAGGCCGCCATTCGAGCGGACAGGCGAAGCGTCAAGAGACTCCCTTACCTTGAGTGGCGACATCGAGAGCGGGGGGAAACCATGAGTCTGCTCGGCTTCGTCGTGCTGCTGATCGTGGCCTTCGTGGTCGGCGCGCTGGGGGAGATGATCGGCGGCATCAAGATCCCCGGCGGATGGGTCGGCTCGATCATCGTCGGCTTCATCGGGGCCTGGATCGGCGGGGCGCTCTTCCATTTCGGCCCGGTCATTGGCGGCTTCCAGGTGATCCCGGCCATCCTCGGCGCGGCCATCCTGGTTGTCGCCCTCCGGCTGGTCCTCTCGGCGACGCGGCGCACGACCGCCTGAGCAGAGCTCGCCCGGCGCAGGCCGTCGGCCCTGGCCGCCCCGGCAAGACCAGGGCCTTGCCAAACCTCGGGAAAGCGGCGATCAAACCCGCGGGCGCCGCCTCCGCGCGCCCGAGGATTGCCCGAGGTCTTCATGCGGCTTGCGCTGGCCCAGATCAACACCACCGTTGGCGCCTTCGAGAGGAACGCTGAGAAGGTGCGCGACTACACCCGCCGCGCCAAGGAGCAGGGCGCCGAGTTGGTGCTCTTCCCCGAGCTGGGGCTGGCCGGCTACCCGCCCAAGGACTTCCTCGAGGTCCCGGAGTTCGTCGCCGGCGCCCGCCGGGCCCTCGACCAGCTGGCCCAGCCCGCCGACTGGAACCGCGGCATCGCCATCTACCTGGGCTCGCTCGAGGTCCACGAGGGCCCGGGCACCGGGCTGTACAACGGCGCCACCCTCATCGTCGACGGCCACAAGCGCCAGGTCGCCCGCAAGACGCTGCTGCCCACCTACGACGTGTTCGACGAGGGGCGATACTTCGACCCCGGCGCCCAGGTGACCCTGGCCGAGCTGGGCGGCCAGCCGGTGGGGCTGTCGATCTGCGAGGACATCTGGAACGACAAGGCCTTCTGGCAGCGGCGCCGCTACACCCGCGATCCGATCGAGGAGATGGTCCACCAGGGGGCGCGGCTGGTGCTCAACGTCTCGGCCTCGCCCTACGCCCAGGGCAAGCCGCGGCTGCGCGAGCAGATGCTGGGCGCCGCCGCCGCCCGCCACCGGGTGCCCATCGCCTACCTCAACCTGGTCGGCGGCAACGACAGCCTGGTCTTCGACGGCCACTCGGCGGTGTTCGACGAGACCGGCAAGGTCGTCGCCCGCGCCAAGGGATTCCAGGAGGAGCTGCTGCTGGTCGACCTGCCCGGCGGCGGCCCGGTGGTCCCGCTGGCCGAGGACCTGGACGAGCTGACCGAGGCCCTGGTCGAGGGTACCCGCGACTACGCCGCCAAGACCGGCTTCAAGGGAGTGGTGCTCGGGCTCTCCGGCGGCATCGACTCGGCGCTGGCGGCCTACATCGCCTCGCGGGCCTTCGATCCCAAGCAGGTCCTGGGGGTGGCGATGCCCAGCCGCTACACCGCCGACATGAGCAACGCCGACGCCGCGGCGCTGGCCAAGAACCTGGGCATCGAGTTCCAGGTGATCCCGATCGAGCCGATGTTCCAGTCGTTCCTGAGTGCGCTGGCGCCCTCGTTCGCCGGGCTGCCCTTCGGGCTGGCCGAGGAGAACCTGCAGGCGCGCATCCGCGGCACCCTGCTGATGGCGCTCTCCAACAAGTTCAACAAGCTGTTGCTGACCACCGGCAACAAGAGCGAGCTGGGGGTGGGCTACTGCACCCTCTACGGCGACATGGCCGGCGGGCTGGCGGTGATCGGCGACCTGCCGAAGATGACCGTCTTCGCCCTGGCCAGGAACGCCAACCAGCACCGCGAGGTGATCCCCCGGCGCACCATCGAGCGGCCGCCGTCGGCCGAGCTGCGCGAGAACCAGAAGGACGAGGACTCGCTGCCTCCCTACCCGGTGCTGGACGAAATCCTGCGGGCCCACGTCGAGGACCGCAAGGAGAGCGCCCAGATCGCCGCGATGGGCTTCCCGCCGGAGACGGTGCGCCGGGTGCTGTCGCTGGTGCTCAACAGCGAGTACAAGCGCCGCCAGGCCGCCCCCACCCTGCGCGTCTCGCAGAAGGCCTTCGGCGAGGGGTGGCGCTTCCCCATCGCGCACGGCTACCGCTGCTGACCCAGACGGCCGGGCTGCCGAGCGTCCAGCTCCCCCGTTCGGGATGCGGCGCTGTGTGCTAGTCTGAACACTGTCGAGTGGCGACCGCGGGGGTCACTCGCTCGACGCCCTGCCCGAACATTCTGCCCCCGCTCCGTGCTGCCCTAAGGTCCTGCCCAACCTTGCGAGGTAGTCCCATGTTTGCCCGCTCGAACACCCAGGCCGCATTCCTTGCGCTGTGCCTGACGGCAGCTGGATCCGCCGCTGCCGAGGAGCTGCCGCTCATCACCACCGCCGAGCTGCAGGCGCGCTGCGCCAAGGCGCCCCAGGACAAGTGGGACTTCTTCCTCATCGACGCCCGCACCCGGGTCGAGTTCGAGGAGGGGCACATCGCCGGGGCGGCCAACGTTCCCGCGGAGCAGACCGCGGCCAAGCTGCCGGCGCTGGTCAAGGACAAGGCGGCGACGGTGGTCTTCTACTGCAACGGCCCGCGCTGCACGAAGAGCCGCAAGGCCGCCAAGGCGGCCATCGCCGCCGGCTACACCAGCGTCCTCGAGTACAACGAGGGCCTGCCGGCCTGGGGCAAGGCCCGGCTGCCGACCGGGGGCTCGCCGCTGCCGGCGTTCGAGGCCCCCGCGCTCGCGGCGGCCGACCTCAAGGCCCAGCTCGACGGCAAGAAGCTGGCGGTGATCGACATCCGCGACGGCGCCGAGTTCGACAGCGGCCACCTGGCCGGTGCCCTCAAGTTCCCGCTGGACGAGCTGTCGGCCCGCGCCAAGGAGCTGCCGGCGGGCGCGATCTGCATCGTCGACCACGCTGGTCACCAGACGGCGGTGGCGGCGCGGGTGCTCGCCAAGCTCGGCCACAAGGATCTCAAGCGGCTCGACGGCGGGCTGCTGGCGTGGCGTGCGGCGGGGCTGCCCATCGAAGGCGGCAAGTAGCCCATGCTCCGGCTGAGCATCGCCCGCAGGCTGATGCTGGCCTTCGGGGGAATCATCTGCGGCGTCGCCGCGCTGGGCGGGATCTCGTTCGCCGGGCTGAGCCGCAACGCCGGCGAGCTGCGGGTGTCGATGGAGGCCAGCTTCGAGGCCCAGGAGGCGACCGCCCAGGCGCGTCTGGCGGCCCGCGAGGCGCAGCAGCTGCTGGCCACCGCCGCCGCCG
>JBBIQS010000011.1:0-111299 GCA_037442205.1 Myxococcales bacterium
CGACTTCAAGATCGACCGGGCGGCCATCTACGCCGGCATCCCCAACCGGCCCGATGACCCGGTGAACCTGTTCCGCATCGCCATCGGCTTCGAGGAGCGGGCGGTGAAGTTCTTCTCCGAGCGGATCGGGCAGTGCCCCGCCGGTTCGGTGGAGCAGCAGCTCTACAAGGAGCTCGCCGCCGAGGAGCAGGAGCACGTGGACCTGCTCACCACCGAGCTCGGCCGCTACATCAAGGGCAAGCCCGGGCTGCTCTAGCCTTTCAAAGGTCCGGGAGGAGGAGGCTTTCCTCCTCCCGGATAGAGCCCGAGGCCGTTTCGCCGACGCGGGCCTGCCGGCTCGGCGCGCCGCCGCCTCCACCGCGCGCGGTGGAGGTTGCTGTCGAGCGCCTCCCCGCTCGCTGGGGGGGCACGGCGGGCGCCGGGCGTCCAAGGAGCCGACGAAACCGCAAGCCTTGGCTTAGAATCGCGCTCGATGCAGCAGCGGAAGGCGGGAGCGCAGGCCGAGTGCGAGCGAAGAAGCATCAAGCGGGGCTGGTTCTCGCTGGCGAAGAGCCGCGGAGGCACGGCGGATGGCGCCCAAGCAACATCGGGCTGTTGGCGGTGGCCCTGCTGCTGCTCGCGCCGGCGATTTCGGTCGCCCATCCCCTGGGGATGTCCTCGGTCAACCGGTATGGCGGTGTCTTGCTGCTGGAAAAGGAGATCGAGGTCGACTACCTGCTCGACTTCGCCGAGCTGCCGGCCTACGCGGAGATCGAGTCCCTGGACTCCGACCACGACAACGCCGTCACTCCCAAGGAACAGGACGCCTACCTCGACGCGCTCATTGCCCGGATCGCTCCGCGGATGTCGCTGACGGTTGACGGCAGCGCGGTCGCGATGCATCCCGCCTTTCGCGCCCTCACCGCGCCGCCCGGACAGAACGGACTGAGCACACTTCGGGTCGCCATCGGGTTCCGCGCCGAGCGGCCGACCACCGGCGGCGACCTCTCCATCACCTTCTCCGACCCAAACTTCTCGACCAAGCAGGGCTGGCGAGAGCTCGAGGCACGGGATTCCGCCTTCGGCACCGTGGTCGAGACCTCCCAGCAAGTCCGAACGCGTCGCGCCGGCGCCCAGCTCATCTACCCGGCCGACGCCCTGGCCACTCCGCCGCGCGACGACGTGCTGCGCGCCACCTTCAGACCGGGGGCGGGCGCGGCGGCGGAGGCGAAGTGGTCGATGCCCAGCGGAACCGGCGCGCCGGGAACCGATGGCAAGGTGCTCGCTGGCCTGGTACGCAGCGGGGAGTGGTCGGTCTCCTTCTTGATCCTGGCCTTCGCCACCGCCTTCGCTCTCGGGGCCGGTCATGCGCTGACCCCGGGGCACGGCAAGACCCTGGTCGCCGCCTACTTGATCGGAGAACGGTCGCGGGTGCGCGATGCGCTCATCCTCGGGGCCACGGTCACCGCCACCCACACTGCCTCGGTCTTCGCGCTGGGCTTCCTGGCGCTCATCCTCGAAAAGACCCTGGGAACCGAATCGGTGGTCCGCATGCTCGGATTGGTGTCGGGGGCGCTGGTCGCGCTGATCGCCGCCTGGCAGATGCCAGGCCGCATCCGGCGATTCCTCAACGGACGCCGGCCCGACCATCGCCCCGAGGCTGGGAGCCCTCGCGATCTCCCGCTTGCTTCCCTGGGAGACCGGCGCTGGCAGTTTCGCGCTCCGTCTGGCGGCCGTGCGCAGCAGAGTTTGCTGGCCGGACCGGGGTTGCGGCCCGGGGGAACGACCGCCAGCAATGCGCAACCTCACGAGCACAGCCACGGCGAGCATGGTCCCGGCGCCCACCACCACGGGGACGGCCGCTGGCACTCCCACGGCCCGGTTCGCGGGAAGTCGACCCTCGCCTCAATCGTGCTGCTCGGAGTCTCCGGAGGCCTGCTCCCTTGTCCCGGGGCACTGGTCGTGTTGCTGACTGCCATCTCCCTGCACCGGATCTGGTTTGGCCTGGGCCTGCTCGTTGCGTTCTCGCTCGGGCTGGCGACGGTGCTTTCGGTCCTGGCCACGATCTTCGTTCTCGCCAGGCGACGATTCGACCGCCTCCAGCTGGATCGGCGGCTGGGGCGCGCCTTGCCGGTGGCTTCGTCGGCGATCGTCTTCCTGCTCGGCGTTGCCATCGTCGCCCGCCACTTGTAGCCGCAAAGGAGAAGTCGAACATGAGCACTCTCAGCCGCTTCAGCGTGTCGATCGAGTCCGATCTCCTCGAACGCTTCCTGCGCATGGCCAAGAAACATGGCTGGGGCAACCGATCGGAGGCCCTGCGCAACGTCATGCGGGATTCGCTGGTCAGGGAGGAGTGGCAGGGCGATGACGAGATCGTCGGCACCATCAGCCTCGTCTACGACCACCACAAGCGCGAGCTGAGCGACCGTCTGACCCGCATCCAGCACGACCACCACGACAACATCCTGGCGGCGACGCACATCCATCTCGACCACGACAACTGCCTGGAGATGATCGGCGTCCGCGGGACCGCGACCCAGGTTCAGAGGATCGCCGACTCGCTGATTGGCACGCGCGGCGTCAAGCACGGGAAGCTCATCGCCACCACCACCGGGCAGAAGCTGAAGTAGCGGGGCGAGACGTTTCCCCGGCACGGCGATTCCTCAATCCGAGTCGTGGACGTGGAAGTGGACGTGCTCGGCGCCCGCGTGCCGGTGGCGATGCCGGTGCGCCAGCCCGCTCTCCACCAGCAGGCGGTCGTCGGCGACCAGCGCCGCCGCCGATCCGTCGTACAGCACCCCGGGACGCCCTAGCGCCAGCAGCACCGCGCGGCTCCCCAGTTCCTCGACTACCGAGAGGTTCTGGGTGGAGACCACGATCGTGGTCTCGCGAAGCTCGCCCAGGAAGTCCACCAGCCGTCCGGCGGTAGCCGGGTCGAGGTTGGCGGTGGGCTCGTCGAGCAAGAGCACCTTGGGATCGATGGCCATGATCGCCGCCAGCGCCACCCGCTTCTTCTCTCCACCCGAAAGCTCGAACGGCGTCCGCTCGAGCAGTCCCTGCACCTCAAACTGCTGCGCCCAATGCGCCACCCGCTCGTCGATCCCGCTCAAACCCAGCTGCCGCGGCCCGAAGGCGATCTCGTCCGCCACGGTGGGGTTGAAGAGCATGGCGTCGACGTTCTGGAAGAGCAGCGCCACCTCGCCGCGGAAGCGCCGCCGGAAGGCGGATTCGGTGAGCCGGCGGCTGTCCAGGACGTTCCCGTCGTAGGAGATGGTGCCCGCGGTCGGTGGGATCAGTCCGTCGAGGGCCTTGAGCAGCGTGGTCTTTCCGCAGCCGTTCACGCCCAGCAGCACCACCCGCTCCCCTGGCGCGATCTGGAGGCTGAGCTCGCTCAGCACCCGCCGGCCTCCCAGCTCGAGCCCCAGTCCCGCGACCTGGAACAAGCCACTCATCTAGAAACCCCTCGAGCGCATGGCGTCAGTGATGTCGCGGGCGTTGCGCTCCGCCAGCGCGAACAGCATTCCGGTCAGCCCGCCGGCATTCTTAAGGATGTCGAGAACCCCGGGGCGGCGCGGCATTCGGCTGCGCAGGCCGTCCCTGGATTCGGTGGCCACCAGCCGCAGCGCGTGGATCTGGGCCAGGGTCACCACCAGCAGACGGGAGAGCGAGGGGAAAGGCGCCAGCGCGTGCATCAGCTGGACGCGATCGAGCACCGAGAAGGTGACGAACCCCATCACCGCGCTGCGCAGCGCCAGCGCCAGGTAGGGTTCGATGGCCGGCCAGGCTCCGCCGGCGATTCGCAGCACGATCAGCGACAGCAGCGACAACCCGGCGGTGATGGGGACCACCGATTTCGCGGTTCGCCGCAGGTTGCGCCAGCCTCCCCGGTGCAGGAACACCAGCGACAGCAGCGCCGCGGCGCCGAGCACACGCAGATCCCGCAGCGCCGACAGGCCGAACAGGGCCGCCAGCCACGCGATCAGCACCGCACGATCCCTGCGCGCCTCAGCCATCGACGCCTCGGAAGCGCGCCCTGCGCACCAGGGTGAGCGCGAACACGGTGTACAGCCCCTCGAGAACCCCGGTGACTGCCAGGCTGGGCACGATCATGGCCGCCAGGCTGACCGCGGGCGGAATGGGGAAGTAGCTCGGGTCGAGGCGGTGCTGCAGCGCGAGCACTCCGACGATGAGCAGCGTGGCCACCTGGGTCGACAGCCAGCCCGCGGCGAAGATCGCCGCGCGTTCGGAGAGAGGCTTGAGGATTTTCCAGGCCAGCCATCCGGCAAGCGGACCGACGAGCCCCATGGCTAAGGCGTTGATGCCCAGCACCGTGATCCCTCCGGCCCCGAAGAAGAGCGCCTGGACCAGCAGAACCAGCGACTCGCACACGAAGGCCACCAGCGGGTGGTAGAGCAGCGCCAGGAGCATGACCCCGACGAGGTGCGTCGAGGTGCCACCGGGCACCGGAACCATGATGGTCTGGATCACGAACGCCAGCGCGGTGAGCGATCCAATCACCGGCAGGGATTCCACGGACGCTCGTCCGAAGTGGCGCCTGGCAGCCCAGGCCCACAGCGGCACGGCCACCGCGTACGCGGGGATGCTCAGCTGCGGAGAGATGAAGCCGTCCGGAATGTGCATGGGCTAGAACCGGGTCGCGTAGCCGAGCACGAGTGCCGCGCGGAAGTCCTCGAGCCCCTCCGAGCCCTGCTGGTTGGCAGCCTCGTTCAGCCACTTCATCGCGGCGCGCTTGACGCTGGCGCCGACCGAGAACGAGCCGAGGGAGGCGCGCATGCCGACCTGGCCGTAGAGGATCGCGCCGCCCGACGCCCGCAGGGCGACGCCGTTCTCCCGGTCCCGCTGCAGGTTGAGCAGCGAGAGCTCGGGAGCGAGGTCGATCCGGCTGCTTCCCGACGCCCACAGCCGATAGACCAGGGCGGCGCTTGCCCGGGACTCGGCGCCGAACTGGTACCGGTAGCCGGCCGCGGCGTAGTTCTGGTCGAAGAACGCCTGGTAGTTCACTTCGCCGAGCGCGGTGAAGTCGGCCGACAGCTGCTTGAGCAGCGAGAGACCAGCGGCCGGGCTGGGCCCGCGGAAGCCGGTCTGCATGTCGGGGGCGAAGTAGGCCCGCTGGCCATCCAGGTGTTCGGTCGCCCCGAGGGGAAGAGAGCACGCCGCCCAGATCCCGAAGTGCCAATCGGCCAGATCGTCCAGGCTCTCCTTCTCCGGCGCCAGTTGCAGCCCCCGATCCCACTTCGCGGACAGGCTCAGCATCAGGTTGGTGTCGCCCAGGCCGGAGTTGGTGCCCATTCCGTCCTGCGCCTTCCAGTTGTAGGGCTGGAAGACGAAGGCCGACAGCCAGGGGGTGACCCCGACGCCGAGCGCCAGCGTGTTGAAGGAGGCGTACTGCTTCTGAGCGGCAAAGCCGTCCCGCTGCTGAAACCGGGCGTACTCGGTCTTCCCCAGCGCGAAGAGCGTTCCCTGGCCGAGCGGCAGCGGGGAAGTGGTGTCGAGTGCCGCTCCCGGGCCCTCCGCGCCGATGGCGGAGACGGCCGCGGTGCCGTGATGAGCCAGGGCAGGCTCGGCGATGCACAGGGTGGCCAGCGCGACGCAGCCAGCACAGAGGTGAGTGAGCTCGATCTTCAGGGCGTCGCCTTCTTTCGGCGGTAGACCAGGAACAGGGAGGCGAAAACCGCGCCGATCACCAGCAGTCCGATCACCGGGCGCAGGATGAACGCTGCGCTCGAGACGGGCCCGCCGCCGGTTTCCGCGGGCGCGGCGGCATCGACCTCGAGATCGAGGCCGTGGCCGGTGTCGTCGATGACCTTCAGGCGCCATTTGCCGGCGGCGTTGGGGACGAAGGCCACCCAGCCCTCGCGGTCAGTGCGGCCCTTCTGGTAGGGAATCTTCGGATCGGCGGGCGAGTAGACCTCGTAGGGCGTATAGGCGAGGACTTCGCCGTCGACGAAGAACGCCTTCACGGCGATTGCCTTGTCGCGGCGAACCTCGTGCAGCGTCTCGTGGGCGGAAGCGGGGGCGGCGACAACGACCAGGGCCGCGGCGAGCGCCAGGCGAGCGAAAGCAGCGCTCACCTCGCCACCTGGAAGCTGAGTGAGGCCTCTAGCACCAGCGAGTCGGCCTCGGGGACGTCGATCTTCTGCCGGAAGGTGGCGCTGATGGTCTGGATGCCCGAGCTCCGCAGGCGAACTCGGACCTCGCCCGAGCTGTCCGACTCGCCGAGCGGCTTGTGATCGATGGCGACCACCGCGTTGCGCACTGGTTTGCCGGAGGAGAGCACGCGGAGAGTCACCTTGTCGCCCTCGCGCGCCTTGGAGACGTCGCCGACCAGGGCCAGCTCCAGCTCGTCGCCGAGCACCGCACCGCTCGAAGCGGGCGAACGGGCATCCACCCACTTGGCGAACTGGCGCGAAGCCCAGGCTTTCACCGCCTGTGGCACCTGGTTCTTCGGCTGGTTCACCTCTCCGTCGGGCGTGAGGGTCCAGTAGCCGCCGTCGAAGAAGGCCGAGGCCGCGTCGCAGTGGCCGGGGAAATTCACTTCTTTCTCGGAGAACACCGCGTTGCCCAGCAGCTCGCGGGCTGCCCCCTTGTCCTGGCAGCGCACCGCCTTCACCTTCTGCCTGTCGATGGGGAGCAGTGCTCCACCCCGGTGGCCGTAGCGGAGAATGAGGCCATCGCCATCGCGCTCGAGCCAAAAGTCGTGCGCCTGCGCGAGCGACGGAGCTGCCAGGAGCGTCATCACCAGGGCTCGTCCGGCCATCTTCATCTCGGGAATCTCCTCGCGCGGTGTTACGAAGGAAGAAAACATCACACCGTAGACCACGCGGCATTCGCGTTGTCAAAGGAAGGAGCGGGAGCACGCCGAGGAACGGCTCCCGGCCAACGCGACATTGGGGGAAGAGGCGCGCGATCCCATCCCCGAGTTGCCGCCACACCGCCCGCGGGAAACTGCCTCTGCCGGCGCGCGTGCTGGGGCGCAAACCGCCGGGGAAAGCCGGGGGCGGGCAATCCGCAGCTCGGCCTGACGGTGCGCCGGGAAGGGGTGCTGGCTTCCGGCTGCCCTACGAGTGCGACGCCAGCCACCTCCCGATGGCCGCCTGCGTCCGCTCGCGCAGCTCCACGTCCTGCTTGAGCCGCTCCAGGGTCTGCGCGGTGGCCTGCTTGGCCTCCTCCAGGGGATGGGCCTCGAGGAAAGCGGTCGCCTCGTCGAGTTGCTGGCGGGTGATCAGCGAACCCATGGCCTCGACAATGCGCCGCAGCAGCATCGGCGCCCCCTCCAGCCGCTGGCGCAGCTTCTCCCAGTCACCGCGCAGCGCGCTCCAGTAGCTTTCGCGGGCGGCGCGGTTCGCGAGCAGCGCCCCGACGAACGCCGAGGCGTCCTGCATCGGGATCGCCTCGGTGAACGACAGCTCCGAGGCCTTGCGGAAGAGCTCGGGCGATTCGAAAGAGGTCAGCGCCAGCAGGTACCGCCGGCGGAAGGCAGGGTCAGTCTCCTTGGAGAACAGCGAGCGGAACTGATCGAAGCGCGCGGTATCTCCACGGCGCGCCGCCATCTCCACCGCGGCGTCGTGCAGGTTGGAGTCGAGCGCCTCCCGCTCCCCGGAAAGCCAGCGATCGAGCCGGGCGATGGCCTCCGCGACCACGGTCGGCTCGCGGGCAATGCTTCCCAGCGCCCGCACCGCCGCCGCCCGCCGCAGTTTGACGCCCAGATCCTCGTTCGCCGCCGCGTCCCAGCCGGTCTTGGCCAGCTGCCCGGCGAAGAGGCGAATCACGAAGGCCTGGAATCGCGAGCGATCGGCCTCGGAGACCAGCCGGTAGTCGATCGCCCCCAGGCGGCCGACCATCTCGTTGAGCACCGCGTAGTCCTCCTCGCCGCCAAAGGCCGAAAGCGTATCGAGGAACGAGCCGATCTCCGCCGCCCCGCTTCGCACCAGCGCCCATTCGTCCGACAGCAGGCCGATCCGCTCCGCCGGCGAGAGCGAAGACGGGTTCTTCGCCAGCGCCGAAAGGCTCTTGGCGTCGTACGCCACCCGGTAGAAGCCGGTCGAGCCGCCGTTGGCGCACAGCCAGCGCGGCGGATTGTCGAGGATGACTTCGGTGCTCGCTCCGCGCAGCAGCCCCCGGCGCTCCTGTGGCCCGTTTCCATCGTCGAAGCGCAGCACCAGCGGCAGCGGCCAGAGGGAATCGTCGGGTTTCGCCGCCGGATTGGAGAAGAAGCGCCGCTGCGACAGGCGGATCCGCGTCCCCTCGACCTCCACCGCGACCAGCGGATATCCCGGCTGGCCGATCCACGCGTGCGCCAGCTCGCTCACCGGCTCCTTCGAGGCCTCGGTGAGCGCCGCCCACAGGTCGTCGGCCACCGCGTTCCCGCGCGCGTGCCTGCGCATGTAGAGGCGGATTCCTTTTCGGAACTTCTCCTCGCCCAGATAGCCCTCGATCATCCGCAGCACCGCGCCGCCCTTCTCATAGGTGATCAGATCGAAGGACTCCCCGGCCTGGGCGGCGTTCTTCACCTCGGCGCGAATCGGGTGAGTCGAGCGCAGCGCGTCCAGGTGCATGGCCGCGGCCTTGCCCTGGTCGAAGTCGAGCCACACTCGCCACTCCGGCTGCCAGCGATCGACGATCTTGTAGGCCATCCAGGTGGCGAAGGCCTCGTTCAGCCACAGGTCGTCCCACCACTTCATGGTCACCAGGTTGCCGAACCACTGGTGCGCCAGCTCGTGCGTCACCACCTCGGCCACGCGTTTCTTCTGCGCCAGCGAAGCGGTGGCCGGATCGAGCAGCAGCGCCGTCTCGCGGTAGGTGATCAGCCCCGCGTTCTCCATCGCCCCGGCTTCGAAATCGGGGACGCCGACCTGATCCAGCTTCCCGAAGACGTAGGGGACGTCGAAGTAGTCCCACAGCCGCGGCAGCGCCTCGAGCGCCGCCTGCTGGCCGAAGGGAATGAGGTGTTGCTTCTCGGGAACCGCCCAGGTGCGCACCGGAATCTCGCGCGCAGAGGCTCCCTGGGGCGCCATCAGGTTTCCGACCGCCAGCGCCACCAGATAGGTCGGCAGCGGAGGCGTCCTCTCGAACTCGATGCGCTGTCTTCCGGGCCAGGCCTTGCGCTTGCCGGCCGGATTGGAATTCGAGAGGACGGTCGCGAGCACTGGGGCTTCGACCGTCAGCTTCCAGGGCGCCTTGAATCCGGGCTCGTCGAAGCAGGGGAACAGGCGGCGGGCGTCGGCGGCCTCGAACTGGGTGATGGCCACGTCGGCTCCGCCGGGATACAGGCCCCGCAGCCCGGTGCTCATCTTCCCGGTCCAGCACAGCTCGAGCTCGATTCGGCCCTTGGGCAACTTCCCATCGAGCTCGATCAGCACGGTCTCGCTGGCGGGCACGGCCTTGATCGAGCGCGCCTTCACCTCGCGGCGGCCGGCGCGGCAGGCGGCGTGGCGGATTTCCAGCGCGGCGGCGTGCAACACCAGCTCGGCGACCGCTTTGTCGAGCTCGATCTCGATCCGCTCGATGCCCGAGAAACATTTGGTGCGCAGGTCCAGCGAGAGCCAGGCCTCGTAGGCCCTCGGGCGTGCGTGCAGCGGCAGGCGGAAGTCGCGGTCGTCGGTCGGGTGGGACATTGGACCTCTCCGTGCTGTCGGAAACGAGGCGCACATACTAGAGCGCCCCCTGTGCCGCGCGCACGGCACAAGGGGCGCGAAGTGATTTCGTGGCTAGCTACGGCGCCGGGAAGGACGCCGCTCTCTCGGCTTCGAGCTCCGGACGCGTCTGCAGCCGCTCGCGGGTCTCCTGCCACTGTCGCGCGACCTGTCGCGGCAGCGTCCTGGCGATCTTGTCGAAGAACTTCTTCTGATCCTCGACCTCGGCGCGCCATTCCTCGGCTCGGAAGCTCAACGCGTCGGCGATCTTGGAGTGATCCAGGTGCAGTCCGCCGAGATCCAGGTCCTCGACCTTGGGGATCCGCCCGACCGGCGTCTCCTCGAAGGCCGCACGGTCCTCGCAGCGGTCGATCATCCAGCGCAGCACCCGCATGTTTTCGCCGAAACCGGGCCAGAGGAACTTGCCGCTGCCATCCCGGCGGAACCAGTTGACCATGAAGATCTTCGGCGGATGGCGCAGCCGATGCTGGTAGTCGATCCAGTGCTGCAGATAGTCGCCGACGTCGTAGCCGCAGAACGGCAGCATGGCCATCGGGTCGCGCCGCACCACTCCCACCGCTCCGGCGGCAGCGGCGGTGGTCTCCGAGGCCATGGTCGCGCCCAGGTACACCCCGTGTTCCCAGCCGAAGGACTCCATCACCAGCGGCACAGTGGTCGCCCGCCGGCCTCCGAAGATGATGGCGCTGATCGGAACGCCCTTGGGATCGTCGGCGTGCGGGCTCAGCGCCGGGTTGTTCCACATCGGCGAGGTGAACCGGCTGTTGGGATGGGCCGCCTTCTCCTTGGAGAGCAGCGTCCAGGGATGTCCCTTCCAATCGATCAGCTGCTCGGGCCGCGGGCCATCCTTTCCCTCCCACCACACCGTTCCGTCGGAGGCCAGCGCCACGTTGGTGTAGAGCGTGTCGTGGCTGATGATCCGCATGGCGTTGGGGTTGGAGAGGTAGTTGCTGCCGGGAACGACCCCGAAGTAGCCGGCCTCGGGATTGATCGCCCACAGCCGCCCGTCGGGCCCGGCGCGCATCCAGGCGATGTCGTCGCCCACGGTCCAGATCCGCCAGTGCCGGAAGTGCGATGGCGGGATCATCATCGCGAAGTTGGTCTTGCCGCACTGGCTGGGAAACGCCGCCGCCACGTAGCTGGTTTCGCCGTCGGGGTTTTCCATGCCCAGGATCAGCATGTGCTCGGCCAGCCAGCCTTCGTGGCGCCCGAGATAACTGCCGATGCGCAGCGCCAGGCACTTCTTCCCCAGCAGCACGTTGCCGCCGTACCCGGAGCCGATGGACCAGACGGTGTTGTCCTGCGGGAAGTGGCAGATGAAGCGGCGCTCGGGGCTCAAATCTCCCAGCGAGTGCAGCCCGCGGTTGAAATCGTTGGAGTCGCCCAGCGCCGCCAGCGCCGGCGCGCCCATCCGCGTCATCTCGCCCATGTTCAGCACGACGTAGGGGCTGTCTGTGAGCTCGATCCCGACCTTGGCCAGCGGCGATCCGAACGGTCCCATCAGATACGGCACCACGTACAGGGTCCGCCCGGCCATGGCCCCGTCGAAGAGCGCGCCCAGCTTTCGGTAGGCCTCGCTTGGTTCCATCCAGTTGTTGGTCGGACCGGCCTCCTCCTTGGTCGGCGTGCATATAAAGGTGAGCTGCTCGACCCGGGCCACGTCGCTGGGGTCCGAGCGGTGCAGGTAGCAGCCCGGCAGCCGCTCCTGGTTGAGCTCGAGCAGGATTCCCTTCTCCAGTGACAGCCGCGTGAGAGCCTGCTTCTCCTGGTAGGAGCCGTCGCACCAGGCGACGTGCTGGGGCCGGGTCAGGCGCGCCATCTCCTCGACCCAGGCCAGCAGGTGCGGATTGGTGGTCGGCGGGTGCTCGGCAGTCATGGAAATCCCCTCGGCCTCGATCTCGGCAACTCCAGCCAACGTGGCGACGCGAAATGGCACCCGCAACGCGCGCAGGCGGTCGCGCCGTTCGCCTTGAGCGGAGCGAGGCGGAGGCGGACGCCCCCGTCCTCCCTGAGCGGATGCCGAGCTTGTCGAGGCAGGAGTCGAAGGGCCCGCTCTGCCGAGCAACTTTGGGGAAGATCGAGCGCTCCCTCGACTGCGCCTGCCCTGAGCTCGACGAAGGGCTCGGGATGAACGGAGGTCGCCCCGTTCGCCCTGAGCGGATGCCGAGCTTGTCGAGGCAGGAGTCGAAGGGCCCGCTCTGCCGAGCAACTTTGGGGAAGAGCGGGCGCTCCCTCGACTGCGCCTGCCCTGAGCTCGACGAAGGGCTCGGGATGAACGGAGGCGGAGAGCTACGCGGCGATCATCACGCGCTGCGGCCGCAGACTCGAGAACCCGACCTTGCGGCAGACGCCCGCCAGCCCGAGCTCCTTTTCGTCCACGCGCATCGACAGCCGAGGCAGCGAGCTGAGCAGGCTGCGGCACACCTGGCCCATGGCCAGCGTCGCCAGCCCGCGCCGGCGCGCCTGCGGAGCGGTGTACAGCCCCTCGAGCTCGGCGCCGTAACGGCTGCGCGCCCCGACGTCGATCTTCACCACGATCTTTTCGCCTTCCGGCAGCACCCAGGTCCGCCCAGCGGTGATGCGCGCCTCGACTCGGCGGGTAAATCCGCCGGGATCGTGGGCCAGCGGGTCCTCTCCCAGCGATTCCTTGAGCGCAGCGGCGGAGAGCTCGACCAGCTGCGGCAGATCGGAGGCGATCGCCTGGCGCAACCCCGGGGCCACGAACGGCCCCAGGTCGTCCGCCGAGGCGGCGAGCAGCTTCTGCGACTTCGACCAGGCCGCCGGGCCGGTGCCCAGCGCCTTCACGAAGGCGTCCACGCAGGCCCGCTCGCCGAGCGCGCCGCGAATCTTGATCTTCCCGGCCAGCTTCTGGCCCAGCTCGCTGCACAACGCCGGATCGGGAGCACAGGGAATGACCAGGCCCCCGGATCCGCCGATCAGCACCGCCGCGGCGACCTTTCCGCCGTCGAAGAGGCCGTGAAAGGTGAGCGCGTGCGAGGCGTTGGCTGCCAGGCCGTGCTCCTCGAGCATGCCCAGGGCAAAGAGGTTCTGGAACGGGTCCTTGGCCAGAAAGCCGCGCAGCTCGTCCAGGCGGTCTTTGAGAATCTCTTGGACGTCCATGTGCCTGGACGCTAGCGCGGCGGAAGGACGGCCCGCAAGAGTCCCGCGCGCTCCAGAGGCGTGGAAGGCTGGCGCACCGCGAAAAAAGAGGCAGTTTTGCGCCAAGGTCGGCCCCGCGACCGACGCGGTCGCCCGGGGATCGGGAGGGGAAGGTGCCGGCGGACTCGGTTCAACGGATCGCAGCGGCGGTGACGCCAGCGGTCATGGTGTCGGCCTGCGGGCTGATCGCCCTGGGGCTGGACAATCAGGCGGCCCGGGTCTCGGCCCGGCTCCGGGAGATGACCCGGGAGTACCGCGAACCAAAGGGATCCTCGATCAGGAGGGAAGACCTGCGCGTCCAGGTCGAGGTGCTGGGGCGGCGCCATGCGCTCTACGTCCGCGCCTTGCTCCTCAACTATGGCGCCTTGCTGCTCTTCGTGCTGACGAGCCTTCTCTCGCTCGCCCAGACACCGCTCCACCTGCCTGGCGCTGTCCCGGTCATCATTTTCACCGTCGGAGTCCTGATGCTGGGGGCGATGTCCCTCTTTGTGCTCGCCTCGTTGCGGCTGTCGCGGGCAGCCCTTCACCTGGAGCAGACCCGAACGCTCGCCAGCGAGCACGGATGAGCGCTCGAGAAGCGACCGAGCACGCGACGAGGCAGCGCTCCGGGGGCCGTCATTCGTATATTGTGGGCGGCGGAATGGGCCGCTCGCTCGATCGTTCAACGACTCAAGGCTCTCTCGGGTCCCAGACAGGCATGGTCTGACGTGCTGCAGCACGAACCTCTCCGCCCCGCGCCGCACTCGCCCGTCCCCGGCTCGCCCGCGCCCTCCGACTCGGCGCGCAGCGAGCTGGCCCCGGTGTTGGACCTGCTGGTGCGGGCCCGCCAGCGCCGGCGGGCGCTTCTCTACGTCACTGCCGGCGGCTTTGCGCTCTCCGGGCTGCTGCTGGTGCTGCTCCTGCTGGCGCTCCCCGCCGCCGGAGGGCATTCCTGGGCGCGGATCGCCGCCGGGGTTGCGGTGGCAGCCGCTGCCGCGGGCTTCGGATACTTCGGTTGGTGGCGCGCGCGGCGGGAAGTCGGCGATCTGAGCGCCGCGGCCAGGCTCCTGGTCCGGCGCGGCATCGAGCCCGCGCTGCGGCGCGACCTGCTGCCGGCTTTCGAGCTCGGCCGGCAGCTCGATTCGGGCGCGGCGGTCGATTTTTCGCCCGAGTTGGCCCGCGCGCACATCGAAAGTGTGGGCTCGGCGGCGCGCCGGGCCGATCTGATCCGGGCTTTTCCCGATCACCAGGCGCGCAAGGCCGTCGCCACTTTCGCCGCGACCGCTTTCGTGGTGCTGGCGGCGGCGATCGTCGGTGAGCGGGTTTCGCGCGGGTTCGCCTTCCTGCTGTCGGGAGAGGGCAAAGCCCGGGCGGCAGCCCCGGTGGCCGAGCCGGTGACCGGCGAAATCGAGCTCACCTACACCTATCCCGCCTATACCCGCCTCGATCCGCGGACCGTCCCCAACACCAACGGCGAGATCAGCGCCCCGCGCGGCACCCAGGTCCGCATGCGCACCCGCGCCGACCGCGATCTGGCCCAGGCTTTCGCGGTGGTGGGCGACAACGCACTGCCGCTGGAGGTCTCCGGCGGCCGGGATCTCAGTGGCACCGTGTTGGTAGACAAGCCGGGCGGCTATCACTTCCGCTTCCTCGACAAGCGCGGGCGCGTCCTGGTCGACGGCCCCAAGATCCCGATCAACGTCGAGGCCGACGCGGTCCCCAAGGCGAACATCGTTTCGCCGGCCACCGACATGGAGGTCGATCCCAGGGCGCGCGTCCCGGTGCGCTTCGAGGCCGAGGACGACTTCGGGCTGTCGGAGGTGGCGCTGGTCTACCAGCTGCCCGGATCGAACAAGCCGGAGCGGCTGCTGCTGCAGCGCTCGAAGGATTCGCCGCGCCGGGCCTCGGGCGAGTACGCCTGGGAAGTGGCGTCGCTGGGGCTGCTGGCCGGCGATCGCGTGGCCTACCACCTCGAGGCCACCGACAACGACGAGATCAGCGGCAAGAAGACCGGCGCCAGCCGCACCCAGTACCTCAAGATCTACAGCGAGGCCGAGCACCACCGGCAGGTCATCAAGCGCATCGAGGAGAGCTGGGAGAAGCTGGTCGGTCTGCTCGGCGATCGCCTCGAGGGCCCCGACCGCAAGGCGCCCGGCCGCAGCGCTGAAAAGATCCTGGCTCAGGCCCCGCTCGACACCCGCGCCCAGGAGCTGGTCCGCGAGCTGGGCGAGCTGGCGACCACTCTGAAGAAGGAGAAGGCCCCCGAGCAGCTGTGGCGGGCGCTGATCAACGTCAGCTCCGGCTTGAACCCCAAGGTCTCGGCCACCGTTTCCAGCCGCAGCGCGCTGTCGGTGTGGCTCAAGCGCGGGGTGGCGCTCGATTCCGAGCCGGTACGCCGCCTCGACACCGCGCTGACCGCCGAAATCGCCGAGGAGGAGCGCGACGTCCTCTATCTGGAGGCGCTCCTCGACGAGCAGCGCATCGAGGATCTGCTGGCGCTGTCCAAGGAGCTCAACGCCAAGCGCCGCGACCTGGCCGATGTGCTGGAGAAGTACCGCACCGCTCCCGACCAGGCGACCAAGGAGAAGCTGCTCTCCGAGCTGGCCCGCCTCAAGGAGCGCATGGCGGAGCTGATGCAGCGCATGGCCGAGCTCTCCAAGGGCATCAACGACGAGCACGTCAACGCCGAGGCGCTCAAGGAGATGTCCGACTCGATGAAGTCGATGGACTCCTTCGACAAGATCCAGGAGGCGCTGCGCTCCGGCAACGTCGAAGAGGCCATGAAGGAGATGGAGAACCTGGGGCAGATGCTCGATCAGATGGATCAGCAGCTGCGCAAGGCGGGCAAGGACTTCTCCGGCGGCGGGATGAAGGAGCTGGGCAAGGAGCTGGGCGACTTCGCCAGCCAACTCGACCAGCTTCAGAAGGATGAAGAGCAGGTCCTCAAGGAGACCCAGGAGGTCCGCCAGGGCGCCAAGAAGGCCTTCGACGAGCGGCTGGCCAAGAAGGGCGCCGACTTCGTCCAGCGGATGAAGAAGAAGGTCGAGGAGTCGCGCAACAAGCTCGGGCAGATCGGCGAGTCGCAGTCTCCGTTCCGCAGCGACTCGGATCTGCGGGCGGCCAAGGAGTCGCTGCAGGAGCTGGACGACGCGCTGAGCGTCAAGGACTTCGACCAGGCTTCGCAGGCGGCCGCCAAGGCCCTGGGCCACGCGCAGATGGTCAAGGACGACCTGCAGCGGATCGCCGACGAGACCCGGCGCTACCCGGGGATGTGGCAGAAGACGCCCGACGAGGCGCAGAAGGACCTCAAGAACGCCCAGGGCGGGATGAAGCCGATCCAGGACCTCCAGCAGGAGCTGGGCGAGCTGTTCCCGGCCCCGGGCCAGTCGATGAGCGACGAGGACAAGCAGAAGATGCGCGGCCTGTCCCAGCGCCAGGGCTCGCTGCAGCAGCAGGCCGGCAAGCTGCAGCAGCAGATGGGCGAGCTGAATAAGAAGGCCCCGATCTTCAACCCCGACGCCCAGCAGATGATGCAGCAGGCCGGCGAGCGGATGGGCAAGGCCCAGGGCCAGCTCTCGGCCAAGAACCCCTCCGGCGCCAGCGCCGAGGAACGCGCCTCGCTCGATCAGCTCGGCCAGCTCAAGAAGGGCCTGCAGCAGAAGAGCGGCCAGGGACAGGGGCAGGGCCAGGGAATCCCGTGGCCGTGGGTCGGCCCGGGAATGCAGCGCGGCGAGGACGGGACCGACGGGCCGAACAACGAGGACGAGAAGATGGCCATCCCCGGCGCCGACCAGTACCAGGTCCCCGAGGAGTACCGGAAAGAGATCCTCGACGCGATGAAGCAGCGCGCTCCCGACAAGTACAAGGAGCAGGTCAAGCGCTACTACGAGGAGATCGTCAAGTGAGCCGCCCGCTGCGCTGCTTTGTGCCGGGGCTGATGGCCCTGCTCCTCGCCTCGGCGGCCCTGGGCAAGCCGGGCGAGGACATGGAGGCGGCCAAGGTCGTCCTCGACGAGCTGGAGGCCTGGGACACCGCCGCCGCCGCCAAGGCGGTCGAGGGATTGATCCAGCGCTACCCCGAGGCGCGGGCCATCAAGCTGCTCGAGGCCCGGGTCCGCTTCGAGCAGGGCGATTACCAGGAGGCGGTCGGGCTCTTGGACGAGGTCGGTGCCAAGGGCGACGAGGAGTACGCCGACCTGGTGCGCGCCACGCTCGACGAGACCGGCAAGTACGAGTCGCGCGAGAGCGCCCACTTCATCCTGCGCTATCGCCCGGGCAAGGACGCGGTGCTGGCTCCCTACGCACTCGACGCCCTGGAGAAGATCTACGCCGCTCTGCAGCAGGATCTCGGCTACGCCCCGCCGCCCAAGGTCCGGGTCGAGGTCTACGACGACGCCAAGGCCCTGTCGCGGGTGTCGACGCTGCCGCTCAAGGCCATCAAGACCAGCGGCACCATCGCGATCTGCAAGTTCGACAAGTTGATGATCACCAGCCCCAAGGCGCTGGTGCGCGGCTACGACTGGCTCGACACCCTGGCCCACGAGTACGTGCACCTGGTGGTCTCCAAGAAGAGCCGCAACACGGTGCCGATCTGGATCCACGAGGGGCTGGCCAAGTTCCTCGAGTCGCGCTGGCGCGGGGCGCCGGGACAGGCGCTGTCGCCGTCCTCGGCCGGGCTGCTGGCCGCCGCGCTCAAGGAGAACAAGCTCATCCCCTTCGAGCGGATGCATCCCTCGATGGCGCTGTTGCCCTCGCAGGAGGATGCGGCGCTGGCCTTCGCCGAGGTCTTCACCGCGGTCGAGTACCTGCACCAGAAGGGCGGCAACGCGCTGTTGGTGAAGCTGATCGACGAGCTCAAGGGCGGCCAGAACTACGACGCCGCGGTGGCCAAGGCGGTGGGGGTCAGCTTCCCCAAGTTCCAGCAGGAGTGGATGGCCTACCTCGGCAAGCGCGAGTTTCCCAAGGAGACGGTGGCGCTGTCGGTGGAGCACTTGAAATTCAAGGACGACGACGCCCGCGCGCAGCTGGCGGAGAAAGCCAAGAACAAGGACGAGAAAGCCGAGCGCGAGGCGGCG
This sequence comes from Myxococcales bacterium, assembly GCA_037442205.1. GTDB lineage: Bacteria > Myxococcota > Myxococcia > Myxococcales > UBA5297 > JBBIQS01. The sequence goes on from JBBIQS010000011.1 coordinate 17,863, forward strand.
CGGTTCGGCGATTTCCTGGAGATCGCGGACCCGGAGGGGCGCAAGCTGGCGCACCTGGGCGAGCTGCTGCGGCTGCGCAACCGGCCGGCGGCCGCCGCCGAGGAGTTCGCCAAGTCTTTTGCGCGGGTGGGCAACCGCTCCCCGGCCCTCTCCAACCGCTACGCCCAGGCGCTGATCAAGCTCGGCCAGTTCGAGGAGGCCGAGAAGCTGCTCACTGCCAGCCTCAAGCCCTATCCCGGCTACGCCCGCACCTTCCAGAACCTGGGCGAGGTCTACCTGGCCCGCAAGCGGCCGGCGGAGGCGGAGCGGGCCTTCCTGGAAGTGGTGGGCATCGATCCCTTCGACCCGCTGCCGCACTCGGCGTTGGCGCAGATCTACCAGCAGCGCGGCGACGAGGCGCGCAAGGAGCGGGAGGTCGACGCGCTGAAGATCCTGGGCGGCGACAAACCGCAGATGGCCTCGGACCAGGGGATCATCGTCGTCCGCAGCCATCCCTTCGCCCGGGTGCTGCTCGACGGCAAGGAGACCGGCCGGACCACGCCCACCACGCTGCGGGTCGCTCCCGGCAGCCACGTGGTCAGGCTGGTCAACGACGAGCGCGGCTTCGCGCGCGAATCGACGGTCGAGGTCGGCGCCAGCGAGGAGAAGGTGGTCGAGGTGATGCTCGACGAACCAGCGGCTCCTGCTCCGGCGCCTTGAAGCCCTGGAAATCGCCGGGCAATCCGGTGCAGGATGGCGCCCCTTTCACGGAGGCCGCCATGACCGACAGCCAGCCGATGACGATGTTGGACGCCTTTCTTCCCCAGCGGCGCGCGCTGCACCAGGCCGCGCTGATCCTCGGGGCGAGCTTGGCGATCGGGCTCTTGTCGCAGGTGGCCATCCCGCTGCCGATGACCCCGGTGCCGCTGACGCTGCAGACTTTCGCGGTGCTGCTCACCGGGCTGACCCTGGGCCGCAAGCTGGGTACCGCCGCGGTGCTCGCCTGGCTGGCCGAGGGCGCGATCGGGCTGCCGGTGTTCGCCGGCGGCGTCGGCGGCGCGGCCTGGCTCTTGGGCCCGACCGGCGGCTACCTGATCGGCTTCGCCTTCGCCGCGGCGCTGGTGGGCTGGCTCGCCGAGCGCCATTGGGATCGCCGTCCGCTGACCGCGGCCCTGGCGATGGCCCTGGGCAGCGCGGTGATCTACGCCTTCGGAGTCGTCGGGCTGCTGCGGTTCGAGCCGCTGTCGCTGGCGGTGATGCAGGGCGTGGTCCCGTTCCTGCCCGGCGACCTGATCAAGATCGCAGTCGCTACCCTCGGGCTGCCCGGGGGCTGGGCGATGCTCCGTCGTTAGGATTCCGATACAGAATCAGGTTCGACGGAGTTCCGTTCACCCCGAGCGGAGGCCTCGCTTGCGAGGCCGTAGTCGAGGGGGCGCCGGTACCTCGAGCGCAAGCCCTTCGACTCCGCGGCTTCGTCGCTGCACTCAGGGCGAACGGGAGCATCGGTGGACGTGAGCCGTCCCTCGACTTCGGCGCGGCGCGCCTGCGCTCGGGACGAACGGAGGCCGGCCGACCCCGGACCCGGAAAAATGAAGCGGCCCCCAGCTCTCGCCAGGGGCCGCGCGACCTTTTTGACCGCCGAACCCGCCAGGGCCGGCGCCGGTCGATGCCTTTCTGCTACTTGTTGGCCGCCTTGGAGCGGGCCTTCTTCTCTTCGGCCGGCTCCTCGGCGGGCGGATTCTCGACCACGGTGAAGGAGGGGGCGCGGCCCTTGACCCCGTACTTCTCGAACAGCCGCTTCTCCAGCTCGGTGCCGATCTCGGGGTGGGCGCGGAAGTAGTCCTTGGCCTGCTCGCGGCCCTGGCCGATGCGCTCGCCGTTGAAGCTGTACCAGCTGCCGCTCTTCTCGACGATGTTCTCGTTGCTGGCCAGGTCCACCAGGTCGCCCTCGCGGCTGATGCCGGTCCCGTAGAGGATGTCGAACTCCACCTCCTTGAACGGCGGGGCCACCTTGTTCTTCACCACCTTGACCCGGGTGCGGCTGCCGACCACGTCCTCGCCGTTCTTGATCGCTCCCACCCGGCGGATGTCGAGCCGCTGGCTGGCGTAGAACTTGAGGGCGTTGCCGCCGGTGGTGGTCTCGGGGTTGCCGAACATCACGCCGATCTTCATGCGGATCTGGTTGATGAAGATGACGCAGGTCTGGCTCTTGGCGATGGTGCCGGTCAGCTTGCGCAGCGCCTGGCTCATCAGCCGGGCCTGCACGCCCATGTGCGCGTCGCCCATCTCGCCCTCGAGCTCGGCCTTGGGGACCAGCGCCGCCACCGAGTCGATGACCAGCACGTCGATGGCCCCGGAGCGGACCAGCATCTCGGCGATCTCCAGCGCCTGCTCGCCGGTGTCCGGCTGGCTGATCAACAGGTCGTCGGTGCGCACTCCCAGCTTGCGGGCGTAGCCGACGTCCAGGGCGTGCTCGGCGTCCACGTAGGCGGCGATGCCCCCCAGCTTCTGCGCCTCGCCGACGATGTGCAGGCAGAGGGTGGTCTTGCCCGAGGACTCCGGGCCGTAGATCTCGATGATCCGCCCGCGGGGAACCCCGCCCACTCCCAGCGCCAAGTCGAGCGAGATCGAGCCGGTGGGGATGGCGGTGATGTCCTTGACCAGCGCCTCCTCATTGCCCAGCCGCATGATGCTGCCCTTGCCGAACTGCTTTTCGATGGCCGAGACCGCGAGGTCGATGGCCTTTTCCTTCTCCGGTCCGACGGACATGCTGGGCTCCTTCTTATGGCCGGCTGCTCACCGGCAGGGTTGGCCGCTTGGCGACTGTACGGATGTTTAGTGCATCCGAGGGCTGACTTGCAAGCGCGGCGAGTAATTAACAGAGGGGTCTGACATCGGCGAGGGGCGGAGCCCGAAGGTGGAAGGGGCTGCCTGCTCCGCCGACAGCCTAACCCGGCGAATCTGGGCAAAAATCCAGTGCCAAGCTGGCCGACGAGCCTCGCGGGGGCTTCTCGGCCAGTTCGCTGCTGCGTTCCCGAGGGGTTGGCGGTCTGTGGGCCAGCTCGGAGCTGGCTGCGCAGGCGGCCAGGGTTCGAGAAACCAGCTCCGAGCTGCCGGACGAACCTCCGCGGCTTCAATGAGCCTGCTCGAGCCTTGGTCGGCCATCGCTGAATCGCCAAGACGAAGATCGACAGGTCCTTCGCATCGAGCTTCTGGTTGGCGATTCCGACGGCGCCCTGAAAGAGGCCATCATCGAGGAGAGCCGGCGATCGCCATCGCGACGGGCGGACCTTTCTCTGCGCCGCGCCCGAGGGATCCGAAGGAGGAGGGGGCTACCTGCGAACCCGCCACTGCCGCGGCGTCGTCCCGGTCCAGCGCTTGAAGGCGCGGGTGAAGGCGCTCTGCTCGGAGAACCCCACCAGCCAGGCCACTTCGGCGAGCGGAAGCTCGGGGTCGCGCAGGTAGGCGCGGGCCAGGGCTGCGCGGACCTCGTCGAGCAGGCCGGAATAGCTCTGCCCCTCTTCCTTGAGCCGGCGCTGAAGGGTGCGCTCGCTCATCCCCAGCCGGCGGGCGACCGGCGCCGCGCTCGGATCGCCTGCCTTCAGCTGCTCGCCGATGACTTCGCGCAGCTGCGCCACGAAAGGCGGGGCCGCTCGCGGCAGCTCGGCCTTCAGTCGCCGGGCGAGGTCCTCGAGGACTGACAGCAGATTGGCGTCGGCACAGCGGACCGGGGTTTCCCAGGCGGCGCGGGGGATGAGCAGCCGAGGCTGCGCGCTCTCCCAGCGAACCTGGGCCGCGAAGATCTTCCGATGGGCGCTGTCGTCCGGCGGAGCCGGGGCGGCCAGCTCGACCGCGAGCAGCGGCCAGTCGGCGCCGACGGCGGCGCGGCTTCGCACGACCAGCGCCGCGAAGGTGTACTCCTGCGCCGGCAGCGGGAGCTCGCACTGTCCGGGCGCGCTCAGCCGAAGCTCCACCGGATCCTGGCCGGCGAGCTCGATGGCCATCCGGGGATCGACCAGCGAGAAGTAGTCGGCGATGCGCCGAAGCCCCTCGCCGACGGTCGGGCTGTTGGCGGCCAGGAAGTCGATGACCTTGTAGGCGCCCAGGGGAAGCCCAGCGGCAGCGCTCAGCGCCAGGTGCGGCTCGGGGCAGCGGGCGTAGACCTCGCTCCACACCGCGTCGGCGGCGGAGGCGGGGAGTCGGGCGTCGGGGGCGAAGACCGCCGCCCGCTCGAGCCCGACCGCGGCGAGAACTTCGTCCGTGTCGATTCCGGCATGGGCTGCCTGCTCGAGCAGGGCCCGGCTGGCGACGGCGAGAACGAGTGGCTGCACGCCGCCGAGCCTATCAGCCTCGCCGGCGCTCGCGTCACGCCCGCCGGCGCCGCAGGGCCAATCCTCCCGCGATCAGCGAGAACCCCAGGCAGGTCAGGGGGAACCAGTCGCCGAGGGTGCCGTAGACGGTGCGGACCCCGTGGCGCGGCAGGTTCACCACCAGGACCCGCTCGGCGTCGTCCCAGTGACTGAGCCAGCCGCGCAGCCGCCCGTAGGGATCGATGCCCGCCGACAGCCCGAAGCGCGTCGAGCGCACGATCGAATGCCCGGTCTCGATCGCCCGCAGCGCCGCCATCTGCGTGTGGAGAGGATCGATCCCACGCCAGTCGGAAGAGGGCAGGGCCACCAGATCCGCTTCCAGCGCGGCATGTTTCAGCGCAAGCCGCGGGAAGTCGTAGTCGTAGCAGATGGCTCCCGACACCCGCCCTAACTCGTCGTCCACGAACAGCGGGAGCGGTGCCTCGCCGCGGATCGCCGGTTCTCCAGGCACCGGGTGGTGCTTCAGGTACTGGTGGTCGACGACGCCCTGCGCGGTGACGAAGGCGTACTTGTTCTCGAAGCGCAGCGGCTCCAGCGAGCGCGGGACGACGTAGGCCGCCACCAGATGGACCCGCTCCTCGCGCGCGAGAGTCCGAAGGCGCTCGAGCCACCCTGGCTCGTCCTCGGGGAGCACCAGCGCCGCGGCCTCGGCAAAGACCACCAGCCGCGCCCCGGCGCGGGCCGCAAGCCGGGTCCGGCGGAAGAGGCCGGCCTCGATGGCCGCCTTTTCCTCGCGGGACGGCAGGGGAAGTCCTCCGAAGGTGGCGTCGGTTCCGACCGCCGCCACCCGGCGGGTCTCGCTGGCCTGGCCGCTCGCCGCCGCGAGTCGGGCCTCGCCGAACACTCCGGCAGCCAGCACCGCTCCGAGGGCCAGCGCCGCCCAGCGAATCCGCCCCGGCTCGAGCCCGTCCAGGCACGCCTCCAGCGCGGCCGCGGTGAGATAGACGAGGAAGCTCACGCCGTGCAGGCCGGTGATCGAGGCGAGCTGCAGCAGCGGCAGGAATTCGAGCTGGGTGTTGGCCGCCGCTCCCCAGGTCCCCAGGGGTAGCAGCGCGTGGGACACCCATTCTCCGACGACCATCAGCGCGGCGAAGGCCACGAGCCCCAGCCCTTCGCCCACGCGCGGCCGCAGCCAGGCCCAGAGCAGATACGGCGGGGTGAGGAGCAGCGACAGCGGCACGGCGAAGAGCGGCGCGAAGTACAGCGGCAGCGGCGCGGTGAGGATCTTGGCCGTGGCCAAGTTCAGGGCCAGCAGCGATGCCGCCAAGAAGGCAGCTCGGCTCTTCCAGCCGCGGGTTATCCGCAGGTAGCGCAGGAAGGGAATCGGCGTCAGCCAGGCGAGCAGGCCCATGCCGAAGCGCAGCTGGGAGGCCATGAGAAGCGCTGCTCCGAGGAGCAGCCAGGACCAGGGATGTTTGTCGAGTCGTGTCAGCATGGCCGCAAGATGCGCCCGCTCCGAGGCGGCGTCTTGACGGCGAACGACAGTCTCTTGACCGGCGGCGCCAAGGCGCGGGTCTCGGCCGGCGGTGGTCCGAGCTCCCAGGAATGGCAGGGAGGGCACGTCCGGATCAGGTGAGCGCCGCGCCTGGCCGATTCGTTAGCGTCGTGCATGTCCAAACTCCGCCTGTCGGTCTCGATGTCTCTCGATGGCTTCGTCGCCGGTCCCAACCAGAGCGTCGACCACCCGCTCGGCGTCGGCGGGATGCGGCTGCACGAGTGGGTCTTCCCGCTGGAGGCCTTCCGCCGGATGCACGGCGAGCAGGGAGGGGAGGTCGACGAGAGCACGCCCATCATCGAGGGGCGGTTCGCCAACGTCGGAGCCAGCGTGATGGGCCGCAACATGTTCGGCGGCGGCCCCGGTCCCTGGAATTCCGCCAGGCCCTGGAACGGCTGGTGGGGAAACAATCCCCCCTTTCACCACCCGGTGTTCGTGCTCACGCACCACCCGCGCGCGCCGCTCGCGCTGGAGGGCGGGACCACCTTCACCTTCGTCACCGAGGGCATCGAAGCCGCGCTCGAGGAGGCTAAAGGTGCGGCGGGCGGCAAGGACGTCTCTCTGGGAGGCGGGGCCCAGGCGGCGCGCCAGTATCTTGCCGCCGGGCTGGTGGACGAGTTCGAGCTGAGCCTGGTCCCGATCCTCCTGGGCCGCGGCGAGCGGCTGTTCGAAGGGCTCGGCGAGGAACTCCACGGGCTGGAGTTGGTCCGGGTCGTCCCGGCGAGGAAGGTGGTGCACCTCAGGCTCGCGCGGCGGTGAGGCGCTCGGGAGCGCGGGCGGTTGCCTGCGCGCATCCTGGAATTGGAGAGCAAGAAGCGGAGAGCGGCCGCCGGCCGAACTCCGATACACCTCGGCCATGAGCAGATATCTTCTCCTTCATGGCAGCTGGCACGGAGCGTGGTGTTGGTTCAAGGTGGCGCCCCGGCTCCGCCAGTTTGGCGAGGTGGTCGTCCCCAACCTTCCTGGCCGCGGCCGAGATCCGGCGTGGGCGCCGACGGTGACGCTGAATCGGATGCTCCGGGCGGTCGCGCCCGCGTTGCACGCCTCGAGCCCCACGACGGTGGTGGCGCACAGCCGGTACGGGGTTCTGGCGACCGCGTTGGCGGAGGCCTTCCCCGAAAAGATCCGGCGGGTCGTCTACCTGGCGGCGTACATGCTGCCGAATCGCCACCGGGTCAGCGACTACTTCGCTGTCGACCGCGATTCCTATCTGCAGCCGCACGTCGAGGTCAGCTGGGTCGGGGTCTGGGATCGGCTCGCCCCCGAGGCCTATGTCGAAGGGCTCTACGCCGATTGCGCTCAGGAGGATATCGAGCTCGCCAGCCGGCTGCTGTGCCGTGAGCCCTCGCTGCCGGCGCTGGCCCGGGTCGCCACCAGCGAGGCCAGGTTTGGCCGCGTGCCCAAGGCTTACATCCGGCTCACCCGCGACCGCGCGGTCTCCCCGCAGCTGCAGGACCGGATGATCGAGGCTGCGGGCGTCGAGCGCGTCGAGAGTCTCGAGGCCAGCCACTCCGCCTACTTCTCGCTGCCGGAGCAACTCGTCGCGGCCATCCGGCGCTTGGATTCGCCATGAGTCGCGTTCGCCGAGGAGCAAAGTCGCGAAGCGGCACGGCGACGGGGGCGGCCCGGGTCGAGGGCGATCCCCGCTGGGCGGCGATCTGTTCGCGGGACGCGGCTGCGGACGGCACCTTCTTCTACTCGGTCAAGACCACCGGCGTGTTCTGCCGGCCCTCGTGCGGCGCGCGGAGACCGCGGCCGGAGAACGTGACCTTTCACTCCACGGCGGAGGAGGCCGCGCGGGCCGGCTTCCGTCCCTGCCGGCGCTGCAAGCCCGACCAACCTTCGGCCCTCGAGCGCGCCGCCGCCCAGATCGCGCCCCTCTGTCGCCTCCTCGAGGCCAGCGACGAGGCCCCGTCCCTGCGCGCGCTCGCCCGCGAGGCCGGGTTGAGCGTGTTTCACACCTTGCGGCTCTTCAAAGCGGTGACCGGGGTGACGCCACGCGCCTATGCGGCAGCCTGTCGGGCGGAGCGCGTGCGGACCGGGCTCCTGGAGGGGAGGCCGGTCACCGAGGCGATGTACCGGGCCGGCTACGGCTCCTCCAGGGCGTTCTACGAGCGCGCCGGACAGCTGCTCGGAATGAGCCCCACTCAGTACCGTTCCGGCGGTGCGCGCCTGGGAATCCGCTTCGCCGTCGGAGAGTGCTCGCTGGGCTCGGTGCTGGTGGCGGCGACCGAGCGCGGGGTGTGCGCCATCCTGCTGGGCGAGGATCCGCAGCAACTGGTCCATGACTTGGAGCGGCGCTTTCCGCGCGCCGAGCTGGTCGGCGGCGACGCCAGCTTCGAGGAGCTGGTCGCGCAGGTGGTCGGGTTGATCGAGCGGCCGGCGCTGGGGGCGAACCTGCCGCTCGACATCCGCGGCACCGCCTTTCAGCTGCGGGTCTGGAAGGCCCTGAGCGCCGTCCCTGCCGGCAAGACCGTCACCTACGCCCAGCTCGCCGCCGCGGCCGGGGTTCCGAGGTCCACTCGCGCGGTGGCCGGAGCGTGCGCGGCGAATCCCCTGGCGGTGGCGATCCCCTGTCACCGAGTCGTTCGCAGCGACGGGGGCCTGTCGGGGTACCGATGGGGAGTCGAGCGCAAGGCCGCGCTGCTGAAACGCGAAGGCGCGCGGTAGCGGGGCCGGCGAGCTCGACGCCCGCCGGCCCCGAACCGACCTCTATTTCCGCAGGCTGAATGGCCGCATCATCTCGTTGTCCTCGTGGTCGATGATGTGGCAGTGCCAGACGTAGCCGGGCCCCGGCGGATTGCCGGCGAAGTCCAGGCACGGGTCGCCCGAGCCGCGCGCTTCCGAATGCTCCATTTCGCGCTCGTACTCCCACTCGCCCGTCAGCGAGACGATTGACGACCCCTGGCTGCGCTCGTCTTTGCTCTCATGGCGATCGTCGAAGGCCTGCGTCGAACTATGGCGATCGACCGCGTTGCAGGTTCGGCCGATCACCAAGGTGGGATCGAACGGGTAGAGGTTCTGGCCCGGCTGGACCCACTTGACCGGCCAGTCCTGTGGCGCGAAGCGGACCATCAACCGGGTGACCTGTCCGGGCAGCGCCACCGCGGTGTCCTTCCATCCGGCGAGCCGCGGCTCGACCGGCATCGGGCCCGCCGGGTCCAGGTACGGGCCGATGGCCGGGTTGCCGCCGACGGCTCCGTCGCCGTTGGGCGTCAGGTAGGGCAGCGGAGGGCCGTCGCCCGGTGACGCGACTCCGCCGGGAAAGGCCGCGGTCCAGGCATTGAGGTAAGCGGGGTCGAAGGCCTGTCGGGTGAGGACCTGGTACTGCACCAGGTGGACGTGGATCGGGTGCGCGTCGGGAGTGAGGTTGATGATCTCCCACTCCTCGGTAGCGCCCACCTGCGGCAGCTCGTTGAGATAGTTGGTGAGGAGTTTGGTGCTGTCGGCCACGGGCACCATGGTGGTGGTCAGGGTGCTCTCCTTGATTCCCATCCAGCGGGTGTTGTTGAGCAGGACTTCCTGCGGGCCGTTCTGGCCTTCGATCTCCTTGAGCACCAGCTGGCGCTTGACCGAGACGTTCACGTCGGAGGAGATGCTCCCCGTGGCCGGGTCGGCCAGCCGGACGATGGGCGTCCGCCGCCGCAGCTCGCAACGGTCCTTCCCCAGCGAGGTCGGGTCGCAGCTCCTGTCCTTCGAGGAGAGCGCCTTGACCACCCGGAACTGCATGATCTGGGCGGTGGTGTTCGGGTCGGCCGGATCGCCGGAGGGGAATGGCGCCACCGCGTCGTTGGTGAGGGTGAGCACGGTGCCGGAGGGCACCTTGGAGAAGTCGACGATCAGGTCGGCGCGCTCGCCGGGCCCCATCAGCAGCCGCGACGGGGAGCCGATCGCCACCGGCCTGTCGAGCAGCCCGCCGTCGGTCCCGATCTGCCACATCGGCGGGCCGGCGGCGCCGTTCTGGTCCACCAGCGCAAGGTTGTAGAAGCGCGCGTTCGAGCCGTCGACCATCCGCAGCCGGTAGCGGCGCGGCTCGACCTCGAGGTACGGCCAGCTCTTGCCGTTGACCACGATCACGTCGCCGAAGAACTCCGGCTTCCACAGCGGATGGAAGGCCGGGTTGTCCCCGTCGTCGGGGAAGAGCAGCTGGCGGTTGGTGTCGAACATCCGGTCCTGGATCGCCAGCTCGATCTCCTGTCCTCCGGCCGGAAGGCGCAGCGGGTTGTCGGGCTCGCCGGTGTCGAGGTCGTCGCGGATGAAGTAGAAGGCCACCAGCCCGGAGAAGACGTTGATGCGCGTGGTCCCCAGCGCGTGGTCGTGGAAGAAGAGCGTCGTCGCCTCCTGGCCGTTGGGATAGCGGTAGACGGCGGCGTTGCCGGCGACCGGGAAGAGCGAGGCGTAGCCCGTGCCGTGGTAGAGGCCGTCGGGAGTGAACCACTGGTCGGGGCCGCCGTCGAAGGCGCTGGGGATCTCGCCGCCGTGCAGGTGCACCGTGGTCGGCACCGGGCCGGCGTAGGGCTGGAAGCACTGGGGCTGAGTCGGATTGAAGTTGCACTGCAGGCCGAACGGGTCGGCCCAGTGCACCATCTGGTCGATGCTCAGGTACTTCTGCAGGAACGGAGGAGCTCCGTTGGCCCCTTGCAGCTCGTTGACGTAGGTGACGGTGGTCGGCCGCCAGCGGCGCGCCTCGATGGTATAGCCCGGGTAGTTCACCGGCCGGTCGCCGACCTTGTAGCTCCACACGTAGGTCCCTTGGTTGAACGGCGCCTGCAGTCCCAGATACTCGCTGGCGGGCAGGATCTGCTGCTGGAACTCCTCCATCCCCACCCTGACGTTCGGGTCGTCGACGCGGGCCCCGACGAAGGTCGGCACCTGGTCGACCCACTTCTGGAACAGCGATCCGGGAAGTCGTGTCTGCGGCACGGTCACGCTGGCCCGGGCCAAGCCTCCCCCCAGCAGCGCGGCGCAGAGCAGCGCCGCCCTCCAATGGCTCGTCCTTTCCATGAACCCCCCTCGGTCCGCCGGGCGCCGCACTGCCTATCGAGGATGCGATCGGCCAGCGAATCCTCGGCCGAACGTGCGATGGACCGGCCGGCGGAACAAGAAGCCTTCGAATGCGGCTCCAACTGGAAGGATGGCTGAGAGGCAGGCGACCAGGCGCACTGGCGGTCGGTTGACAGGGGGGCGAGGGTGTCGTTCCCTTTCGCTTTGCACGGGCCGGGACAGGGAATAGACATGAAAGACAGTCAGAGTTTTGCGGCCCAAGCTTCTCTCGCGCTGATCCTCGCCGCGGGCTGCGGGACGACCGTCACCGCTCGCATCGCCCGGCCCGCGCCCGGCCAGCGGCCGTCCCCGATCGTCCTGGCGGCGCCGTCGGAGCCGGTCGACGAGGCGGTCACCGGCGTGCCTCCCGGCGCGCTCACCTCGCAGGCCGCGCTGGCGAAGCTCGAGCAGGGCACGGTCTGCGCGGACCTCGTCCTGCGCACCTGGTGGGGAACTCCCGAGGAATGGAGCGCCACGCTCTCGGTCGACGGCCGCGACGCCGGCGCCACCCAGTTCAACCCCTACGCCTGCCGGCGGCTGCGGGCGGCCTGCCTGCCGCTCGATTCGCTGCTCGAGGACGAGCGCGAGGACGCCAACCATCGGGTCAAGGTCGGCGCCGGCAGGCTGTGCTTCGCGGTCCCGGCCCAGCCCGCGCGCACCGTCGAGATGGACGTGTCGCAGGGCGCCTACCACCTGCGGTTCCGCTGGGAGCTGGACGAGGGGCAGCCCTCCCACGGGCCGGGCTGAGCGCTACTCCTTAGGCGACAGCCGCAGCGGCAGCTCGAAGCTCTCCTCCTCGCCGGTGCCGGGCAGAGCCCAGCTGCGCACCGAGGTGGCGGCGCAGTCGAGGAACGAGGCGTCGGTCTGGCTCTCGCGGGCGGAGACGTCCTTGATCGCCCCCGAGGGCTCCAGCACCACCGACAGCGTGACCGAGCCCGACAGCTGCGGGTTGCGCTTCATCGCCCGCTCGTAGCACTGCACCAGCTCCTTGAGGTGGGTGCGGACCTGGAACAGCATCGCCTCGCGCCGGACCTTGACCTGCGGATCCTCGAGCGCGATGTGCGGCGAGGCCGGCCGGCGCGGCGGGGCGGGGAGGGCGGCGGGGGTCGCCGGCGCGGTCACCGCGATCGGCTCGAGCGAGTAGAAGGGCGTCGAGCCCTGGATGACCTCGATGTCGAGGTCCTTGCGCCCGGCGGCCTGCAGCCGCAGCATCTGCCCGGCCTCGTCGCCGATCAGCAGGGTGAGCGGGGTCTCGCCGCGGTAGCCGCCGTTCTGCAGCACCCGCGCTCCGGCCGGGCTGGAGGTGATCCGGCTGGCCCGGGCGTGGGCCAGGACGATCTCGGTGCCCTCGTCGGCGAAGCCCAGCGGCAGCCGCGCCAGCAGCGCCGGATCGAGCTCCCGGCCGATCGGCAGGCCCTCGAGCGCCGCGCCGTCAGGGATCTCCACCGCCGCCGGGGCCACCAGCCAGCGCGCCTCGCCGGTGGTGTCGCGGGTCAGCAGCACCTGGCCGCGCGCCAGCTCGACCCGCACCCGGCCCGGCTCGCGCGAGACCTGGAACGCCGTTCCGCGCACCGCCACCGTCAAGTCCTGCGCCCGCACCAGGTACTTTTCGGCGGCGGCCAGCTTGCTGACCTCCGAGAGCACCGCGCCGCGCTCGATCCGCAGCGCCGTCGACTGCGGCTCGAGGGTCTCGAGGCGCGCCAGGGCGTCGCGCCCGAGCTGGAATCCGCTCGCCTGGCCAGTCTGGACGGTGAGCATCGCCTCGCCCGAGCCGACGGTGTCCCCGGCGCCCAGCGCAGGGACCGACTCGAGCAGCCGCACCCCGTACCTGGCCGAGGCCGCCCACGCCGACGGCCCGGCGCCGACCGCCACCGCCACCGCCTGCGGCTGCTGGACGGGCTCGAGCCGCTCGGCCGGCCAGACCGCGACGATTGCCGCCACCAGCGCCGTGGCCGCTCCCAGCCACATCCACAGCGAGGCCACCAGCGGATTCTGCTCTGGCGGGGCCGCCAGCCGGGCCAGCACCTTGCGGTCGATGCGCGCCAGCTCCAGCTCGTCAGGCTCGTAGGGCGACCAGCTGGCCAGCACGGTGCGGACGCTCTCGATCTTCTTCACCTCGGCACGGCAGTCGGCGCACTCCTGGAGATGGGCGCGCGCGCCCGGTTCGGTCGCGCGTCCGGCGGCCAGGGCCTCGAGAATTTCTCGGCTGGGGCAGCTCATCGCTCGCCCTCCCGCGCCGCGAACCAGGGCTCCAGATCCTTATGCAGCATCGGGTCCTGCGCCGCCAGCGCCGCCAGCTCCTTGCGAGCGTAGAACAGCCGGGTGCGCACCGTCAGCACCGGCGCTCCCACCAGCGTGGAGATCTCCTTGGGAGCCATTCCTTCGAAGTCGTGCAGCAGCAGCACCATCCGCTTCTTGGGCGCCAGCTGCTCCAGGATCGCCGCCACCCGCCGCGCCCGCTCCCGCCGCTCGAAGCCTTCGCCTGGATCGGGCTCCGATGAGTGCAGCTTCTCGGCCTTCTTCTCCAGGTCGCCCTCGTCCTCGCCCACCTGGCGCACCCGCTTCCTCATATGACGCATTGCGGTGCGCACGCAGATGCTGCGCAGCCAGGTCTGGAAGCTGGAGCGGCCGCCGAAGGAGCGGATGGAGTGGGCGACCTCCAGGAAGACCTCCTGCAGGATGTCCTCGGCGTCCTGGGAGCCGCGGGCGGCGTGGCGGATGAAGCGCAGCGCGTCAGAGCGGTAGAGCCGGTAGAGCTCGCCCAGCGCCGCCCGGTCGTCGGCGCGGCAGCGGGCGATGAGCGCGGACTCGTCCGGCTCCGCGGCCTCGAGTCGCTGGGGCGCTTGCGGAGCCGGAGCAGCCAAAGAGAAGAGTGCCTCCGCCGCCGCGGAAAGATCGAAAGGTCGCAGATAAGATGCAGCGGCGGTCACCATCTTGCCCAAGCTCCGGTCGGGCCGCCAGGGCCCTGCGAGCTATTGGGTGGCGCGCGGCCCTCGATTCATTCAGCGGCCGGGGCCGCCGGAACCCAGGCCCGGACCACCACTCCGGACTTGATGCGCAGGGTCCCCATCAGCGCCCGGTACGGCTTGATGCCGAAGTCGGTCTGCTCCAGCGGGATCTCGATGCTGTGCCGGCCCTGGGCGGTGCGCACCCGGAACGACAGCGGCCGGCTGACGCCGTGCAGCGTCAGCGTCCCCTCGACCCGGTAGCCGCCGACCTCGGGCGTAACCGAGCGGGATTCAAAGCGAATTTCCGGGTGGCGCGCCGACTCCAGGACCTCCTGGGAGATGGAGCGGTCGATCTCGTCGCGGTCCTTGGCGCTGAGGCTGCCCTCCATCTCCTGGCCGCCGCGCACCGCGCAGGCGACCTTGACCGAGCTGGCCTCGAAGCGCGCCTTGACCGAGAGCGGCTTGCCGGGGGCCTGGTCGAGATCGATCGAGAAGGCGCCGACCCTGAGCTTGAGGTCGTGGGCCACCGGGGAGAGCAGGCCCTCCTTGAAGGTGAAGATCAGGCACTCGGCGGATTGGGCATCGTAGCGGGGCATCGGCTGCTCCTCGACGCGAAGCGGCGCCCAACCTAGGCCGGCCTTTGGCGCCGCGCAACAGCCAAGCGCCGGCCGAGGGCGAGCCGGCGACCTCGTGCTATCCTCGCGCTCCTTCATTGGAGGACAGCGATGATCCGCACCGTGGTCACTGGCGTCGCCGGACGGATGGGCAGTTCCATCGTCAAGGCGGTTCGAGACACCGACGACATGCAGCTGGTGGGGGCGACCGAGCGGCCGGGCAGCGGCAACATCGGGCTCGACGTCGGGCTCGCCTGCCGGCTGGGGGCGATGGAGATTCCGGTCGAGGACGACCTGGCCAAGGTGCTGGCCAAGGGCGCCGACGTGGTCATCGACTTCAGCAGCCCCGAGGCCAGCGCGCGCCACGCGCAGATCTGCGCCCAGCAGGGCACGGCGCTGGTGGTGGGGAGCACCGGGTTCAACGCCAAGGCGCGCGAGGAGATCGCCGCCGCGGCCAAGAAGGCGCCGATCCTCACCGCGCCCAACATGAGCGTGGGGGTGAACCTGATGCTGCGGCTGGTGGCCGAGGCGGCGCAGGTGCTCGGTCCGGATTTCGACGTCGAGATCATGGAGATGCACCACCGGATGAAGAAGGACGCGCCCTCGGGGACGGCGCTGCGGCTGGGAGAGGTGGTGGCGGCGGCGCTCAAGCGCGATCCGGCCACCGACCTCAAGCTGGCGCGGACCGGAGAGGTTGGCGAGCGGAGCGACACCGAGATCGGCATTCAGGCGCTGCGCGGCGGGGACATCGTCGGCGAGCACACTGTCTACTTCATCGGCCCGGGCGAGCGGCTGGAGATCACCCACCGCGCCGCCAGCCGGGACCAGTTCGCGCAGGGCGCGGTCCGGGCGGCGCGCTTCCTGGTCGGCAAGCCGGCCGGGCTCTACGATATGAAGAGCGTCCTGGGGTTCTGAGGTTTCATCCATGAAGCTCTGTCGGATCTGGCATCAGGGGGCGGCGCGCTACGGCGTCCTCGAGGGCGAGTCGATCGTCCTGCTGGCGCGGGCGCCGTTCGCCGGCCTCGAGCGCACGGGAGAGAAGGTGCCGCTGGCCGGAGCCCAGCTGCTGGCGCCGACCGAGCCCTCGAAGATCGTCTGCGTGGGGCTCAACTACCGGGCGCACGCCGCCGAGATGGGCAAGCCGCTGCCCAAGAGCCCGCTGCTGTTCATGAAGCCGGCCTCTGCCGTGCTGGCGCCCGGGGGGACGATCCTGCTGCCGCCGGAGAGCGGTGAGGTACACCACGAGGCGGAGCTGGGAGTGGTGATCGGGCGCAAGGCTCGCCGGGTGACTGCCTCGCAGGCGGCCGACTTCATCCTGGGCTACACCTGCCTGAACGACGTCACCGCCCGCGACATCCAGCGGGCCGAGGGCCAGTACACGCGGGCCAAGGGCTTCGACACCTTCGCGCCGTTCGGCCCGCTCATCGAGACCGAGCTCGACCCGCGCAACCTGGCGATCAAGGGCAAGCTCAACGGGCAGATCCGCCAGCAGGGGAGCACGGCGGACATGGTGTTCGACCCGCTGGCGGTGGTGGCGTTCGCCTCGGCCGGAATGACGCTGCTGCCCGGAGACGTTCTGGCTACCGGGACGCCCCCAGGCGTCGGGCCGCTTGCCCCAGGAGACACCTTCGAGGTGGAGATCGAAGGGGTGGGCGTGCTGCGCAACGTGGTGCGCAAGGAAGAGTAGTCGGGCGGCCGCGCCGCCGTCGGGTGAGGCCGTCGATGCCGATTCTCTATCTCGGGCTGGGGGCGAACCTAGGAGAGCGGGAGCACAACCTAGCCCAGGGAGTGCGGCGCCTGGCGGCGGTGGAAGGGGTATCGGTACATCGCCGCTCCTCGCTGTACCAGAGCGCCCCGGTGGGTCCGCAGCAGCCCGACTATTTGAACGCCGTTCTCGAGGTGGAGTGCGAGCTGCCGCCGCTGGAGCTGCTGGTGGCGTGCAAGCGGATCGAGAAGGACTTGGGACGGGTGGCCGGTCCGCGCTGGGGACCGCGGCCGCTGGACATCGACCTGCTGCTGGGCGAGGAGATCGTCGCCGAGCCGGGTCTGCAGGTGCCGCACCTCGAGCTGCACAAGCGCGCCTTCGCGCTGATGCCGCTGTGCGAGCTGGCGCCGCAGGCGATGCATCCGCTGCTCCATCGCACGGTGCGGTCGCTGCTCAATGACTTGGAGGACCAGGGCGTGCGGCGGGTGGGGGAGTTCTTCGTCGATTTGTAGCAGAGAGCGACAGCCTCAGAGGTTGCGTCCGTTGGTCACATGCCAGGCAAAGCACTTTGCCAGGCGAGCAGGTATGCCCGGCGCGTTCGCCTGCGCCCACCTGGTGATTTCCGCCTCCTCGTCCTTCCTGGCTGCGCCGCTCCAGAGCGTCACGTGCCGCGCGGTGCCTGGTTCCTTGGAGTAGAAGACGAACGCATCGTCCGCCTTGGGTGCCTCGATACTGACGATGCTCCAGCCCTCCAGCTTGAAGGTCTTCAGCACCTTCACCTTGTCGACGCCCAAATCGTCCGCAATGGCCCGCGAGAGCAGCGTCGCCTGTATTGGGCTCAGAGTCCGGTCCACCCCGTCGCAGGGCGGGGAGGCTCGTGCAAGCTCCGGCACGACCACGATGGCAAGCGCCAGTACCGCAAGAACGAAAGCGCGCACGATTGCCCCCCAGCTAGGATTCGAAGGAGATACTGCCCGCGTCTACCGCCGCCCCGACAGCCCCAGCAGCTTTTCAATCTCCGGCATTGGCAGCGGCAGCGGACTTCCGCCCATCAGCCGCGTGCGCAGCACGACCTGAGAAACCCGCTCCACCGTCTCCATCCGATCGCTGGCCTCGAAGACGTCCTTGCCCACCGCGAGGGCGCCGTGGCGCTCCATCAGGCAGGCGTCGAAGCCGCTCAGCGTCTCGGCCACGCCCTCGGCCAGCGCAGCGGTGGAGGGCGTCGCGTAGCGGGCGGTGGGAATCCCCGGCCCGAGCGCTGTGACGATCTCCGGCATCAGCGGCCTCTCGAGATCGATCCCGCACAGCGTAAGTGCGATCGCCGTCGGCGGATGGGCGTGGACCACCGCCATTACCTCAGGCCGCCGGCGATAGACCGCCAGATGCAACTGCAGCTCGCTCGAGGGCCTGCCCCGGCCCACGACCTTGTGGCCGTCGTCGAGCGCGGCGATCACCAGCTCGTGCGGCTCGAGCAGCGCCTTGTTGGTCCCCGAGGGCGTGGCCAGGATGCGCTTGGGCCCCAGGCGAATGGAGACGTTCCCCTCGCCGGCGCCCACCAGCCCCAGCGACGCGATCCGCTTGCAGACGGCGATCAGGTCGCGGCGGTGATCGGCCTCGGATTTCTCGGGATTCATCTAGAGGAACCGCGCCGACAGGAGGTCCTGGACGTCGAGCAGGCCGATCGCACGCCCGGCCTCGTCCACCACCGGCAGCTGGTCGACGTGCGCCTCGCGCATGCGCGCGGCGGCGTCCTGCACCAGATCGTTGGGCGAGCAGGTGCGCGGCTTGCGCCCCATCAGCTCGCCGACCGGCGAGGTGAAGTCCTGGACCCCGCGCTCGACCAGCCGGCGCAGGTCGCCGTCGGTGAAGATCCCCAGCAGCCGGCCCTTGCGATCGACCACCAGCGCCGCTCCGGGGCGGCCGGGAGTCTCGGTCATCACCACCACCGCCCGCGACAGCGGCTCATCTTCGCGGACCAGCGGGTTGGCCTCTCCCTGCCGCATCAGCTCGCTGACCTTCATCAGCTGGCGGCCCAGCGCGCCGCCGGGATGGTAGAGGGCGTACTCCTCGTCGCTGATCGGCTTGTTCTTGAGCACCGTCATCGCCAGCGCGTCGCAGACCGCGTGCAGCGCGGCGCTGGAGGTGGTGGGGACCAGGCCCATCGGGCAGGCCTCGTCCTGGCGGCCGATGTCGATCACCACGTCGGCGCGGCGGGCCAGCTCGGAGTTGGGATTGCCGGTGATGGCCACCAGCTTCGAGCCGATGCGCTTGAGCGGGGCCAGCAGCCGCACCACCTCCTCGGTGTTGCCGCTGTTGGAGAGCGCCAGCACCACGTCGCTGGAGGTCACCCGGCCCAGGTCTCCGTGGACCGCCTCGGCGGGGTGCAGATAGAGCGACGGCGTGCCGGTGGAGGCCAGGATGGCAGAGAGCTTCTGGGCGATGAACCCGGGCTTGCCCATGCCGGTGACCACGATCCGCCCGCGGCAGGAGAGCACCAGCTCGATGGCGCGCACGAAGCTCTCGCCCAGCCGCGGAACCAGCGAGGAGATGGCCTGGGCCTCGAGCTCCAGGACGCCGCGGCCGTAGTCCAGCGACGGGTGCTCGTCGCCGACCAGCGCCGGCGACTTGGCAGCCAGGCGCCTGGCAGGGCGGGGCACGAGACGGCGGGCGGGTGCCTTGGAGGGCATGAGGGGAGCGTTCTAGCACGCGGCGAAGCGAGCGTCAGCCAGGGGGCATTGTCCCCCGCTTGACAGCCCGGAAGGCCGGCGGCGAATCTCCGCCCAACGCCCGGTTGTTTCCGGGCCACCAGGAGACCTCCCGCCATGAAGTTCTTCATCGACAGCGCCGACGTTCAGGAAATCCGCCAGGCCCACGCCATGGGCATCATCGACGGGGTGACCACCAACCCGAGCCTGATCGCCAAGAGCGGACGAGTCTTCGCCGACGTGATCAAGGAGATCGTGGACATCGTCGACGGCCCGATCAGCGCCGAGGTCATCAGCCTGGACGCCCCGGGGATGATCAAGGAGGGCAAGGAGCTCGCCAAGATCCACCCGAACATCGTGGTGAAGATCCCGATGTGCGTCGAGGGGCTCAAGGCGGTGAAGGCGCTGACCTCCGAGGGCATCAAGACCAACATGACGCTGATCTTCTCGGCCAACCAGGCGCTGCTGTCGGCCAAGGCCGGGGCGACCTTCGTCAGCCCGTTCGTGGGCCGGCTCGACGACATCAGCGAAGACGGCATGGCGATGATCGCCGACCTGGTCGAGATCTTCGGCAACTACGACTTCGGGACCGAAATCCTGGTGGCCAGCATCCGCAACCCGGTGCACGTGCTCACCGCCGCCAAGCTCGGCGCCCACGTGGCCACCATCCCGTTCAACGTCATCGCCCAGCTCGCCAACCACCCGCTCACCGAGGCCGGCATCAAGAAGTTCCTCGCCGACTGGGAGAAGGTGCCGAAGAAGTAGCTCCGGCCGTCACGCCAGCTCGTCGATCGCCTCGGCGAGCTGGCGGATCGCCTGCTCGAGGACCGCCGGCTCCTGGTTCAGGCACAGGCGCACGAACCTCGGGTAGTCCCCGAAGCCGGACCCGGGCGCGATGGCCACGCCGCGCTCGAGCAGCCGCTCGCCGAGCTTGTCGGCATCGCGCAGCTTGGGATGGGTGGCGAAGACGTACATGCCTCCCTGGGGCGCAGCGAACTGGAAGCCCGCGGCGCGAAGTGCCGCCTGCCCCGCCAGCGAACGCCGCTTCCAAGTCGCGCGGACCGCTCCGAGGATCTGCTCCTCCTCTTCGAGGCAGGAGATTCCCGCGAGCTGGACGAAGTCCGCGACGCAGGTGGCGGTGATCTGGTTGAAGCCCGTCAGCGCGGCGGCGACCGGCGCCGGCGCGACGGCGTAGCCCAGCCGCCAGCCCTCCATGCTGAACTCCTTGGAGAACGACCGAACCCGGAGCGCTCCGTCGATGCGGGGCATCGGCTCGAAGGCCAGCCCCTTGTAGGCCTCGTCGAGGATCACCTGGCCGCCGGCCTCCCGGGCGATGGCGAGTGTGCGCTCGACGAGCTCGGCGGGATAGACGGTGCTGGTCGGGTTTTGCGGATTGCAGAGCATGAACAAGCCACAGCCCCGCGCCGCTTCCGGATCGAAGAGCCATCCGCTCTCGAGCGAGGTCGGAAGCGACACTGGCTCCAGGCGCAGCTGGCGCGCCATCAGCGCGTAGGCCGGCCAGCCCGGCGCGGGAATGGCGATGCGCATGCCGGGCTTTCCGAGCACGCTCAACAGCCCGAACAGCAGGTGCTTCGAGCCGGGGCCGACCACCACGTTCTCCACGGCGCAACCCTCGCGCCGGGCGATGCGCTCGCGCAGCTGTCTCAGCCCGGCTCCGGGACCGTAGAGGGAGCGTTTGTTGGAGAGGAATTCGGTGGCGGCGCGGATGGCGCTCGCGGGAGTGGGCAGGTTGGTGTCGCCGATGTGCAGCGGGACGATCCGCTTCCCGGCCTGCTCCATCGCGAAGGCCTTTTCGACGATGGCGTAGAAGCTCACCCGACGTTCCTCCGCAGCTGGGCCAAGAACCGCCTGGCTCCCTCGGTGTCCTTCTCTTCGATCAGCCGGCGCACGGTCGTCAGGTGCGAGGCGAGCTGGTCCAGCTGTTCGCCGGAGAAGCGATTGAAGAGGATGTGGATCAGCAGCTCGTCGTCCTCGGACAGCAGCCCCTGGGCGATCTTCAGGTGTCTGGCGAAGGTCGTCCCCGGGACGACCGACCTGTCGATGCCGGCGGCGAAGGCCAGCGAGCAGGCGAAGGGCGTGCTCAGCGAGTAGGCCATCATCCGGTCGTGCTCCTCGAAGGAGTACTCGAAGATCGACAGCCCCAGTCTCTGGAACAGGCCGCGGAACAGCGCGGCCACCCGCGGCTCGGACTCGCGGATGATGATCGCGTTCTCGCCGCGCAGCGCCGCCAGGTCGCCGAAGGTCGGCCCGAACATCGGGTGGACGGAGGCGAAGGGGAAGCCGCACCGCCGGTAGTAGCCGGGGATCTCGCCTTTCACCGAGGCGAGGTCGGCGAGCACGCAGCCCTTGGGCAGGCTCGGCGCCGCCGCCGCGAACGCCGCCAAGGTGGAGGCGAGCGGCACCGCGTTGACGAGCAGCTCGGGAGCGAAGTCGCGCAGCTCCTCGAGCGCCGGCAGGATCCGGGCCCCCGGCACGCCGGCGGCTCGCGCGGGAACCCGGTCGTAGATGGCCAGCGAGTGATCCGCCAGGAGCTGCTGGGCCAGCCAGCTGCCCATCTTCCCGGCGCCGAGGAACGCGATCCTCATCCCTCGGTCTCCGGATAGCAGCCCAGCAGCCGGAATCCGTCGGTGAGCTTGCTGACCTGCTCCAACTGCGCGGCGAGTCTGGGATCCTGGTCCGAGCCCAGCAGGTCCAGCAGGAAGCAGAAGGCGCCAGGCCGGGTGCGGTCGGGCCGAGACTCGATCCGCGTCAAGTTGGTGCCGCCCTGCGAGAAGACCTGCAGCACCTCCTGCAGCGCACCCGCCTTGTGCTTGGTGGAGAAGCTGAGCGAGCACTTGGTGCCAAACGCCGCCGGCCGCTGCTTGGAGAGCAGCAGGAAGCGGGTCAGGTTGCTGGCGTGGTCCTCGATGTTTTCCTCGAGTACCGCCAGCCCGTAGAGCTGGGCGGCGTAGCTGCTGGCGATGGCCGCGGCGCCGGCCGGGCGCTCGGTGGCGATCATCCGCGCCGCCCCGGCGGTGTCGTAGTAGGCCCGGCCCTCGAGCTTGCGGCGCCCGAGGTAGCCGTGGCACTGCGACAGCGCCATCGGATGGGAGTAGACCACCTCCACCTCTTCCGGCCGCGTCTGAGGCCAGGCGGCCAGGCAATGGTGGACGCTGACCTTCACTTCCCCGGCGATCCACAGCGAGCTCTCGAGGAGCAGGTCGTCCACCGCGGTGACCGCCCCGGCGATGGAGTTCTCGACCGGCACGATCCCCAGATCCACGGCGCCGCTGGAGACCGCCTCGAAGACGTCGGCAAACTCGGTCAGGGGGATGGGGACAGCGTCCGGCGCGTACTGGCGAATCGCCGCTTCGCCGTAGGCGCCATGCTCGCCCTGGAATCCGATGAGTTGGTGAGGCTCGGACTGCAGCCGCACCGACTCACGGACGATCTTGGCGAACAGCTCGCGCGCCAGCTCCGGGCTGATCAGCTGCCGTCGTCGCGCCGCCGCGTCCAGCACCTGCTGCTCTCGGGCCGGGTCCACCACTCCGGCCTTGAAGCGGCGGATGCGCAGCGCCAGCTCCATCCGCTCGTCGAGCAGCCGCACGAGTCGCTCGTCGAGCAGGTCGATCCGCTTGCGCAGGCTCTCCAGCGTGGTCTGGCTCATCGCAGCACCCTCGGGATGCGCCCTTCGAGCAGCGACAGATCCGCCAATACGATCGCCATCGCCGCTTCCACCACCACCGGCACCCGGAGGGCAATGCAGGCGTCGTGGCGCCCGCCGACCGAGAGCTCGGTCGCCTGGCCGGTCTCCAGGTTCACCGTCCTCTGCGCCTTGGCGATGCTGGAGGTGGGCTTGACGGCCACGCGCACCACCAGTTCGTTGCCGTTGGTGATCCCGCCATTGACGCCGCCGGCGTGGTTGGTGCGCGTGGTCCCCGAGGCGTCGAGGATTTCGTCGTTCATCTCGCTGCCGCGCTTGCGAGCTGAAGCGAAGCCGTCGCCGAACTCGACTCCCTTGATCGCCGGGATGGCGAAGAGCAGGTGGCTCAGCAGCGATTCGGCGGAGTCGAAGAACGGCTCGCCGAGCCCGGAGCCCAGGCTGCTGGCCCGGCCCTCCACGATTCCACCGATGGAGTCCTGGTCGGCCATCGCCGCGGCGACCGCGCCATCCACCTCGCCGGTGCCGCCGGCTTCCAGCAGCCGAGCTTCAATCTTGGCCGGCTGCAGAAGTTTCTTGGCGACCACCCCCGCGGCGACGAGGGCCACGGTCAGCCTCCCGGAGAAATGGCCGCCGCCGCGAGGATCCTGAAATCCACCGAACTTCTGGCGAGCGACCAGATCGGCGTGCCCGGGCCTCGGCGTCACGGCGAGCGGAGCGTAGGCCGCCGAGCGCACGTCGGTGTTGTCGAAGGCGATGAGCAGCGGCGCCCCGGTGGTCCGGCCGTTGTGGATCCCGCTCTGCAGCATAGGGAGATCGGCCTCGCGCCTTGGCGTGGTGCCCTTGGCTCCGGCGCGGCGGCGCACCAGGTCAGGCTCGAAATCGTCGGCTGAGAGCTCTAGCCCGGCGGGACAGCCGTCGATCAGTACTCCGACTTGCGGGCCGTGCGACTCGCCGAAGATGCTCAGGCGGAAGAGGCGGCCGAAGCTGTTCATGGCTTGCTCCGAAGCTTCTCGAGATCGGCGAAGAAGCCGGGGTAGGACTTGGCTACTGCCTCATCGCCCTCGATGGTCACTCCGTCGCGGGAGACCAGCGCGGCGACGGCCAGCGCCATGGCGATGCGGTGGTCCCCGCGAGAGCTTCCTCGTCCGCCGACCAGCGGGCCGCCCTCGATCACCAGGGAATCTGCCTCAGTCCGAATCTTCGCCCCGACGCTCCCCAGCTCCTCGACCAGCGTCCGCGCCCGGTCGCTCTCCTTGTGCTTGAGCCGGCCGGCTCCCGAGATGCGCGAGGTGCCGGCGCAGCAGCAGGCGAGCACCGCCAGCGCCGGAAAGAGGTCCGGGCACTCGCTGGCGTCTAAGTCGAAGGCGCGCAGCGGCGCCTTGTGCACCTCGACGCGGCCTGGCATCGCCAGCACCCCGGCGCCGCAGGCCGAGAGCGCGTCGAGGATGGCGCGGTCCGCTTGCGCGGAATCGAGAGCCAGGCCGTCCACCGCGACGCGGCCGGCAATGGCCGCGGCGACCAGCGGGAACGCCGCCCCGGACCAATCGCCCTCGACCGGGCAGGTGATGCCTCGGTACTCCTGGCGGCCCGGGATCTGGAAGCGCTCGAGCGCCGCGTCCGCCGTCGCCGTGACTCCAAACTGCGACAGCAGCCGCAAGGTCATTCGCACGTACGGCTTGCTCTTGAGGTCGCGGACCAGGAGCGTCGAATCGCCGGGAAGGCGCGGGAGCGCGAGCAGCAGCCCGGTGAGCAGCTGCGAGCTGATCGAACCGTCGACCTCAATGCAGCCGGGCTTCATCGGCCCGTGCACGCGGACAGGGGGACGCCCTCCGGTCGAATCGCACTGGGCGCCCAGCCGGCGCAGCGGCTCTTCGAGAAGGCCCATGGGGCGCCCGAGCAGGCTCCCGCGCGCGCGCAGCTCGATCGGCCGATCCAGGAGCGCGGCGATGGGCGCGAACATCCGCAGGCAGAGGCCCGATTCGCCGCAGTCAAGCACTCCGAGGGGCGGGCGCGCGCCGCCACGGACCAGCAGCCGACCGCCGGCAGTGGTGAGCTCCGCGCCGAGCGCTCGCGCCGCGCGAATCGCCGCGGCCCCGTCGTCGCACTCCGAAGGGTTGAGGATGGTCGTCTCGGCCGTGGTCAGCGAAGCGGCGGCGACGGCGCGCTGGAACAGGCTCTTGGAGGCCGGGGCGGCCACCGTGCCCTCGACCCGCGCTGGCGCGACATGCCTCATGTGCCGTTGCCCATCGTCAGGGCAGCATGGCTGAGAACAACTTCCTGCTCAAGGAATTGGCCCCGCTCATCGCAGCGCGCCCGAGATCTCCTCGATGCTCAGGGGCTCGATCCTCGCCGCGCCGATGGCCTCGAGCAGCACCGCGTTCACGGTCCCGCCGGCGCGCTTCTTGTCCTTCCCGAGGGCGTCCGCGATCGCCGCCTGGTCGAGCTTGGCGCGCGTGGGCAACCCCAGGCGCTCGAGGAGCTTCTCGATTCGGCCGGCATGCTCCCGAGGCAGCAGGCCGCGCGCCACCGCGAGCTCGGAGGCGATGACCATCCCCAAGCTCACCGCCTCGCCGTGAGGGAGCTTGAGCGTCTTCTCGATGGCGTGGCCGAAGGTGTGCCCGAAGTTCAGCTTCATCCGCACGCCCGACTCGCGCTCGTCGGCCTGGACCAGTGCCGCCTTCACCTCCAGCGCAGAGGCGACGATGCGCTCGACGGCGTCAGGATGAAGCGCGAGCACGTCATCGACGTGGCTCTCGAGGTAGGCGAACAGGGCCTCGTCGGCGATGGCTCCGGCCTTGACCACCTCGGCCAGCCCGCAGCGAATCTCGCGAGCGGGCAGGGTCTTGAGCAGCGAGGGGTCGCAGATCACCAGCTCCGGCTGGCGGAAGACGCCGACCTGGTTCTTGTACTGCCGGAAGTTGACTCCGTTCTTCCCGCCGACGCTCGCGTCGACTTGCGCCAGCAGCGTGGTGGGCACGAAGGCCAGCCGGGTGCCGCGCAGGAAGGTCGAGGCGGCGAAGCCGGCCAGGTCGCAGACGATGCCTCCGCCGAAGCCGACGACCAGGGTGCTCCGATCCGCTCCGGCGTCGAGCAGGCCTTCGTACAGCCGCTCGACGGTCGCCAGGGTCTTGTTCTCCTCGCCCAGGCCGACCTCGAGGACTGGACCGCTTCCCAGGAGATCGCCGTGGAGGCGGCGGACATTGGAGTCGGTGATCGCGATCCATTTCGAGACGCCGGCGAGGGACGGGAGGTCGCGAGCAGTGCCGCCGATGACAATGCGCGACGGCCCCGAAGTTCCGGTCAAGGAGAGCGTCTTCATGGGCTCACTTTCCGAGAGCCGCGTCGGCCTGCGCCGCCCAGTCGGAGGCGTCGGGATCACCCTGCGCGAGGCGCTTGGCAGAAAGCTCCGCGGCCTTCTGGTATTCCGTCCGCGCGCCGTCGGGATCGGCGTTGGCAGCCAGCGCCTCGGCTAGCACCAGGTGGTTCATCGGGTGCTCCGGAGAGCGCTCGACGGCAGTGCGGGCCAGTGTCAGCCCCTCCTCCGGGTCGCCAGGACCGAGCGGCCAACCGGGAGCGCGCAACAGCATCAGCGCGAGCACGCGCGCCGGTCCGCTCTCGTCCAACTTGGAGTCGGCGGCGCCGGCGCGCCGCAGCAGCTCGGCCATCTGCTTGAGCGAGTCGAGCGCCTCGGTGGGGTGCTCGCGCGCCTTGATGCCCATCCCCACCGCCTGCCAGTAGTCGCAGGCCGGCGTCGCCGGGGCCTGCTGCTGGCAGGCCTGACCCGCCCGCTCGGCCGCGTCCACCAAGCGCGAGCGTTCGTCCGCCAGTGCGCCGTGCTCGATGAGCCAGCCGGCGCCGCGGATGAGCGCGGGGGCCGCCTGGGGGGCGGTGCCGGGGCGGAGCAGCGCCTCCTGGAGGTTGCGCTCGGACTGGCGCACCGCCGCCAGATCCGGACGGCGAGACCAGAGGGACTCGGCCTCGGACATCAGCTCGGCTGCCGAACGGGATGCGAGCAGCGGATCGGCTGCCGGCGCCTGGGCGAGCACCGGCGCGCAGCCAGCGAGGAGAAGCGGGAGCAGGCGTCTCATCTACTTGGCCGCCTGCGCCATCGCCTTGCGGGACGCGGCGAGGGCCGATTCGTCGAGCGGCGCGAAGCGCGACAGCCGCATCCCCTCGAGCGCCGAGGTGCCCTTGGGATCGGAGGAGAGCTTGAGGAAGGCCTCGCTCAGCCCCTTGAAGTCGGAGGCCGGGAACCGGTCGCCGATGGTGCACAGGACGCCGGACGGCATCGCCGGACCCTTGACGATCACTTCGAGCTCGCCGGCGAAGGGCAGGCTCGAGAGCGACGCCGCCTGGGTCGCGTCCAGCAGGACGGCGATCTTCTCACCCGCCGCCGCCTTGCGCAGCGAGGAGAGCACCGCCGGGCCGAAGAGCACCTTCACCGAGGCTGGCATCGGGCCGAACTGCGGCAGCGCCCCGGCACGGACGAAGGCCGGCGAGTAGCCGGCGGTCGAAAAGACCGACCAGCCCTCGAGATCGGCCGGCTTGGCGACGCTGCCCTTCTTCGCCACCAGCTGCCAGCTCTCGAGCGGCGCGCCGCTCTTCTGGACCACCGCCATCTTCGCCGTCAGCTTGAGCGCTCCCTCGTGCTGCAGAAAGAAGGGCAGGGGAACGAAAGCCAAGGTCGATTCTTCAGCCGCCAGCCGGGCGAGGCCTTCCTTCTCGCTGGGCAGGTAGATCGCCGAGAACTTCTCCCGAGGCACGCCCGATAGCTGGGAGAGCGCCGCGGCGAGCTCATCCAGCCGCGGCTGGGCCTCGGCGCTGGTGCCGGGGTAGCCCGGGGCGCAGAAGACGATGCCGACCTTGGGAGCGGGCGCTGCGGCGGCAGGCGCGGCCGCCGCGGCCAGGACGACGGGGAGGAGAAGGCGAGCGCAGTTCATGGCGGCCGAACTCTACCGCTCCACCGCCCCGGCCTTCCAGGTGCTCGGAAGTGGGCACTGTCCGCCGGAGAAATCGGCTACGCTCCGCGCCATGACGGCACCGGGTCGCTTGGAGAGGCTGTTTGGCGCGCTGTTGGCGCATCGTCGCTTGGTCATCGTCGTCTGGACGCTCGTGTTGCTGGCGTCCGTCGTCCTGGCGCTCAAGGTGCCGAACGACAGCGCCATCGACCGGCTGGTCGTCGAGAGCGATCCGGCGGTGGCGGCCACCCGCGCCTTCCAGAAAGTCTTCCCCGAGGCGCAGCAGGTGGTGCTGCTGTTCGAATGCGCCGATCCCTATCGGCCGGAGGCGCTGCGCGAGTTGGCGGCGCTCGAGGACGGGCTGGCCAGGCTTCCCTCGCTCAAGGCCTTCTCGGCGCTGTCGATCTACCGGCGCAACCACCCCGACCTCGGCGAGGCCGGGTTCGCCGAGGGGTTCCGCCGCTTCGCCACCGGCACCGACCTCTTCAAGCGCCAGGGGCTGGTCGGGCCGTCGCATCTGTCGATCGCGGTGGCGATGACGGTCAAGGGCAAGGCCGAGCGCGACAGCGCCCTGGCCGGCGTCGAGCAAGTGCTGAAGGCGACGCCGCGGCAGGCACTGGGTGAGGTGCGGCGGGTCGGGGCACCGTACGTCGAGGGCTGGATCGAGGAGGCCACCAACTCCGCTTCGGTCCTCTACTTCCCGCTGTACGGGCTGTTCGTGGTCGGGCTGGCGTGGATGCTCTACCGCTCGTGGCGCGCGCTGGCGGCCATCCTGATCACCCTCGGGGCCAGCGTCGCCGCCGGCGTCGGGGTCGGGCAGCTGCTGGGCTACAGCTTCACCATGGTCTCGGCGGTGCTGCCGCTCACCGTGCTGGTGACCACCACCGCGACCCTGGTCTACCTCCACTCCCGCTTCATCGATCACCCGGCGGGCGTGGGGATCGACGAGCACCAGGTCTTCGCCCTCGCCAACAAGGCACTGCCGGTGACGGCGTCGGTGGCCGCGGCCGCCGTCGGATTCGCGGCGCTGGCGGTCTCGCAGATCCGCCCGATCCGCGAGATGGGCTGGTGGACCGCGCTGGCCCTCGTCATCTCCTGGCTGGCGTCGTTCACCCTGTTCCCGGCGCTGCAGAAGGCGTTCAAGACTCCGACCCGCCAAGGCCAGCCGCCGGCCGGGCGTCTCTATGCCTCGATCGCCGAGCGCCTGCCGGGGTTCACCTACCGATTTCGCTGGCCGTTGGTGCTGGGGGCGCTGGCCGCGGCCGGCGCGGGCGCGGTGGCGCTCTTCGGACTGCCGGGAACGGTCGAGCCGATGAAGCTGCAGGTCGATCCGCTCAGCTACATCGACCCATCGACCCCGCTCCACCGCGACATGCTCCGCTACGAGGAGGCGGTGTCGGGGCTGTCGGTGTCGCGGGTCTGGATTCGCGGTTCGGCGGGCTCGGCGGTCGATCCGGCGGTGCTGCAGGCGGTCGAGCGGTTCTCGCGCGCGCTGGAGGAGGATCCCCGGGTCTCGGCGGTGATGGGGCCCACCACGCTGATGCGCATTCGCCGCTACCTTTCCGGCGAGGGCGACGAGTTGCCGAAGGACCCGGAGGCCTTCGCCGCGGCGGCGGCCGACCTCGAGCAGTTGCTGATGACCGAGGCCGAGCTTCGCGGCTTCATCGACCTGAACACCCTGGGTCAGATTCACCTGATGGTCATCACCAAGCGCGGCGACGCGGCGATGTACCAGGCGCTCCAGGCCAAGACCGACGAGCTCTTTCAGCGCGAGTTGGCGCGAACCCCGGAGCTGAAGGGGGCGACCGTCACCACGGTCGGCGAATCGATCCTCCAGGCGCAGATCGCCTCGAACCTGGTGCCCACTCTCACCGAGAGTTTCGCCATCACCGCCGGGCTCATCTTCTTCGCCTTCCTGCTGGTCTTCCGCAGCGGGGCGGCGCGGCTGATGGCGATGATCCCGAGCTTGTTCGCGATCCTGGTGACCTTCCTGGTGATGCGGCTGATCGGCATCCCCTTGAACGTGGCCACCATCCTCATCGCCACCACCGTGCTCGGCACCACCGAGAACGACCAGATCCACTTCTTCCACCACTATCAGGAGGCGCGGAAGCGCGGGGCCGGGGCCGAAGAGGCGCTGCGCCACACCCTGCGGGTCTCAGGCCACGCCATCGTCTACGCCACCGTGATCAATGCCGGCGGCTTCCTGGCGCTGACCTTCTCGATGTTCCCGCCGATGCGGCAGTTCGGCATCGTCACCAGCATCGCCTTCGCGCTGTCGATGCTCGCCGACTTCACCGCGCTGCCGGCGGCGCTTTGGCTGCTGATGCGCGAGCGGCCAGAGGGCGAACCCCGGGAGGCGAGCCCCTCAACGCCGGAGGCCGCGTGAGGCGAGCGGCGATGCTGCCGCATTCTTGATTCCCGGGTTCAAAAGAGCTGGAGCTTCCCGCCGGGAAAGGAGCACCCCGATGCCTGTCGAGCTGGACGAGCTGTGCCGGGACGAGTGGGTGGTCCAAGGCGTCCCGGAAATCCGCCTGCGCTTCCGCAAGGACGGCTCGGGGTACTACGACCGGAAGAGTCCGGGGAAAGTCCTTCACGAGAAGCTGCTGTTCCGCGTCGATGATTAGCTGCGTCTCAAGCTGGCGCACGCCCGCTCTTGGATCGCGCTGGAGGCGGCGATTCGGCCCGGCAAGGCGGCGGCGAACGCGCGCTTCGGGCGGCGCGTGCTGATGCTCAGTGGCGATCCCTACGCGCGCGGGGTTGAGGACCTGCCCGGCGAGCCGATGGTGCTACTGAGTGACGCCGGCGCGGAGCTGCCCGCCAGCTGACTGGCGAGGCTGCCCGAGCTCTCCACCGCTCTCCTACTTCGGAAAGACCTGGCTCTCGTCCTTGAAGGTGAGCGCCACCGGCAGCGGCCCGCTGCGGAGCACCGCCGCCAGCCGGCGCGCCTCGAGCTGGCGGGCGGTCTTGTCGGCGCCGCTCGAGACGGTCACCGTGGCCTTGCCCTCGGTGGCGGTCTGCATGACCACGGTGACGTCGGCGATCTTGCCGTCGAGCACCGCCGCCACCTTGCGGCCGAAGGCGCGCTTGGTCAGGTCCTTGTACTTGGTGGCGCCGGCCTCTGAGAAGGTGAGCGCCACCTCCGGCGGCAGGTACTGATCCTCGGGCGCGCTGGCGCCCTTGATCGACTCCTCGGTGATCGTCGGCGCCTTGGCCACGAACAGCCGCACGTTCTTGATGCCCGGGTCGACTACCAGCATCGCGTCGGCCGGCAGGGTCACCTGGGCGGCGTGCTTGCGCGCGATCTCCTCAGACGCCGCCTCGATGAAATAGGCCCCGTGCTGTCCGCCGTTGGCGTCGGCCCAGCTATCGCGCTCGACGCTGGCCTCTTCCTCGGGCAGCTTGCCGGTCAGCTCGCGCAGCGCCGCGCCGTCGTCGATCTCGCGCAACTCCAGCTTGCCCACCGGCGCCACCACCGCCTTGGCCGCGGCGATGGTCTCGGCGGAGGGCTTGCCCGGCAGCCCGACCTTGAGCTCCTGGCCATCGGCCTTCACCACCGCCGTCACCTTGATCGACTTGAGCCGCTCGACCACCACCTTGCGCGCGGCCTGCACCAATTCGGTGGCTCGCGCCTCGCCCGTCCCGGCAGGCAGCGCCGCGGCGAAGGTCAGCTCCACTCCGCCCTTGCTCATGTCCGGCGCTTTCTTGCTGCAGCCGAACGCCAGCACCACCGCCAAGATCATCGAGTTGCGCGAAAGACGCATGGTCGCCTCCAGGGGCGCACCTTGTACCACGAGAGTTGACCGGAGAGGGATTCCCACTCCCCGACAATTCAGTGGAGCAGGTCGAGGGCGTCGCCCGGATTGAAGGGCGCCCCGGCCGGCGCCTCACCCGAGTCGCCGAGCCCGGCTCCCAGCAGGGAGCGCAGCAGGTCGCGTGCGCTCAGGCCGGTGCCGGCCAGCGCCTCGTCGAGCTGCCGGGCCTGCTCCTCGCCTAGTACCTGCGAAACGACCTCGTTGCCGGTGGGATCGATCTTGAGGTCCTCGTCGCCATGGGCCTGCTCGAAGTAGCGACGGGCCAGCGAGGCCACCGGTGCGCCCGGCCCGCAGCCGACTTCGAGGGCAGCGACCCAGTCGCTTCGGCTGACGCGCTTGAAGGCGGAGGCTTCGATCGCCGCGCGCAGGCAGCGGTCGAAGCGGGCGTCGCCCAGCTTCTTGCGCAGCGCCGGGTAGAAGTAGGGTGCCTTGCCGTAGACCAGCGCCGCGTACTCCATCGGCGAGCGGAAGGCGCTCAACGGGCGCGCGGCGCTGCCATCGACCCCGCCCAGCGTGCGGTAGAGGGCGTAGTTCATGCGGGCGTTGCCGGCCAGAGCCTTGCGCGCCGCCTCCGGCCCCTCGGTCAGCTCGACGAAGCGCCCCGCCGCGTACTGTGCCAGCGGCTCGTCTACCACCGCGTCGCGCTGGTTGTCGTTGCCGACCAATCCCGCGAAGTACTGGTGGGCGACCTCGTGGGCGGTGGTGAAGCGCAGCATCTCGGCGATGGCGGCGCTGGCCTCGCTCTTTCGGGTGGGCGCCGATGTCCCGGCCGATTCCTCGCCGGTGAGCCCCTTGAGTTGGCCGCCCAGCGTCCCCAGCAGGCGCATCAGCGTGCCCAGCCGGCTCTGGCTCTGGTCGGGCGGGCGATAGAGCATGCCGGAGACCAGCGCCAGCCCGGTGAACTCGGCGCCGCCGGCGCCGCCGACCAGGGTCGCCTCCACCAGCTCGAGCTGAGGATAGGGGTAGGGGCCGAAGAGCTTCTCGTAGGAGGTCAGCGAGGCGCAGCCGGCCTCGAGCACCGCCTGGGCCCCGGCGGCGTCGCGGGCCAGCGCGGTGCTGACCACCTTGGTGGCTCCGGTGGCGCAGGAGGATTGGGCGAAATCGCGGCTGGCGACCACCACCAGCTCGCGGCGCAGCGCACCTTCGGCGCGGATCACCTGGGCGCCATCGGATGCAGGCTGCGGAGGCTGCTGGACCAGATCGCTGACCGCGGTCACGCCCTTGGGCAGCACCAGGCGCACCCGGTAGTTGGCGACTTCGACTGACTCGGGGTCGCCTACTCGCGCCGGTGGCCCGACCTGGAAGGCGCCGTCGCGAAAGGGCGCCAGCAGCGGCAGGGGAGAGGCCAGGGTGAGGATGCCGTCGCCCTTGCCGAGCAATCCGTAATCGGCGGTGCTTCCCGGGCCCAGGCCGCCCATCATCGACATCGCCTGCTCGTAGACGTCGTTGGAGCCGGCGGCGAGCGCGCGCAGGCTGCCCCGATAGCGCAGCTGGACCCGCAGCCACTCCTTGGGCGCCAGCGGCCGCTCCAGCTTGAGGATCGCCAGCGCGGGCCGGGGCGTGTCGAGCGTCGCCGCCGGGCCGAGCTCGGAGCGGGCCTGGGTCACGGTCAGGACCCCGGCCTGATCTCCGGGGCGCGCTCCCAGCTCCAGCGCGGCGTTGGGGTGCAGCAGCAGCGGCAGCTCGCTCAGCGGTCTACCGGTGAGGTTGCGGTAGTGCAGGCGCAGGCGGCCCTCGAAGGTGCCGCTGGCGTCGTCGAGCGCCAGGTCGAGCTCGTAGAGCGGCAGATCGCCCAGCGGCGCCCCGAGGCGGCTCTCGGCGGCAGCCACCGCCCAGGGCCGCACCGTTCCCGGGAGGGCCTGCAGCGGGTAGCCGGAGGGCTCTGCGGCCAGCAGCGTCAGCACCAGGGCATAGGGCATGGCGACCCTCCGCAAGAGCAGCTGCGATGCACCATACCGCGGCAGGCGCGCGGAATCGCGGGGCTGCCAAAAGGGACGGCCGGCTCTCCTCGCGCAGAGGGAGAACCGGCCGTCGCAGACTCGGAAGGAAGGAGCGCTACTTGATGGTGATCGGGCCTGCGTACTGGGTCAGTCCGGCGATGCCGCCGGTGCGGCAGAGATAGAAGCTGGTGGCCTTGTTGGGATCGCCCTGGGGCGCGGTCGGGGTCAGCGCGCCGACCGGGATGAAGGCGGTGTACTTGAAGCCGTCGGGGTGCTTCTCGCCGAAGAGCGGAACCTGCACCATCCTCGTGCCCAGCGGCAGGCTGTTGTTCCACTTCAGGTTGCCCTTGCCCAGCGCCTGGTTGGTCAGCTTGATCAGCTTGTCGGTGGTGGCCTGGGTCACGCCGTTGTTCGAGGCCGGCTTGGCGCCCAGCGCGTCCTTCAGGTGCCCGAGCATGGTGGTGTAGGCCTTGTCGGCCTTGGGATTGCCCTTGAGGTACTTCTCCAGCGACGAAGCCAGGCTCTTGATCTCGGCCTTGAGCATTGGGCGCTCAGCCTCGGCCGGCTTCATGAACATGTGGCTGGAGACGACGAGCTTGCCGCTGGCGCCGTCGTAGCGAACGTTGGCCGACATCGACTTGTTGAGCTCGCCCTCCATCTTCAGCGTGCCGTCCTTGGAGTGCGCGATCTTCGTCGGCAGGTAGGTGGCGAAGTTCAGGGCGGTGGTCTTCGAAGCAGCAGGCGCAGCAGCGGCGGTGGCGCCGCCAATCTTCCCCACAGTCATTGGCCTCTCCTCGTGTTCGGGCGAGCCGTCGCTGGCTTCCCCCGGTTTCGCGGCATTATCTGGCGGGCGGAGGCGGCAGTTGCGTCCGCTGGCAGGGTTTGTGAAATGGCTAGTGTTGTCGCCTGGTTGGCAGCCTAGGCGAACAGCGCTTCGACGAACTCCTGGGGCGAGAAGCCCTTGAGATCGCCCACTGCCTCGCCGATGCCCACGTAGCGCACCGGCAGCTTGAGCTCGCCGCAGATGCCGATCACCACTCCGCCCTTGGCGGTTCCGTCGAGCTTGGTGAGGACGATGCCGTCCACCCCCACCGCGCCGTGGAATTCGCGGGCCTGGGCCACGGCGTTCTGGCCGATGGTGGCGTCGAGCACGATCAGCGTCTCGTGCGGCGAGCCAGGCAGGGCCTTCTCCATCACCCGCTTCACGCGCTTGAGCTCTTCCATCAGCGGGGCCTTGGTGTGCAGGCGACCGGCGGTGTCGCAGATCACCATGTCGTAGCCCTCGTCCCTGCCGCGCTTGATGGCGTCGAAGATCACCGCGCCCGGATCGCTGCCCTCCTTGCCCTTGACCACCGGGGCGTTGGCGCGCTGTCCCCACACCTCGAGCTGCTCGGTGGCCGCGGCGCGGAAGGTGTCGCCGGCGGCCAGCAGCACCTTCTTGCCCTGGCTGGTCAGCTGCGCCGCCAGCTTGCCGATGGTGGTGGTCTTCCCCGAGCCGTTCACTCCGACCACCATCAGCACGTAGGGCTTGTGGGCCGACCAGTCGCGCTTGCCGTCGAGGTTGACCAGCCGCTGCACCTCGCCGCGCATGGCGTCCTTGAGCTTCTCGGCGTCGGCCAGGTCCTTGGCCCGCACCTTCTGGCGGGCGAAGTCGAGCAGCTCGGTGGCGGTCTTGACCCCGATGTCGGCGCTGAACAGCACCTCCTCCAGCTCGCCCAGCACCGACTCGTCCACGGCGCGGTTGCGGCCCAGCAGGTTGTTCAGGCCGGCCATGAAGCCGCCGCGGGTCTTGGACAGCCCCTCGGCCAGGGTGCGGCCGGCCTGGGCGGCGATCTTCTTCTTCTCCTCCTCCTCGAGGCGGCGGCGCTCGGCCTCCTCCTGCTCGGCCTTGAGGCGGGCCTCCTCCTCCTCTCGACGCTTGGCCTCCTCGGCCTCGAGCCGGCGGCGCTCCTTCTCTTCGGCCTCGCGGGCCTTGCGCTGGCGGTACTCCTCCTTCTTGCGCTCCTCCTCCTCTGCCCGGCGGCGCTGCTCTTCCTCCTCGGCCTTCTTCTGGGCTGCCTCCGCCTCCTCGCGGGCCTTGGCGGCGGAGACCTTGGCGGCCTCGGCTTCGGCGAGCTTCTCCTTGTGCTCGCGCGCTTCTTCGGCGAGCCGCTTGGCGGCCAGGCGCGCCTCTTCCGCGGCCTTGGCCGCCTGCTCGGCTTCGAGCTCGGCCTGAGTCTTCTCGACCGGCTTCTCGACCGGGCGCTCGCGGCGCGGCGCCGGCTTCTCCTCAGGGGGAGCGAGGGGAGGCGCCTCGATTCGCTCCTTGGCCTCGAGCTGCTTTCGCGCCGTCGGCTCCTCCATCTCCTTGCGGCGGCGGGCGCGCTGCCTGGCCAGCGCGAAGAGGAAGAGCGCGACCAGCAGGGCGGCGATGCCGGCGCCGATGTAGACGCCCGGCCCGGCCTCGGTCGAGGAGGGAGCGGGAACCGGCTGAGTGGTGAGCGGCTTGCCCGGAGTGGGAGCGGGGGAGGGAGTGGCGGGCGCTTGTTCGGCCATGTGCAGAGCGATCCTGAGGGAATATCGAGCCTTTACATCGCTCGAGAGGACGGTTCCGAACACTCGAGCGGGCGCCTTTATAGGCGATCTGGCGCCCTGTCGCATCCGAAGCGAGGGCGCGCGGCACTTTGCTCAAGAGAGGCGAGGTGGGCTAGTTTGCTGCCCGCCATGGCTCGACGCGACCTGTTGGCCCTCCTCTCCTGCCTCGCCGCCGCCGCGCTCTGCTCGTGCATCGAGCGCCCGGTTTCGATTCGCAACCAGCGCGATCGCTTCGATCGCAGCGCGCTCTCGGACGTCGTCTCCAACCAGGCGCCCACTCCGATGCGGCGGGTGGGGGCGATCTTCGGCGACGACGTCGAGCTCTACGGCGTGGACTGGTCCCCGGCCCGCCCCAAGCCCGGCGACCAGGTCCAGGTGACCTACTATTTCCGGGTCATCGACGAGACCGAGGAGAACTACAAGGTCTTCGTCCACGTCGACGACCACGCCGGCCATGCCGAGCGCATCAACGCCGACCACTGGGCGGCCCAGGAGCGCTACCCGCTGAAGATGTGGCGGCGCGGCGAGTTCGTGCGCGACACCTGGAGCTTCAAGATCCCCAAGTGGTTCGACGGCGAGGCCCTCGACCTGTGGACGGGCTTCTATCCGCCGGGCAAGGACGATCGCTGGCCGCTCAGCAACAAGGGCGAAGTCACCAACGATGGCCAGAATCGGGTGTTGGCGGCCTCGCTGCCGACCCGCTGAGCCCGCTCAGTCCTGGAGCGCCCCTCGACTCCGCTGCGCTCCGCTCGGAGCGAGCGGATTGCCGCGTCTCCAGGGCGGCAACCTAGGTCGGCGGCGGCTGGCTCTTGCGACGCAGGCGTGAGGCGAGCTTGCCCAGCTCGGGATCGCCCGGGAAGAGCACCTGGGCCGCCTCGCAGGCCCACAGCGCCTCCTTGACCCGGCCGGCGCGCTCCAGCAGCTGCGCCAGGTGCAGCCGCGGCGCAGGATCCGACGGCGCCAGGTGGATGGCCGCGCCCAGCCGCTCCTCGGCCAGCTCCATGTTCTCGCCCAGCCGCAGATAGAGCCGCGCCGCCTCGCGATGGTAGAGCGCGCGGTTGGGATCCAGGCGGATGGCGTCCTCGACCAGCTTGAGCGCCTCGTGCGGCTGGCTCTCGGCGAGCGGCTCGGCGGTGCGGAACAGCCCGCGGGCCTTGTCCACCCCCGCCAGCTCGGTGGCCCGCAGCTCGGCGGTCTTGATCAGCTGATCGTCGGGCTTGAGCTCACGCGCCTGGCGTAGATCGAGCAGGGCGCGCTCGTACTTGCCGGTCTCCAGCTTCTCCAGACCGCGCAGGTAGAGTTCCTGGGCCCGGTCGATCTCAGGGCCAGCAGCCGGCTGCGGCTCGGCCACGGGCCCGCCGAGCGAGCGCAGGGCCTGCTTCTGGGCATCGGTGAGCCCGGCCAGCCGGAGCGCCAGCCCCCGCTTGCCCGCGATTCGGATGGAAGGGTCGGCGACTGCCAGCAACGTCAGCTCGCCGGGCGGCTGCCCGAAGGTGAGCGAGACCGGCGTGCTGGCGGGAAGCTGGGGGGCGCCCTCGATGAAGCCGATCCCACGGGAGAGCGCCGAGGAGGCGAATGCCGCCAGCGCGCTGCGGTCGAGGTCCGGGTGCACCTGCAGCGGCCGGTCGGGAGCCTCTCCGGCGAGCAGGGTGAGGGCCAGGTCGAAGTCGATCGGCTTGGCGAGGCAGGCCAGCGCCTTGCCGGCCTGCACTGCGGCCTCGACCTTGGCGTCGATGTGGCCGCTCATCAGCACCACCCGCGGCGGGCTGGGCAGCCGGCACAGCTCCTCCAGTGCCGACAGGCCGTCGACCTCGGGCATCCAGACGTCGAGCAACACCCCGTCGATGCCGCCGGCTCGAACCCGGGCCAGGCCGTCGAGCGCCGAGAAGACCGCTTCGATGTGGCAGTCGCGGCGCGAGAGCAGCGCTCGCGCCGCCCGGACCAGCGCCGGGTCGTCGTCGATGATCAGGATGTTGAGTGGGGCTTCGCGCATCGGCGTCTCGGGTCCTCGCGCCCGCCCTGGGCGGAGCGGCTCTCCGGCCATCAGCATCTGCCCGGCCGAAGGGCCCGCGAGGGGCCCGACGATAGCCGGTTTCGACGACCTCGGCCAAGCTGAGGTGCGGCGCCCGGTGGGTGCGGCGCCACCCGGGGCGCGAGGCGGCCGCGGGAAAAAATGTCGGAGCGGCCCGTAAGCCGAGTTCTGTTCCCCTCTCGCGAGGGGCAGCGAACATTCCTCTAGGGCCGCGGTTGCCCGCGGCCTCGAGCGAGCTTACCCGGAGGCATCGGACGGGCCGCCCGAAATCGCCTCCCTATTTGCTCTTGCTCCGGGTGGGGTTTGCCGTGCCGGCGGCATCGCTGTCGCCGCGGTGCGCTCTTGCCGCACCGTTTCACCCTTGCCTGGCCTCTCGCGAGGCCTTCGGCGGTCTGCTCTCTGTGGCACTTTCCTTCGAGTCACCTCGACTGGCCGTTAGCCAGCACCCTGCCCTGTGGAGCTCGGACTTTCCTCCCGCGCCTGCTGCACGCCGGCGTTCGCCTGGTCCGCTCCGACGTCGCCAATGTAACACGCGGCGGCGCCCGCGTCCGGTCAGCGTTGCTTTTCTCAGGAGATTCGGTCCAGTGCCACCACCGTGCGCTGCCGAGGGACGCTGCCCTGCCTGGACGAGCATCTCAGCAGTCCCTCCTCCTCGCATCCCCATGGCTGGCGGGCGGACGAGGGCGTGGAGAAGAACTGGGCGCAGGTGGCGGCTCTCCTCAGCTTCCAGCAGCAGGAGGCGGTCGCGGCGCCGATTGGCGCCTGGCGTTCGCGGACCGAGGTATGAGGCGGCGGGGCTGCGTCAGACGGTGGCGATCAACGGCGCGAGCAGCCGCTTCTCGGCGCGCGCCAGCAGATCCACCAGCTGCTGGCGCTTGATGCGCCCCTCGGTGGCCTCGATGATCGCCAGCATCTTCTCCATCAGGTACTTGGACAGCAGCTGCATCGCGTCGTAGTCGCGGCCCGGCGGCGTGTAGGCCCGCCAGCGCTCGTTGCGCATGAAGTCGTCGATCTGCTCGTACTCGCGTTGCAGCTCCAGCGAGGCCAGCAGGAAGGCGGCGGCGTAGACCTTGTCGTCGGGGCGCGGGGACTCGGGCAGCATCAGCTCGCGGTAGCGGGCCTCGTCGGCGCCCGAGCTCCACTCCGAGATGTCGAGCGGCCAGGCCTTGAGCTCGTCCACCAGCAGCTTGGCCGCTTCCTGGATGAAGTGCTCGTGGAGCGCGACCGGCTTGAGGTCGTAGATGTAGTCCCAGCGGGAGGCCATCGGTTCTCTGCTCTCCAAAGGTGCGCGGCGATCGATCAACAGCGCTGGCCGGCAGCGAATGCGCTATCCGTCGGCCGCCTGGGATTCGTCGTCGGAGCCGTCCGCCGACTGGGGCCCTCGCTCGACCGCCTCATAGCCCAGCGCCAGCTCGCGCCGAACCACCTCGTAGACGCTGCGCCGCAGCAAGAACTCGCGGTGCGTCACCCCCGGCACCTCGACGTTGTACAGGTGCGGCAGCCCGCGGGTCTCGATGATCGCGCTCGGGAACGGGCTCGCCCGGTCAGCCTTGGAGTAGACGGAGACGAAGCGCACGTTGCGCGGGAAGGCCCCCATCTTCAGCCGCCGGATGAAGGGGCTCATCGGCGTCATCTGCCACACGCTGCGCGAGACCAGACCCATGGTGGCGATCCCCAGGTAGGCCGTGGGGGTGCCGTGGTGCGGGGTGCCCAGGGTGATCAGCGAGCAGGCGCGCTTATCGCCGCCTAACCGCTTGATGTAGTAGCGGGCGATGAGGCCGCCCTTCGAGTGCCCGATGATCGAGAGCGGGCCGAGGTCGTAGCGGGCGTAGAGCCGCTCCACCTTGTCGTGCACCAGCTCGGCGCACTCGTCCACCCCGCGGGTGTTGAACGAGTCGAACAGGCCGCCGAGGTTGATCGACCAGACGCAGTAGCCGTCGCGGCGCAGCCGGCTCTCGAAGACCTCGAACACCCGCCGCGTGGCCATGAACCCGTAGAGCAGCAGCACCGGGCGCCTGCACTGGGTGAAGTCGGTGCGGCGGGCGATCTGGTTGCCGTGCCGATCGAAATCCAGATAGCCCCGCAGGTTGTCGAGCTGGCGCTTCATGCGGCGCGCTTTGGCGAGCAACGGGTGCATGTCTGGAATTCATCATAACTCCCGGATCCCGGGGGGAGCCAAATCCCGGCCTGAGGGGGCGGTTTCGGGGTGGCCTCGGGGGAAGCATCGTGGTGGTGCGGGCCCGCGCGCGCGAGGGGGCGAGGATGGGGCGACTGGCGATGGTGGCAGCCCTGGTGGCGATGGCCGGATGCGTCCCCTCGACGCCGCTGGTCCCCGGCCCGGGCGCGGCGGTGGTCGCGGGCAGGCCGACCCTGGCCCAGGGCGAGTTCGACGGAGTCAAGGTCTTCCTCGACACCGGGGCTTGGACCGGCAGCCCGGCCGATCTGGTCTCGCTGGTGACCCCGCTGCTGGTGACCGTCGAGAACAACAGCGGCCACAAGCTGGACGTGCGCTACAAGGACTTCCAGCTGGGCACGCCCAGCGGCTTCCGCGCTGCCGCCCTGCCGCCGTTCCAGATCCAGCGCTCTCCCTACGTGGTCTCCCAGCCCTACTACCCCTGGGCCGGGTTCT
This sequence comes from Myxococcales bacterium, assembly GCA_037442205.1. Classification (GTDB taxonomy): domain Bacteria; phylum Myxococcota; class Myxococcia; order Myxococcales; family UBA5297; genus JBBIQS01. Next base: position 58,334 of record JBBIQS010000011.1, read on the forward strand.
ACGTGGCGCCTCCGTACTCGCCGTTCTACCCGTGGGCCACTCCCTGGTCCGGGCCCTACCTGTGGGACGGCGGCTACTACAACTCCTACTACCCCTACTGGCAGGCCCCGCTGCCCTCGCACGACATGATCGAGCGGGCGCTGCCCGAGGGGTTCCTCGACGACAAGGGCCGGGTGCAGGGCTTCGTCTACTTCCAGCGCCTGCAGCGCATGATGGGGACCGTGGACTTCACCGAGGCGGTGATCGACGCCGCCGACGAGAAGCAACTGGGCACGGTGGAGATCCCGCTGCAGTTCAAGTGACTAGCGCGGGCGCTCGGCGAGCCAGGTTTCCGCCTCGGCCAGCGGACCTGCGGCGCCGGCGCGCGCGTACCCTTCGCGGGCCTGCTTCGCCAACCGGTGCGCCCGCGGCCGCTGCGGCGGATCGCTCCACAGGACGCGGGCGAGGGCGAGCTGGGCGTCGGCGAGCTTCTCTTCGACGCTCTCCTGTTCGAGAAGCGCCACGGCGCGCTCCAGGAGGAACCGCGCGCGCTCGTCATGTCCGGACTTGAGGTGGCTGATCCCTGCGTTCGCGACCGTCCACGCCTGCTCCTGGGCCGGAAGGGGTGCACCGGACTCGATGAGCGCGAGCGCGCGATCGTAGGTTGCCGCAGCCTCCGACCAGCGCTGCAGCCCGTACTGGATTGTGCCCAGCATCAGCAGGGCATCGAGGAGCGGCTTTGTAGAGGCCGGCTGCTGGCTCGCTAGCTCGACTGCGCGCTGCAGCGTGCGCGCCGCCTCCGCCGAAGCCCCGGTCTGACTCAGCGCCCGGCCGGCGAGCAGCAGCGGCTCGACGAGGGAGGGATGGCTCGGGCCCAGCTCCGCCTCCGCCAGGCTCAGGGCGTGGCGAGCCTGGCCCAGGGCATCGGCGGGACGCGAGCGCTCCAGCTCCAGCTGCGACAGCTCAGTCCAGAGCTGCGACTCCAGCAGAGGATCGCCCAGCGTGCCCTTGGCGAGCTGGAGCCCCTCCAGCAGCCGCTCCCGACGGGCGGCGACGTCGTCTCCGCGCGGCGCCGCGAGCAGCTCGATTCGCTGGCGAACCCAGGCCGGGCGCGCCGCGAGCAGGGCTTCGGCGTGCCGAGCGGCGCCCGGTTCGCCCGACAGCGCCAGCTCGAGCCAGGCCAGCGAAGCCAGCTCGAGCCGGCCGGCCTCTTCGGCGGCCAGCACCGACCGCTCGAGCTCGTCGCGTGCCTGCGCCGAGGCGCCGAGCCCGCGGTGGGCAGTCCCCAGCAGCAACAGCGATTCGGACTCGAGTGCGCGCTGGGCGCCGGCGCCCGCCCGATCCCGCAGCGGTTGTGCGAGCGAAAGCGCCTGGTCGAAGAGCCCCAGTTCGAGTGCCGCTCGGGCCCGGGCGAGGGCCGCGGCGTCCGCTTCCGGGGCGGAAACGGGCAGGCAGGGAAGATCCGCCAGCCGCCTCGCCGCGAAAGGAGCGCGGGCAATGACCGAGGCCTCGGGATCCCCCAGCAGCTGGACGAACTCGGAGAGCCGCCGGGCCGCCTGGACGAGGCAGGCCCGCTCCGGATCCGAGTCGGCGAGACAGGACTGCGGCCAGCGCTGGATCAGCCGCGACGACGCGATCGACAAGCCGCGGTGGGTGGAGGAATAGGACGGGTCCGCGTATGCCAATTTGGAGCGGGCGAACGCCAGCTGGATGCGAGCGACGCTTCCATCGCTCCAGAGCGCCGGCGGCAGGGATTCGGCACAAGAAGAGCCAGGGCGCCGGGCGAGCTGCGCGCCGGCGACCAGCCCCGCCATCGCGATCGCCGCCGCCGCGGGGATGAGCCCGCGCATCCAGCGGCGCGCCATGGGATCGATGGCGCGCAGCAAGCTCTCCATGAATGGAAAGCGGTCGGCGGGAGAGCGGGACAGCCCGCGCAGCAGGGCTCGGTGCACGAACGCGGGAACGTCGGCGTCGGGCGGCGGAGGGCGGGGCGCCTCGTGCTGCACCGCCGCCGCCAGCTCGGCGAAGCTGCGCGCCGCGAAGGGACGCTCCCGGTAGAGCGCCTCCCAGAGGCAGACGCAGAAGCTGAATTGATCGCTCCAGGCGTCGGCGGGTTCGCCCCGGAAGACCTCGGGAGCCATGTAGGCGGGAGTGCCGACCCTGCCGCCGCTCTGGCTGGCGTCCGTTGGCGCTTCCGCAGCGCGCGAGGCCGGGCCTTCGAGCTCCGCCAGGAACGAGCGCGCCAGGCCGAAGTCGGTGACCCGCACCCGCCCGTCGCCGCCGACCAGCACGTTGTCGGGCTTGAAATCGCGGTGGACCATTCCCGCAGCGTGCGCCGCCGCCAGTCCCCGTCCGGCCTGCAGGAAGGCGGCGATCACCTCGCGCCACGAGCGGGGCTGCTCCGAGAGCCAGGCGCGCAGCGTCCCGCCCTCGACCAGCTCCATGGCCACATAGACCTGAGCGCCGGCCGCGCCCACGTCGAAGACCGGCACGACGTTGGGGTGCGACAGGCGGGCCATCGACCGCGCCTCGCGCGACAGCCTCTCCTGCGCCTGGTCCGCCGACTCCGCGCCGCGCAGGTCGGGACGCAGGACCTTGAGCGCCACCTGCCGGCCGAGTTTGGGATCGTAGGCCTTGTAGACGGCGCCCATCGCGCCCGAGGAGATGGGCTCGAGGACCCGATACCGCCCCAGCTCGGGCGGCAGCGCCGCCGGTTCGGGCTCGCCGGCCGCCTCCTGCCGCGCCGCCTCCGCCAGAGCTGCCGAGCAAAGCTCACAGCCGCTCAGGTGCCGCTCGAGCTGCTGGGAGGCTTCGGGAGCGAGCCCGCCGCGGGCGAAGTCGAGCAGCAGGTTGTCGTCCGGGCAGGGCATCGGGTGCCTCATCTTGATGTCAGCCTCCGGCCAGGGGCAACATCGGGCGCGGAGGCTTCGAGTGGATGAGGCTCAGACAGGCACCCGGCAGCCTTCGGCGGGCCAGCTCCTCGCGCGCGCTCGGGCGCGCTGGCCGCGGGTGAGCGTCTCCGAGGAGGAGCTCGCGGCCGCGCTCGACCGCGCTTCGGCCGGTGGCAAGGCCGCGGCCCACGCAGAAGACCTCTTCCTCGCGATCGCGCTTGCCCGGCGAGAGCCCGCGGCGCTGCAGGCGTTCGAGGAGTCGGTCCTTCCGCAGGCCCGGGCGGCGCTCAAGGCGCGGCGGATGAGGGACGAGGCCGTCGAGGAGGCGCTGCAGCAGCTGCGCGAGCGGCTCTTCGTCTTTGGGCACATCGCCGACTACTCCGGCCGCGGGCCGCTGGCGAGCTGGACGCGGATGGCGGCGGTGAGGCTGGCGCTGAACCTCAGCCGCGGGAAGGCGGCCCAGGCCGACGAGGCGGGGCTGGACGAGCTGGTGGCGCCGGGGATCGCCCCCGAGCTGGCGCTGCTCAAGGCGCGCCATCGCCCGGAGTTCAAGAGCTGCTTCGAGCAGGCGTTCCAGGCGCTCGACGATCGGGCGCGCACCGCGCTGCGGCTGAGCCTGCTGGAGGGGCTGACCACGACCCAGCTGGCGCGCATGTTCCGGGTGGACGGCTCCACGGTGCGCCGCTGGCTGGCCGAGGCGCGGCAGCAGCTGTTGGCGAAGACCCGCGAGCTGCTGCGGGACCGGCTCGGCCTCGAGCAGAGCGAGCTCGACAGCCTGATCGGCCTGCTGCTGACCCAGCTCGACGACAGCGTCCGGCGCATCCTGGGCGCCTCTTCCCGCTGATCCGCGATCCGCGCCATCTCCGGGCCGCAGAAAGAGAGAGGGACGCGGTGCCTGGCGGCTCCGCGTCCCTCTCGGTCGAGCTCAGGAAATCGGCTCAGGAGTCGGTAGCCACGGCCGGCCCGGCGCCGCCCTTGGGCCGCAGGAACCTCCAGAGCGGCCAGCTCTTCACGTAGATGTAGTTGCGCACCGGGGTGTTCACCAGCAGGGCGATGATCATGGTGCTGAAGAGGCACCACACCGCCGGCCGCTCGTTGACGTCGGCAGTGGTCAGGCTCGAGGCGAAGGGGCCCACGATGTAGTGGTAGAGCACCCACCGCCACGAGCCGTAGAGCGCCGGAACGACGAAGCCGGCGATCACGTAGAAGATCCAGTTCGGGTTGAAGCCGTTGAGCAACACGTGCCAGCCGATGTGCCACTGCCCGCGGTAGGCGCAGGTCTCGGAGTGGCTGCACAGCGCGGTGCCCAGCTCGCAGCGCCCAAGCAGGTCATAGGCCGGCAGCATTCGCGCCAGGCAGAAGGCCGCGGCGAAGCCGCACAGGATGTAGACGTACTTGGAGATCGCCGCCTTGACCTCCTTGTCGATGAACTCCATCCCCAGCATGTTTATGAAGAAGGGTTGGAAGGATATGTGGATGACCGCCAGGGTCGTGAACAGCGTGTTGAAGCTGTTCCCGCACTGGCCGACCACGATGTAGGTCAGCGCCTGCAGGCCCTCCATCAGGACGAAGTAGGCCGGAGGGAGGTAGATCTCCCTCGGCTGGCCCTTCCTCTTGAGCATGTAGGCGCTCGAGAAACCTGCCGCGGCAATGGCTGCGCTCGCTGGTCCGCTCCAACACATCGTCGTCTCCTCATCTCGTCTTGAGCGGACGCTGCCGCTCGGGGCATTTCCGCTGTGGCTTCGCTCTGCGCCCCTCTCCGAGCCGGCCTCAGAAAAAAAGGCAGTGTCTCTTATCAGATTTCCCGCCGGTTCGGTTCCAAATGATGCCCGCCCCCCGACAGTGCTTACGAAAGCCGGTGGCGCCACTTGACCTGCGCAGCCGCCACCGCCGCGCGCCGGACGCCTCCGGAGAGTGGGGCAAGCTGCCCTCCTCGCTCAGGAATTCGGCGCTCCCCCCGCGGACGAGCGCTTTCCGTGCGCGCCTTGCCGGCTGGCCGTGTCCAGCGATCGAGGCCGGCATCCGCCGGCCCGAGGCGCCCGCCCGCGGGCGCAAGGAGGCACGCCGTGCTCAAGGGAAAGATGCCGCTGATCATCGCCATGGTGCTGGGAGTGCTGGCGGGACTCCTCTCGTACACCGCAGTGAAGAAGGCCTCCGCCGACGCGCGCAAGGGCTTCGTGCCGGTGCCGGTGGTGGTGGCCGCCCAGGACATCGCCGAGGGGACGGTGATCACCTACGACCTGCTGAGCCAGCGCGGCATGCCCGAGCAGTTTGTCACCACCTCGGTGGTCAAGCCGGACAATGCCAGCTACGTGATCGGGCAGCGGGTGCTGGTGCCGATCCAGGCCGGCGATCCCATTCTCTGGACCCAGTTCGAGAGCTCCAAGGCCTCGGAGCGGCTGAGCACCATCGTCCAGACCAAGGGGCGGGCCATCTCGCTCGACCTCTCCGGCGCCAAGGGCAGCGTCTCGGGCTGGGTGCGGCCCAACGACCACGTGGACATCATCGGCTCGTTCCGCGACCCGAGCTCAGGCGAGCAGATGGCGGTGACCCTGATGCAGAACCTGGTGGTCATCGCCACCGGCAAGTTGACCGGGACCACCAACGTCAATCTGCTGCCGGAGAGCGCGCGCAACTACAGCACCATCACCTTCATGGTGCTGCCGGAGGAGGCGGAGATCCTGAGCCTGGCCTCCGAGCTGGGGTCGCTGACGGTGACGCTGCGCAATCCGCAGGACATCGACTCCTTCGAGGAGCGCGGGCGCACCACCATCAGCACTCTGCTCACCGGGAAGCGGATGACCGAGGTGCGCAGGCAGCTGTTCGAGGGCCCCGTCATCATCCGGGGCAGCAACGTCGCGAAGCCGGCGGTCCCGGGGCAGGCGCCCTGAGGCGCTGCTCCTCTAGTTCGTGAACGCCGCCACGATTTGCTGCTGGCGCGATGACTCCTTCTCAACATTGTCATGCACTGGGCGTCATTCGTCGGGCGCGGGCCCGGCCTGTTGGTTACCAAGCATGACAACCTGCACCAGGAGGGTGACCCCCTGCGGCAGGTGCTGGTGCTGGAGCCCGATCCCGCGGTGCGGAGATGGCCGGGGGAGTGCTCCGGGGCGCTGGGCGCCCGGGTCCAGGCGACAGGGCTGCGTTCGAAAGGGCCCGGGAGCCAGCCGAGCGAATGAGCACCATCGGAGCCACCATCCTGGCCGAGCGGGCTGCTCTCGAGGGAGCTGACCATGCATGGCTGCGGCGACGGGGGAGAGGGCGGCGGTGCCGCGAAAGGAGGCTGCCGAGGCAAACCGGATGCCGATCTGCAATCGCAGGTGGCGGTCCTGGAGCTCCTGGTCGCCCATTGCAGAGATCAGCTCGCCTACCTCGATCCGGATTTCAATTTCGTCTTCGTCAACCGGGCCTACGCCGAGGCCTGTCGGAAGCCAGTTGAAGAGCTGCTGGGACGCAACCATTTCGAGCTCTTCCCGCACGCTGAGAACCAGGCGATCTTTGAGCGGGTTCGGGACACCGGGCGGCCGGCGGTGCTGCGGGAGAAGCCCTTCGTCCTACCGGATCTGCCGGAGCGGGTTGTCACCTACTGGGACTGGACCCTGACGCCGGAAAAGGGGCTGGCCGGACGCGTGACCGGCCTGGTCTTCTCCCTGCGCGATGTCACCGACAAGGTCCGTGCGCGGCGGGAAATCGAGGCCAGCGAGCTCGAGGTCCGGGCCTTCTTCGAGAACGCCTCGGTGGGGGCGGCGCAGCTGCGCGGCGACGGCACCTACCAGCGCGTCAACGACCGGTATTGCGAGATCACCGGCTACAGCCGGGAGGAGCTGCTGGCCGGGATGAAGCCCGGCCAGCTGACGCACCCCGACGACCAGGCGCGCGATCAGGAATTTCTTACCGGGGTCATGCAGGGGCGCCTCGGGCCGTCTGAGATCGAGAAGCGCATCATTCGCAAGGACGGGCGGGTGGCCTGGATGCAGGTGACCAGCAACGCGGTGCGTGACGCCGAGGGACGCGTCGTCCGCGGGGGCGCCCTGGTCCAGGACATTACCGAGCGCAAGCAGGCCGAGGAGAGGCTGCGCGCCAGTCAGGAGCGGCTGGCGATGGCGGTCGAGGCCTCCGGGCTGGGCCTGTGGGACTGGGACCTGGTAGCCGACAGGGTCCACCTCAGCGCCGAGTTCCAGCGGCTCACCGGGTTCAAGCAAGGCACGGTCGAGTCTGGTGGCGACTTCCTCTGCGGCATCGCCCACCCTTCCGATGCCACCGCGCTCCACGAGGCGATGACGAAGCACTTGCAGGGCGAGCTCCCGCGCTGGGTCGCGCAGTGCCGCTTGAGGAACGCCGCCGGCGACTACCTGTGGGTCCACGCCGTCGGGCAGGTGACCGCCCGGGACAACCAGGGAACCCCGCTGCGAGTCAGCGGGGTGGTCATCGACCTGACCGAGAGGAAGCAGCTGGAGGAGGAGCTGCGCGAGAGGCAGGCGCTGCTGCTCGAGGCTGGGCGATTGGTCCACCTCGGCCACTGGGATCGAGATCTGCGCACCGGCCAGGCCTATTGGTCGGACGAGATCTTCCGCATCCTCGGCTTGGCGCCGGGCACGACGCCGCCCAGCCAGCCTGCCTTCCTCGAGATGGTGGTGCCCGAGGATCGACAGCGGATGGCCGAGCTGCTGCGCAGCACCGGAATTGACGGGATCACGCGGCGCACCGAGTACCGGGTCGTCAACTCCCAGGGGCAGGTGCGCACGCTCCACGGGACGGTCGAGCTGCTGCGCGACTCCGAAGGCTCGCCCGCCCGGCTGCTGGGCACCGTCCAGGACATCACCGAGCGCAAGGCGGCCGAGCTCGAGCGCGAGAGGCTGGTCGAGGACCTGCGCGACTCAGACCGGCGCAAGAACGAGTTCCTGGCGATGCTGTCGCACGAGCTGCGCAACCCGCTGGCTCCCATCAAGAACAGCCTGTTCATCCTCGACCGCGCCTCGCCCGACAGCGACCAGGCGCGCCGGGCCCTGATGGTGCTCAACCGGCAGGTCAATCAGCTCTCTCGACTGGTCGACGACCTGCTGGACCTCACCCGCATCTCTTCCAACAAGGTCGTGCTGAAGCGGCAGCGGGTGGAGCTGAACGAGCTGGTCCGGCGGACGCTCGAGGACCATCGCTCGCTGTTCGAGAACAATGGAATCGACCTCGAGCTCGCGCCGGCGCCCCGGCCGGTGTTCGTCAACGCCGACTCGAACCGCCTGGCGCAGGTGGTGGGCAACCTGCTGCACAACGGCTCCAAATTCACGCCGCGAGGGGGGCGGGCCACCGTCTCGGTGGCGGCGGATGACGCGGTCGGCAAGGCTCGGATCCTGGTGGCCGATTCCGGCGTGGGGATGACCGCCGAGATGCTGGGGCGCCTGTTCCGTCCTTTCATGCAGGCGGACAACGCGCTCGATCGGAACAAGGGAGGGCTGGGGCTGGGGCTGGCCCTCGTCAAGGGGCTGGTGGAGCTGCACGGCGGAGAGGTCGGCGCCCACAGCGCCGGCCTGGGCGAGGGATCGCAGCTGGTCGTCGCACTGCCGCTCGACGTGCGGCCGGGCGAGTCGACCGAGTTCCCGCGCGGCGGGGCCCGCGGCAGCCGGCGGCGGGTGCTGATCATCGAGGACAACGCCGACGCCGCCGACACCCTGCGGCAGGTGCTGGAGCTCAGCCAGCACGAGGTGGCGGTGGCCCACGATGGACCCGATGGCCTGGCCAGGGCGCGCGAGCTCCTTCCCGAGATCGTGCTCTGCGACCTAGGTCTGCCGGCCATGGACGGCTATGGGGTGGCGCGCGCCTTTCGCGCGGACGAGAAGCTCAAGAGCGCCTACCTGGTGGCGCTGAGCGGCTACGCGCTGCCCCAGGACGTCGAGCGCTCGCGGGAGGCGGGCTTCGATCTGCACCTGGCCAAACCCCCCAGCATCGAGCAACTGGAGGGAGTGCTCGCGAGCGTGCCCGTCCACCCGGAGGGTTGAGGTGCCCCGGCGCCGGCTCGAGGCGGGCGCCATAGGGTCAGGCCGCGCGGCGGGCGATCTGCTTGACCGCGAGGTCGCGCAGCACGTCGAAGTCGGCACGCAGCCGGGCGGTGGTCTCGGCGGCGCGCGCCAGTTCCCAGGCGGAGCGGGCGCGGGCTGGAGTCGTCTCCGCCAGCGACCGCACCGTCTCGACGGCCGACCGCAGCTTGCGCAGCGCGCGCACCGCCTTGGGCAGGCGGATCAGCGGGGCGATCTCCTCGACCAGGTTGGCGGCGCTGCCGGCCCTGTGGTGCGGGGAATAGTGCATGGCGTTCGCCAGCTTGGGATGGGCGGAGAGGTAGGCGCGCACTTCGTCGGCGGTGACGCCGCAGCGCTGCAGCGTCTCCTCCAGCTCCTTCTCGGCCACCAGGCGCGCCTTGTAGAGGTACATCTGCACCCGCGAGTAGAAGTTGGCCGCGCCGTCGCCGCTGGTCTCCACCGCGCAGAAGATCGCGCTCGGGTAGCGGGCCTGCACCAGGGTCTGCACGCCGTCGGAGACGCCGGAGGAGGGCATGCAGCCGAAGGGCTTCACGCTCACCGTCATGTGCGCCTTCTCGTGCTCGACGTTGGAGATGAGCTTGCCCACCTCCATGTGCCCTTCGCCGCCGCGCAGGTCGTTGGAGTAGATGTCGTCGGCCAGCTTCGCCAGCTCCTTCATATCCGGCAGGTGGTAGCGCTCGAGGCCGATTGCCAGGGCGAAGGTGTGGAACCCGACCCGCAGCGCCGCCTCGGCGACCCGCATCGTCGCCAGCCGCTTGGCCACGCCTACCTCGTCGAGCTTGGCCAGGCCGTAGAGCCCGTGATCGGCGCCGCGCAGGAACCGGCGCTGGCGGGTGTCGCGGTCCACTTCCCAGATGCTGTACAGCAGCCAGGCGGTGGTGAGCTGGATGTCGTCCTCGGCGCCTTCCTGCTCGAGGAACTTCTTGAGCCGGTAGTTGCCGTCGCCCTCGGTGGTCATGGCCCAGAACTCGCCGATGACCGAGACCTTGGGGCGGGGCCGCAGCTTGTCGACCTTGACCGCCTCGAAGTGGTCGCGGCTGCGGTAGAGCGCCCAGAGCACGCTGCCGCCCTCGCTCAGCGCGCGGTAGACCAGCTTGCGCGACTGGTCCATCGCCCGGTCGGTGGCGCCGGCCTCGACCTCGTAGGGGCGGATGCGGTGGCCCATGGCGTTGAGCAGGTCGCCGGCCAGCAGCGCCTTGATCAGCGCCACGAAGAACTTCGGGTTCAGGTCCAGCCCCGCGTCCTGGCCCGCCGTCTGCTTGAGGCCGCCCTGCTGCTGGAACAGCAGCACCCGGAAGCCGTCGAAGCCGGCGTCGCGCAGGGCCTTGCGGTACTCGGTGGCGTACATACCGAAGCGGCAAGGGCCGCAGGCGCCGGCGGTGACGAAGAGGTAGTCGCGGACGATCGCCTCGGAGCTCAGCCCCTGCTCGTCGCGCAGCTTGGTGAGGTGCTTCACCAGCCCGCCGACGGTGTAGTAGGTCGGGTTGCACTGGCCGCGGTTGCCGTACTCCTTGCCAACCCGCAGCGCCTCGTTGTCCGGGGTCTCCAGGCACTGGACCTTGTAGCCCAGCCCCTTGAGCGCGCCTTCGATCAGGCTGTCCTGGACGTCGGTGAGCCCGCTCACCAGCAGGGTGACGCGCTCGCGCTCGCTGCGCTTCATCTCCGGCGCGGTCATCTTGTCGGTCCAGTGCTCGCGCGCCGGCTCGAGCCCCAGCCGCGCCCGTTCGGCGGCCTCGAAGGAGGCGAGCTCGGCGGCTAGCTCGCCGTCGATGAAGGTGGTGGCCTGCGGCTGCTCTGAATTGGCGTGCATCGTCCGCCTCCTTGGAGCTGAGGGTGCAGTGGTGGGCCCCTGGGACCCGGGAAAAGGAATGTCCTAGGCCTGCAGCTGATCGGCCTCGCCGGCCTGCTCGGCGGTCGCGACGCTCTCGGAGAGCGCTGCGATCTGCCGCTCCAGCTCGACGACCGAGAGGTGCTCGTCGGCCAGCGAAGCCCGGCGGCGCTTGAGCAGCTCGAGCTTCTTCTGCCCCAGCGCCAGCTCGAGCTCGGCCTTCTTGCGAGCCTTGTCCTCGAGATGCTCCTGGTGGAGCTTGAGCCGGTGGGCGTAGGTCTTGACTCGGATCTTGATCGAGCCGCCCGGCTTGTTGGCGTCGATGTCGTGCAGCGCGGCGTAGGGCGTGCCGCTGGCCTGCATCATGCTGTCGATGATGCCGTAGGTCGGCGCGTCGTGGCCGCACTTGAAGCTCGACAGGTCGAGCACCACCAGGTTCGGGTGGCGGGCGGCGAACTTCACCGCCCACACCTTCTGCGCGCTGTTGGCGGAGTAGTTCTCAGGCCAGACGTCGTTGATGCTCAGCGGCGACTGGCCGCGGGCGATCTCGTCCTTGAAGAAGCGGGCCAGGAACTCGGGATCTTTGGGCAGCGAGCGCACTGAGACGATCGGGTAGCCCAGCGCCTGGTACTCGTCGCCGATGCCGTGGTTGATGCCGGGATCGGAGTGGTAGGGCCGGCCGACGACCAGCAGCGCCACCCGGTTCTCGGCCTCGACGGTCTCGAGGATGGCGCGCCCCTTCTCCTGCAGGTCCCGCTCGAAGAGCGCCAGCGCCTTGACGCCCTCGCGGTGGGCGTGGTCGCTCTCGTGCTCGGTGACGCCCAGCCGCGGGCCCCAGGTCTCGAACATGCGCCGGGCGGTGAGGGTCATCTCGGCGAAGGTGAGCGCCGGCGCCACGTACTCGATGTTCCGCTGCGCGAAGAAGTTCACCTCCTTGGTGAACGCCGCGCGGATCACCTCCGGCGCCCCGGCGACGATGGGGCAGCTGGCGTGGTCCATCGTGCCCTCGCCGAAGCTCGGGACGTGGGTGAGGATCGGGAAGAACAGGTAGTGCAGCGGCAGGGTCTTCTCAGGCCGGTGGTGATGGAACAGCAGGTTGTGGACGTGGGCCTGGGCCACCTTCGACGGGAAGCAGGGGTCCACCGACCCGTACTTCCCGCCCTCGATCCACATCTCCTCCGAGGTCTCGTCGCTGAAGACGACGTTCTGCCGCTGGATGCCCAGGGCCTCGAAGTAGGCGCGGAAGTAGGGAGCGGTGGTGTAGAGGTTGAGCACCCGCGGGATGCCGATGCGGATCCGGCGGCGGTTCTCGGCCGCCTCCTCGCTCGAGCGCTGGAAGGGGACGGTGACCACGGAGCGCTTGAAGCCCAGGAAGCCCTTGCGGACGTCGAGATCCTCCAGCGGCGTCCCTTCCTCGGGCATCGGTGCCGGCGGCATGAAGTGCTGGAAGGCGCGGCGGGCCTCGTAGTCGACGAGGTTGGGGAACTGCCTGGCGATCCGCTTGCGCTCGGCGACCAGCACCTTCATCGCGTCGTCGCTCTCGACGGTGCCCTTCTCGCAGCTGAAGCCGGCGATGTAGCGCGCGCTCGAGCCGTCGGGCCGCTGGGTGTCGATGAAGGTGCGCTTGCAGTTGTTGGCGCAGAAGTGACAGGCGGTGCTGGCGTCGTTGCGGGACGAGTAGGTGATGTTGATCGCCGCGTCGAGCCCGATGAAGGTCGACTTGCCGCGCCGCTTGACCACGCGCAGCGCCTCGAAGGCGGCGCCCAGCGCCCCGGCCTCGCCGGTGTGCGGGTGGACGAAGACCTCGGCCCCAGGAACTCGCTCGCGGATGTAGTCGACCTGGGCCTTCACCGCCGCCAGGTTGTACTGGGTGCCGCCCTGCAGCACGTAGCGCTTGCCCAGCGCCGCCATGCGCGGGATCTGCACCACGTACTGCCAGATGTTCTTGGGCAGCACCTGAGCCAGCCCGGCCAGCAGCTCTTCCTTGGAATAGCCTTCCTTCTGGAAGTTCACCCGGTCGGTGTCGAGGAAGACGGCGCAGCCGTAGCTGAACTTGGGCGCCAACTCGGCCTGGAAGGCGGTGTCGGCGTACTTGGTCACCGGCAAGCCGAACTGGTCGGCCATCGCCTGCAGCAGCATGCCGTTGCCGGCGGAGCAGGAATTGGAGAGGCGGAAGTTGGCGATCTCGCCGTTCTTCATGAACAGGACCTTGATGTCCTGCCCGCCGACGTCGCAGATCACGTCCACGTCGCCGAAGTAGCGGACCGCGCTGGCCATGTGGGCCACGGTCTCCACCACGTTGACGTCGCAGAGCATCGCCTGCTCGAGCACGTCGGCGGCGTAGCCGGTGGCCCCGAAGCCGACCACCTCCAGCGTGGCGCCCTGGCGGACGACCTGCTGCTTGAGGTTGGCCAGCAGCTCCTTGGTGTCCTGGATCGGGTTGCCCTTGGAGAGCTGGTAGGCCTTGGCGATCAGCTCGCCGTCCTCGTCGATCATCACCGCCTTGGACGAGGTCGAGCCGCCGTCTACTCCGACCACCGCGCGCACGTGCTCGCCGGCTTCGAAGGTCTGCGGCTTGAAGGACGGGATGGTGTAGCGCTCGCGGAAATCGACCAACTCCTGCGGCGAGGAGACCAGCGGCTTGGCGGCCTTGGCGCCGAGGCGGGCCTTGCGGCCGTTGGTCATGTAGTCGAGCAGCCCGGCGGTGCCCAGGTACAGGCCGACCCCCGCCGGCTCGCGCAGGCCGTACACGCAGGCGCCGAAGGCGGCGTAGTACTGCGAGTTTTCGGGGACGAAGATCGTCTCCTCAATCGGCCGATCCTTCGGCCACAGATAGCCGCGCTCCTCCCAGGTCTCGGGGATGCGCTTGCGCCAGCACTCCTGCAGGAACGGCAGGTAGGTGTTGGGGCCGCCCAGCAGGATCACCCGCGGCCGCAGCGTTGACCCGCGGGTCAGCACCGACAGGTTCTGGAGCACGATGGCATCGGCCAGCGAGCACAGGATCTCGGCCGAGGGGATGCCGCTCTTCACCAGGTTGACGATGTCGGTCTCGGCGAACACCCCGCACTTGGCCGCCACGTGGTGCAGCTTGGTGTCGTCGAAGTGGATCTGGCGCACCGTCTCCGACGGCAGGCCGACCTTGATCATGCACTTGTCGATGGTGGCCCCGGTGCCCGAGGCGCACTTGTCGTTCATCGACGGGGCGGCGGTCTTGTCGCCGTTTTGCGAGGGATGGAAGACGATGATTTTGGCGTCCTGGCCGCCGAGCTCGATCACCGAGCCGACGTCGGGGTGCAGCCGCTCCACCGCCAAGGTGACCGCGTTGACCTCTTGGACGAACTTGGCCCCCAGCCCCGCGCAAAGCGGCGCCGCGCCCGAGCCGGTCATGAACATCCGCCACTGCTCGCGCGGCGAGTTCGGGAACTCGGCCTCAATCGCCTGCAGCAGCTCCAGCACCTTCTCCGGCTGCCGGGTCAAGTGCCGCTGGTAGTCGCTGTAGAGGATCTCCAGCGTGTTCGGGTCGAGCACCACCGCCTTGACCGTGGTCGAGCCGACGTCGATTCCGACCACCAGCGGCTGCTGAGTTTGGCGTGCCATCCCGCCTCCGGTCCCCGAGAAGGGAAAATGACTGACCGGTCAGTCTTAGTGGCCGTTAGTGTTCACGCGCCAAGGAATCTGGCCCGAGAACGGTTGCCCGGTTGGGGGATCGAAAATGACTGAAACGTCAGGGCGAGAAATGCATCGCGGGCGGTGTAGAGTGGCGCCAATGGTGGACAAGGCCAAGAGGCGCGAGGTGCTGCTGAAGGCAGCCCGCGACGTGTTCGTCACCAGGGGCTACCACGACGCCCGGGTCGACGACATCGCCGAGGCGGCCAAGGTGGCCAAGGGCACCTTCTATCTGTACTTCCACGACAAGCGCTCGGTGTTTTCCGAGCTGGTGGACGGCGCCTTCGCACGAATCGGGGCGGCGATACTCGAGGTTGACCCCGGCGCCGACATCGAAGCGCAGGTGCGCCACAACATGCGCGCGGTGATCGCGGTGCTGACCGAGGACCCAGCGCTGACTCGCATCCTCTTGTCGTACGCCGCCGGGCTCGATGCCGCCTTCGCCGAGAAGCTGCGCTCCTTCTACGAGGGCGTGCGCGCGCTGTTCGCCAAGGCTCTGGAGGAGGGCCAGGCCTTGGGAATCGTCGCCCCCGGCGACACCCGGCTCTATGCCTCGTTCACCATCGGCGCGCTCAAGGAGATCCTCTTCGAGATGGCGGTCGACGGGCAGACCCGGCCCCGCGAGGAGCTGGTCGAGGCCTTCTTCTCGATGCTGCAGTCCGGCTACCTGCGCATCCCGCGCCGTGCCGTGGCTCCGGTTCCGGCCGAGGGGCGGGCGAAGTCGAAGCCCGCTCCCAAGGTCGGCTGAGCAATCTCAGGGAAGCACTGGGGCCGAGGCCAGCAGAGCGATCAGCGTGGCGCAGGCGGTCAAATCGATCTGCGTTCCCTCAGTGATCGCCGCCGACGGCTCGACCTCGACCACGCGCCACGGATCGGCGGCGAGCCGGGCGCTGAGCTGAGGGCCGCGGTACTGCGCGGCGTTGCCCTGGCGCACCAGTTGGTGACGCCACCCGCCGAGCCTGGCCTCGATCATCAATTCGGCTCCGTTGCGCTCGAGCCGCCAGGCGTCGCCCTTGGCCTCCTCGAAGCCGGCCTTGTCCAGCCAGAAGCGCGGCTTGTCGTGGTACGGCCGTCCGGAGGTGGGGCAGAAGGTGGTGCAGTTGCCGCACTCGTTGCAGAAGTCGCCGACGTTGAGGATCTGCACCGCTTGCGCCACCGCGAACGGAGAGCGCCGCAGCTCGACCAGCTTTCCCTGCCGCACCTCGAAGACCGGCAGCTCCATCGACAGCGGAGCCAGCGCGTAGGCCTGGTTGGCGCGGTTCGGGCAAACGGTGACGCACAGCGAGCACATCTCGTCGCAGTCCAGGCAGCGGCTGGCCTCGCTGGCCGCGGTCTCGGCGCCGAAGCTCCCCAGCACCTCCTCGAACCCGCCCCGCTGCTCGACCGGCAGAGTGGGGACGGTCTTGGCCGCGCTCAGCCGCGACTTCTTCACCAGCAGCGCCTCGCCGCGCACGCCTTTGTCCAGCGCTTCTTCGGAGGGAAGCGTCGCGCCGTGGCGGCGGGCGATCTCCTCAGCCACGCGCCGGCCGTCGGCGATGGCCTTGATCACCGAGGCCGCTCCGCGCACCAGATCTCCGCCGGCGAACAGGCCGGAGAGGCTGGTCTCACCGGTCTTCTCGTCGACGATCAGCGTGCCGTCCTTGTTGCGGTGCACCTCGAGGTTGGCGAGGAAGTCGAGCACCGGCTCCTGGCTGATGGCGGGGATGACGCTGTCGCACTCGAGGCGCACTTCCTTTCCCTCGACCGGCACCGGGCGCGCCCGGCCCGAAGCGTCGCGCTCGCCGAGCTTCATCGGCTGGCAGATCAGCGCCGAGACGCGGCCGTCCTTGGCTTCGACGCGCAGAGGGGCCAGCAGATCCTTGAGCCCGATTCCCTCGTCGAGGCAGGCCTTCACCTCCTCCACGTCGGCGGGCATCTGGGCGCGGGTGCGCCGATAAACGATGTCGACCGTGCCGTCCTTGATCAGCCGGCGGGCAGTCCGCGAAGCATCCATCGCCGAATTGCCAGCGCCGATGACCAGTACGCGCTTGCCCAGCGCCACTTCCTTCCCCTGGCGGACCTGATCAAGGAAGTCGAGGGCATCGAAGACCCCCGGAGTCTTCTCGCCCTGGATTCCCAGCTTCTTGCCGGCGGCGGCGCCGACCGCCAGGAAGACGTAGCGGAAGTCGCGCCGCAGATCGGTCAGCTGCACGTCCTGTCCGACTCGCCGGCCGAGCAGCAGCTCGACGCCCAGTTCCTTGAGACGATCCAGATCCGAGCCGAGCGTCTTCTGAGTCAGCCGGTAGGTCGGGATGACGCCACTGACCATGCCGCCCAGGTCCTTGCGCGCTTCGATCAGCGTCACCTCGAAGCCGGCCTGCGCCAGGTAGTACGCCGCCGACAGACCTGCCGGCCCGGCGCCGACGATCGCCACTGAGACGTCCTTGGCGGTACCGGCGAGCTCCGGGCGCGGCAAGGCGTTCTCGATCGCGAAGCGTTTGATCTCGCGGATGGCCAGCGGCGCATCATAGAAGTTGCGGACGCAGCGCTCGGTGCACGGGTGGTCGCAGACGCTGCCGGTGACTGCCGGCATGGCGTTGGTCTTGAGGATCACGTCGCGGGCCCGGTCGGTCTGGCCGTTGGCCACCAGCCAGAGGTAGTCGGGGATGTTCTGGTGGGCGGGGCAGGCGTCCTGGCAGGGAGCGGCCACACAGTCGAAGTGGCCCAGCGGGCGCGAACCCTTCATCTCCAGCGGTCGCTCGCGGGCCTCGAAGCGCTCCTCGCCCATCACCCGCGCCAGGTGCGCCTTGAGGTTGGCGCGCGCCGCATCGGGGGCTCCGCCGCCGCTGGTGCTGATGAAGGCGTCGATGCTGTGAGCGCTCTTGGCGACCATCGCCCGCTCGAGATTCACCAGGTACTGCTGTAGGCGGGCGTAGCCGCCTGGCTTGAGCAGATCGGTGCAGACGGTAACCGGTCCCAACCCGTCGGCCACCAGCTCGGCGAAGTTGAGGGCGTCGGCGCCGCCGCAGAAGCTGAGTGGAACCTGGCCGTCGAGGGCGTCGTTGACCAGATCTGCCAGCGACAGAGTGAGCGGATGGAGCGCGCGGCCGGAGAGGTACATCATCTTCTCGTTGGCCGGGAACACCGGGCGGCGATTCACAACCTCCAAGGTGTTGGAGAGCTTGACGCCGAAGGTCTGCGGCAAGCCCTTGGCGGTCGCGGCCAGGCTCTTGACCATCTTCATCGCCGCGTCGAAGGTCGGGTCGTGCTCGAAGGCGGCGTCGGGGACCTCGATGTCGAAGCCCATCTTCTGATTGAGGATCCCGCGCAGGCGCGACGGGCCGAGCAGAGTGGGATTGAGCTTGACCCAGGTGTGCACCCCGAGCTCGGTGAGCAGGTAGCGGGCGATGCGCTCGATCTCCGCCGGCGGGCAGCCGTGCATGGTGGAGAGAGTGATGGCGTTCGAAAGCTGGGCCGGGATGTCGAGGTCCTTCACCGCCGGATAGACCTTGGCCACCGCGTCGATCGCCGCGGGCAGCGCCTGGCGGGCGTCGCGCATCTGGCGGATGAAGGACTGCACCCGCTCCGACTGGATGCCCTTGAGGTCGTAGCCGACGCTCATGGCGAAGAAGGTGCCCGGCTCGCGCAGGCCCAGCTTGTGGGCCAGGGCGTGGATCAGCACCCAGGCGTTCAGGTACTCGGTGAACGACTGCTCGAGCTTGAGCTCCTGGGACCACTCGCAGTTGTAGGTCTCGTCGGCGGAGTCGATGCACGGGCGCGAGACGTGAATCTCGTCGAGGATCTGGACGGTCTTGAGCTCGATGAACCGGGCGCCGCACAGCCAGGAGGCGACGATGTTCTGCGCGAGCTGAGTGTGGGGTCCGGCGGCGACGCCCAGCGGCGCGGCGATCTTTGCCCCCAGCCGCTCGATGGCCATCGAGGCCGAGGGGACTTCGAAGTTGGCCTTGGGGATTCCCAGGACGGTCGGCTGCTCGTCGAGTTGCTGGAAGAGCCAGCGGGCGAGAAGGTCGAGCGGGGCAGGGCGAAAAGGCTTTTCCATTTCCATGACGACTCTCTGCTCGGCCCACAGGAAGGCGCGAGCGTCAGGCGCTCGATAGTGTTGAGCGCAAGGGAGGGCCAGCGTAGCGGCTGCGCGCCGCATTGGAAACACCCTCCCGCGCGGCCTCTTGCGGCCGAGGAGGCTCGACCGTCCATGGGCAGGCGGGCGAGGCCGAAGCGGGCGATCTGCCGAGGCGGAAGGCGCCAGCCGTCGCGAGTCGTGTATCTTCCAGCGCGAATCGGCTGGCGGGCATCCTTCCGTCCGAGCTCAACGCCACCTTCGCCAGCCCGCGACCTTCATGAATTCGTTCCTCAAGCGGCTCGAGCGCTTCCTGCGCGGACTCCTGATCGGACTGGCGCGCCTGATCCTGCGCCCCCGCCAGTTGCCGGGACCGGCGCCGCGGCTGGACCAGGTTCGCAGCATCGTGGTGGTGCGACTCGATCCCCGGGTCGGCAACGTCCTGCTCACCGTTCCGCTGTTGCGCGCGCTGCGCCAGGCGGCGCCCAACGCCCAGATCGATTGGATCATCAGCGCGCGCCACCTCGATCTGGTTCGGGACTTGAAGTGCGTCGATCGCCTGGTCTGCTTCGATCGCCGGACGCTTTGGAAGGCTGCTCGCTCGTTCCTCGCAGTGGCGTTCGGCGGGCGGAAGTACGAGGTGGCGATCGAGGCCTCGCACTACGACGCCTTTTCGATGACGTCCTCGGTGGTGGCGCGGCTGACGCGCGCTCCGGTGAGGGTCGGATTCCGGCGCGGCGAGGCCGATCTCTTCTACACGCACCTGGTGGAGCCGCCCGCCGGCGTGACTCAGGACGTGCGGGTTCGGCTGCGGCTCCTCGGCGCCTTCGGAGTCGAGTCGAGCGACGAGCAGCTGGAGACCAGCGCCGGAAAATCCGAAGCGGCCCTCGACTTCGCCCGCTCGGCGCTCTCGAGCTTCGAAGGCGGGCGGGCCTGCGTGGTGAACCCCGGCGCGCGCAAGCCAGATCGGCGCTTCCCGCCCGAGGAGTACGGGGCCGCCTGCCACCTTATTAAGGAGAAGACCGGTCTGCGCTCGCTGGTGGTCTGGGCCGGAGATGCCGAGCGCCAGCTCGCCGAGCGAGTGGTTGCCTCCTCCCAAGGCGCCGCCTCGCTGGCGCCGCCGACCGACCTCCAGCAACTCGCCGCGCTGATGCGCCAGGCCGCGCTCTGCCTGAGCAACGACACCGGGCCGATGCACCTCTCGGTGGCCTGCGGCGCTCCGACCGTGGGCGTGTTCACCGTGGCCGCCGCCGATCGCTGGGGACACCTGCTGCCCTCGTTCCGGGCAGTGGAGATCGGCGCCGGGGATTCCTCGAGCGCGG
The DNA here is from genome assembly GCA_037442205.1 of Myxococcales bacterium. GTDB lineage: Bacteria > Myxococcota > Myxococcia > Myxococcales > UBA5297 > JBBIQS01. Next base: position 78,109 of record JBBIQS010000011.1, read on the forward strand.
CGCGCATCGCGGATTCCGCGGCGTCGCTCCTGACAGGTGCGGCCGGGAACGTCGCGAGGAATTGAGCCGGCGAGGTCTCTTCCGCGCGCACTGGAGTCGCCGAAGAGCTTTCGGCCTGCATCAGGTGCCGACCGCTGCTCCGCGCTTCTGCCGGCGCGAGCGGCTGCGGCGCGCGCCTGACCGGTGAGCCGTCGCCACCTCTCGGGCCCGGCGAGACTCGCGATTCTCCTCGAATCGATCGTCAGGATGTGGCATTTCTCAAACGGGGGATGCCGGGCCGGCGGCCTTCGCAGCGGAGAGAAACGACATGACGAAGGAGCTGGTTCGAGGGCTGGTTGCGGTCATTGGGTTGGCATTGTTCCCGGCACTGGTACGCGCCGACCCGCTTCCAGAAGCAACCTGGAACGCAGTCAAGGATCGCGAAGTCATCCTGCTCAAGCTCGGGGGGAGCCGGGCCGCGGGCAGGCTTCTGTCGGCCGACGGCGACAAGGCGGTTCTCTCCGCGCCTGATGGCACGGTGATCACTCTCGACAAGAAGGAGGTCGAGGGGATTCGGCTGGCCGAGACTCCGGCCGCGCCGGTGCCACCGCCTCCTCCCGCGCTTCAAACCGCGACGCCGATCGCGCCGCCTGCCGTTGACTCACCGCAGCCGGCGAATCCCGCGCGCGCCTTCCCGCTCCGCGAGCCGATGGCCACCAGCCCCGGCGGCCATCCACGCTACAGCTCATTCTCCGCCGGGCCGGGCGGGCTGTTCATGACGATCTTCGATTCGGGGGCGGGCCTGGTGCTGGGCGGGCTCGCCGGTCGTTGGGCCACGCCCCTGGATCAAAAGGACCGAAGCCTCGCTCCGCTGACGGCTCTGGGCGGCGCAGTGGTCTTCGGAGGCGTGGCGGCGGCCTATCAGTACCTGGTCTGGACCAACTTCCCTCGGGCCCTCAGTGCGCAGGTGTCGCTGGTGAGCGGGGCGCTGTTGGGAGCGGGCATTCTCAGCATCCGCAATGGCGCCTGGGAAAGAACGGCCTCCGGCACGGACGGCCTGGTGATCAGCGCCGTCGCCGAGGCGTCCTTCCTGGCCTTTCTCGGTCTCACCCACGAAGCGGAGCTGACCGGCAGCGACACTCTCTGCACCACGGTCGGCGCCATCGACGGCTTCGTCGCGGCTTTCCTGCTCGACCGATTCCTCCAGTCGATCGGAACGCGAGGGCTCGGCAACGCCGGGCTGTACATGGCGCCGGCCATCGGCGAAGTGCTGGGGGGATTGTTTGCCCTCGGGGTGCGGCCGAACGTGGGCTCGGTGGCGATGGTCGGATTCATCCCGCTCGGTATCACCGCGGCGTTCGCCCTCTCGCTCGGCATGACCGGCGCCTCCAGCGGGCCCTATTACTGGGGCGCGACGGGCGGTCTGTGGCTGGTGAGCTCCGCGGTGTTCGCCTCCATCGCCGCCAGCAGGTCGGCCGAGGCGGCGCGGAGTTCCGTGTCCCCTTCGGCCTCCGTGGCTGCCGCCAGCTCCGATCTCGAGTGGATGCCCACCGTCACCCTGTTGCCGGACCTGACTCCAGGCCGGGGTGCCGTCCCTGGGCTGGGCCTGGCCGGGCGCTTCTAGTCCCGGCAGCGACCTTCGTCCCGAATGCCCCTCTCCGAGAAGTGAAGGGGAGGGGCCGAACGAGGCGGCGGCATTGGCGCGCCAGCCAGGCTGGAGCCGTCCCTCGGCGGTGCGAGCCTTCCTCCCGCCGCGAGAGTCGCGGCGGGCGATCGGTCGCTCGCCCGTGGTCCTCATCCCGCCCCAGTTCGCTCGACTGTTCGCCACACTAGATCCGCATCGTCCGGTCCACTACGATGGCCAGCCTTGCCCTTGCCCCGAGCCTTGACCTCGGGCGCCGGGAAGGTCTTGCCGAGGCACCCATGGCTACGCTCATCAAGAATATCGGCTACTTGGCAACGCTCGACGACCAACGGCGCGAGCTGAAGGACGCCTGGATCGTCATCGACGGCCCGCAGATAGCCCAGGTCGGCACCGGGGCCCTTCCCAAGCTCGACAACCTCGAGGAGACCATCGACGCCAAGGGCGGCCTGGTCATCCCGGGGATGGTGAACACCCACCACCACCTCTACCAGACCTTCTTCAAGAACCTGCCGATGGTGCAGGACGCCAAGCTCTTCGACTGGCTGGTCGGGCTCTATGAAGTCTGGCGCGAGCTGACCCCCGAGGACGTGCGGGTGAGCACGCTTCTGGGCGTCGGCGAGCTGCTGCTCACCGGCTGCACCACCGTCGCCGATCACCTCTACCTCTTCCCCAGCAGCCAGACCGGCGAGCTTCTCGACGTCTCGATCGCCGCCGCCGCCCAGCTCGGCGCTCGTTTCCACCCCAGCCGCGGCTCGATGTCCCGCGGCAAGTCCCACGGCGGCCTGCCCCCGGACGACGTGGTCCAGAAGCCCGAGGCCATTCTCAAGGACAGCGAGCGGGTCATCGGTCGCTATCACGATCCCAAGCGCTTCTCGATGTGCCGGCTGACCCTGGCTCCCTGCTCGCCGTTCTCGGTCACCGACGATCTGATGAAGGAGTCGGCCAGGCTGGCGCGCAAGCACAAGGTTCGGCTGCACACCCACCTCGCCGAGACCGAGGACGAGAACGACTTCTGCCTCAAGATGGTCGGGCTGCGCCCGCTCGACTACATGGAGAAGCTCGACTGGCTGGGGCCCGACGTCTGGTACGCCCACGGCGTCTACCTCAACGAGTCGGAGCTGAAGCGGATGGCGGCCACCGGCACTGGCATCGCCCACTGCCCGACCTCCAATCTGCGTCTGGGCTCCGGCATCGCGCCGATCCCCAAGGCGCTGGAGCTTGGCGTGCCTGTCGGCCTGGCGGTCGACGGCTCGGCGTCGAACGACGCCAGCGACATGATCGGCGAGCTGCGGATGTGCACCATGGTCCACCGCGTCGGCAGCGGAGTGGAGTCGATGCCGGCGCGCAAGGCGCTGGGCATCGCCACCCGCGGCGGGGCCCAGGTGCTTGGCCGCGACGACATCGGGCAGATCGCCCCGGGCTTTGCCGCCGATCTGGCGATCTTCCGCCTCGACGATCTCGGCCTGGCCGGCGCGATGCACGATCCGCTGGCCGCGCTGTGCTTCACCACCGGAATCCGCCGCGCCGACCGGGTGCTGGTCAACGGCAAGACGGTGGTCAAGGACGCGCGGCTGGTGAACGCCGACGCCGCCGAGATCTTCGAGAAGGCCAACCGGCAGTCGGCGGCGATGGTCGAGCGCGCGCAGAAGCGCACCGGCCTCAAGTTCCTCGAGACGAAGCAGCTTTCCTGAAAAGCAAAGGCCAACGCATGAGCAACGCGTACCATCAACCGACGCGCCTCGATGAGGCGCTCAAGCTCGTGGCGAAGGGGGCAACCCCGGTCGCCGGAGCCACCGGTCTCTACAGTCTGCGCTCGCTGCCCGAAGGCGAGCTGGTGGACGTCACCCGCCTCGGGCTCTCCGGCATCTCGCTCGAGAGCGGCCGGGTCTGGATTGGCGCCGCCACCACGCTCACCCAGATCGGCGACGCCAAGCAGCTTCCCGGCTGCGAGGGCGCGCTGCTGCGCCGTGCGGCCAAGGCGGTCGGCTCGCGGCCGATGCGCAACATGATCACCCTGGGCGGCAACCTGGCCCACTCCGCCTACTGGGAGGACATGCCTCCTGTCTTGCTGGCGGTGGAGGCGATGGTCGAGGTGCAGCGCGCCGGCGAACCGGCGCAGCTCTTCTCGATGGCCGATTGCCTCAAGCCCGGCAAGCGCCCCTGGGACGGCGGGTTGATCACCCGCTTCGCCATCCCGCTCCCCGAAGGCATCCGCAGCTTCGGCTATGAGCGCTTCAGCAAGACCGTCAACGACTACTCGCTGTGCACCTCGGTCTGCGTGCTGCGGCGCGAGGGCCAGGCGGTGCGCGACGTGCGGCTGGTGCTCGGGGCGGTGCAGCCTCGTCCGTACCGCGTCCCCGAGGCGGAGAAGCTGGTGGAGGGGAAGGCGTTCGCGCCGCTGCTGCTCGACGAGCTGGCGGCCAAGGTCCGGGAAGTGGCGCAGGTCGGGCCCAACTTCCGGGCCTCCAACGAGTACCGCCGTGAGCTGACCGGGACCCTGTCCCGCCGAGCGGTCGAGACGGCTTTCAACTGGGCGATGAGGGAGACCTGATATGCGCTTCTCCACCAAGATCAACGGACAGGCCCGCGAAGTCGACTGCGCCCCCAACGCCACGCTGCTCGAGGTGCTGCGCTCGCTGGGCTACACGAGCGTCAAGCAGGGCTGCGACCGCGAAGGAATGTGCGGGGCCTGCACGGTGCTGCTCGACGGCGAGGCGATCCTGAGCTGCATGACTCCGGCCCCCAGGGCCGCCGGGCGAGAGATCACCTCGGTCGAGGCGCTGGGAAGCCCCAGCGCGCCGCACCCGATTCAGAAGGCCTTCGTCGAGGCCGGCGCGGTGCAGTGCGGCTTCTGCACCCCGGGGATGATCCTCGCCACCAAGTCGCTGCTCGATCGCGTTCCGGCTCCGTCAGACCAGCAGATCGGCGACGCCTTGAGCGGCAACCTCTGCCGCTGCACCGGCTACGTGAAGATCGTGGAAGCGGTGAAGAACGCCGCCCAGGCCATTGCCCCTGGCGCCGTCCAGGCCAAGGAGTCCGCCCATGCCAAGTGACGCCAAGAGCTTCAAGGTGGTCGGCCATTCGGTGGCCAAGGTCGATGCCTACGGCATGGCCTGCGGACGCGAGCAGTACGTCGCCGACTACGACACCCGCGACTCCCTGATCGGCTACATCGTTCCCAGCCCGCACGCCCACGCGCGCATCAAGCGGATCGACGCCAGCAAGGCCCGGGCGATGGCAGGGGTCCACACGGTGCTGACCTGGGAAGACCTGCCGCGCAACATCCACACCACCGCCGGCCAGGGCTTCGTCGAGCCGTCGCCGTACGACAGCTACATCCTCGACAACAAGGTCCGCTTCGTCGGCGACCGGGTGGCGCTGATCGCCGCCGAAACCCGCGAGATCGCCGAGGCGGCGGGCAAGGCGCTGGAGATCGAGTGGGAGGTGCTGCCGGCGGTCCTCGACGCCGACAAGGCCATGGACCCGGGCGCGCCGGTGATCCACGACGAGCCGGAGGCCCACGCCACCATCCCGGTGCCCTACGACCCTTCGAAGAACATGGCCGCCGCGGTGGCCATGGGCGTCGGCGACATGGAGGAGGTGCTGCGCAAGTCGCACCTCTCCTACTCGCAGACCTATTCGACGCACTACGCCCAGCACTGCCCGATCGAGCCGCACGTCTGCCTGGGCTACCTCGATCCGCGCGACCGGCTGGTGCTGGTCAGCTCGACCCAGGTTCCCTTCCACGCCCGGCGCATCACCGCCCAGGCGCTGGGAATCCCGGTCCGGCAGGTGCGGGTGGTCAAGCCCCGCATCGGCGGCGGCTTCGGCGCCAAGCAGGAAGTGCTCTTGGAGCAGATGGTCGGAGCGCTGGTGCTCAAGTCCCGCCGCAAGATCCTGCTGCAGCTGACCCGGGCCGAGGAGTTCGTCAGCCGCACCCGCCATCCGATCAAGACCACCATGGACGGCGGCTTCAACGCCGACGGCACGGTCAACGGCATGCGGATGAAGGTGCTGAGCAACACCGGCGCCTACGGCTCGCATGCGCTGACGGTGATGAGCAACTGCGGCTCGAAGGTGCTGCCGCTCTACCGGATGACGACCGTGGCCTTCGACGGCAAGGCGGTCTACACCAACCTGCCGGTCGGCGGCGCCTACCGCGGCTACGGGGCCACCCAGTCGGCCTTCGCCATGGAGGTCTTCCTCGACGAGGTGGCGGAGAAGCTCAAGATCGACCCGCTCGAGCTGCGCCGGCGCAACCACATCCAGCCCGGCGAGAGCTCGCCGGTCTTCGCCGCCTTGGGCGAGGGGAAGCCCGGCGTCGAGCAGCGCATCGGCTCCTCGGGAATGGCCGAGTGCCTGGAGCGCGGCGCCAAGGCCATCAACTGGGTCGAGAAGCGCGGCAAGCCAGGAAACGGGCCCATCAAGCGCGGCATCGGCATGTGCGCGCTGATGCAGGGCAGCTCGATCCCCGAGATCGATATGGCCTCGGTGGCGATGAAGATGAACGACGACGGCTCGTTCAACCTCAACGCGGGCGCGACCGACCTCGGCACCGGTTCGGACACCGTGTTGGCGCAGATCGCCGCCGAAGTGCTGGGCGTCGAGACCGAGGACATGGTGGTGGTCTCCTCGGACACCGATCTGACGCCGTTCGACGTCGGGGCCTACGCCTCGAGCACCACCTATCTGTCGGGCGAGGCCGCGCGCAAAGCGGCGCTGGACGTGGCGATGCAGATCCGCGAAGTCGCCGCCGACATGTTCAACGAGCTGGAGCGGGTCGAGCCGCGTCCCGATCCGGCCAAGCTGGTGCTCAAGGAGAAGCGGGTCTTCGAGCCGGGCGGCAAGAGCTTCACCCTGGCGCAGGTGGCGCTGCGCTCGCTCTATGAGCGGGACCAGCACCAGATCGCCGCCACCGCTTCGGCGATCAGCCACAAGTCGCCGCCGCCGTTCTCGGCCCACTTCGCCGAGGTCGAGGTGGATACCGAGACCGGCCAGGTGAAGGTGAAGAAGTACGTGGCGGCCATCGACTGCGGCACCGCCATCAACCCCAAGCTGGCCGAGGGGCAGGTGGAGGGCGCGGTGGTCAACGGGTTGTCCTACGTGCTGACCGAGGAGTACCTGTTCGACGAGAACGGGCGGATGCGCAACCCGAACTTCGCCGACTACAAGCTCTTCGGCGTCCCGGACATGCCGGAGATGGTGACCATCATGGTCCCCACCTACGAGGAGAGCGGCCCCTACGGCGCCAAGAGCGTCTCGGAGATCTGCATCAACGGGCCCGGGCCGGCGATCTCCAACGCCATCTACGACGCGGTCGGGGTGCGGATGCGCGACATGCCGTTCACCGCCGAGAAGGTCCTGGCGGCGATCAAGGCCAAGCGCGGCTGACAGCCACAGAAGCTCCCGCGGCCCGGCGCCTCTTCGCGAGGTGGCCGGGCCGCGGTGCGTTTGGCCTGCTCACAGTCGAGACAACCGGCGAGCGAGCCTTGCGAGGAACAACGGCTTCGGTGGGATGCGGCTGAGAGCCGGGCTCGTCTGTCTCGCTGACGAACGGGATCCGAATAGCCTCTCGCGAATGTGCTCCTATCTTGTCCGTTTCCGCCGCCCGGCCACCAGCAATCCGCCACGATGCCGGAGGGATGATGGAGAGAAGGCCCCGGGATTTTTGATCATGGCGGGCAGGGAGTCGCCTCGAAGGTGCCAGTTGCCCGATCCGCATCGAAAGTCACATCAAAGGACCCTTTGACGACCGGGTTTGCTCCCTGCGTGACTGAGTCGAGCCTGACCGTTCCCTGGGTCATGTACGAAGCTGCAGCCTCAGGGGAATAGAATGCACCCCACACCTTCCCGGCGCGATCGATGCCGCTCTTGTAGTCGGCATCGGTGATGACCGGATAGCTGCCAACGGCCGTTCCTTCCAGCACAAAGAAGAACGCGGGGGCCGTTTCTGCCTTCTTCTTGAGCAACTCGCAGACGTTCGCACTGGTGGAGAGAGTTACCGAGATCGAGCTCGCTCCCGCTTCGGGATTGTTCCATACCGCCCGTTGAACGGCCAGGGACGATCCCGCCACGGTTCCATTGAAGCTGTTCGCTCCAGGCCCACAGCCCAGAACCGCGGCGACAGCGATGAGCAGGGCTGGCAACGCCGACAGCCCGAAGAACGTCCGTTTCGGGAGCGCCGATCGGATTGACCGTTTGCTCATTGTTTCGCTCATCGGCCGGTCCCTTTCAGAGCAAACTGCTTGCAGCCGGGGTCAGGAATGGCGCTGCACTCGGTGGCGCTGGGATCCGACGTTTCGAGCGTGAATGTGTTGGCGCTCGGGAGATAGCTCCTGAGCGCACCTGGCTTGAAAGTCGCGTCGACTTGGATAGCCGACCCTGGAGGAATGCTCACGGCGCCGGAAGCCAATGATGGCAAGGTGGCGATCGAGAACACCGCCGTGTCTAGCGATGCCGAGAGACCAAGCCGGGATACTTCGCAAGAGGCGGAGCCGGCGTTGATCAGCTGCACCCACAGGGTGGTGGTTGTTCCCACGGCCTGTGAGCCGAAGTCGACGAGGTGTCCATCAGTTCCTGGCGGCTCGACCGCGTTGAGCTTACAGCCCGGCCAAGGGCCACACACGCCGCCATCGCAGGATGCGCAGATTCCACAGGCGATCCCTGCATTGCACGCCGCAGAGTTTGTATCCAGTAGGCAGGTGCCGTTCAGACAACAGCCGTACTTGCAGCTGAAGCGGTCGCAGCTTCCAGCATCGGAGCCGCCATCGTCGCCCGCATCGTGCGAGTCTGCCCGTGAGCTACTACAGCCCTCCGCGTCCCCGCCGTGTTCGATTGGGTTGGAACAGCCTAGGAGTGCGACGCAGGCCAGAGTTTTGGCCAGGTGGCGCCAGAGAAGGGGTTGCTTCGTCATGGTGCATCCTTGGTAGGTGACCTACGGCACAGCGGGACAGCCCAACTCGACCTGGGCGGCTATTACTTCCTGGTCGTAGCGACCGGAGGGGAATCTCAGAATGTGTGCCCGCCAATGCGCGCAAGCCTTGGCGGAGTCCGTCAGTTGGCGGGTGTAGATCGACCCCAGCTCGTACGAGAGCCGCTCGCGGGTGACCGGCCGGTACCCCGCTTCAAGTGCTGCTTCGAGCGTCGTCGCCGCTTCGCCGAACTGGCCGCGGCTGCGCAACATGTTGACCCTCTGCAGCAGTGCGGCGGAGTCGATCTGTTCCTCCTCGAGCGTGCGAATCGTACTGGGAGCCTTCGCGACCACCGGTGGTCGCGAAGGTTGGGCGCGGAATACCGCGGGCTCCTCGGTAGTCTGGGTGGGAGCCGCAGGGAGCACCTTCTCGGCGGTCCGCGGGGGCGGGTTCAGATCTTGAGGCCACCGCAGCGTTTGCCCGGGCTGGAGTAGAAAGCTGCGCCCATCGAGCGACACGAAGCGGATCGACCCCTCGTTCAGCTCGACCCGACCCCCGTCCACGCCTTGGTACACGGTGAACTGGGTGCCGACGATCTCGATGGCCCCATGGGAGACCAGAATCCGCACCGGTCCCTTCGTGCCGCGCTTGCCAATCACGAAGCGGGCTTTCCCCTCGACCAGGCGAAGGTCGTCTCCTTCACGAAGAAAGGACGCCTTGGAGGCGACCTCGGCGAAGCCAGCGAACGAGGGGTGGCTGAGCGCCGCAGTCCCAGATTCTATGGTGACGGTCCTGTCCTTTCCTTCCGCATAGCGCAGGTCGCCGGAGAGGTTCTCGATCGCCAGGCCGCCTGCCATCAGGGGACCCCTCGGTGCTCCGCCGCTCCAAAGCAGGAGAAAGGTTGCGCAGGCGGCGACGACTGTTGCCGCTATCGCCCAGGTCCGCTTCCTCGTCGGCGGCCTCTGCGCCTCGAGCAGCACTCGTCGCAGCCGCGCGTCGGCTGCAGACGAGAGCGCGTCCTCGAACCGACCGTCAACCGCCTTGAGAGCGGCGTCGAAGTTACCCTTCGGCATGATCGACCTCCCACCCCGCCTCGGAAACATGCGCCCAAGCTCGCGTCAACAGCTTCGACACATAGCCTTCCGACAGCGAAAGCACCTGGGCGATCTCCTTCTGCGTCTTTCCCTCGAGGACCTTCATGCACAGCACCACGCGCTCCTGGCCGGGCAAGCTCTGGAGAGTCGCCAGCACTTCACCGGCCTCTTCCTCGCGGACGAGCGCTAGATCGGGAGGTCCCTCGACCGCATCCGCCTCCTCAGCGCCGAGCAGCCGACGCAGCCGGCCGACCCATGACCGCTCGGTGCGAAGACGGGTCAACGCCAGGTTGGCCGTGACGCGATAGAGCCAGCCGCCCAGGTCATGGTGGCCGTCGAGACGCGGAAAATGTTCGAGCAGGCGGAGGAACACGTCCTGCGTCAGGTCCTCGGCCCAACTGGCCTTGCCACCGCCGTATCGAAGCGCCCACTGGTAGACCCGCCGCCGATGCGCCTGGTAGCAGTCCTCGAAAGTCATCGGCTCTGACGCGCTCGGGGACGTCGGCAGTGATGGGGCGATTGCAGGCATTCAGCTACACCACTCACCGGACACCCCAGACTTTCCTCAAGAGGCGCGAAAGTTGGCGGCAAGCGGTCATCACGGGAACTCCCAGCCCGCGACCAGGCCTGCCTCCACCCTCAGGGCACCTCGCTGCCAAAGAATCTGGGTGCCGCTCTGAGTGGTGCGCAGGTGCTGGCGGCTGCTGGAGCTGAGGCCGGGGGCGAGGCGGGCTCCGAGGCGGAGTCCCGACATTGTGTTCCAGAGGAGGGCGAGCGGGGTCGAAGTGAGAAGGTCCACGACGGTGCCGGTCGGGGAGAGCGCCGTGGGATCGGCGAGTGCGTAGTCGTGCACCAGCGCACCCGCAACCAAGGCGGCGGAGAGCTCGATTCGCTCCGACACCGGATAGCGGTAGAGCGCTCCCGCCTGTAGCTGCCACTCGAAGACCCGAAGGCCGAGGCCCTGCGACGGGCAGAGGGATGAGGTGACTGCCATTCCCAGGCCCTTGGCCGGTGCCACCACCAGCCCGATGCGCACGGCCAGGTCCAGCCCTTGAAGCCTCACCATCGCGTCGACGCCCGCGGAAGGCTGAATGGGCATCGGCAGGGATGAGCTCGCGGGCACCGGTGGCGGCGTTTCCGCGACCGCGGGGACCACCGGGACCACCGGCGCCGTTTCCCGGGAGGCCAGTCGAGCCAGCTCTACGAGCTTTTGGGCAACCTCGAGGTGTAGCTCAGAGCCAGCCGAGCCCTCCTGGTAACGGACCTCGCGTGTCAGCGTGATCGTTGGGCCGATCGCGTGCAGGCTGACCACATCTTCAAGGTCGTTGACGACGATCCGCACCCGTGGCGCTCGAGCGACGGACAAGACGGCAAAGCCTTCCTGGACCAGTCGCAACAGGCAGGTGCGCTCGAGACCGAGACCGTCGAGGCGGCGGTAGCTCTCTTCGGACAGGAGGGTGAGATCGACACCAACGGTCGTCGGCATGACGGGATCGGCGCGAACCGAAGTCGCCAGGAGCAGGCCCAACACGAGGACGCTGACGGCAGGACTGAGCGAGCGGAAGCGCCTGGTCGCGGGAGGTTCGGCCATTCGCTCACTATAGTTCACGCGGAAGTCTTGCCTGGCAACCGACTGAAAAGCCTCGGGAAATCGGTCCTCGGTGAATGACTCCGAAAGAACCGGAGTGCGAGGGCCGCGCCGGCGAAGGGGCCATCGATTGGGCGGCAGGCGGCCAGACCGCGAAGGTCAGGGAACCAGCCGCTCCTCACCCGCCGGAGGTCGGCAACAGCAGGATCACCTCGTCGCCGTCGCCCAGCCGGTCGTTGAGCCTGCGCTGCTCGCCGCGCACCGAGGCCAGGATGAAGCGCAGGTGGCTGCGGTGGTAGCCGAGCTGCAGGAGCAGGTCTTCCAGGCAGGCGTTGTCGGCCAGCTCGAAGTCGAAGTCGTCCTTGCCGAAGGGCTTGGCCATCGCTCCCTGGATTCGGATGTGGACGCGCACTCGAAGTCTCCTCAGGCTGGCTGCCGACCGCTCCGGCAGCGCGGGCAAGCTCGGACGCCCGTTTCGCCGGGGCAAGACCGCCTTGCCCCGACCGCTGCCACCGTTATAATCGGAGCTGGAAGTTCGACCAACGGTTTGCAGTTCTTTGACTTTCCCCTGCCGTTCTCGTGATGGGTGGCAGAAATCCGAACCGATATGTCCGTCCCGGGGTAGTCGCTCTTTGGAGACCATGAGCAAGCCCTCGCCTCGGCGAGAAGGAAGCCTACGGTCTCCGGCGGGTGCCCCACCTGCTTTGACAGGGTTCGATGGACGTTGCCCACACGGCTCGGCGGGGGATTATTCCTTCTCGAGGACGCGGCGGCTCGCCCGTTCGCCTCGAGCGCCGATCGAGGGGCCCTCGGCTCCTCTCGCCCCCCTCCACTCTGAAAAGCGCTGATCGCCCCCGGGGCGGTCGTGTATCGTTCCGGGCCCGCCATCGTCGGCGGACGGACCTTTCCGCTTCAAAGCAAGGGAGCATCCCATGGCCTCGCTGCGCGACCGCACCCCAGAGGAGCAGTTCGAGGAGGTGGCGCGGGCGGCGGTGGACATCCACGTGGTCGCCGACCTCAAGGACAAGCTGAAGAAGTCCTACGAGACCAACACCCCGTTGACCATCAAGGCCGGATTCGACCCCACCGCTCCCGACCTGCACCTGGGCCACACCGTGCTTCTCTTCCGGATGAAGCGCTTCCAGGACCTGGGCCACAAGGCGGTGTTCCTGATCGGCGACTTCACCGGGATGATCGGCGACCCCACCGGCAAGAGCGCCACCCGCCCGCCGCTGACCCCGGAGCAGGTGCAGGCCAACGCCGAGACCTACAAGAAGCAGGTCTTCAAGATCCTCGACCCGGCCAAGACCGAGGTGCGCTTCAACAGCGAGTGGCTGGGCAAGTTCTCCGGCACCGATCTCATCCGCCTGGCGTCCCGCTATCCGGTGGCGCGAATGCTGGAGCGCGACGACTTCAAGAAGCGCTTCAAGGAAGGCCGCTCGATCGCCATCCACGAGTTCCTCTACCCGCTGCTGCAGGGCTACGACTCGGTGGCGCTCAAGGCCGACGTCGAGCTGGGCGGCTCGGACCAGCTCTTCAACCTGCTGGTCGGGCGCGAGCTGATGCGCGACTACGGGCTGTCGCCGCAGATCGTGCTCACCGGGCCGATCCTCGAGGGGCTCGACGCCAAGCTGGTCGACGGCAAGATCGCCGGCGACAAGATGTCCAAGTCGCTGGGCAACTACGTCGGCATCGCCGAGTCGCCGGAGACGATGTTCGGCAAGCTGATGTCGATCACCGACGACCTGATGTGGCGCTACTACGAGCTCTTGTCGGCGCTGACCGCACAGCAACTCAAGGAGCTCAAGGCCAAGGTGGCCGACGGCTCCGAGCATCCCAAGGCGGTGAAGGTGCGCTTCGCCAAGGAGATGGTGGCGCGCTTCCACTCGGCGGAGGAGGCCGACAAGGCCGCCGCCGAGTTCGACCGGGTCCACGCCCAGCGCGAGCTGCCGGAGCAGATCGAGGAGCGGGTGATCGCCCTGGGCGGCGCGGCGAACCTGGGATTGCTCAAGCTGATGAGCGACAACGGCCTGGCGGCCTCGAACAGCGAGGCGCGGCGGCTGGTGGTGCAGGGTGGGGTGAGCATCAACGGCCAGCGCGCCGCGGACCCCAAGGTCTCGCTGGGAGAGGGCGAGTACCTGCTCCAGGTCGGCAAGCGGAAGTTCCTCAAGATCAAGCTTGGGCCCTAGGCCCTCCGGGTAGAGCGCAATGAAGCCGGCCATCGCCCGGGGCTGGAGAGGCTTGCCCGGAACCTTCTGGGCGCTGTTCGTCGGCGTGCTGCTGATGGCGCTGGCGACTTTCGTCTTTCCGTTCCTGGCGCTGTTCCTGAAGTCGCGCGGCTACTCGGTGGAGGAGAGCGGGCTGCTGGTCGCGCTCTTCGGGGTCGGCAGTATTCCCGCCGGGCCGCTGGCCGGACAGCTCGCCGACCGCATCGGTCGGCGGCCGGCGCTGATCGGCTCGCTCCTCTCGGCGGCGGCGCTGACCGCGCTGCTGCCGTTCCTCGGCAATCCGGTTGTGCTGGCGGCGGGAACGCTCGCCCTTGGGGTAGCGGTCCACGCCTACTTCCCGGTGGCCAACGCGATCGTCGCCGACGTCGTCCCGCCCGAGCGCTACGACGACGCCTACGCGCTGATGTACTGGGAGCGCAACGCCGGGATTGGCGTCTCCTTCGCGCTGGGCGGATACCTGGCGACGTTCGGCTACGACCGACTCTTCCTGATCGACGCCTCCACGACGCTGCTCTTCGCGCTGGTCGCCTTCGCCAGGATTCCCGAAACCTTGCCCGCCAGCGTCCCCTTGCACCAGGCCGCCCGCGCGCGGGGATTCGCGACCGCCTTGAGGGACCGGCACTTCATGGCGCTCCTGGTCCTCAACGTCGTGTTCCTGGTCGGGCTGTTCCAGTTCATGTTGGCCTTGCCGGTGGTCATGGTGCGCCGCGCGCTGACGCCTGCCGACTACGGCCACGCCATGATGGTCAACAGCATCCTGATCATGCTGTTGAGCCCCTGGGTCTCGCGCGTGTCGGCGCGGGTAAACCCCGGGCGCATGCTCGCCCTGGGGGCGGTGTTCTGCGGGACCGGCTACCTCTCCTATTCCGTCTGCTCGAGCCCGTGGCACTACGCCGCCGCGACCGGGCTCTGGAGCCTGGGCGAGATCGTGTCGCTGCCTACGATCATGTCGCTGGTGTCGAAGATGTCGCCTGAGGATCTGCGCGGGCGCTACCAAGGGCTGATTTCGGTCTCCTTTGGTGCCGGGCTGGCGCTGGCGCCGGCGATCGGCGGAACGATGGTCGAGCGGTTCGGCCCGGAAGTGCTGTGGATCGCCGTGGCCTGCAGCTCGGGCCTGGTGGCCTTGGCGCACCTCGCCGCCGGCCGGGCCCGAAAGAGCGCCGGGGTCGGCGTCTCCGTTCCCGAGGCGGCAGCGCGCGGCTGAAACTGCGCCACTTCATCGCGGTTTCGCCTCGCACCCTCACCCCCTCGGTCCCCCTCTCCCTCGGGCTGCGCCCTCAGGAGCAGGGGGATGACTTCTTCGCGGTGTTCGCGCTTCGCGCAGTCGGGCACTTCGTCCCCAGATGCCGCCGAGCTGCCCCCTCTCCGGAAGCGAAGCGCAGCGTAGCGACGGAGAGGGGGTTGGGGGTGAGGGAAGAGGGCGGAGCGACGCACCGGCTTTCTTACCCTCACCCCCTCGGTCCCCCTCTCCCTCGGGCGCCCAGGAGCAGGGGGATGACTTCTTCGCGGTGTTCGCGCCTCGCGCAGTCGGGCACTTCGTCCCCAGATGCCGCCGAGCTGCCCCCCTCTCCGGAAGCGAAGCGCAGCGTAGCGACGGAGAGGGAGTTGGGGGTGAGGGAAGAGGGCGACGCGCAGGCGGAAGGGGTGAGGGTAGAGGGGCGCCGCGCAGACGCCAAGCCCACCCACCAGCCAACCGAGTTCTCCACAGTTCGCCAGAAAAGCGGCCAGAAAATTGACCGCTCGACTGCCCCCCCTACACTGGCGCCAGGTTCCCTGTTTCAGGCTGTAGCAGCGCCGGTCAAGGCGCGGCGAGCGCAGCTCGAGGTGAGCACCCCATGGCTAAGCGGAGGACGGCGGCCCGACCGGAGAAGAGGGTTCTGGCCCAGCAGGAAGTCACCCGCGGCGGCCGGACTGCGGCTCCGATGCGGCAGGCTCCCAGCGGCGGCGGCAAGAGCGCGCCCAGCTCCGGCGGGCTCGGCCGCGACATCCTGGCGGTCTTCGCTTTCATCGGCGCGATTGGCGTCTTCTGCGCCCTCTTCACCTACCGGCGCGAGGACGCGCTGGCCGCCAAGGTCGAGAACCTGATTGGCCCGATGGGCCACCGCGGCGCCGCTTCGCTCTTCGGCACCTTCGGCCTGTGCGCCTACCTGGTCCCGGTGGCGCTCTTCTACACCTCGATGGCGTTGTTCGTGCGCGGGAAGGGAAGCCACCGCGGCCGGCAGATCGTCGGGCTGGTGGTGCTCGCTCTCTCGGGTGCGGTGCTGGGACACCTGCTGATCTCGAAGACCGCGCTGGCTTATCCGCCGGGCGGAGCCATCGGCGCCGCGCTCGGTGAATCGCTGCGGGCGCTCTTCGGAACCTTCGGCGCGGTGCTGGCCATGTCGGCGGTGGCGGCCGGAGCTCTGATCGTCGCCACCGACGCCGCCTTCGCCCGGCTGTGCGTCACCGCCGGCAGCTTCGTCAATCGCACCTCGCGCGCGGGCTTTGCCTGGGCTGTCGCGGAAGGGCAGAAGCAGTTCGCCGCCTGGAAGGAGCGACAGGAGATTCGCCGCCGCGAGAAGCTCGAGGAGGAGGCGGCCTTCGCCCAGTCGCTGGCCGACGCCGAGGAGTCCGACGGCGAGCTCCACGACGAATTCCACGAGGAGCTGGAGCGGGAGCTCGAGCAGACCAGCATTCGCCCGGCTTCGTCGCTCTCCTCGCTGCCGCCGAAGCCGGCGCAGGCCCTGCGTTCCGAGGTCGAGGAGCTTCCTGAGCTCACCGACGAAGAGATCGACGCCGACGAGGCTGATGCCCTGGCCGAGGAGGCCGCGCGCCTGGCTCGCGCCGCCGAAGAGCGACTGGCGCTCCAGGACGCCGAGGCCCGCGCCAAAGACGTCGCGCTGCGCGCCGCCCGCCGCGTTCGCAATTCGCCAGTGGCCGATCCGGCCTGGGCGCTCAGCGTTCCCGAGGCCGCTTCCACCGCTGCCGCTGCCGCGACGCCGGCTCCCGAAGTCGTTCCGGCTCCGGCGGCCGAGCGCCCCAAGCCGATTCTGGCGCTGCCGGCTCAAACCGCGCCGCGCGTCAGCACGTCTCCGGTTCCCGCGCAGGAGCTTGCCGCCGAAGAGATTCCGCTTCCTGCTCCGGTCGCCGCCGCGCCGGCTCCGGTGGTCGTTCCGCCTCAGGCCGAGATTCGCAAGGAGCCGATCGCCGCGGTCGGCGCCGTGCTGCCGGTGATCGTCGAACCCAAGGCTCCTCCCAAGCCCAAGGCGGAGAAGAAGGATCCCTTCGCCTTCGACGGCGACACCAACTTCAAGCTGCCGCCGCTCGATCTGCTCGAAGGCGGCGAGAACAAGAAGGTGGCGCTGGACAAGGACGCCTTCTTCTCCACCGCCGAGAAGCTGCGCGAGAAGCTCGCCAGCTTCGGCATCGAGGGCATGGTCAAGGAGATCCGCCCCGGGCCGGTGGTCACCATGTACGAGTTCGAGCCGGCGCCGGGGATCAAGGTCTCCAAGATCGCCTCGCTGGCCGACGACCTGGCGATGGCCATGGAGGCCTTGAAGGTGCGCATCGTCGCCCCCATTCCCGGCAAGGGCGTGGTGGGCATCGAGGTGCCCAACAAGATCCGCGAGACGGTCTACTTCCGCGACATCGTCGAGCAGGACAGCTTCACCAAGACCAGCTCGAAGCTGGCGATGGCCATCGGCAAGAACATCGAGGGCATGCCCTACGTCACCGACCTGGCCAAGATGCCCCACGTGCTCATCGCCGGAACCACCGGGTCGGGCAAGTCGGTCAGCGTCAACGCGATGATCATGAGCGTCCTCTTCAAGTCCACGCCCGAAGAGGTCCGGATGATCATGGTGGACCCCAAGGTCACCGAGCTCTCGATCTACGAGGGTATTCCGCACCTGCTGCTGCCGGTGGTCACCGACGCGCGCAAGGCGGCGATGGCGCTGCGCTGGGGCGTCGAGGAGATGGACCGGCGCTACCAGCTGCTGGCCGACGCCGGGGTGCGCAACATCGCCGGCTACAACAAGTACATCGAGCGGCTGGAGGGCGAGGCTCCGCCGCCGCCCAAGGCGGTGGAGAAGGTCACTTCTTCCGGCGGCAAGATCCGGATCATCGACGTGGCCGAGGGCGAGAGCGAAGAGGACGCGCTGGCCCGGGCCGAGGGCAGCGGCGAGCCGACGCTGGGAGTGGACGCGCCCAAGGACGACGACGAGGCCGGGCTCGAGGCCGCGCCCACCGAGACCATCGTGCCCGAGGTGGCCGCCGAGGAGGAGGAGAAGCCCGCGGCCGCGCCGGAGAAGCCCAAGAAGCTGCCGTACATCATGATCGTCATCGACGAGGTCGCCGACCTGATGATGGTCGCCGGCCGCGAGGTGGAAACCTACGTGGCGCGGCTGGCGCAGATGGCCCGCGCCGCCGGCATCCACCTGATGATCGCCACCCAGCGCCCGTCAACCGACGTGATCACCGGAGTGATCAAGGCCAACTTCCCCAGCCGGATCAGCTTCCAGTTGCGGTCGAAGCCGGACTCGATGACCATCCTCGGGACCATCGGCGCCGAGGCGCTGCTGGGCATGGGCGACATGCTGATCCTGCCGCCGACCTCGGCGCACCTGGAGCGCGTGCACGGCGCCTACGTCTCGGACACCGAGATCCAGAAGGTGGTCGAGCACCTCAAGGCCCAGGGCAAGCCGGTGTACGACGAGTCGATCCTCAAGCCGCGAGACGAGGAGGGCGAGGAGGCCGGCGGCGAGGGCGGCAACGAGGAGTACGCCGACGAGATGTACGACCAGTGCCTGGCCCTGGTCAGCGAGATGCGCCAGGTGTCGGTGTCGATGCTCCAGCGCAAGCTCCGCCTGGGCTACAACCGCGCCGCCAGAATCATCGAGCGGATGGAGCGCGAGGGCGTGGTCGGGCCGGCCAATGGCTCCAAGCCGCGCGAGGTGCTCGTCCGGCCGGCGGGGGAGATGCACAAGGAGGTCAATTTGTAGGGGTGGGCCGACGGAATCTGGCGCTGTGGCGTCTCCGACGCACGAGATCCCGACGAAGGCCAGCTCGATCCCGACGAGGTCCTTGGCGGGGCCGCGCGAGCCGCGAACCTGCGGTTGATGAAGGCTTGGTCGCCTAGTTCTCGACGACGGTGATCGCGTGCTGGCCTGCAAAGAGCCGCTTCGCGGCCCGATGCCCGTCAAACGCGACTCCCCATGCGAAATCGAAGGAGCCCGCGGCCGCCGGGGCGCGAAGGCCTGTCGAAAAGCCTCCGGCTCTATGCCCCTCGAGGTTGAGGCGAAGCTGACTTCGAAGCACGCGCGCGCCTGGCGTCGGCGGAACTACGAGGCCGACCGAGGACGTCAGTCGTAGCTCCGGAACGCGAAGCAGCAGTTGCCTCAGTCCACCCTTGGCATCATCTCCCGGGCGAGGAAGGTGTTCGCGGGCGAATGGGGTGACGAACCACTCCCTAGGCGGATCAGGCCGGCCGCCGAAGGATGGTGGGATAGCCTCTGCTGAACCGTGATGCGACACCTTGAACCCGTCGTGCGAGGCGGCGAGCTCCGGGGTGTTCTCATCGACCCATTTCCAGGCGTGAGGCAGGATCGCCCCACTCGGCGAGCGGTGCGGGAGGTCGCCGCCGAGAACAATGCGCGTCTCGCCAAATGCGAGTCCAAGCACGACGCTGTATTCGTTGGCTCGGCCTTTGAGCGCCGCACGAAGGCCGTCGACCCCGAGTTCGTAAAATGCCTTCAGCGCGGCTTGATCCGGAGAGAACGCGCGAACCCGAGTAACGCCGAGTTCGAGCGGCTGCGTCTGTGCAGAGAGAAGCAGCCGAGAACCCGGCTGCTCACGCCAGTGGAGAAAGACGCGCTCGAGCGTGGACTTGACCCGCGTGAAAACCTCCTGCAGCCGGAGGTCCTCTGGGAGAGTCGGGTGGGAGCCGAGCGCCTCGAGCTCCTTGGTCGCCGAGCCGGGGGCTGGTGCTTCGACGAGGGTCATTCCGACGCGCAGAGGTCGGTAGCGCTCGATGGCCTCACGAATTCCCTGGTAGTGGTCGGCGTGGGGGTGCGTCCAGACCAGGAGTTCGATGGGGTCGTCCTCGCCGGTGCGCAACTCGGTGTAGGCCTCGAGCGCTGGGAAGACCTCCTCCTCGCCAACCTCCAGCTTGCACCCGTCCACCAGAATCCAGCCGCGCCCGGGCAGCGCGACGGCGATCGCTTCACCGACGTCCGCCCCGAACACGAAGACGTGGAGGAGCGAGCGGTCCAGCGAGGCGGGAAAAGGCTCGACTAGGAGGTCCATGACTGCGTTGAGAGGTAGCGAAGGAGGTTTTCCAGGCTCGCTCTGTCGACCGCGGTTTCCAGAGGATGCTCGACCTCGACTCTCCGCTTCCCGTCGATAAGCGCTGCTTCAAAGAAGTCGCCCACCCGAGGCTCCTGATCAGGCGCCGCTGCATCCCAGAGGTCGCGCGCCAGCACCTGATGCACGACGACTGGTCCGCCCTGGTCCGGCAGGAAGCCCAGCGCCACCGCCACCTCCTTAGGGTCGGCTCGTAGCACACGGCCAGCGCGCCACTCGCTGGCGGTCTCGCCATGTCGAGCGCGAAGCAGGCGCGGCCTCCACCACTCAGGGAAGCTCACATGCGCGGGAAAGAGTGCCTCGCCCAGGCGACGCACTTGGCGGGCGGCGTCGATTTTCGTTTGGAGCCAGCGGAAGATCTCTGCGGACGATGCGGGCGGGCGGATGGCGCGGTGAGCGACGTTCGCCAACTCGAGGTTGCCGGAGTCGAGGCCGGACTGAATGACGTGCTTGTGCAGGTGATAGGGGAGCCAATCGCCGCCACTACGGTCACCGCCCGGGTCAATCGCTTCGAGCGCCGCGCTCCACGCCCTCAGCGCAGGCTCGAAGCGGCCCCGTTCAGTAAGGAAGCTGATGAGGCGGGCATTCCACCAAGCGTTCGTGGGATCGCCCTCGACCGCCTTGCGGAAGTACTCGTCCGCTACGACCGGATCTTCTCCCGCCCTGTCGAGGTTGAAGGCGTAGTAGTGCTGGGCGTAGTTGTCGTCTGGAACCTGCGAAAGGAGCTCGCGATAGACTCGCGCCGCCGCGGAATAGCGCTTGTGTACGTAGCTGAGCGACCAGCCGTACTCCCAATAGTGCTCGCGGGTCGGAGGATTGAGCGCCAACCAGCTGTCAACGTTGCCATCAGCATCGGCTCGGCTGGCGTGATGCAGCTTCTCGAGCCACGGCGCAACCTTCCGGAGTCCCTCGGTCGGAGCCGTCGCTCCGTCGAGAGAGCTGTAGTAGTCGAGCAACTTGACGTGAGTGGCAGTCTCCGGTGACGCGTCGGGCACCAGCCATCGGAGTTGGTCGTGGAACCGCAGGCGACCGTCTCCCTCGGGGTACAGGAAGCACCTGGAAACGAGATCCCAGTCGTCCCCGGCACTTGCGACATCCTCCAGCACCAGGGCGTCGACGGCCGTTCGCGCACGCGCCACGCGCGTCAGCGCTGCATCCAGCAATGGCCTGGCCTCTAACATTTTGCGGAGAGGCTGCTCGAGCTTGCGGACGTTCGAGCCCGGGTTAAGCGCTTCGCGAACGGCCGACGTGCTCGTGCCAGTGGCAAGAAGCGCGACACCAAGCCGTAGTTGGAGTGGGCTGACGGTATCCCCGTCAGCGCCGAGAAGCTTTGCCAGCTTCGCCGCCATCGGTGCGAGCGAGCCCCACTGCGAGGGGGCCGACAGGAACTCGCTCGATCGGCTAGCCAAGCGTAGCTGAACCTGCGTGTGCGGCATCGCGTGCGGCCATCTCCACCACGGCTGGCTGGCTACTACATGAAGCCTTCCCAGCCGGGGCTGGGTGACGAGCTTGACGACGTCGGCGATCTCCTGTTGAAGCTGGCGGTCGGGACGTTCGCCCGTCGGCAAGCCTCCGGCCGGGAAGCGAACCAGAAAAACTGTCTCCTGCGCATCGTCGAGGAGAGAACCGGCGGCATCCAGCCGATCCTTCCATGGGACCTCGAGCGTAGTCAGGGCTCTGGCCTTCGGCGAGTCGGGCGCGAGCGCAGCGATGTGGAGCAGCACTTGTGCTGGTGTGTCGTGCCCGAACGGCAGTATCTCCAGCTGGAAGACCTTCTGTCCCCGTTCTCGGGCGTAGTCGGCTACATTTCGGAGAAGACTCCTTCGACCCGAAGCCTGGGCACCCGCGAGCACGAACGGGGTCGGCATTTTGCCGGCCACAAGCTCATCGACCGCACCGAAGAGATCTTCGCGCGGCTTCTCGATTCCAGGGAGGACTGACAACTCGTCAGGCACGGGAAAACTCCTGATTTCGAGGCACATTATGCCGAAGCGCGGAGCATGGCCAGCTCACACTCACAAGCATCCTCGCGACCATCTCTCGTACGCCTCGGCGTCGATCGATCCAGCAAGCACGCTTCCTTCGGGAAGAGCAGACTCTCCCTGATTGGCCGGCGGCACCCGCATCAGTCCTCCGGCGCCTGAGGGTATTCGTCCACGGCCTCGGCGGCGAGCAGCGCCTCCTCGTCGTACTGGACGGTGGGCTCCTCGGGTGGCTCGGCCAGCCCCAGCGGCGCTTCGCCCCGCGCGTACCCGATGGCGCGGTAGCCGCGCAGCCTCTTCTCGAACATCCGCATCAGGACCGGCACGCGCGAATCGACGTAGTCGTAGATCTGGACCTCGGTCTTCCCGGTCCAGTTTCGGTGGAGGCGTCCGGTGTACTGGACCAGCGTCCCCTTCCAAGACACCGGCAGCGCCAGGAACAAGGTGTCCAGGCGGGGGTCGTCGAAGCCTTCGCCGATGTAGCGCCCGGTGGCGAGCACCAGGCGCTCTTCGTCCTTCGGGATTGAGGCGAGGCGATCCATGGCCTCCCTGCGCTGGCGAACGCCCATTCCGCCCTGCAGCACGACCAGGTTCTTGGCGAAGCCGCGTAGGTTCTCCGCGAAGAGCTCGAGGTGATCCTTGCGTTCGGTGAGCAGAATGGGGGACCGGCCGCTCGCCAGGCAGGCGATGACGTCGTCGAGGATGAGGCGATTTCGCTGCTCGTCCAGGGCGAGGGCCGCGTAGACCTGCTGGATCGCCGGTTCTCTTTCGGAGCCTGGCAGGACGAACTTCGTCTCGCGGACGAAGAGCTTCTGGTCGAAGGCACGCCGAGCCGTTGAGCCATGCGCTGGGACCGCGAAGCGAACCGGCCCCAGCTGCATGTCGGTGATCGGGTGGTGGCCGTCCCGTCGCTGGGGCGTTGCCGTCAGGCCGGTCACGAACCGGGCCTTCACTTCCGAAAGAAGCCTCTCGAACGACACCGCCGGCAGGTGATGGCACTCGTCGACGACGACGTGTCCGTAGGAGCCCACGATGTCGTCCACCTCGTGCTTGCGGACCAGGCTCTGGATGGTGGCGACGTCGAGCAGGCCGTTCGGCCTTCGCTTGCCGGCGCCGATCTGGCCGATCGCGGAATGCTCGAGTCCGAGGAACATCGCCAGCTGCTCGATCCATTGGTCGAGAAGGTGCCGACGCTCGACCAGGATCAGCGTGCTGCGAGCTCGCTTGGCCACCAGGTAGGTGCCGACCACCGTCTTCCCGACGCCCGGCGGTGCTACGAAGACGCCGAGGTCATGTGCCAAGAGCGCGCGGGCGGCGGTCTCCTGGACTTGCGTCAGCGTCCCCTCGAACTCGACGTCGAGCTGGGCGCCCAACACCCTGCGGTCTTCGACTTCCAGCTTGGTTCCAAGCTCCGCGAGCAGTTCCTCGAGCTCAGGGCGGCATCCTCGCGGCAGGCCGACATGGAGCGGCTCCTCCTCGAAGCAGGCGATCACGCGTGGCGTCACTGAGGTGGAAAGCCGCATGGCTTGGCGTCGGTAGAAGTCCGGGTTCTGGAAAGCGGCAAGACGCTTGATCTGGTTCAGGAGGGGAGAGGGGAGGCCGGCCTTCTCCACGAAGAGCCTTTGTGCGAGCACCGCGCGCACGACCGGCGGCACCGGCCCGTCGATTTGGCTCTGACGCGCGCGGCGGGACGGGCTGCGCTGCCAGGGCTTCGCCGACTCCTCGTCAGGCTCCGCCTCGGCGGCGCGAAGGCCCAGCACTGCTCCCTGACGAGCAGCCTCGACCGCGATCCGGTCGACCTCGCTTGGAGCGATGCGCTGGATGCCGGCCAGGAAGGACCACTGCTGGTCGTCGGGAAGCGGGAGCAGCTTCGCGTCGAGGAAGACGGTGTTGGCCGACTTGCGCGGCTCGTGTTGCAGAGGCAGCGCGATGAGGTTTCCGAAGCCGCCCTTGGGCATGGTGTCCTGGCTCGGGAAGAGCCGGTCGTAGGACTCCATGCTGAGCTCGTGCCGGCGGGCCATCGTCTCGGTCAGCAGGAAGCACCCGAGCTTTCGCGCGTTGATCACCGACACGGGCGCCGAGAAGAAGAGCCAGACGTGGGCGCCGTTGCCGGAGCGCGAGCGCTCGGCGGCGGCCGGCAACCGGTTGCGCGCGCAGGTTTCCAGGAAGGCGCCAGCGTCGTCGCGCCAGTTCGCCTCGTCGAAGTCGACTGCGAGGAACCAGCAGGTTCCGTCGGGAAGGAAGGGATAGACGCCGATGGTGTGGCGGCCCTGGAGATGATCGAGAACCACCTTGTCGGTCACCGGAGCGTTGTCGACGTGAGCGCACTCCGAGCATTTGACGCGCGGCAGTTCGCAGAT
This sequence comes from Myxococcales bacterium, assembly GCA_037442205.1. Taxonomy (GTDB): domain Bacteria; phylum Myxococcota; class Myxococcia; order Myxococcales; family UBA5297; genus JBBIQS01. Next base: position 102,235 of record JBBIQS010000011.1, read on the forward strand.
CCCTCGGACGAACTTGTTGGAGCAGGCGGGCGACCAGCCGCTCTTGCCGGTCTTGGCGCTCGTCCAGCGGGTCGGGTAGACGTCCTCGCGCCCGCGAAAGAGCGAGCGGAAGAGCGCCACCTTCTCCTCCGGCGTGGCCGGGGCGATTGGCGGCGGCGCCGACAAGACTGCCGGGTTTGCCGAGGCTGGTGTCGCCGCCAGCTCCGCGCGGAGAGTCTCTACTTGGGCGCGCGCCGCGGCCAGCTGGCCTTCGAGCAGCGCCAGCTCACGTTCCTTCTCAGCCAGGAATGCCACTCGGCGATCGTGATCGGAAGACACCGGGGAATTCTACCGCGCGAGGTCGTTGTCAGAGTTGGCCGATAACCGGCGAAGCCAGTCCAATGGGCCTACCGAGGCCGGAAAGACGGACAGAAGCGACCGTCTCCGGAACGGAAGTCGTTGGCGGCGGCGTCCTGGTCGCTCAGGAGCCCGCGCCGACGCTCTACTTCTTCTGGAGAGCCTGGTTCAGCGCCCGATCGAACGCGGACGCGAAGCGCTGGACATCGCGAGGTCCGAAGGAACTCGGCCCGCTGGTCTCGACCCCCGACTCGCGCAGGCCGTGCATGAGATCACGCACCGCGACGGCTTCCCCGATGTTCTCCTCGGAGAAGACCGTTCCGCGCGGATCGATGACCGTGACCGCCTTGGCGACCAGCGCCGCCGCGAGCGGGATGTCCGCGGTGATGGCGAGGTCGCCCTGGGAGGCGGCCTCGGCGATGTGGCGATCCGCTACGTCGAGCCCCTTCGCCACGCGAACCGTGCTGAGCTGCGCGATCGCGGGGAGCGCCAGGCTCTTGTTGGCCACGAAGACGGCGGGAACCTGCAGCCTTCGCACGGCTCGGACGATGATCTCTCGAACCGCGCCGGGGCAGGCGTCAGCGTCGACCCAGATCTTCATCCGTTCGGCTTGGCGGTGTCGACCGGATTGGCGGCTTCAAGGCGCGCCCGCTCTTCCTTCTCGAGCTTGCGCTGCTTGCGCTTCGCTTGCTTCTCTTGCTGCCACTCCAGTCGAGCAAGCTCCTTCTGCCGCTTGAGGAATGAGGGGTTCTGGGCCAAGTGGCCTCCTTTTCCGGGCCGTTGTAGCAGACCGGCGACCGGTCGTATCGGACTTCCGCAGGCGCGGGTTGGCCGCTGCCGGCCTTCACTCTCTCCCAGCTCGAGCCAGCTAGTCGGTGAGCGCTGCTCCCTTGAGCGAGTGGAGCCCGAGCGAGGACCCCTCGACCCGACCGGCTTCGAGCTCGAAGAGCTTCCCGTTGAGACTGAAGTAGCGGAAGCCCTCCGCCGAGGCACGGTCGGCCACCTGCGGCAGTGGGCCGACTCCTTCATAGATCTCTGTCTTCCGGATTGACTTGGTGCTCTTCATCCTGAGAACTCCTTCACCTGCGCAGGTGCCGGGTGGGAGCGGGCGTGCGTGTCTGCTCGTCCGCAGCGCCTGCGAAGTAACCTAGGCTTCGCCTCTTCCTTGAACACCTGACCCGCGCTCGAGAGTCCCCCGGCGGGGCCCCGGCCGCTGGCCCACTTGCCATTCCCACGTTCGGTCGCCTTGCCTGTCGATAGGCGAGGGAACCCTGCCGAGACTGGGGTACTATGGCCGCCCGCACAGAAAGGTGGGCCCCTTGGCCAAGACCGTGAAGGCAGCGAAGCCAGTCCTCTACCGCCACTCGAGCCATGAGGAATGGGGCGTCGGGATGATCGTCGAGGAGACCGCGGCCAAGATCTACGTGGCGTTCGAGGACGGCGGGCGACGTCCCTTCCTGAACGTCCAGCGATACCGCCAGCTCCTGGTTCCCGCGAACCTGGAGGCCGAGGCCGCGGAGGAGGTCGTCGCCAAGATCTCGAAGAAGGCCCCGAAGCCCGCCGCCAAGACCGCCGCGAAGAAGCCGAAGAAGAAGGCGGTCGCGGTCGAAGCGGAGGATGAGGAGAGCGCCGAGCCGGAGGTCGAGGCGGACCGGGACGAAGACGACCAGGACGACGAGTAGGTCGCCCAAGAGCGGGGGGGTGGACTTTCACCACAGGGTGGGATATCAAGCCGGCCTCCCTCTCCGAGTCGAGGGGGAACCGAAAGCGCATTGCTCTCGGGTCTCAAGAAGAAAAGAGCATCACCGAAAATGGCTACTGGCACTGTGAAGTGGTTCAACGACGCGAAGGGCTTCGGCTTCATCACGCAGGATGACGGTGGCGAGGACGTGTTCTGCCACCACACCGCGATTCAGACCGAGGGGTTCCGCACCCTGGCTGAGGGGCAGAAGGTGCAGTTTGACGTGACCAAGGGCCCCAAGGGCCTGCAGGCCGCGAACGTTCGCCCGGTCTGATCCGTCTCTGATAGAAGTTGCGAGAAGCCCGGTCTACCAAGGCCGGGCTTCTCTATTTGGGCGCGCCGGCGGTCGGCGGGCCGTGCAGGCCGGGGAACATCTGCTCGTGCCGAGCGATCATCCTGGCGGCGAGCGCTCGCAGGCTCTCGCGGTCGCTGGCGCTCTGGGCAAGCGTCTTCAAGAGGAGCTCCAGCCCGTCCTCCCGGCTGCGTGCATCCTTCGCCAGGGCGAGCCGCCAGAAGAACTCCCCCATCGCCAAGGCGTTCTGGGTCGCCTCCGCCGTGTCCGCGCCTTCGAGCAGCGGCCGAGAGAAGTCGGCGAGCTGCTGCGCGAGACTCAGCTCGGCCGGCGTCCCTTCGGAGGCCGCTTCGGCGCCTGTTGCGGAGCTGCCGTCGGGCAGTCGGTTCCGCCTGCTGTCGTCGGGCTGGCTCATGGCCTCGCGTCGAGCTCCTGGGCGATGACGCGGATCTCGAGCATCCGATCGCGCAGGTACTCCGCCATGATCTCGGTCGCCCGCCTGTCGAGCGAGGTCTTCTTGTGGGCGAAGAACGCCTGAAGCTTGGCGAAGGGGTACTCCAGCTCGTCCAGGCGCTCGGCCATGTCGCCCGCGCGGCGCCCAGCGAGCTGCTTGAGTGCCTTGCGCAGGCGCTCGACCGTTTGCTCGAGGGCGGCGAGGCTCGCGCCACCCTTGGAGGTACGGCCAGAGCGATCGACCTCGCCGCGGATCGCCTGCAGATGGAAGCTCAGGCGCCGGTCGAAGGCGGAGAACAGCATAGGCCTGCGGCTCTGGGATGTCTTTCGGGTGCGCATGCTCAGCTACCTTTCTTGAGACGCGAGGGGCTCGGAGGGTGGCCGGGGCGCGACCTCACGCGGCGCTCGACTTCACGCGCCTCCGCGTCGCCGAACACCTTGGCGACCAGCTCGACCAAGGCGATTTGCGCACGCTCCTCCACGACCGACTCGTCGCTCTTCAGCTCGTCATACCGCGCGAGGAGAGTGCGGATGGAGAGCGGGTGACCTTGGTGGAGCGCCGCGGCAGCCGAGGGGGCCATCCCGCGCGCAGCGTTGAGGAGCGCCAGGTCGTGAGCCTCGGGGAGCAGCACCGTCAGCAGCCGCAATCCTTCCATTGGCGACGGCTGAAGCCGAGCCTCGAACGGCATGCTTCGCCTGCCGCCCCCAGGTACCGGCCGCAGGTGGATCGGCCGCGCGATCTTCTCGCTTGCCCGCTCGGCAGCGGTCCAGATCACGCGATCCGACGCGGACCAGACCTCGATGTCGGCGACCGGGCGATCCGGGCAGTAACCCAGAGACAGTGCGGCTTCGCCCACCAGCACCACCGTGCAGGGAATGGGCAGCTCGGCGTCGACCAGCCGCAGGAAGCGCTGGAACTCCTCGAGGTGGAATCGGCGTTTCACGTAGGGCCCGGGGCTACTTGAGCAGCGCCTCGACCTGCGCCTTCAGCGCAGTGCGCTGGATGGCCTGGCCCTTGAGGCGGTCCCCGAATTCCTTGCCGCCCTTGAAGAAGACCAGCGTGGGGGTTTCGGTCACGCCCAGCTTCCCGGCGAGCGATGGGGCCTTCTGCAGCGCGACGCGGAAGAAGAGGGCCTTGCCCGCGAACTTCTCGGCGACTGCGCCGAAGCGCGGCGCCAGTGCCTTGCAGGCCTCGCCGTCTGCCGAGCAGAAGTCCACGATGGCCGGCAGGGTCGCCTTCAGGACGGCTGCCTCGAAGTCCGATTCCAGCAGCTCCTTCACCGCTTCAACCGCAGGCTCTCTTCCATCCTTCTTCTCGGCAGCGTCCATGGCTTCTCCGGTTCGCGTGGGGGGAATCGAAGGTGCGCACCGTGTGCGCCCTGCGTTTCCGGTCGTGAGAATTTCGGGGTCTCGACGCTCCGAGCTTCCTGGTGGTCGCGCGTCGCGTGCCCAAGAGGACGCGCCCGGTTCAGGGGCGTGCGGAGGCCGAGGTCATCGGATTTCCGAAGTTGGCGCACACTATCACGGAAGAGCCGGCAGGTCCGAAAAGCTCAGCACGCGCTTGGCTGCTGGGCTGTCCGACATCGAAGCCGGGAATGGCCCCAGCGGTGATCGAAGGTCACGGACTACTCTCTACACCCCGTCACGAGTTTCCCCGCGAGTGCGGCCTGCTCTCGGGCACGTCCGGCAATCCGCGGAGGAAGATCACGTTGAGCTCGTGGTTCACGTAGCCCTCGAACACGTACTCGGTCCAGTAGCGGGGCGACGGTCCGAACTTCATGTGCTGCTGGTAGGCGTCCAGGCGCGCCTGCTTCGGGGCGTCGGGCAGCACGCGGCGGAAGTAGGCCTCCCACTCACGCGGCCCAGGCTTCAAGACCAGGTAGGGGGTCGGGAAGACCACGTGCTCGGCGATGGCCGGCGTGGGCGGCGGAAAACGCGCGCGTACCACAGCTCGCCGGCGTGGCCCCTGCAACCCGCGGGGACGATGGCCCGGCAGGCTTCGCCGGTGACCAGGTCGCGGAGGGTCACGAGCCCGCGTCCATTGCCCTCGTGCACATACAGGCCCATGCGTGATTTCTGCATGAAGCCGATCAGGTGCAGCAACTCGGCCGGCATCCCGACCGCGGCGCCAAGCTCGAGAATGCAGCTGCCGATCGTCTCCCGGGCTTCCCTGACCCAGGCGTCGAAGAAGGCCCAGCAGGTGAAGAAGGAGCGTGAGCGGGCTCATCGGCGGCCCGCTGGGCATGTACTCGTCCTCGGCCTTGGAGATCAGCTCGGCGAAGGGAGCCATCTCGGGCAGAGCGGTGAGCTGCTCGGCGAGGACCGAGACCTGGTTCTGGGCGAAGACGTAGGCCGCGTGAGCGGGGTGGAGAGAGGCCAGCTCTTCCTCGGTGACGACCGTCTGCTGCGTTTCGGCCGCCATGGCCCGGCCGGCAAGCAAGTCCTTGAGGTTGATCACCTTGTCGGCAACCTGTCGCTTGATGGATGCGACGAGGTTCCTGGCGAGGACTGCCTCCACGGGAATCTTCGGGGGCTGGGCCTTCACGAGGTCGTTCTCGCCGAGCCACTGGATTTGGACGGTGCCCTCGGGGCTCATGCCCCCGGCGACGATCACCCGGCGGTCGTTCGGGAAGTGCTCGCGCTTGTACTGGACCAGGAAGGAGATCATCTGCTCGGTGTCGGTGGAGACCAGCTCCGGCCACGGCTGGTCTCCATCCCAGTCAAACTGCTTGAGCAGCTTCCGGTGGTCGGCGCGAAGGCGGGAGTTGCCGAGCGCGTCGTTCCAGGCGGCGCTGGCCAGCAGGCCGGTCACCCGCCGGCCGGACTTCTTGAGGACCTTGCGAGAAGCCCGGTCTACCAAGGCCGGGCTTCTCTATTTTGGCGCGCCAGCGGTCCGCGGGCAGGGCAGGCCGGGGAACAGCTGCGAGTGCTGGGCGATCAGGTTGACGGCGAGCGCCTGCGGGCTCTGATTTCGCGACGCGGTTGTAGCCCAGGCGCAAGTTGCGCTGGAGCATCGACACCGACACCTGGCGCATCTCGCTGACCAGCGCCAGGCACTGGCGCGCCCGGGCCAAGCTGATTCGGCAACGCTAGGCCTTGGCGGTCGGCCAGAGATCCCACTTCCAGATCGGCTGGCCGGTGGCCTTCGAGAGGCAGCGGTTGTAGACGGTGGCGAGGTACATCTGCTCGCCGTCGCTGCGCAGGTGGATGATGCCCTCGATGGACCGCTCGTAGAGCTGCCCGCGGTTCGCCCGGAAGTTCTGCAGGGCCTTGCCCTTCAAAGGCACGAAGCAGGCGGCGAGCTCATTGGAGAAAACCGCCGGCGTGGCGGACTTGGAGTAGCGCGTCAACGTGCCCATCAGCACGGCGCGGGGATGACCGTAGACGTCGCTGCGGTCGTCGCCAGACATCACGACGCCGGCGTCGGGAGCCACCGCTTTCAGGAAGCCGACGTCGAAGTCCTGGCTCCCGTGGTGCGCGGCCTTGAACACGTTCGAGTCCAGCTTCTTCCTCTTGGCCGCGACGAGGTCCTTCATCGAAGCGGCGTTGAGGTCGCCCGCGAGCAGGATCGAGTTGTCCCCGTGCGTCAGGCGCACCACGACGGAGTTGCCGTTCACCGTCTTGCCTTGGTCAACGTACCAGGCGTAGGTGCCGCGCGAGTCAGCCTCCGGCCAGAGGACCTCCAGCGAGATCGAGCCGTTCCTGCCGAAGGGCTCGATGAAGCCCTGGCTCGCGTCGGCGCGCAGGCAGGAAAGACCTCCTGCCGGAGCCGGCTTGTTCATCTTCGCCATCACCTTCGGAAGGTTCGCGCCGGCCTTCTTGAGGGCTGCCGCCAGCTTCTTCATCAGAGGGGTGAGGGCGGTGCCCCGGGGGACATCGAGCAGGCCGGTCACCCGCCGGCCGGACTTCTTGAGGACCTTGGGGAACAGGCCGTTGTGGCGGAAGCTCTTGATCCCGATCTTGGGGTGCGAGAGCAGCTTGATCAGGCCCTGGGTGTGGTCGGCGTCGCTGTGGGTGGCGATCACCGCCTCGAAGTCGATGTAGTTGTCGGGCTTGTCCAGGCGGTACTTGTTCTCGATGAACTTGAGCGCCTCGTCGTTCGGCCCGCCGTCGATCAGGATCCGCCGGTCATCGGGGGTCTGGATGAGGATGGAGTCGCCCTGGCCGACGTTGATGAAGTAGACCTCGAGCAGCTGGTCCTTGCTCACCTCCCTGGCATCGACCCAGCCCTCGCCGCCACGGTAGCGGACGTTGAAGCGCCCGCGCTTCGGGGTGTCCGAGAGCTTCTTGAGCCACTCGCCCATGATGAGGCGAGCGATCTCGTTCTTCTGATCGGTGGCCTTCGCGTAGACGTTGACCAGCGGGACCTTGGTGAACAGGTAGTCCGAGTACTTCGCGGCGTTCGTGGCCGGCATGGTTCCCCTCCTGCGTCTCGGCTGGAGCGCCGAGTGGTGGCAGGGAATCACCGGCGAGGAGAGTGCGCAAGGGAGAGTGCGCGGAGGAGTCCGCTCCCGATGGTGCCGGTGGGAACCAAGAAGCTCGCGCTCCAGGCCTGCGGTCTTCGAGGTAGGCAGCGGCAAGTTCCGAGAGCGTCGCGGACCCCATGGGGCGACCGCGGGGAAGCTTGGGCCTTGGGGCGGGAGAAGGCGGCGGTTGGCCAACTCTTGCTTCGCGCTCGCGGTTGCGCGGAGGCAGACGCCGAGTCTCTGCCTCGCTGGACCAGCGCCGATGCCGGTCTTCATGTACTATAAAGCCAGGAACCCGACCGCACACCCGTCTTCATGGAGCGCAAAAGACAGGCACCTGACCAAGCGGCTTGGAAGCCGGGGTAGGTCAGTTCCTCGCGGGCGCGATGGAATGAAGACGGCGGTCTGCGATGCGCCTGGTTTGCTGGCTTAGCTCTGACGCAAGCTCCCCGTAATGTAATGGCCGGTGGCAGGCCTATCGCTCATCGAAACCGTTCAAGGCGTCTCCGCATCAGGGCCGGTGGATGCGCAACACTTTGAGCCTGATAAGCTCTGACTCGCCTCTCACATCAAACTCGCCAAGGTCCTCCCTGTCTGCGGTTGTGACAATCTCTTCTCGCCCGTGTCCCCATGTCGCCGCAGCGATCTCGATTGCGTAGGCCGCTAGCGAATTGGGAGCGGAGCAACGAAAGCGCTTGGAGAATCCGAGGGCGTCGCCTTCCGGAAGAGGCGGAAAGCCGGCGATTATGTCGCCACGCGGTCGGCTGCTTGAGAGGCAATCCCCTACTAGAACGATGTCGTGAGGCTGCGTCCAGCCATCAATGTCAAGAAGCGACCGGGAAAGAGTGTCGTCTAGGACATCCACCGAGACCTCATCCTCGAGCACGACCCCGGCGGACTCCCCAGGCGCTATTGACTGAAAGAATGCAGCGAGACCGTTGGTATTGGTCCATCCGTCCTGCAAGCGAAAGCAGTGAAGCGCAGCAGGCCGAATTCCGAAGTTTAGAAGGAGTTGGGCGATCTCAAGCGATTCCCGAACGCCAAGGTGGGAAGAGCTGAGTTTGGTGGAATTGGCATCGACGAATGATTTCCACTCTTTCTCTGATACCAGCGGGACGGCTTCTGCTCGACTGAGCGATGGCTCGTCAGCGAGGAGAACCCCTACGAATTTGCCAGCTGGACGCAGGGTCGAAAAGCCCCCCACGACAAGCCTCCCGCCGGTGTCGTATCTTCGAGGAGATAAACTCACGCGGGCGATCAACTTGCCCTGCCGAACAATACCTCCCTCAATCCTTGCTCCGAGACCAGCCGTGGGTTCGTCGCCGATGCGTTTGGCAAGGTTGGACATCGGCATGGTCTCCCAGTCGTTAGGAACAATGGCTTGTTTGGTGTCTCCTGTTTCGGTCTTGCAGAAGACAGCCACGTCAAGAGTTGGGGCGACGCTGGCAACGATGTCACAAAGTCGTTCGAGCGCAGACGGTGACTTCATTGAGGAAGGCTCCAGAAGGCCTCCTTTTGATGAAGACTGGATTCCCAACTTGACTCGAACACACGTGCCCCCATCGACCGGGGTGTTCTTTGTGGAGCGTCTAATGAAGGGGCGCGAATTTAGTCCTGCGTTGAATTCCAACACCCGGGCGGCGTCCTTGCCTAGTGCACCGCCGTCTAGATAGAATCAACGAGGCCTAGGGGACGTCTATCGGGCATGATGAAGCCCGTGAAGGTGTCTCCGAAGCAGCGCGCTGAGCTCGAAGTCATCGTCGCCAGGCCGTCTGAG
>JBBIQS010000012.1:0-109291 GCA_037442205.1 Myxococcales bacterium
GCGCTCCCCGACCCTGCCGGGAATCGCGCCGGGCCCCGGTCCGCGGGCGGCCACCGCGCCGTCGATGCGGCCTACTCTCGCCCCTCCGCCGCCGGCGCCCGCCTACTCCCCGACGCCAGTTCCCAGCCCGGTGCCGCAAGAGGCGCCGCGCGCGTCGGCGCGCTGGCTGGTGCCGGTGCTGCTCGTCGCCCTGGTGGCGGCGGTCGGCGGCTCGGCGGCCTTCTTCTTCCTGATGCGCAAGGGCCAGCTCGCCGCTCTCTACGAGCCCAAGGATGCCCGGGTGCTGATCGACGGGCGCGAGGTGTGCGCCGCCTCGCCCTGCATGACCGGCGACCTGCCCACCGGCCGGCACCAGATCGAGATCCGCCGCGACCGCTACAAGCCGTTCCAGCGCGACATCGAGATCCCCGCCGGCGACGCTTATCGGCTCAGCGAGGTGGTGCTGCAGCCGGAGATCACCAACGTGCTGGCCTCCATCGGCTGCGAGCCCTCGGACGCCGAGGTGAAGATCAACGGCAAGGTGGTCAAGCCTCTGGGGAAGAGCGACCTGTGGTCGGGCGAGTTGGCGATCGGCCAGGAGCACGAGGTGGTCGTCACCAAGCCGGGCTTCAAGGCCTTCAAGACCACGGTCAAGCCGACCTACGAGGACCGGCTCATCTCCAGGATGGCCAAGCTCGAGTCGGCCATGGTGCAGATCGCGCTGGCCAGCATTCCGCCGGACGCCAAGGTGATGCTCGACGGCGAGCTGCTGCCCGGCCCGACCCCGCGCACCCTCCAGGTGGACTCGACCGCGCCCCACACCTTGAAGCTGGTCAAGGACGGCTACCTCGAGGCCACCGCCACCCTGCTCGAGGGCACCACCAGCGACAAGCTGGAGATCAAGCTCACCAAGAAGAGGCCGTGAGCCGCCTCGGCTGGGCGCCTGTCCGCCGGCTGCCCCGCCCGCTGCCGCGCCCGCCGCCAGATCCAGGAAATAGCCCGCTCCCGGCCCGTATTGCCGCCAACGGAACACGGAGAAGCCATGGCCCGCGCCCGCCGCAAGTCCGACGACCCGCTCGCCTCGCTGCCCCAGTGGGCGCAGAAGCTGGCCGAGCGCTACTACACCAAGACGGTGGCCACCTTCCTGCTGCACGGAGCGGTGCGCGACCTGCAGCCGATCGACGACGGCCAGGGCGGCAAGAGCTTCGTCCCGCTGCGCAGCTTCCTCTCCGAGGAGCTGTTCGGCAGCCGCGACCTGGTGCTCTTCTACGACCGCTCCAGCGGCATCCGGGCGGCAACCCCGGAGATGCAGCGCGATCTGATCCGCGCCGTCGAGGGCTACGACGCGCTCTACGGCACCGACTTCGCCAAGGCGATGCCCAAGGACCCGGGCCGGGCGCTGCAGATCCTGGAAAACTTCATGCGGGTCCGGATCGCCGACGGCAAGTCGCTGGCGCTGCTGGTCGACTACGCCGAGACCCTGGCCCCGGCCGGCGACGTCTCGCACATGGGCCAGGAGGACCGCTTCTCGCTGGTGACCCTGACCAAGTGGACCAACGACCCGCAGTTCCTCTCCGCCGACCTGTCGATCTGCCTGATCGCCGAAAACCTGGCCGAGCTCAGCCCGCGGCTGGCGCGCAACCCTTACGCCGCCACCATCGAGATCGGCCTGCCCACCGAGAGCGAGCGGGTGGACTTCGTGCGCGCCAAGCTCGCCGGCCGCCGCGCCAGCGAGGTGAGCGAGATCCCGCTGGAGGGGCTGGCCAAGATGACCGCCGGCCTGTCGCGCATCCACCTGGACCGGGTGCTGACCGAGGCCATCGAGCGCGGCCAGCGCATCACCCCCGAGCGCCTCAAGGAGAAGAAGAAGGAGATCATCCAGGCCGAGTGCCACGGGCTCTTGGAGTTCATCGAGCCCAAGTACAACCTGGACTCGGTTTCCGGGCACGAGAAGGCCAAGGAGCTCTTGCGCGGGGCCTCGAGCGCGCTGAAGAAGGGCCGCAACGACGTGGTGTCGATGGGCTACCTGATCAGCGGCCCGGTGGGCACCGGCAAGACCTTCATGGCCACCTGCTTCGCCGGGGAGATCGGCATCCCCTGCGTGAAGTTCCTCAACTTCCGCAGCCAGTGGCAGGGAGTGACCGAGGGCAACATCGAGAAGATCTTCGGCCTGCTCAAGGCGATGTGGCCGGTGGCGGTGATCATCGACGAGGCCGATGCCTTCCTCGGCGACCGCAACCAGCAGGGCGACTCCGGGACCAGCAACCGGGTCTTCGCCTCCATCGCCAGCTTCATGGGCAACACCGAGTACCGCGGCCGGATCATCTGGTTCCTGCTCACCTGTCGCCCGGACCTGCTGCCCATCGACCTCAAGCGCCAGGGGCGCGCCGAGGAGCACCTGGCGCTGTTCTATCCCCAGACCGACGCCGAGCGGGACGCGCTGGCCCAGGTGGTGGCCAGGAAGACCGGGGTGTCGCTGGAGGGGATCGAGTACTCGAAGGTGGTGCCGGAGGGCTTCAAGAACGTCTCCGGCGCCGACATCGAGGCGGCGCTGGTGCGGGCCAAGTTCCGCGCCCTGAGCCAGGGCCGGGACCAGGTCAGCGCCGACGACCTCAAACAGGTGCTGGAGAACTTCATCCCGCCCAGCTACCCGCTGGAGATCGAGCTGCAGAACCTGGCTGCGGTCCAGGAGTGCACCAGCCGCGAGCTGCTGCCCGAGGCCTTCCGCACCCTGGACCGGGGCTTCGTCACCCAGCGCATCCGCGAGCTCAAGGCACTGCTGCAGGAGCGCTGAGCCGACCTTTCAGCGTCCCTTGCGCTCGCCGGCGCCCTGGCCGCGGCGGGCCTTGGCGAAGCGGGCCATCACCGCCTGGCGCACGCGGGACTTCTCCTTGGCGGTCTGGAAGGTGCGGCGCAACATGTCGCGCCCCAGGTCCATCATCGCCGCCATCGGAGTGGCCAGCAGGGCTCCCGGCGGCTGGTCCGGGCTGCGCGGGTGCGGATGAGTGGGGGCGAGCTTGTCGAGCGCCTCCAGTTGCTCGCCTAGCGCCAGCAGCTGCTCGCGGGTGAACGCCCTGCGCAGCCGCGGGAAGAGATCGGCCTCCTCCTCCTCGACGTGCTTGCGGACCATCTCCATCAGCACTGCCACCTTGGCATCGAACCGCTCGTCGGTCGGCTTGACGTTCTCCAGCTCGGCGAGCGTCCACTTCATCGCGTGGTGCTCCTCCAGCGACTTGAGGATGCGCGGGTCCTTGTCCTTGGCCACCCGGCGCGCCGCCGGATAGAAGAGCGCCTCCTCGACGGCCGAGTGCTTGGAGAGGTGGGTGATCATCTCCCCCACCAGCTTCCCCTTGGTCTGGTTGGCGGAGCGCCCCGCCTTTTCGAAGCGCCTGAAGATCCGCTCCGCGTTCTGGTGGTCGTGAATCAGGTGGTCGATGGCGTCCATGCGGCGCGTCCCCCTCTGAAAGGCTCCGCTCAACCTGCGGCTCGGCCGAACGCCGCGCACTTGCCCGTCGGGACGCTCTCCCCCTCGCTCTGTGCCGACGATGCCCGCCGAGCGGCCTCTCGCATGGCCTCTCGGCCTGAATTCGCGCAGCACCAGAATCGGCCGCAATGAACGGAAACAACTGCGCCCGGACCCCGGTTGCCGGACCATGCTGACTCTCGCGACCGCAGTTCTGGCGGCAGGGCTGGCGAGCGCCCCGCCCCCTTCGAGCAACACCGGCAGCCTGGACAGGCGCGAGGCGCCCTCGGCCTACCGCGAGGCGCGGGCAGCGCTGGCCCGCTTCGACCGCGCCACCGCCCGCAAGCTGATGCAGAAGCTCCCCGGCCAGGGCCGCGAGGCGCTGGAGCTGGAGTGGCACCTGGCCCACCAGCTGCGCGACTCGAAGCGCATCGCCCGCGCGGCGGCCCAGCTGTGCACCGCCGGCGACCCCACCGGCCGGGCCTGCGCCGACGCCGAGCTGTACGGCGGCAACCTGCCTCGCTCGCAGCTCAAGCTGCTGGGCGAGCGCGCGCAGCTTCCGCTGGTCCCCGACGTGCCGGTGCCGGTGGCAGTCTTCAGCGCCGGCCAGCACAAGGCGCCCTTCGTCCTGGACACCGGCGCCAGCCAGACGGTGATCACCGCCCGCCTGGCCAAGGAGCTCAATCTGGCGACCACCGAGGCCTCGTTCCCGGTCGGCGTCGCCGCTGGTGGCGGACGGGCGCCGGCCCGCCTGGCCGTCCTTCCCCAGCTGACCGGCGGCGGCTTCTCCCTCACCGACCTGCCGGTGCTGGTGATCGACATGCCCGAGCTCGACGCCGCCGGAGTGGGAGGGATCGTCTCCCCGCAACAGGCCTTCGACGGGCTCTCGGTGACCCTCGATCTCGGCCAGCGGCGGATGGCGCTGGCCAAAGGCCCGGCTCCCAAGCCCATCGCCGAGCGCTCGACCGTGGTCCCCTACCTGGTGGTCGGCTTCGATCTGGCGGTCGAGGCCGCGATCGAGGGCGGCCCGCCGGCGCTGTTCGGCCTGGATACCGGGATGCCCAGCGCCTTCGCGGTGGCCCAGGGCTACCAGCCGGGATTGGAGAAGGTGGGCCAGTCGGTGGCGCTGCACGGCGCCGGCGGCCAATCCTCGGCGGTCGAGCTGCGCGGCGGCTCGGTGCGCTTGGGGACGCTGACGCTGGCGGCGCGCACCCCGGGGATCCTCAGCCAGATGCCCCAGGCCGACGGGCTGGCTCTGTCCGGGCTGCTGGGCAACGGCCTGTGGCCGGACGGGGCGCTCACCCTGGACACCGTCCAGCACACCGTGGCGCTGCAGCTGCCCGACTCAGAATAGCGCGAGGCCCGCCGGAGACTTCCCAGCGGGCCCGGCACTGTTGCTCGACCTTCCCCCCTCTGCTGCGAGCCAGCTTGTTCCCTACTTGGTCTCGGCGGCCTGGCCGGGGGTGCTGAGCTTGATGCTGTTCAGCCACGGCATCCGGCCGACCTGGAAGTAGGACAGGTTGACGTACTCGCCCGGGACCAGCTGGTCGATGACGCTGGGGTGCGCCAGAAAGCGCGCCCGTCCGTTGGCGCCGGTGATGAACACCTGGCCTTCGGCCTTGTTGACCGCGTCGACCACGCCCACCATCTCGCCGCTCTGGGCGAAGCCCGCGCCCGAGCCGCCGGTGCCGATGCCGGCGCCGAAGTCCTGCGTCACCCACAGCACGCCGGCGTAGCTGTTGTACGGCACCGAGATGTTGTCGCCGCGCTTGAGGGTCGACAGCTGCGACGGAGTGCCGTGCAGCGTGATGCGGTTGGCACCGCTGATCATCGTCAGCAGGCCCGACTGCCAGTTGACGTTCTGCACCAGGCCTTGGACCACGCCGGTAGCGGAGGCCTTGCTATCGAAGGAGCCCGACGGAGCAGCGGCCTGGTCCTGGGCCTCCATCTTGGAGCTGGCCTGCCCCTGCATCGCTCCCGACGACGGGGCCTGGCTGGCGGCCTGCGCGAAAACCGGGGCCAGGGGCAGCGTCAGCGCCGTCACCCCGATGGCCAAAATTCGCCCCGGATGGAGCCATCTGTTCCCATTCCTCATTGCCTTCCTCCTTTGCCCCAAGAAGGGCTCATCGCAGATGTGGACACGCAGCCGGGGTCCTGCAAAGGGGTGGCCGCCAGGGTGCGCAGCAGGCGCCAGGGGGAGCTCGCCCTGCGGCCGGACGGATGGGCGCCCTGGCGGTCGAGCCGAGCGGCGGCCGGGCTCAGCGCGGGCAGGGACCGACGGCGGTGAGCCAGTCCTGGCCTTCGATCAGGGCGAAGTCGACGCGCACGCACTCGCCGGGGATCAGGCCGGAGAGCTGCGCCGGGTGGGCCAGGAACCGCAGCGAGGAGAACTCGAGCACGCCGCGGGCGAGGTCGAGCGACTGCACCGGCCCGCGGATCGAGCCCTGCAGCTCGAAGGTCCCCGAGACCTCGCTCTCCCACAGCAGCCACAGCTCGCCGCCGACGCTGCGGTAGCGGACGCTTGCCGAATCGCCCGGCTGCAGCGGCCGCAGCTGCAGCGGGTGGGCGCGCAGCTTGAGCGTCTCCTCCCCGCTGCGCAGCTCGAGCCGTCCCTGGGCGAAGTCGACGGCGATCACCTCTCCCTGGGCGGAGTAGGAGCGCGCCCCCTGATCGGTCTGGGCGGGTTCGGGCCCGGCCTTGCCAGCTCCCCCTTTGCCGGCGGAGGTGGCCGCCGGGGGGTCCTGCTGGAAGAGGTGCGCGCAGCCCAGGCCGGCAGAGGCCAGCAGCGCCGCCGCGAGCATTGGCCGGGCGAAGGCCGGCGCGCCGAGCTTCTTGGGGATCAAGGAAGGGGACACCTGCCGGCAGCGTTGCCATTTGCCGGCCGGGGCCCAAGCCCCCGTCCAATCCCGGGTCGTGCCCCGCGGCCCCGACCGATGGGCTCTCGCCACTCCAAGGAGCCCGGACGTGCCGCGACGGGCCTTCGCTGCAACGCAAACAAGTCCTGCCGTGCCACGACGGCCCTTCCCTGCACCGCAAACATGGCCTGTCGTGCCACGACGGCCCTTCCCTGCACCGCAAACATGGCCTGTCATGCCACGACGGCCCTTCCCTGCACCGCAGGCATGGCCTGTCGTGCCACGACGGCCCTTCCCTGCACCGCAGGCATGGCCTGTCGTGCCACGACGGCCCTTCCTTGCACCGCAGCGCGGGAGACCTCGGGGCGGCCTACCGGTCCTCCGTTGCACCGCTAAGTGCCTGAAATCACGTCAGACGGTCCCTCTTCCGCCCCCGGGCTCCCCCTCCCGCCTCGCCGCCGCCGACCACTCCATGGGAAAGCAGCTTCGCTACAAGATTCCAGGCAGACAGAAATAGGCCCCCGAGAGCCCGGCTATTGGGTCTCTCGGAGGCCCCGGTGCGAACGTGCCGCCCCCTCGCCGAGAAGGAGGCCACCCGGCGCTTCATCTGGGAGCGCGGCGCGTCCGCGCCGGCTTTGCTCACGTCCGCGGCTACTTTCCTCCGCTGCTGCCGCTGCTGGTGCTGCCGCTGCTGCTCTTCTCGCTGCTGCTCTTCTCGCCGGTAGTGCCGCCGGTAGTCCCGCCGGTGGTGCCGCGGTGCTCGCGGTGGCGCGGGGCCACGTAGGTGCCGGTGCCGCCGTAGTAGCCGTAGCCGCTGCCCCCGATACCCAGGCCGCCCGAGCCCTCATCGATCCAGTTGACGTTGCCGATCGTGTAGAAGGTCAGGTTCACGAACTGGCCGGGGATCAGACCGGTGATCATGTCGGGGTGGGCGCGGAAGACCCGCCCGTCGACCACCACCCGACCGCGGGTCTCATCGACCGCGGACACCGTGCCGTTGATCTCCCCCTGCTGTCCGAAGTCGCCGTAGAGCCCGCTGCCGCCGTAGCCCAAGCCCAGCCCGCCGCCGTACCGGCCGCCGCCGTAGCCCAGGCCGCTGCCGCCGTAGCCCAGGCCGCTGCCGCCGTAGCCCAGGCCGCTGCCGCCGTAGCCGAGGCCGCCGCCGAACCCCAGGCTGGAGTCCGCGATCCAGGCCACGCCCCCGTAGTCCTCATAGTCGACCCCGAGGACGGTGCCAGAGCGGACGTCCGCCAGCTGGGACGGCGTCGCGTGCAGTGCGAGCGTCCGGCCGCCCGAGGCGATGCGCAGCACCCCGTTGACCCGGTCTACTCCGACCACTCGACCCTGAATGCTCCCTTGGATGGCGGACTGGTCGTAGAGCCCGCCGCCGTAGTAGCCCTCTCCGAAATAGCCGCCGCCAACCTGGGCGCGGGCCGGACCTCCTGACAGGCCCATGGACACCAGGGCAGCAGCAATCAGAACTTTTCTTCTCGCGCTCATTCCTTGCCCCTTCCCTCGCCGCCGCCGCCCGTCCCCCGGGTGCGGCTTTCCGAATCCAAACATGGTGGCTAAAGGCCCATCGAGAAAGGCGAAGCCGGCGATCTGGCGCGCGTGCGGGCCCGCCTCCTGCGGCCTGAAGGGCGCCCGATGGAGGAGCGGCGAAGCAGGCCAGAGAAGCACAGCCGGCCCAGCGCCCGAGCGGGCCGGACAGTTCCCCATCGCCGGCGGGGGACCTACCTCAGCCCGGGCAGTCATCGCCGGGGGCAGCGCCATGAGCGAGACCGAGGACGAGCGCGGGCTGTTGGACCTGGAGCGCAAGCTGGTGCTGGTGGTGGACGACGACCCCGACCTGCGCGGCTTCGTGCGCGAGGTGCTGGAGACCGCCGACTACCGGGTGCGCTCGGCGGCCGACGGCGCCCAGGCGCTCGAGGCGCTGATCCACGAGGCCCCGGACGTGGTGCTGCTCGACATCCGGATGCCGGGGCTGACCGGCGAGGACGTGCTCGACGTGCTGGAGAGGGTCGGCCGCCACCCGCCGATCGTGATCATGACCGCCGCCGACGACGCCCGGGACACGGCCCTGGCCCACCACAACCCCTTCTACCTCCCCAAGCCGTTCGACGCGGCGCTGCTGCTGGCGACGGTGGAGACGGCGCAGGAGAAGCCGTCCGAGGGGGCGGAGGACGAGCTGCAGTAGCGCGCCCGCCCGTGAAAGGCCGTGCTAAGCAGGAGGCATGGCCGACCCCCGCCGCTTCGAGCTCTTCGCACGCCTGCTGACCGAGCGCTTCGCCGCCCCGCGAATCTTCGACGTCGCCGGCGGCATGGGGCGGCTCAACCAGGAGCTGACCGCGCTCGGGCGGGCGGCGACGACCTTCGACTCGCGGCACAAGCGGCTCGAGGTGCGCTACTCCGAGCGTCCGTTCACGCTGGAGGAGCCCTGCGAGTGCGACCTGGTGGTCGGGATGCACCCCGACGGCGCCACCCGGGTGATCATCGAGTACGCCGCCCGCCACCGGATCCCCTTCGCGGTGGTCCCTTGCTGCGCGGACAATGGGATGTCCTACAAGCCCTGGATGCGCCACCTGGAAGAGCTGGCCCGGGGGCTGGGGTTTCAGGTTGAGGAGGCGCAGCTGCAGATGCCCGGGCGCTCGCGGGTGATCCTCGGTTTCCCGCCGGTGCCCGCCGGCTCGGTTTGAAGGCGCGGCGGGCGCGGCGAAGCTAAACAAGGGAATTCACCCGGAGGCAGAACAATGAAGCAGGTGACCGAGCGGAACGAGTTGGCGGGCGTGGTGGCGGGCGAGAAGTCGGTGGTCCTCTACCACGCGACCTGGTGTCCATTCTGTCGGTCGTTTCGCCCCACCTTCGAGAAGCTGACTGCGGGCGCCGGGCTGCAGGTCGTCGAGGCGGTGCTCGACGACGAGGAGAACCCGATCTGGATCGACCAGAAGATCGAGGTCGTGCCCACGGTGGTCTTCTACGAGAACGGGCGCCCGTCCCGCCGGCTCGATGGGCGGGCTGGCGTCGGGCTGACCGAGGACGATCTGCGCCAGGCCTTGCGGGCCACGCCCGGGCGCTGAGCCGGCGCACACCTGCGCGGTCCCCTGTCGAAGGCCGGGCCGCGCCGCGATTCGTCCTCCGGTTTGTGCGAGCGGGATGCAGGTGCAGACCGCTCGGCATTTCGAGGTATAAGAGCGCGGCCGGCGGCCAGCCGGCAGGGCAAGTTCCAAGGAGTGCGCATGGCAAGGCGCGGTGACGACGGGGGCGATCGCCCCAAGCGGTCTTGGCGCGAGATCGACAAGGGACGCGACAAGGGCGGCTACGCGCGCACGCGCGCGCGCGACGAGCGTGAGCAGGAGCGGATGCAGCGCAGCCCGGGCTACACCCAGTACAAGGCGGCGGTCTCCAAGCTCTTCGAGGGCGGCGAGATCCCCGAGGGCATGCGCGACAAGCTCGACCCGACCGGCGAGGGCAAGGCCCGCGACGAGATGCTCAAGAAGATCCGCAAGGCGGCCACCGAGGACCGCAAGGCCTGGGCCGAGGCGGTCAAGGAGTACGTCGAGAAGTACGAGCTGATCGAGGACGCCTACCTGCTGGTGGAGTGGCTCGATCACCCGCGCGACCGGGTGGTGGACAAGTCGCTGGCCAAGCTGGAGCAGATGGGCGAGGCCGGCGCGCTGAGCGGGCCCAAGGTGCCCAAGTCGCTCGACCAGCGGCTGCGGGCGCTGGAGCTGACCGGCACCGACCCCGACCTCCAGGCCCGGGCCAAGGCGCTGCGCGCCAAGCTGCGCGGCTAGGGCTGCGATGCGCCTGGCTCCCCAGCGGCTGCGCTTCCCGGCGCCGCACGGCTCGCTGGAGGGGCTGCTCCAGCTCCCCGAAACGCCGCGGTTCGCGGCGGTGGTCTGCCACCCGCACCCGCTCTACGGCGGCACCATGGACAACAACGTGGTCTACCGCGCGGCGCGGGCGCTGGAGGAGGCCGGGGCGGCGGTGCTGCGCTTCAACTTCCGCGGCGTCGGCGGTTCGACCGGCTCCTACTCGCAGGGCGTGGGCGAGGAGGAGGACGTGCTCAGCGCCCTGGACTTCCTCGCCGGCCGCCATCCCGGGCTCGAGCTGTGGCTGGCCGGGTTCTCGTTCGGCGCCCGGGTCGGGCTGGCGGTGGGGGCGCGCGACCCGCGGGTGAAGAAGCTGCTCGGGATCGGGCTGCCGCTGACCATCTTCGACTTCCCGTTCCTCGCCAGTAGCCCGAAGCCCAAGGCCTTCGTCCAGGGCGAGCACGACGAGTTCGGCGCCGCCGAGCCGGTGCGGGCCCTGGTCGCCAGGATGCCGGAGCCGATGAGCCTCGAGGTCGTCCCCGCGGCCAGCCACCTCTTCCCCGGCAAGCTGCGCGAGCTGGAGGCCGCCCTGCAGCGCGCGGTGGCCTTCCTCGATCGGCAGCCGGCGACGTAGCGCTCAGCGCTGAGCGAGCAGGGTGCGCACCACCGCCCTGACGATGGGAGCGATCCGCTCGGAGTCGCCGGCGAGCAGCGGCTCCTTCTCGTCGAGCTTGGCCTCTTCGAGGGCTTCGGTCAGATAGCTCTCCAGCGCGGGCTCCAGCTTCTCCGGCGAGGGGCGCGACGACTCGAGCTCGGACATCAACACCGGCCGGAACTTCTTCTCGGAAAACGCCAGCTCGAGGATGGCCCACAGCTCGAAGCTCAAGGTATCGGCATTCTCCAGCGCCACGTCGGGCGTCCCCGCCTCCTGCCGCACCCACTCCGAGAGCTCGGGCTGGGTGTTCTCGTAGCGGTGCATCAGCCGCTCCATCTCCCGCTGCGGGAGATCGGCCAGATAGCGCCAGGCGCCCTCGACGAACTCCTCGGTCACCGGTCCTTCGGCGATGGCCGCCGGCTTGGGCGCCACCTCGCGCTTCTCCTCGGCGTGCCGCGAAGGACCCGCGTGCTGGGTAGGCTCGACCGGCCCGCCCGCGGCCAGCCGATCCCAGAGCCCGAAGAGATTGGCGTACAGGCGCATCGCCAGATCGGGCGCCGGGAAGTGAGGCTCGCCTGCGAAGAGGGAGGGGAAGGCCTGGGCCGCGGGCACTTTTTGCGCCTGGGCCTGGCGCAGCTGTTCCTTCACCTCAGCAACCTCAAGCTCCGACCCGGCCACCGCCAGCAGCTCGCCGAGGACGGCCTCGCCCTCGTAGTGGTGGGGCACCGCCGAATGCGCGTGCTCCTTGGACCCTGCCCTCTTCTTACCCATCGCTCTTGCCTCCAACCGTCCGAGTGGCTGCCGCGCCGTGTTCCTAGCCCAGAGACTGGTGCTTGGCCAGCGGGCAATCCTCAGGGAAGAGGCCCCGCCCCCAGCAGACTAGGTTCGGGCTTCGACCTTGCGCCTGCCCGGCAGTCCCGCGCATCATCCGTGGCACTGGCACGCGGCTGTCGTGCCGAGGCATCGACCGGAGTCTGAATGCGCCCCAAGTTCCAGCGTTTACGATGGCTCGCCGCCGTCGCCGTTCTGCTCACCGGGATGGCCTCCTCGGCGTGGGGCGCCAGCCCGAAGAAGACCCGCGTCGCGGTGCTGGACGTGAAGTGCAGCGGCGGAGTCGACCTCAAGGCGGTGGAGGGGCTGTCGTCGCTCATTTCCTCGGAGGCCGCCGGCCGCCGGGACCTGCAGGTGACCAACGGCGCCGACCTCAGTGCCGCCCTCGGCTTCGACCGCCAGAAGAGGATGCTCGGCTGCTCGGACACCAGCTGCCTGGCGGAGATCGCCGGGGCGCTGGGAGTCGACTTCCTGCTGTACTCGGAGGTGAGCAAGGTCGGGAAGACCTTCCTGCTGTCGATGTCGCTGCTCGATGCCGCCAGCGCCAAGGCCCGCGGGCGGCTGACCCGCAAGGCGACCTCGCTCGACGCCCTGATCGATCTCGCCGCCGCCTCGACCCTCGAATTGCTCAAGGAAATCCCGGTCGCCGCTGCTCCGCCCGCGGCCGTGGCGTCCGCTGCCGCGCCTCCCTCCCCGCAACCGCCCGCGCTGACCACGGCCCCGGTTCAGGCGCCGCCACCCGAAGCCGCGCCGGCGGTCACCGCCGCGGCTTTGTCGAGCTCCCGCGGGACCTGGGCCTGGGCCACCGGGGTTGGAGGCGGGGCGCTGCTCGCCGGGGGCGCGGTGCTCGGAGTGCTGGCGCTGAGGAAGCTGGACGAGGAGAAGCTGGCCGGCCAGGAGGGCCGGCTCGACGACTACAGCCGCGCCAAGTCCTCGGCGCAGACCCTCGGGCGCGCCGGCGACATCCTGGGGGCAGTCGGCCTGGTCGGCCTGGGCACCGGGATCTACTTGGGGCTGACTGGCGACGCTCAACCGCCGCTGTCGCTGCAGTTGGTCCCGTCCCGCGGCGGCGCCCTCGCCAGCGTTCAAGGAGCCTTCTAGATGAATCGCCTGCTCGCGAGCCTGGTCGCCGGCCTGATGGGAAGCGGCTGCTTCCTGCTGGTCGACGCCGAGCGCGTTCCCTTCCTCGCTGCCGACGCCGGGAGCGAGGCCGGGAGCGATGGTGGCGTTGACGCCGGCCCGGTCGACCCCTGCCACGACGGCCAGCGCAACGGCACCGAGACCGACGTCGACTGCGGCGGAGATAGCTGCTCGCCCTGCCGGCGCGGACTCAATTGTCTCCTCGACACCGATTGCCGCACCAAGGACTGCACCAACAACGGCACCTCGCTGTATTGCGCCGCGGCCGCCCACTGCGGGAACGGGCTCCTCGATCCAACTGAGACCGACGTGGATTGCGGCGGCCCCGAATGCCTGGGGTGCCCGGCGGACAAATCCTGCGTCGACAGCGGCGACTGCGCGGACGGCCGCGCCTGCGTGGGGCCGGATTCCGCCAAGGTATGCGGGTGCCTGGCCGGGGAAGGCGCTTGCGACCCGAGCGACCCGACGAGGATGAGCACCTGTCAGCCCATTGCCGGGCAGTGGGTCAGCTCGTCCTGCGCCGTCCCGACGATCTGTCGTTCCGGCGTTCCGACGCCAACGAGCGCCGACTGCTTCGACTTCTGTGGCGAGGCGGCGCGCGAGGCCCGCTCCGATGGCTGCGAGTTCTGGGCGGTGCCGCTGCCCAACAGCAAGCTGCCGGCGGGCTTCGTCGGAGACGCGGCGACCCCCGGGCAGTTCGCGGTGGTGCTCGTCAATCCGAATCCGTTTCTCGTCGGGGTGCAGGTGAAGTGGCTCGACGCCGGCCGCGCCGAGGTGGACGCCCCCAGCGACCCGGCCAGCCCGCTGTTCATCCCCGCGGCCGCCGCCATTCCCGGCAAGCTCGTCGTCCGGCTGCCGTCGGTCGGGCCGAGCGGATCCATCCCCAGCTACCGCCTCGCCGCCAGCGCGCCGGTCACCGCCTACCAGTTCTCCCCGGTCCAGAAAGACAGCGCCGGCGTCGGCGCCAACGTCGCCGGGTCAACCCAGCTGCTGCCGCACCACGCCTTGGGCAAGGGCTACGTCGCCGCCTCGCTGCCGCACCAGACGCTCACGAACAATTCGACCTGCGCCTCTGGCACTTCCTGCACCAACGGATTCGTCTGTGACACCTCCGCCAACAAATGCGTGAAGAGGGCACCCGGCTTCGTGACGATCGTGGCGGTCGAGCCTGGCAACACTGCCGTCGACGTCAAGCTGGCGGCTCAGGTGCAGGCCGGCCTGGGCTGCGCGAACGCGTCCGCGGGCGCCACCTGTCAGCTCACGCTGGCCCAGCACGACGTCGTGCAGCTTGTCACGTCCGAGAACGGCTACTCGGTAGTCGACACCGCAACCGTCGCTGGCGTCGACATCCGCACCTTCCCCAATGTCGACCTGACCGGAACGCTCGTCGCCGCCAGCCAGCCGGTGGCGGTCTTCAGCGGCTCCGATTGGTCGCATTTTCCCGGCACGATGAACCAGCGCGACCACGCCGAGGAGCAGCTGCCCCCCTACGAAGCCTGGGGCAGGACGTTCGTCGCCGCGCACGTGCAGTCGTCTCAGGGTCCGAGCTCCAACCTCCTGGTCAGCAAGGACCGCTGGCGCGTCATCGCCGGCTGTGGCCCGGCGAGCTGCGTCAGTGGCACCGACATCCACGTCTACGAGTCTTTCGGCACCACGGTGACCGAGGTCAATGGCGCGGCAACTCCCTGGAAGATCCCGGCCGTCAACGCGAGCCCGGGGATTCGCTTCCTCGAGCTGGAGGCCACCGGCGACTTCACCCTGGAGGCGTCCCAGCCGGTGCTCCTCGCCCACTACCTCCCGAGCGGCGCGCTCAACGATCCGGTTGCGGCGGGTTCCTGGGGGCTTGGCGTCGGCCCCTCGCTCAGCTTCGTCGCGCCCATCGATTCCTGGGCCAAGGCGGCAGCGGTGGCGCCCTCGATCGGCGGCGAGGCCTGGATCATCGCCGCGCTCCAGGGGGACTCCAGCACGCTCTCCCTCAATGGCTCCAAGCTGACTTCGCAGCAGCCGGCGACCACTGCGCCGGGGATCGGGGCTGGCCCGAGCTACCAGGTCCTCCGGGTCAGGGTCACGGACGCCGCGCTGCTCACCGCCACTGCGCCCTTCCAGGCCACGCTCTTCGTCGACAACGCGATGTCGACCAGCCTGACCAGCGCCGGCAGCGCGACCTTCAAGCAGGACACCAGCCGCGCCCTCCCCGGCGACCTGACGCCGCCGTCGCCCTAGCCCCGAGCCTTGCTCAGGTCCCGGCGACCTGGGCGCCCTCGAAGACCAGCGTCGGCACCTTGATCGACGAGTAGGGATAGGGGTCGTTGCCCACCGCGGCGAGCTTCTTCCACAGCTCGAGGTGGTTGCCGGACAGGTTCATCTCGGCGAAGGGCTCGACCAGCTTGCCCCCAGCGATGCGGAAGCCCTGGATGCCCAGCGAGAAGTCGCCGGTGGTGCCGTTGGAGTTGCCGCCTAGGAAGCCGGTCACCAGCAGCCCGTCGCCGATCTCCTTGAGCAGCTCGGCCTGGCTCTTCGAGCCCATCTTCCAGACCAGGTTGCTGGGGCCGGCGGTGGTCGGGGCCATCGCCAGCTTGCGGCCGTAGTAGTTGTCGACGAAGTAGGTCTTGAGCACGCCGCCCTCGAAGACGGTCATCTTCCGGGCGGCCATCCCCTCGCTGTCGAACAGGCGCGAGCCGAAGCCCTTGGGCAGGTGTGGGTCGTCGGCGATGTCGAGCAGCGGGCTGCCGATGGCGGTGTGGAGCTTGCCCTCGAACATCGAGCGCTTCTGCTGCAGCGCCGAGGCCGACATCGGGCCCAGCAGGTAGCTGAGCAGCCGGCCGGCGGCGCGGTTGTCGATGGCCAGGGTGCACTCGCCGGAGGCCAGCTTCTGCGAGCCGATGCGCGACAGGGCGCGCTCGGCGGAGCGCCGCCCGGTCTCGGCCGCCGGGGGCAGCTCCGACCAGAAGCGGGCGCTGGCGCTGTCCGACTCCTCCGGGCGGCGGCCGTCGGGGTCCTTCACCGACACCGAGGAGAACTGGCCGTACATGGTGGTGCGCCGGGTGCCCTCGAAGCCGTTGCTGTGGACCCGGAAGCTCTCGCCCTGGCCGTCGGAGATGCCGGTGCTCACCGACACGATGTGCTCGGCGCCCTTGGCGGAGCGCGCGGCCTCCTCCAGCTGTTGAGCGCGGGCCCGCCGCGCCTGGGCCTCGAGCTCGAGATAGTGCGGATCCTCGAGCTGCAGATCGATCTGGGCCTGGCCCTGGTAGAGCTTGGGATCGGGCAGGGCGCGGTGCGGGTCCTTGGAGAGGACCTTGGCCATGGCGATGGCGTTGTCGATGAAGGACTCGACCGCCTCCGGCCGCAGGTCGGAGGTGCCGACCGCGCTGTAGCGGTTCTGCACGTAGAGCTGCAGCGACAGGCCGCGGCTGGTGGCGTCGCTGACGCGCTCGACCCTGCCGTCGCGCCACTCGACGCTGACCTCGCGGGAGGTGGCCGCCACCGCCGCCACCTCGTCGGCGCCCTTCTTCTTGGCCACCTCGACCGCGTGGCGGGCAATCTGGAGCATCTCAGGGGTGCTCATGTCTGTTCTCGTCCTCTAGAGAATGGGGATCGGAAGGATGGAAGGATGCGGCGCGCTGGCTAGCCCTTGCCGCGGCCGCCGACGGTCATCTTGGCGACGCGGATGGTGGGCAGGCCCAGCGACACCGGCACCGACTGGCCGTCCTTGCCGCAGGTCCAGGTGTTCTCGTCGATGGCCAGGTCGTCGGCCACCATGTCCACCTGCTCGAGCACCTTGGGCCCGTTGCCGATCAGGTTCACGTCCTTGAGCGGGCGGGTGAGCTTGCCGTCTTCGATCAGCCAGCCGTTCTTGACGTAGAAGGTGAAGTCGCCGGCGCCGATGCGGACCTGGCCGTTGGTGAAGGTCTCGGCCAGCAGGCCCTTCTTCACCGAGGCGATGATCTCGTCCTTCTTGTGCGGGCCGGGGAGCATGTAGGTGGCGCGCATGCGCGGCACCGGCGGGAAGGCGTAGCTCTCGCGGCGGCCGTTGCCGGTGGGGGCGACCTTGTAGTGGCGCGCCGAGATGGCGTCGTGCATGTAGGTCGCCAGCGTCCCGTGGTCGATCAAGGTGGTGCAGCCGACCGGGTTGCCCTCGTCGTCGACGTTGATCGAGCCGCGGGAGTGGTTGAGCGAGCCGTCGTCGACGATCGAGACGAAGGGCTTGGCCACCGGCTTGCCGATCTTGTCGGAGAAGATCGATGTGTTCTTGCGGTTGAAGTCGGCCTCCATGCCGTGGCCGATGGCCTCGTGGAGCAGGATGCCGGAGGAGCCGGCGGCCAGCACCACCGGCATCTCGCCGGCCGGCGGGCTCACCGACTCGAACAGGATCAGGGTGCGGGAGACGGCGCGGGTGAGCACCCGCTCCAGGGTCTCGGGAGTGAAGAGCTCGAAGCCGGCGCGCTGCGAGACGGCGTAGGAGTTGGACTCGCGCCGACCGTCCTTCTCCGCGGCGCAGGAGAGCGCCAGGTCGGTCATCGGCTGGATGTCCTCGATCAGCCGACCCTCGCTGTCGGCGATCAGGATGGCACTCACCTGATCCGAGAGGCTGACGGTGACCTTGCGGATGCGCGGGTCGGCGGCGCTGGCCTTCTCGTTCAGGCCGCGCAAGATGGGCAGCTTCTGCTCGGCCTTGACCTGCCCCCAGGCCACCTGCACCGGGTAGCGCTGGGGCAGCCCGGCGATCTGGTGGAAGCGCTGCGGGCTGTCGCGGCCGGGGCCGTCGGCGATGGCGGCGGCGGTCTGGGCGGCGCGGCGCACCGACTCCAGCGACAGGTCCTCGGTGTAGGCGTAGCCGGTCTGGTCGCCCTTGACCACCCGCACCCCCACTCCCAGCTCGACCCGGCTCGAGGCGCGGTTCACCTCGCCGTCCTCCAGGCCCATGTTGTTGGACACCCGGTGCTGGAAGAACAGCTCGGAGAACTCGCCCCCGCGCGACAGCCCGGCGGCCAGCCCGGCGCGGACCAGCTCCTCGCTCACCCCGAACCGGCCGAAGTAGCCGATCCCTCCGGCGGTGGCGGCGGGGCGGATTGGGCCCGAGGCGCAGCCGCCCAGCGTCTCGCCGGCGGCGGCGGCGAAGAGCGCGGCGGCGGAGACCTCCATGAACTCGCGGCGGCTGTAGCGATTGTCGTCAGACATCCTTGGCTCGCTCCTTCGAGGGTCCGGCAGGCTGCCGGGGCGCAGAGATTGTCACGAACTCGACCCGGCGGTGCAAACGGCAAATCGAGGGCTTCCATTCCCTCGCGCCCGCGCCCGGCGTCCAAGCGGCCTGGCCCGGGGCAACCAGCCGCGCCCTGCGAGAAACGTAGGCGAGCCTCCCTCGCGGCGCTCGGGGAAATCCTGCGCTCCACCGCGGCGATCCGGCCGGCTTTCGTCGGCCGCCCGACGGTCCACGGTCCCGCACACTGCCCGAAGGGGCGCCCCCTGATGGTGCGCCCTGGGTGCGCCACGCCCGCCGAGGCTTCCCCGCAAGTCGGGGTTTGCCTAAATTCTGTGAGCCGCGTCATCCCGCCCTGGGAGCCTTCATGGACGGCTACATCCTGGTAGTCGATGACGATGCCCAGCACCGGTCACTGTTGGCCGAGACGCTGCAGGAGCTGGGCTATGCCGCCGAAGAGGCGGAGAACGGGCAGGTGGCGCTCGACAAGCTCGGCGGGCCGCTGCCGTCGCTGGTGCTGCTGGATCTGAAGATGCCGGTGATGAGCGGCTGGGCGGTGCTCGAGGCGCTCAAGAAGATGCCGCGGGCCAAGAGCGTGCCGGTGCTGGTGATCTCAGCCTACGGCTTCGAGTGGGAGGCCGAGTTGATCGGCGCCGCCGGCTACATCAGCAAGCCGGTGGACGTCGAGGTGCTGCGCGGCAAGGTCTCGGGGCTGATCGGCCCGCCGCGCACGTCGCTGCTGCACTGACGCGGCGCGTTCCCGCGAAACCTCGCCAGCCGGGAAATTCCCTCGAAAGCGGATAGGATTTGCCGATGGCTCGCTCCCTCGCCTGCTTGGTGGCCGCCGCGGCGCTGGCGGCCTGCGCCTCGACCCCGCCGGCCCAGCCGGAGCCGGTCGATGCCGGCGTCGACGACTACTGGGCCCTTCCGGACGGCGGACCCGAGGAGCCGATCGTCCATCCCGACGCGGGCAGTGCCGACTCTGGTACCTCCATCGGCGGCGACGGCGGGGTGCCGGTGAGCACCACCGCCCGCATCATCAAGATCACTCCCGCCCGCGGCGGGGCCTCGGTGGCCACCGAGGTGACGATCAGCGGCGAGGGCTTCACCGCGCTCAATGGGGTCGAGGTGGGAGGGGTCGCCGCCGGCAGCGTCACCCTGGTCGACTCCAAGACGGTGCGGGCCATCTTTCAGTCGGTGGACCTGACGCAGGTGGGCAAGAGGGACGTGGCGCTGATCTTCCAGAACAAGACCGCGCTGCTGCAGAAGGAGGGGTTCGAGTACTGGTTCGACGAGGACCCGATCGTCTTCGTCCACGGCTTCTCCGGCGGCGCCTGGCACTGGAGCGTGATGCTCGACCGCTTCCGGGCGATGGGCTACCCGGACAGCCACCTCAACGCCATCAGCTACAGCGATTCGTTCGGCTCGAGCCTTCCCAACGTGCAGGAGCTGTCGCTCTACGTCTCCAGCGTGCTGCAGAAGACCGGCGCGCCCAAGGTGGACATGGTGATCCACTCGATGGGCGGCCTCTCCAGCCGACTGTGGATCAAGCAGGGCGGCTACAAGATGGTCCGCGACTACATGTCGATCGCCGGGGCGCACCACGGGACCGAGACCGCCTACCTGTCGTGGAGCGACGGCGCCGCCGAGATGCGGCCACCCTACGCCTGCCAGGGCGACTCGCTGAACGACCTGCAGTTCATCCTCAACGGCTGCCTGGGAGACTCGGGTCGGCTGACCTATGAGGACGAGACGCCGTACGGGGTCGAGGACGGCTTCAACATCTCCTACCGGGCCATCGTCAGCACCACCGACGAGATCGTGATCCCGCATCAGTCGGGCTGCCTGAACCAGAAGCAGAAGAACGACTGCTCGGACCCAATCAACACCGAGATCAGCTGGCAGGGACACGGCAGCATCCTGCTCAGCCGCGACGTGTTCGACCGCACGCTGGCGCACCTGCGCACGCGGAATCGCTCCAAATAGCGGCGGTTTCGGTCAATCCATCGCGCGTCGAAATCGCTCGGGCCGGCGACCGTAGCTCCCGGTGTCCCTTGGTGCCGCCAGGAACAGGCGGCTAACATCGGCCGAGCCATGCCCGAGCCCGCCACCGCAGTCGCCGCGACCGCTCCCGCTCCAGCCGAGCGCGCCATCCACTGTGAAGGGCTGGTGAAGCGCTTCGGCTCGCTGACTGCGGTCGACGGGCTGTCGCTGACCGTCCCGCGCGGCGCCTTCTACGCCTTCCTCGGACCCAACGGCGCCGGCAAGTCGACCACCATCGCGCTGCTCACCGGCATCTACCGCCCCGACGGCGGGCGGATCGAGGTGCTGGGCCGGGAAATGGAGCAGGACCCGCTGGGCATAAAGGCGCGGATCGGAGTGGTGTTCGAGGAGCTGGCGCTGTTCGAGCGGCTGACCGCGCAGCAGTACCTGGTCTTCTGCGGGCGGATGTACGGGCTGTCAGGGGACGAGGCCAATCGGCGCGGCAAGGAGTTGCTCGAGTTGGTGGAGCTGACCACGAAGGCCGGGACCCTGGTGGCGGACTTCTCCAAAGGCATGCGGCGCAGGCTGGCGATCGCCGCGGCGGTGGTCCACGCCCCCGAGCTGCTGTTCCTCGACGAGCCGTTCGAAGGAATCGACGTGCTGGCGGCGGCGGTCATCCGCGAGCTGCTCAAGGAACTCAAGCGCGCCGGGACCACCCTCTTCCTGACCACCCACGTCTTGGAGATCGCCGACCGGCTCGCCACGCACGCCGGGGTGATCGTCGCTGGCAAGATGCGGCAGAGCGCGCCGGTGGACGAGTTGCTGCGTCAGCATTCCGCGAAGTCGTTGGAGCAGGTCTTCGAGGCGGTGGCCGGGGCGCCGCGCTGCGCGGGAGTGAGGCTCTCGTTCTATGGCGCCCGCTAGCCCGTCGCCGCTGGGGTTCTTCGAGCATCTGCGGCTGCTGATCCGGCTGCGGCTCGATACCGCCGCCAACCGCTATCGCAAGGCGACCGGAGCCGCGGCGGCCGCGGGCGGCCTGGCGCTGCTCGGCGGAGTCGCCGTCGGCCTGGGAGTGGGCGCCTACGCCGCGCTGGGACATCCGGCGGTGGGAGCGTCCGACCTGTGGTCGAGCATGCTCTTGCGGCTGGCGACGTTCTTCATCACCACGGTCTTCGTCGCCTGGCCGTTGCTGTCGGCGGGGGTGGACGAGCACAGCGAGCTGTCGCGCTTCTCGACCTTTCCCATCAGCCCGCTGCGGCTGTTCGCCGCTTCGTCGGTTTCGGCGCTGTTCGAGCCGCGGGCGCTGGTCTTCTATCCGGCCATCCTCGGCGCCGCCCTGGGGTTTTCGCGCCACCACCCGGTGTCGCTCGGCCAGCTGCTGGGACTGGTGGCCGCCTACTCGCTGTTCAACATCGCCTGGGGACGGGCCGGGCTGACGCTGGTGCTCAACGTGCTGCGCCACAGGCGCTCGGCCGAGATCCTGGGGCTCATCTTCCTGGCGGCGCTGTTCCTCCCGGCCGTCGCGCCGCCAGCGGACGTGGCCTGGCTGTACCAGCTCATCCAGAACGGAGCGCAGGTCGCGGCGGTGGGCGACGACACGCGCATCCTGGCGATGCACTCCGGGTTGGGGCGGATCCCGCCCTGCGCGCTGGCGCGAGGGATGGAGCAGGCCTGGCTCGGGAGTGGGTTTGGTTACGGCATCTTCCTGAGCGAGCTGCTGATCTTCGCGGCGATTGGCTTCGCGCTCTCGTTTTGGCTGCTGCTGAGGTTCTACTCGGGGACCGCCAAGCCCGCGCCACCGTCGCGGGAGAAGAAGGGCGTGCTCGGGAAGCTCAAGGCCCGCGACGGGGCGCTGTGGGCGTTGATCGATCGCGAATCGAGCGACTGGCTGCGCAATCCCAAGGCGCGGTTGCTGGTGGCGGTGCCGTTCTTCCTGTGCATCCTGCTGCGCTTCTCCTCGGCGCGGGAGCTGGCGGTCGCGTTCCAGGGACCGGCCGCGGACGTGTGGCTGATCGTGGGCCTGTGCAGCTACGCCGGGATGGTGGTCGGGGCGAACTTCGCCCAGAACGTCTTCGCCTACGACGGTCCCGGGCTGGCGTTGCTGTACGCCGCGCCGGTGAAGCTACGGACGGTGTTCATCGCCAAGAACGTGGTCCACGCCTCGGCGGCGCTGGCGGTGGGGCTGCTGCTGGAGGTCTTCTACTCGGTCTACGTCCATCGCGTCGGAGCGGGAACGGCGGTGTTGGGGATGGTGGCGCTGGCCGGGCAACTGCCGGTGTTGCTGGCGGCGGGGAACGTCCTTTCGGTCGTCGCGCCGCGAAAGTTTCACGCTTCGTTGAGGCGGCGCGACCGGCCGCCGGCGCTGGCTACGGTGGTCGGGCTGCTGGTGGCGGCGGCGGCGGTCGTGCCGGCGGCATTGGTGGTGCGCCAGCTCGGGAGATTGGAGCCAGGGGCGATGGAGATCGCGGCGCTGGCCGCCTTCGCCGCCGGCAGTTGGGGCCTCTATCTGGCGATGCTGCCGCGGGCCTGCGAGCTGCTGGAATCGCGCAGAGAGACTGTGCTGCGGCTGGTTCTGCGAGAATAGGCGAATGAATCCGACCCCGAGCTTCGGCCAAGCGCCCTACCAGATTGCCGCCCGCTCGCTCGCGCTGGCCGACGAGGACCTGCTCGCCGAGTGCGAGGTCGAGGTCTACGTTGCCAGCGGACCGGGAGGCCAGCATCGCAACAAGACTGAGAGCGGTGTGCGGCTGACGCACCGGCCCACCGGAATCCGCGTCGGGGCCACCGAGCGGCGATCGCAGCCTCAGAACAAGCAGGTGGCGCTGGGAAGGCTCAGGGCCAAGCTCGCCGAGCGCGCGCGGCCGCCGGTGGTGCGCAAGAAGACCAAGGTTTCGAAGGGCGCCAAGCGGAGGCGGGTCGAGGAGAAGCGGCGACACGCGGAGAAGAAGCAGCAGCGGAGAGGGTGGGACTGAGGCCGCAACTCAGTTGAACAACTTCCCAATCGGAAAGAGCACCTCGGGCAGGTAGGTGAAGTAGAGGATCTCCGCCGCCGCCAGCGCCAAGAACGGCCCGAAGGGAATCGCGGTCGGGTCGGGCACCCACTCCTCCTCTTCCTGCTCTGCCTCTGGCGGACTCCCAGCTGGCGCAGTGGGCTCGGGAGCCGGAGCGACCTCGGCCGGAGGCTGAGGCGCAGTCTCTGGCTCGGCGGGCTTGTTCCTCTCTGTCCGCCGCCGGGCAGCGATCAGCGCGAAGCCCACCAGGCTCCCCTGCACCGAGGAGAGCAGCACCACCGGCAGCAGCGATCGCAGTCCGAGGAACGCGCCGATCAGAGCCAGCAGCCAGGCATCGCCCTGCCCCAGTGCTTCCTTCCCCAGGATGCGCTCGCCGATGTAGCCGACCAGCTGCATCGCGGCGAAAGCCACCGCCGCCGCCAGCAGGTGCCAGAGCAGCACGCTGCGCCCCTCTGCGAACGAGAACGCCAGCCCGGCGGCGATCCCCGGCCAGGTGAGCGCGTGCGGAAGCAGCCAGGTGTCGAGGTCGATCATCGCCAGCGGGATGAGCAGGCCCATCAGCACCATCTCGCGCCAGGCCGGCAGCGTCAGCCCGTGGCGCCAGACCGCGTAGGCGCACACCACCGCGAAGCCCAGCTCCACCAGCGAGTAGCGTACCGAGAAGCGCGCCTTGCAGTTGGCGCAGCGCCCCTTGAGCAGCCAGTAGCTGAAGATGGGGACGTTCAGGTGCGCCGGGATTCCCTTGCCGCAGCTCATGCAGTGCGAGGGCGGCCAGACGATCGACTGCCCACGCGGCACCCGAGCGATCACCACGTTCAGGAAGCTGCCGACGAGCGCCCCGAAGACGAAGGCGAAGAAGACCAGGAACCACACCGGGTACACGCTCAACTCGCTCAACGGGCCCTCGATCGCTCGCACGTCCACCCTGCTGGCGGAATGCCCGGGCGGCCTGCCTACTTCCTGACGGTTATAGCCGAGGAACGCTCCGGGGAGGGCCCTGCCGATGGGCTCTCGATGGAAATATCTGCGCCATTCCCGGGCGACTTTTCACTATGCTGTCGGGTGCGCCGGCCACGGGCCGGCCTGGAAGCCGGGTGCCGCCACGTCTCACGAACGACTCCTCCGCCGCCTCGCCGACAAACGCATGCCCGAGCTCCGGAAAGACCCCATCATCGGACGCTGGGTCATCATCGCCACCGAGCGCGCCAAGCGGCCCAGCGACTTCGCGTTCCCCAAGACCGAGCAGAAGGGCGGCTTCTGCCCCTTCTGCCCCGGCAACGAGGAGTCGACCCCTCCCGAGGTGCTCGCCTTCCGCCCGGTCGCCGGCCCGCCCAACACCTCCGGCTGGAGCCTGCGGGTGGTCCCCAACCGCTTCCCGGCGCTGATGGTCGAGGGCGGCCTGCACCGCGAGGGCGACAGCATCTACGACAAGATGAGCGGGATCGGCGCCCACGAGGTGCTGATCGAGACCCCCGAGCACTCGAAGTCGCTCTCCGACCTCTCCGAGAAGGAGGTCGAGGATGTGCTGTGGGCCTTCCGCGACCGCATGGTCGACCTGCGCAAGGACTCGCGCTTCCGCTACCTGCTGATCTTCAAGAACCACGGCGAGGCCGCCGGCGCCTCCCTCGAGCACAGCCACAGCCAGCTCATCGCCCTGCCCATCGTCCCGCGCCGGGTGCTGGAGGAACTGGAGGGCGCCAAGAAGCATTACGAGGCCAAGGAGCGCTGCATCTTCTGCGACATCGTCCGCCAGGAGCGGCGCGAACAGGTCCGGGTCATCGCCGAGAACGAGGAGATGCTGGTGGTCGCCCCTTGGGCCCCGCGCTCGCCCTTCGAGACCTGGATCCTGCCCAAGGCCCACCTCTCCAGCTTCGACGACAGCCAGAAGTCCCAGTTTCGCGGCTTGGCCAACGCCCTGCGCACCACCCTGCGCAAGCTCGACGCCGCCCTGGAGCGGCCTCCCTACAACTTCATGATCCACACCGCCCCGCTCAACGAGCGCGGCCTGGCCCACTACCACTGGCACGTGGAGATCATGCCCACCTTGACCAAGGTCGCCGGCTTCGAGTGGGGCACCGGCTTCTTCATCAACCCCACTCCGCCCGAGGAAGCCGCCGAGTTCCTGCGCGAGCTCGATGTCTAGCGCCCTCTCTCCCCTCCACCTTCGCCCATTGCCCCCATGACCCAGCCTGCCAAGCTCAACCCGCTCCC
This sequence comes from Myxococcales bacterium, assembly GCA_037442205.1. GTDB lineage: Bacteria > Myxococcota > Myxococcia > Myxococcales > UBA5297 > JBBIQS01. The sequence goes on from JBBIQS010000012.1 coordinate 25,138, forward strand.
TCAAGGCAACGAGGTGCAGATCGCCGGCCTCACCTTCACCCTGAGCGCCATCTGTGAGCTGGCGTCGAGCGCCGGCTTCTCCCGAGAAGGCCGCGCCGCCGACGGCGGCATCCACCGCATCCTCGAGTTGCCAAGGGCGCCGCTGCCCGCGTCTCTGGAGAAGGCCTTCCAAATCCCCGGCGCCGCCCAGCCGCTGGGCAGGACCGAGGACGACCAGCGAGTCCTGCTGGCGCTGCGCCGCGCCCCCGGCCCGCTGCTCGACTGGAGCATCGGCCGCGGCGAGGGGCTGCCGCTCTGGGACATGACGCTGGTGGAGTCGCTGGCCCGCCTGTTCCAGGCGGTGCACCAGGCCGGACTGTGCTTCCGCCGGGTCAATCCAGGCTTCTTCGCCATCGCCCCCGACGGCTCGATCACCTTGGAGTGCCCAGACGAGCTGCGGCTGCCGAGCGAAGAAGTGGCGCTGCCGGCCAACCTCTACAGCGCCCCCGAGTTCGGCGGCTCCGCCGAGGCGAGTGAGCGCGCCGACCAGTGGGCGCTGGCGGCGCTCGGCTGGTCGCTCATCACCGGGCGCACACCCTTCCGCCGCGGCGAATTCTGGCTGCCGCGCATCCACCGCCCCCAGCTTCCCCACGGCGTCTGGGCGGTGCTGCAGCGTGCGCTGTCGCCCAACCCCGCCGATCGCTACCCGAGCTGCCAGGCATTCGCCGAGGACCTGCGCGGGCGCACCGTCCCCAAGGGCAGCGGGCCGCGCAAGCTCTCCATCGCCGCCTGCTCCGAGATCGGCCGGCTCAAGAGCCAGCAGATGCCGGTCAACCAGGACGCCTTTTTCTTCGGCACCGACTCGGCCTCGCGCCGGGGAATGGTGCTGGTGGCCGACGGCGTCTCCACCGCCGACGTCGGCTCCGGTGATCTGGCCTCGTCGATGGTCCGCGAGGCGGTGAAGAGCGCCTGGGAGGGCCCGGTCGGCGAGATCCTGCGCACGCACAAGGGACCGCTGCCCGAGGAGTGGGCCAAGGCGGCGCTGGAGGCCATCCTCGAGGACGCCAACGCCCGCATCTACGCCTTCCTCAAACAGCCGATCTTCGTCGGCTCGCTCAGCCCCGGCACCCATCCGCCGGGCTCGACCGCGGTGCTGGGCATCCTCGACGGCGACAAGCTCACCGTGGCCAACCTCGGAGACAGCCGGCTCTACCTGTGGCGCGGCGGGGCGATGGAGCAGATGACCTGCGACCAGGACCTGCGCACCGACCTGCTGCGCGCGGCGCGCGACCCCAAGACCGTCGAGGGCGCGGCGCTGGGGGCCCTCACCCAGAGCGTGGGCAGCTTCTTCTTCGACCCCGACGGCGAGATCACCTCGCGGCGGATCAAGCCCGACATCCTGGCCCTCTACCTGCGCGCCGGCGACCGCCTCCTCATCTGCTCGGACGGCGTCCCCGACTGCCTGGGCGAGGGCCACGAGGCGGTGATGGCCCGCGAGCTGTCCGACGGCACCGACGTCGACAAGATCGCCAAGCGGCTTTGCCAGCTGGCGGACGAGGCCCTGGGCGGCGACAACATCACCGCGCTGGTGCTGCTGGCACACTAGAGGCAGACCCTTCAGCGTTGCGGAGCTGAGCATGGCGAACGAGAGCGAGCTGGGCGGCTATTCGGTCCTCGAGAAGCTGGCCACCGGAGGGATGGCGGAGGTGTGGCGGGCGCGGCTGGCCGCCGGCGGCACCCCTGGGCCCGACGAGCCCGAGGAGGTCGTGCTCAAGCGCCTGCTTCCCGAGCATCGGGCCGAGCAGGGCTTCGTCGAGCTCTTCGTCCAGGAGGGCCGGCTGGCGGTGCGCCTCAAGCACCAGAACCTCGTGCGCACCTTCAAGGTCTTCAAGAAGGGCAGCGACTACTTCATGGTCCAGGAGTTGGTGACCGGGCGGAGCCTGGCGGCGATCGCCGAGCGCGCCCGCACCCGCGCCATCCCGGTGAGCGTGGCGGCCTCGGTCTACCTGCTGCACCAGACCCTCAAAGGCCTGGAGTCGCTCCACCGGACGCGCTTCTCCGACGGTGCGGCCACGGTGGTCCACGCCGACATCAACCCCGGCAACGTGCTGGTGTCGAAGAAGGCCGAGATCAAGGTGATCGACTTCGGCGTGGCGCTGCCGGAGGGGACCTCGGCCCGCGGCGAGAGCGGTGCGGTGCGCGGGACGCTGCCCTACATGCCGCCGGAGCAGGTGCTCGGCCATCCGCTCGACAAGCGCGCCGACCTCTTCGCCTGCGGGCTGATGCTCTGGGAACTGCTCGCCAACCGGCGCCACAACGACGCCCCCAGCGAGTACGAGGCGATGCAGACCGCCCGGGCCTGCGCCGTGCCGCTGCTGTCCACACTGCGCACCGACCTGCCGGAGCTGCTGGTGCAGATCGTCCGCAAGGCGCTGTTCGCCGACCCGGCGCTGCGCTTCCAGGACTCCGCCGAGTTCATCCGCGCGCTCGAGGTGCTGGCTCGCCGCGCCAACCTCCCCCTGACCCCCGAGTCGCTGGCGGGGGAAGCGAGCTGACGGCGTCGTCCGATGCGAATCCTCGTCGCGGTTCTCGCTCTCCTCACCGCCAGCGCCTGCGCCACCCCGGCGCTGGTGATCTCGCGGCAGGCCGAGCCCAGTGCGCAGGTGGAGGAGATCCGCGCCCGGGTCTTCGATCGCCATCGGACCGAGCTCGAGCTGTCACTCGAGCTGGAGAACCCGGGCCCTGCGCTCGAGGTGATCGGCGCCGACTTCGAAGTGCTGGCCAACGACGTCCCCTTCGCCAGCGGACAGCTGGCGGTGAGCTGGTCGGTGCCGGCGAGCGGCCACGCTCGACAGCGGCTGCCGATCGCGCTGGCGCACTTGGACCTTCCTCGAGCCGCGGCCGACCACGCCAAGGCCAACACCGTGCAGCTGGTGGTGCGCGGACGGCTGCTGGTGGCGCGCGCCAAGCCCATCGAGTTCGACGGTTCGACGCGGGCGACCCCGACCGTGGCCCTGGACGAGGATTCGCCATGAGGATGAGAGCAGGGCCCGGAGCGGCTGCGCGAGCTGGCCTGCGATGAAACCTGCGGCCCAGAACCGAGAGGGCCGCTCGGCGGCCGCGGCGGTGAGCGCCGCCGGCGTGCTCTGGGGAGTAAGCGCAGTTGTGGTGCGGGGCGCCTTCAACCAGAGGGTCGATCCCTTCACGCTGGTGCAAGGGCGGCTGCTGTTGGGCTCAGCGCTGCTGGGGCTGGCGCTGGCCATCTACGACTGGCGCCTGCTGCGGATTGATCGCCTCCGGCTCCCCGGCCTTTTGGTTTGGGCGCTCTTCGGACTGTTTTCGGTGCAGGCCAGCTACTTCTGGGCAGTGAGCTTGGCGGGCGTGGCCACCGCCGTGTTCCTCCAATACACCTCGCCGGTGCTGACCGCGCTCTGGGCCCGCTCGGTGGCGCGTGAGCACCTGGGGAGCGCCCTGCTGCTGGCCATCGGGTTGAGCCTCGGGGGCGCCGCGGCCCTGGTCTTCGGCGGTGGAGAACAGGTCCATCTGACCGGCCTGGCGTTGCTCGCCGGCGGGATCTCCTCGGTGGGAAGCGCCTTTGGGGCCATCTACGGGAAGCGGGCGCTCACTGGGCTCGCCTCTCCCGCTTCGCTGCTCTATGGGATGCTGGTCTCGCTTGCCGCCAGCCTCTTCATCCGAAGCCCGCTGGAGACCGTCCACGCACTCTGGCCTGACCACGCCGGACAATGGTTGTTCGTCGCCGTCGGCGCGACGGTGCTTCCCTACGCGCTCTACCTCTACGGCCTGTCGCGGCTTCCTCCGACGAGCACGATCCTGCTGGCGATGATCGAGCCGGTGGTCGGCGTCCTCGGCGCTTGGATCTTCCTGGGCGAGAGCCTGACCGCGCTGCAGATCGCCGGTGCCGGGCTGGTGATGGCCGGAGTCTGGCTGGTGCAGCGCCGCACCGCCCCCGCGCCTGACGCCGGGTCGGCGCTCTCGGGCGAACCGGGCTAAGACCTTTCGACTCAAATCGACCTGCGTCCGTCGAGAGCCTTCCGGCGCATCCCCGCGCATGGCCCGAGTGAGATTCGAGCCTAGTGTTGGAGCGTCGCTGCGAGGCCAGGGCGCACCTGCAGGTCTCGCCTCACTTCAGGCCTGCTGATTCATTCATCTCTCCTCGACTTCCCCATGAAACGGCTTCCGACGACCAACGGGATGCTGTCGCTGTCCCCAATCCCCTAGCCAGAGGAACGCCTCCCATGAGCATCAACCGTCACGTCCTCATCCCGGCCCTCGCGGGCCTTTCCATGCTGCTTGGCGCCTGTACCACCGTCAGCGTCGTTCCCCAGCGGATGGACGCGCTCAAGTCGGTCGCGCTGGTTGGTTACAGCGGTGAGGTCGACCTGCACGTCCAGAACGAGCCTTCCACCGGCGTCGGCGGCGCAATCTCCGCGATCAAGCAGACCAAGCAGTACGCCTCCGGCGAGCTCGAGCAGCGCCATGCGGAAGAAGCCCAGGCTGCCTATGACTCGCTGGCCAAGAAGCTCGAAGCCAAGTTCGGTTGGAAGGTGATGCCGCGCGAGCAGCTCGGCGCCAATCCCGACTACGCCAACCGCGTGGCGCAGGCCGGCAAGGGCATGGGAGGCTCGCGGAACGTGCCGGGGATCCTCAGCCAGTACGCGGCGGAGAAGCTCAGCCCCGCAGAGCGCGAGGCCCTGAGCAAGGCATTGGGCGTCGACGCGCTGGTGGTGGTCACGAGCAGCACCGTGATCGGGAAGACCAGCGGCATGTCCATCGGCGGGCTCGGCAAGATGGTCAAGTACCCCCGGACCACCCTCCGTCTTTCTCTCTACGATGCCGCCAACCCCGAGCCCGCGTGGAAGGACATCAGCGCCCAAGGGGAGGCTGCCCCGACCGGCGTAGAGAACGTGATGGGCGCGGAGGTCTTCGAGAAGGAGAAGCAAGCCCTTCAGGAGGCGGTCGACCTGGCGATTGATTCGCTCATCGCCCGCTACGACGAGGCCAAGCAGAAGGCGCAGGCCGCGAAGTAGCCTGACGACGCAGCAGCAAGGTGGGGCGCCGGTCCTCGGGCCGGCGCCTCAATTCGCCGGTTCCTGTGACGTCGCGGCCAGAGCCTGATGCTGATGCGACGAAGCTCCCGCCCCCGGAGACGGGCGGCGCTCTCGGGCAAGCCAGGTTGCAGCTTGGGATATCGTGAGGCGATCCCAGGCCGTTAGGCGTCGATCCCGACTTGCGCCTGGGCTCCATCGATGCCGATGCCGGGGAACCTGACTATTGCCTGGCGGCCTCCACCGAGCGCTGGCTACCATACGCTCCCCTTCCGAGAGGCCGTCATGAACGATCCAATGAACGACTTCACCAGCCGAATGCAGGAGCTCAGGGACCTGAGCGGCGTCATCGGGCTGCTCAGCTGGGACCAGGAAACCTTCATGCCGCGCAAGGGCGGCGAGGCTCGGGCCCACCACCTGGCGACGATGCAGGGAATCCTGCATGAGCGCCTGACCTCCCCAGCTCTGGCCGACGCCATGGCCGCGCTGGAGTCCCGCCGCGACCTGCCCCCCGAGCAGCGGGCGATGGTGCGCAACGTTCGCTTCGAGCGCGACCGAGCGGTGAAAGTTCCGGCGCGGCTGGTCAAGGAACTGGCCGAGCGGCAGTCGCTGTCGGTCGAAGCCTGGCGCGAGGCCCGCGAGCGCCGCGACTTCTCCAAGTTCAGGCCCCACCTCGAGGTGCTGGTGCGCCTCAAGCGCGAGCAGGCCGATGCACTAGGGCATCAGGGCGAGCGCTATGACGCGCTGCTGGAAGGCTTCGAGCCGGGGATGCGCGTCGCCCGGCTGCAGCCGCTGCTCGCCTCGCTACGACAGGGACTGGTCCCACTGGTGCGAGCCATCGTCGAATCCAAGAAGCGCCCCGCCAACCCTCTCTCCGGGCGCGACTTCGACGTCGCCAAGCAGTGGGAGCTGTCGCTCCAGGTGCTGCGCGACATGGGCTTCGACCTCGAGGCCGGCCGCCAGGACAAGTCCACCCATCCCTTCACCGGCGGCGCCGGCGATCCGGGCGATGTCAGGCTCACCACCCGGCTGTTTCCCGACAACCCGCTGTCGGGCCTGATGAGCACCATCCACGAGGCCGGCCACGGGCTCTTCGAGCAGGGCTTCGACTCGGCCCACGTCCGGACCTACCTGGCCCAGTCGCCCTCGTTCGGAGTCCACGAGTCGCAGAGCCGATTCTGGGAGAACCTGATCGGCCGCAGCCTGCCGTTCTGGCGCCACTACCTGCCGCTGATGCAGCGGCACTTCCCCGCCGAGCTCAAGGGAGTGAAGCCGGAGGAGATCTACGCCGCGGTCAACCGGGTCGAGCCCAGCCTGATCCGCGTCGAGGCCGACGAGGTGACCTACAACCTGCATATCCTGGTGCGCTTCGAGCTGGAGCTGGCCCTGCTCAAAGGCGACCTCGCAGCCGCGGAGCTGCCGCAGGCCTGGAACGCGCGGATGAAGGACTACCTGGGGGTGACTCCCTCCCACGACACCGAGGGGGCCATGCAGGACATCCACTGGGCTTGGGGGGAGTTCGGCTACTTCCCCACCTACACGCTGGGCAACCTCTACTCGGCGATGCTTCTGGAGAAGATGCAGGCCGACGTTCCCAAACTGTGGAGCGAGGTGGCAGCCGGCAACCTCAGGCCGGCCCTCGACTGGCTGCGCACCAAAATCCACCGCCAGGGATTCCTCTATCCGGCCGAGGAGCTGATGCAGAAGGTGACCGGCCAGGCGCTCAGCGAGAAGCCGTTCCTGGCCTACCTTCAGGCGAAGTACCGCCCCCTGTACCAGCTTGCGTAGAGCCCGCTGAACCACTGGCCCGGCTGTTGGCTCTAAAGGTAGCCAACGGCCGCCATGCCCACCTCCGGAGGATTCACATGCTGAACCTGATCGCTCTCTTCGCCATGACCCTCGTCCCCGCCATCGCCTTTGCCAAGGACTCCACCCTGACCATGAAGGTCTCGGGCTGGCACTGCGACGGCTGCTCGGGATCGACCAAAGCGGCGCTGCAGAAGGTGGATGGCGTGAAGACGGTTGCAGTCGACACCGCCAAGGGCACAGCCACGGTGACTTACGACGATTCGAAGGTGACCATGGCGGCGCTGGAGAAGGCCGTGCAGGCCTCGGGATACGCCGTCGTCAAGTAGCCGGCCTCTCCGCCCTGCGATTCAGCGAGAAGGCCCCTCCCGGCTCCGCGCCGTGGAGGGGCCTCTTCGTTCCCGGGCCGGTGGCGAGCTAGGCGGCGTGTACCTCGATGGTCTTGGCCTTGGCGGCCTCGGCCTTGGGGATCTTGACGGTCAGCACGCCGTTCTTGCACACCGCCTCGATGCGGCCGATGTCGGCGTCCTGGGGCAGGCGGAAGGTGCGGCTGAACTTGCCGAAGGGGCGCTCCATGCGGCTCTGGCCATCGGCCTCGGGAGCCTTGCGCTCGCCTTCCAGGGTCAGCAGCGCGCTCTCCAGCGTCACCGAGATCTCCTTCTCAGTCATGCCCGGCACGTCGAGGTCGATCTGGTAGCCCTCGGCCACCGAGCGGACGTCGGCGGCAGGGAAGAAGCGGTTCCAGGTCCAGCCATTCGCCTGATTCTCCAGAGCGCCTTCGAGCTCGCTCTCGATGGGAGCAAACAACTCGTTGAAGTGAGTGCGGAACGCCAGCATCGGATGCCTCCTTGTACTCCGCGCCTTCGGGCGCGATTCGGTGACGGGGGGAACGTAAAACCGGCCCGAGGCTTGTCAAACGCGACTCGAGATCGCCGAAAGGTCTCGCGATCTGGTGCCGCTCCTGGCCGGGGACCATCGCCCATTCCCTCGATCGCCCGATCAGCGGGCAAGCGGGGAAATGGCGGACGATGCATCGCAGTTGAGCGTGGCCCGCCTCCTTGGCATAAAGCGCCGAACCATGAACCGCCTTCCCTTCAGCCTGCTTGTGGTGGCAATCGCATTCACCCCAGCCCTTGCTCGAGCTGCCCCACCCAGCCCGGCACCGGCCGCCGAGGCCGTCGCTCCCGACTCCCCGCGTGCCGCGATGACCCAGTTCGTGGCCGCGGCCCGCGGGTCCGACTGGGCCAAGGCCGGGCGATATCTCGATCTTCGTGGAGAGTCCTCCCAGCGCGGTCCCGAGCTGGCGCAGCGGCTCAAGGCAGTCCTCGATCGCTGGTCGTGGCTCGAGCCCTCAGAGCTCTCCCCTTCTTCTGAGGGGAGCCTCGACGACGGCTTGCCCGCCAACGTCGAGGAGATCGGCCGGATCCCGATGGGCAAGTCGAGCGAGCCCATCCGCCTGGTGCGCCGCGAAGCAGGGGAAGGAACCCACTGGCTGTTCAGCGCAGCCACCGTCGGGCGAATCGACGACTGGTACGACCGGCTCGACGATCGCTGGCTGCGCGAGCACCTCCCCGAGTCGCTGATGAAAGCAGGGCCGCGCGACCTGCTCTGGTGGCAGTGGCTGGCCCTGCCGCTCCTGTTCCTGCTGGGCTTCGCGATCGGCATTCCGCTGGCGCTGTTGGCGCGCCGGCTGCTCAAACCCGTGGTGGCGCGCACCAAGGCCACTTGGGACGACGAGCTGCTGGTTCAGATGACCGCACCGCTGGCCCTGCTCTTTGCGCTGCTCGCCATCCGCGCCCTCGATCCCTCGCTGACGCTCAACCGGCCAGCAGAGGCATTCCTCCATCAACTGCTGCGCGCCGGGCTGCTGCTCACCCTGTTCTGGGCGCTGCTGCGCTCGATGGATCTCGGAGCCTCGATCATCCGCGACTCGAGCTGGGCCCAGACGCGCCCGTCCTCGCTGGCGCTGCTCCCGCTGGGCACGCGAATCCTGAAGCTGGGCGCCGTCGCGATGGCCGCCATCGCCGTTTTGAGCGAGCTCGGCTATCCGGTCGCCAGCCTGCTGGCCGGCCTCGGGATCGGCGGCTTGGCCCTCGCCCTGGCGGCGCAGAAGACGGTGGAGAACCTCTTCGGCTCGGTGGCGATCAGCGTCGACCAGCCGTTCCGCATCGGCGACTTCGTCAAGATCGAGAACGTCTCCGGCACCGTGGAATACATCGGCCTGCGCTCGACGCGGGTGCGCACTCTCGATCGCACCGTCGTCAGCTTCCCCAACGGCAAGCTCGCCGACATGCGCACCGAGAGCTTCGGCCCACGCGACCGCATCCTCTTCACCTGCAACCTCAACCTGGCCTACGGCACGACGAGCTCCCAGATCCGCCAGGTGATCGACAAGGCCCAGCAGCTGCTGCTCGAGCACCCCAAGCTCCACAGCGCCTCGGCGCCCACGGTGCGGCTGAGCGAGCTGCAGGCGTCGACCATGCGCATCGAGGTCTTTGCGCAGTTCGCCACCACCAACTGGGACGAGTTCACCCTCATCCGCCAGGAGGTGCTGCTCAAGCTGCTGGAAGTGGTCGAGCAGGCAGGCATCCGCATCGCCCTGCCGGCGCAGACCCTCCACCTCGCCAGCGGCGCCGAGAAGACCTAGCCAGGGCGCGGTTGTCGGCCTCTCCGACTGTCCGGTAGTCTGCCGTGCAATGGAAACGACAGCCGTCGGCGCCCGCTCCGAAGCGACCCCCAACCTGCTCGGATGGCAGGTCCGCATCTTCTCGCTGCTGTGGGTCGCCTACGCGTCCTACTACCTGTGCCGCCTGAACTTCTCGGTGGCCCAGCCGGCCATCCTCCAGGAGTTCCCAGGCTGGACCAAAGCGATGGTCGGGGTCGTCCCCTCGGTCTACTCCGGGGTCTACGCCTTCGGACAGTTCGTCAACGGGCAGCTCGCCGTCCGTTACGGCGCGCGGCGGATGATGACCATCGCGATGCTCTGTGCCGGCCTGGCCAACGTGCTCTTCTCCCAGGTCTCCTCCTATCCGGCGATGCTCTTCCTGTGGGGCCTCAACGGCTGGTCGCAGTCGGCCGGCTGGTCGCTGGTGGTCGGCACCATGGCCTCGTGGACCCCGGTGCGCCGGCGCGGGATGGTGATCGGGCTGTTGTCGACCTGCTACATGCTCGGCAACGTCTTCGCCTGGCTGCTGGCGGGCTATCTCTCGCAGGTCTACGGCTGGCGCGCGGTCTTCTGGGTTCCGGGCGCCTACCTGCTTCCCATCGCCGCCATCTTCGGAGTCTTCCTCCGCAATCGCCCCGAGGAGGTGGGACTGGCTCCGGTCCGCGAGGACGAGCAGCCCGCTCCGGCGAGCGCCAAGTCCGCCGACCCGGTCGAGGAGCTGACGGCGCTCCAGGTCCTCAAGATGACGCTGTCGAGCAAGGTGCTGTGGATCCTGGCGACGGCGTTCTTCTGCGCCAACGCCGTGCGCTACGCCTTCATGAACTGGTCGGTGCAGTACCTGGCCGACTTCCAGGGCCAGTCGCTCTCCAACAGCGCCTTCAAGGCGGTGGCCCTGCCGCTCATCGGGGCGCTGGGCGCGATCTTCGCCGGCTGGGCCTCCGACGCGCTCTTCAAAGGTCGCCGCGCACCGCTGAGCGCGGTGATGCTCCTCGCCCTGGCGGCAGTGTGCGTGATCTTCGCGATGGTTCCCGCTGGGCAACCGTACGCAGCGATGGCGCTGCTCGGCCTCTCCGGCTTCCTGATCTACGGCCCGGACATGTTGATGAGCGGAGCGGCGACGGTCGACTTCAGCCATCCGCGCGCCGCCGCTGCCGCCACCGGCCTCACCATGAGCACCGGGGCGCTGGGCGCAGTCTTTTCGGGCGCGGGAGTGGGCTACGTCCTCGACCTCGCCCACGGGCAGTGGTCTCTGGCGTTCTACGTGCTCGCCGGCCTGGCACTGGTGCCGGCGTTGCTGATGGTGTCGCTCTGGAACGCCAGGCCGAAGGGCGCCAAGAGCTGAATCAGAAGAGGTGCGTCGCCCAGCCGCGCTGCGCGCCGAGCGTGCACAGGTCGGAGTTCGCTTTGTCCGCGCGCCCAACCACCAGCGGCAGCTTGGCGCTCTCCAGCATCTCCAGATCGCCCAGGCTGTCCCCCACCGCCAGATCGGGCAGCCGACCGAGCGTCTTCTCGATCGCCTCGACCTTGCCGCGGTTGCAGGTCACCGGGCGGACGATCTCATTCGTCAGCCTGCCCTGGCTGATCTCGACCCGAATTCCGAGCACGTTCGCCGGCGCCGCGCCGACCATCGGCGCTCCGGCCTGGACGATCCAGGAGTTGCTCGCCGAGACCAGCCATACGTCCCAACCCGACTCGGCCAGCCCGCCGATGAGCCCGGCCATCGCCGGGCGGTAGTTGGGCCAGGCTGCCGCCATCTGCGACGCCCAGCGCCGTACCTGCTGCTCCTCGAGCCCGGCCATGCATTGCACCGCCCAGGAGTAGCCCTCGCTGCGGCTCTTGCGCACCCGCTCCTCGTACTCCTCGTAGACCGAACGCCAGTCGCGATTGGAGTCGACCGCCGGGAGCAGCCCGCCCGCGGCCAGCCAGCGGAAGAACGCCTCGCCGATGTCCTCGTTCCACAGTGTCCCGTCGGCGTCGAAGCAGGCCAGCTTCTTCCCCGGCTCTGCCAGCTGCGCCCCCACCGCCTCGCGGACCGGCGCGGAGAACGGCTCCAGCCACTTCACTTCATTCCTGGTCATCGCGTGCTCCCGGATGAAGGCAGCTCCGACTTCGTTCAGCGGAAATCGCGGGTGCTCCGGCGCGTCACCGGTCCCTTGGGCCCGTCGTGCTTGGCCTGGCAGTCAACGCACAGCTCGGCATGGGGCATCGCCTTGAGGCGACCGGCGCCCAGCTCGTCCCCGCAGTCCTCGCACAGCCCGTACTCGTCGGGATCGTCGCGCAGCTTGGCCAGTGCCTTGTCGATCTTCTGCACCACTCCGGCGGCGTTCCGATTCCGGTTGGAGGCGATCGACTGCATCATCTCGTTGAGCGGCTGCTCGTCCTCGTCGCCCCCGACCTCAGTCTCGTCCCTGCGGTTCGGCGCGATCTTCGAAGGGGCCTTTCCGGTCAGCTCGTCGCGCAGAGCGACCAGCGTCTCCTTCGCTCGCTTGAGCTGCAGTGGCGTCATCGAAACTCTCCGTCGCATCAACGTCCGGGCGATGTTGTCAGATACCCGAGCCTGCTTTCCAGTCCGCTGCTGCGCCTGCCTCGCGTTCGAATCTGCGAGCGGCCGTTCGCTAGCGCCGCGGGTTGGCGAGCTCGCGAAGGAGCGTCGCCCGCTCTTCCTTCGGCGGGCATGGGTAGGCGCGCATCAACGCCACTGCAAGCTCCATCGCCGAGGCCGGCCGGCGCCTGGGGTTCGCGGACAGCGCCGCCAGCAGCACCTGCTCCACCGTTCCCGGGACCTCTGCGTTCAGCCGCCGCAGCGACGCCGGCCCCTTGGCGACGGCCCGGCACAGCTCCTCGGGCGTCTCGCCCCTGAACGGCTTCGCTCCGGCCAGCATCTCGTAGAGCACCACCGCCGTCTGGTAGAGGTCCACCCGCGGGGTCGGCCTCGCGCTGTCGAGGTAGAGCTCCGGAGCCAAGTACGACAGCTTGGTCGCCACGCCAGTGGGCAGCGATTCGTCCGGCGGCGCGAGACGCGTGGTGGCGATGCCGAAGTCGATCAGCTTGAGGGCCCCCTGCTTGTCGACGATCAGGTTCGACGGGGTCACGTCGCCGTGGATGATCTCGAGCCCGCGCCCCGGCGAAGGCTCGAACTCATGGCAATAGCGCAGCGCGCCCAGCAGCTCGAGCCCCAGCGCCATCACCGCCTCGACCGAGGGCGGGCAGCCGATGGACGCGTGCTCGGCCAGAATCGCCTCCAGCGACTTGCCCTCCACCAGGTCCATCGCCATCCAGTGCTCGTCATCGAAATCGAAGCTGGCGTGGACCCGGGCCAGGTTCTCGTGCTCGAGCATCCGCCCCAGGTCGGCCTCGGTAGCAAAGCGATCGACGGCGCCGGGAACCAGCAGGCCGTCGGGCCGTAGCCGCTTGAGCGCCACCGGGATTCCAGCAAATGGCGGCTCGATTCCCCGGCCGTCGTAGATGTCGCACATCCCTCCGCGGGCGATGAGCTTGCCCAGCGCGAATCCGCCGACCCGCAGCCGGGCCTCGTCGCGCGTCCTGGAAGGACCGGCCACCTCCCGTGGCAGCAAGAGCAGCCAGCTGAGGACCTGCTTGGCCCGCTCGCGCACTTCTGGCCGCGCGGAAAACGAGATTCCGGCGCAGTCCTGCGTGTCGTTCCGCCGCGACCAGACGATCTGGCCCGGCATCCGCAGCTCGCGCTGGCGGGCGACGTCGATCAGCACCAACTCCCCGCGCGAGCCCGCCTCGGGGGCCTGCGGCCCGACCACCAGGGCGCCGCTCAGACTGAGGTCCTCCGCCGAGAGCGACAGGGGCGCGCGCTCCCCCTCCCAGCGGGCCTTGAGACGCACCGCGATGCGGCGAGCGGCCCGGCGCCCGTCGGCCGCTTCGAGCTGATGGAGGATCAGCGCGTCGAGCGCGTCCTTGGTCTTCGAATCGCATCGGTGGAAGCGCAGGCCAGCGAGAAACGGCCCGGTGATGCTCGACGAGCGGAGGAATGCCACTTCGGCCTGGAAGGGGATCTCGGCCCGGGCTCCCTGGAGCCTGAGCGAGAGGATCGAGCCAGCCGGCAGGATCTCGCGGGTGGCGAGGGCGATTCCGCTCGAGGAGATGTTGAGGGCGCGCTCGCTGGCGAAGCCGTCGGTGGTCTCGCGCAGACACGGCAGATCCACCTGCAGGCGCGGATGTCTTCGGTCGTCTACACCCAAGGGCAATTCCTGGCTCTCGCCCCCTCAGCGCGGGCGAACAGGTAGCACGGAGTCGAGCTCTTGAGGAAGAGACGGATGGAGCGCGCTCAGCTCTCCGGCGGGCCTTCCTCGCCGTGGTCCTTGGCGAAGAAGAGCTCGTAAGCGCCGAAGATGGCCGCCAGCAGCCCGATGGGGCCCCACAGCCAGACCTCGTAGGTCCCGGTCAGCACCGAGCGACGAATGTCGATCACCAGGACGGCGACTCCCGCCGCCAGCGCGACGGCACCCACCGCCTTGGACATCATGCGCTTGGACATCGCCATGGCACTCCTCCGCGGCGATCCGAAACCCGACCGAAGGCTATTCGACCACCAGGAGCTTGGCGCCGCCTTCGACGGCCAAGCCTTCCTTGGCGGTGATCTCCTTGACCTTGCCGGCCTTGGGGCTCTTCAGCTCGTTCTCCATCTTCATGGCCTCAACCACCACCAGTCCCTGGCCCTCGGCCACCTCGTCCCCGACCTTCACCAACAGCCGGACCACCTTGCCCGGCATCGGCGCCTCGATCACCTGGGCGCCTTCGACGTGGAGCTTGTGGCCAGCCGCCTCACGCAGCCGCCGGCGCCGCTCGTCGACCACGTCGACCAGGAACTGCTGGTCGCGCACGCTGACCCGCACCTTGTCGTTCTTCTCCTCCAGGCGCAGGTCGTAGCTCTTGCCATCCACCAGCAGGCTCATCGCGCCTCCGGGCAGCTCCAGGACCTCCACGCTGATCAGCCGGTCCCCCAACTTGGCGCGGAAGCGGCCCTCTCCCAAGGGCTCGAGCTCGACGGTCTGGGGCTCGCACTTGTCCAGGCTGGCGAAGAAGACGCTGGCAGGCTTGCGCATGGCTTTCTCGGGTCCAGGAGGCAAAGGTCAGAGGCGCCGCAGGCTCTTCATCCGCCCGAACTGCTTCCAGGGCGACTCGCTCTTGGCGGCGACGTTGGAGGTGGCGGCGGTGCGGCGCTGCTCGCGGCTGAAGGCGCGCACCGCCCCTGCCAGCATCGCCACCTCGCCCAGCTCCCGGTCCGGCTCGCCGGCCAGCGCCGCGGCGTTGCGGGGCACGAAGCCGGTGTCGTACTCGCCGCTGACGAACTCGGGGTGAGCTAGCGCCCGTCCAAGCCAGGTGACGTTGGTGGTGATTCCCTTGACCACGTACTCCGACAGCGCCCGCCGCAGCCGAGCGATGGCCTGCTCGCGGGTGGGCGCCCAGACCGACAGCTTGCTGATCATCGGGTCGTAGTAGATGGGAACGTCGAACCCGGAGTAGACGCCGCCATCGTCGCGCACCCCCGAGCCGCCAGGGACCACCAGTTGCTCAATCTTGCCCGGGCAAGGCATGAAGTTGTTTGCCGGATCCTCGGCGTAGACGCGGGCCTCGATGGCGTGGCCGCGCTGGAGGATCGGCTCCTTGACCGGCAGCGGCAGGCCGCGGGCGACGTCGATCTGCCAGCGGACCAGGTCCACCCCGGTGACCCACTCGGTGACCGGGTGCTCGACCTGGAGGCGGGTGTTCATCTCCAGGAAGTAGAAGTTGCGGTGGGCATCGACCAGGAACTCGACGGTGCCGGCGCCGACGTAGCCGACGGCCTTGGCCGCCTTGACTGCGATTTCGCCCATCGCCAGCCGCATCTCAGGGGTGACGATGCAGGAGGGCGTCTCCTCGATCACCTTCTGATGGCGGCGCTGCACCGAGCACTCGCGCTCGGCGAGATGGATGCAGTGGCCGTGCTGGTCGGCAAAGACCTGCACCTCGACGTGGCGCGGCTTCTCGAGGAACTTCTCCAGGTACACCCGGCCGTCGCCGAAGGCGCTCTGGGCCTCGGACTGGGCGCCGCGGAAGGCGGAGGCGAAGTCGGCCTCGCGCTCGACTTTGCGCATGCCCTTGCCGCCGCCGCCGGCCGCCGCCTTGATCATCACCGGGAAGCCCGCCCGCTTGGCGAAGGCCAGGGCCTCCTTGTCGTCGGAGACCGGACCGGGCGTGCCTGGGACCACCGGGACGCCGGCGCGCATCATGTTGGCGCGGGCGCGGGTCTTCTCGCCCATGGCCTCCATGGCCTCGGCCGGCGGGCCGACGAGCACCACCCCGGCGGCGGCGCAGGCCCGGGCGAAGTTGGCGTTCTCGGAGAGGAAGCCGTAGCCGGGGTGGATGGCGTCGGCGTTGGTGCGCTTGGCCACCTCGAGGATCTTGTCGATCACCAGGTAGCTCTCGCGCGAGGCCGCCGGGCCGATGAGGTAGGCCTCGTCCGCCATCCTCACGTGCAGGCCGGCGCGGTCGGCTTCAGAGTAGACCGCGACCGTGGCTATCCCCATCTCGCGGCAGGTGCGGATGACCCGGCAGGCGATCTCGCCGCGGTTGGCAATCAGGATCTTCTTGAGCTCGCGCATGGACGGCCTCTCGAAGGAAGCCGCGCAAGATAGCGCTTTTGCCTCCGGCGCGGAACCGGGTCGTTGCCGACAGTGCCGAGTACCCAAAAGGCCTCGCAGGCCAGGCCGGATTCGACGGCGACGAGCTCCATGGGCCGGCGAGCGAACTGGCCCCTGGCGCTAAAGATGCCAGCCGCTCGCCAGCCCGGGCAGGGACCGTGCAAAGACGATCCCTGCGCCAAGGCCGCCCAACATCTCGACTAAGCTGCCGCTTGCGAGTGAGTGGCCAGGTGCGGCCCCTCGGAGGCGGGCTCCAGGCCGCCGCTGGCACCGTAGTCCGGCTCTCGCTCCGCGGCCCCGACGGCGGTGCCGTTCGCAGGACCGGCAGCCGGGGCGTCGTGTCCGGTGGGGACGGGCGCGGTTGCTGGCTTTCCTTCCGCCTGGGTCACCGTCTCCGGCGTCGGCTTCTTCGGCGAGGGAGCGGGCTTGGCGAACTTGCGAGCGGCGGACGCGAGCGGCGGGACGCGGGTCTTGGCCTCGTCTCCCCAGACGAAGACGCCGACCTTGAACGCCTCGAGTCGGGCCTCGCACAGCCAGGTCCAGACCCGGTCGCACAGGTCGGGCACCTTGGACGGGCTGTCGCTCACGGCGGTGGGCGCGCCGTGCGCGGCCCCGTCGAGAAGGGCCTTGCCCACGCGCTGGGCCTCGGCGAGCTCCGCCGGGCCGATGAGCAAGCCCGCCTTCACCTCGTCGGGCTGCCGGGCAATGAGCGCCGAGGAGTTGATCAGCCAGCTTCCGGTCGGGACCGCGCCGCCGCTCCCGTGCCCGAGCTGCGCGACCTGCTCGCCGGTAACGTAGCCGAAGGCCTGCAGGCTCGCCACAGTCGACGAGAGCAGGGGCTTGAGCTCCTTGCTCTTCGCGAGGTCCTCGGCCGAGCTGCGCGCGCGCGTGGTCGGGTTGCGCAGGGAGGCCAGGTGGAGGAGCACCAACACCGCGGAGCCGATCTTGCGCACCTTCTCCTGGTTCACCGGGAGCATCGCCATCATCGCCTGGGCCTCAGGAGTTGCCATCGCCTTCTCGATGGTCTTCCCGTTGGCGTAGACCGCGCTGGCCGAGAAGCGGAACTTCTGGATGCGATCGGCCGGGAGGTCGCGCGTCGCCGCGTCGAACTCCTCGAGCAGGGGGCGCAGATCCCCTGCATCGGTGCCGGACAGGCCGTTGGCGGTCTCGGCCGTACTCTGCATCGCACTGTTAATGTTGGACCTGCTTTCGCTGCTCATGACTTCCTCCATGGTGGTGGCGTGTTCGGTCTGCTCCCCGCCGTCGAGGACCATCCTCGCCGCGGTGATGCAGACGCGAAGGCGGTAGTTCAACGGTCGCGCCAGGCCAGGAGGCGGCGCCGGCCGGTAGTCGAACCCTCCGAAACCGCAGGGGATCGCGCCCACCGGGCGCACCGAAGCAGCCCGGGGCGCGAATCGGGGCCTGTACCGCCGTGGACCAGGGCCTGCTCTCAAACGGAACGCCGCGCCGCCGGCAACGCACTTGATGGAGCGCACCGCTCGCGAGAGGCATGCGGCCTCCAGCGGCCAGAGGTCAGCCCGGCCCGCGCAGCCCGGTCAAAATCGAACTGTGGACCAGCAGGCATCTCAGGCGGACGCTGGACTATCGACCGTGGTGCGCGTACCCCGTCCGGCCCATGGACTATCGACCGTGCTGCACGGGCCTCGAGTCGCCGCGGGACTATCGATAGTCCCGCATGCAGCCTCGAGCTCGTCGCAGGACTATCAACCGTGGCGCGCAGCCCGCGCGTAACGACCGCGGCACGCTCACGCCGGTCTACAGCGGGTCCGACGAGGCGTTTGGGGACGATCGATGGTCCCGCACCGCACCAAAATGGAGCGTTCGACGCACTCCAGCCTGATTCCCGGCGCTGGCGGTGCTTCGGCGGGACGGTCAATCGGCCCCAGATCGACGATTTCGGCGTCGCGCGGGACTATCGATAGTCCTGCAGCGCGCTCGGCCCGGTTTGAGGGACGCTCGATAGTCCCAGCAGGCCGGTTCGCCTAGCTTGCGGACCGGATCGAGGGCAGCTGCTTCGCCGCGGCGCGTCACCAGCAGCACGGTGTACCGTCGATGGTGCTTGGGCCTGTGCCTCGGGGAGTGGATCGACCGTCCGAAACTGACGTCGGCGCCCTGCAGCGCCCCGCCGCCCGCCGCCCCGCGGGGCGATTCCTCAGCTTCAAACCGGCCTCGCCGCGATGCGGCTCAGCGCCGCTCTTCGGCGGACTCGGGATGAGCCGGGGCTGGTGGTTCGGCTCAGCCTTCGACCACGCCTCCGACCACGTCGTAGTCCGCCGCCTGGGAAACCTCGACGGTGACGATCTCCCCGGGCCGCGCCACTCCGTCGTTGATGTAGGTGACGCCGTCGATCTCCGGCGACTGGCCGGCATGCCGGCCAACGAGCAAATGCTCGGTCTCCTCGCTGGCGCCTTCCACCAGCACCTGGAGCCGCTTGCCGATCAGCGCCTTGTTCTGCTCGCGGTTGATCCGCCGCTGGACGGCCATCAGGTGGCGCTGGCGGCTGGCGATGACCTTGGCCGGAAGCTGCCCGTCCATCTCGGCGGCGGCAGTCCCCTCCTCGCGGCTGTAGGCGAAGACCCCCAGCCGCTCGAAGCGCTGCTCCTTGACGAACGCCTCCAACTGCTGGAACTCCTGCTCGGTCTCTCCGGGCAGGCCGGCGATGAGCGAGGTGCGCATCACGATGCCCGGCACCCGCGCGCGCAGCTTGGACAAGAGCTCGCGAATGAAGGTCGGCCCCTTGCCGCGCTTCATCCGCCGCAGCAGCGGCTCGCTGATGTGCTGGATGGGCAGGTCGAGGTACTTCGCGATCTTTTCTTCGCCGGCCATCACCTCGATCAGCTCGTCGGGGAAGTCGCGCGGGTAGGCGTAGTGCAGCCGGAACCAGCGCGGACCGTCGACCTTGACCAGCGCCCGCAGCAGCTGCGCCAGCTTGGGCCGGCCCGGCAGGTCCTGGCCCCAGGCGGTCAGGTCCTGGGCGATGAGGTTGAACTCGATGCAGCCCTGCTTGGCCAGCCGCTTCACCTCGGCCACCAGGTCCTCGATCGTCCGCGAGCGCTGCGCCCCGCGCAGCTTGGGGATGATGCAGAAGGCGCAGGCGTTGTCGCAGCCCTCGGCGATCTTCAGGTAGCTGGTGTAGCTGGGCATCGAGTTGATGCGTGGGGTCTTCGCGTCGTGCACGAACTCGGGATCAGGAATGAGCACCTTGGGAGCGGCAGCTGCGGCCAAAAGGTCGCCGACCTGGGCGTAGGCCCCGGTGCCGACGAAGTGATCAACCTCGGGCATTTCCTTGAGCAGGTCATCGGCGTAGCGCTGCGGCAGGCAGCCGGAGACCAGCAGCGTCTGGCAGCGCCCCTTCTCCTTGTAGGAGGCCATCTCGAGGATGGCGTCGACCGACTCCTGCTTGGCCTTGTCGATGAAGGCGCAGGTGTTGACGACGATGACCTCGGCCTCTTCCGGAGCACGCACCAGGCTGTAGCCGCGCTTGGCGAGCGTCCCCAGCATCACCTCGCTGTCGACGCGGTTCTTGGCGCAGCCCAAGGTCAGGATGTAGAGCGGCTTCTGATTCACGAATCGACTCCAATGGCCCGAGGCTTCGCCCCAAGGGCGCCGGCCCGGCCTTCACTGCAGGCCGGGCCGCGGTTCTTTGGCGCTCGCTTGGACGGGCGCATTTGGCCGCGCCTGGCGAGCGCGGCCCGGGAGGACAACAGCTCAGTCGGTCCAGAACAACGGGTCGCGGGCCTTGATGAACTCGCGGACCGTGTTGGCATCCTGCAAGTTGAGCCCCTGGAAGGCCACACCCATGCCTGGGAAGACGCCGGGCGTATCCTCGCGCGGCTCGCGCACCCACTTCACCACCCCAGAGACCTTGATCGGCGGGCGGGACGGCAAGGTCAGCGACAGATCGATTGGCGTGCCGGGCGGCAGGAGCTTGGCATAAGTGGCGACGAAGACGCCGGTCTCGGAGATGTCCTCGGAGAAGCCGGCGAAGAAGTTCGAGTCGCTGGCCATGTTGATCTCGGCGTGCAGCTTGACCCGTGGGGAGGCCCGCCGATTCGCATCGCCGGCGTTCATCGGGGCCGGAGCAGGGGCGGCCGGAGCCGGGGCGGCGGCCGCGCGCGGCATGGGCGGCGGGACCGGAGCGGCCATCGGCTTGGGGGCGGCAACCCTGGCTGCCTCGGCGGCCTTGGCCGCCTGAGCGGCCTCCGCAGCGAGCTTGGCCAGCTTGGTCGACATCTGCGAGGCCATCGCCTCCAATGCCTCGATTTGCAACCCGATGCTCTGCAGGGAGTCGGAGCGGGTCTTGACCGCCGCCTCCTCGGACTGGATGGCCTGAGTCCGGGCCGCCAGGGCCTGCCTGCGCAGGGCGAGGGCATTGGCGGCAGCCGGGCTGGCGGCGTGCTGCGGCACCGCGATGGCCATGGCGTTGGCGAAGACGTCCTCGGCCTCGGAGCGGACCGCGGTTCCGATCAGCTTCTGTAGGTTGGCGCGGGCGGCGTCCAGCCGCACTTGGATCTTGCGCGCTGCGGCATCGACTTCGGCGCCGCGAGTGTGCAACTGGGCTTCCCGGCCTGCCAGCGAGCGTTCCTGATCGGCGAGGGCGATCCACTCCCCTGCCGGCGTTCCCGGCAGCGGCACAGTCTGAGACGACATCCTGGGGCTCCTTGGACTCACTAGGCCGCCTGTTCACGGCCGGGTACTACCCTTTTGATGTAAGGACAGGCGGCGAGTTGCCGCGGCCACTGCTACCGGCCGGTAGGGAGCCCTACCGCCCGGCAGACCTCGTCCATGACCGGGGCTGCGATGGCCTTGGCGCGGTCGGCGCCTTTCCTCAGGAAGGCTTCCACCGCCGCCGGGTCATTCTGCAGCTCCAGCCGGCGCTTGCGGGCAGGGTCGAAGACCCCGTGGAAGGCCTCCAGCAGCCGCTTCTTGTACTCGCCGTAGCCGGTCCCGCCCTTGCGGTAGCTCTCCTCGACCAGCGCCAGCTCGGCCGGCGAAAGGAAGAGCTTGAGCAGTTGGAAGACGGTGTTGGTGGCGGGATCCTTGGGCGCCTCGACCGGGGTCGAGTCAGTGACGATGCCCATGATCTGCTTCTTGAGCGCCTTGTCGTCGCCGAAGAGGTCGATGGTGTTGCCGTAGCTCTTGGACATCTTCTGGCCGTCGACGCCCGGGACCACCGCGGTGGTATCGAGGATCATCGGCTCGGGCAGCTTGAGGATCCCCGGAGCGTGGCCCTTCTGTGCGCCGGCGGCATCCTGTGGGTCGTAGCCCTTGACGAACATTTGGTTGAACTTGGTGGCGATGTCGCGGGCGAACTCCAGGTGCTGCTTCTGGTCCTTGCCCACCGGCACCAGGTCCGAGCGGTAGAGCAGGATGTCGGCGGCCATCAGCACCGGATAGGCAAACAGCCCAAGGTCAGGCGAGATGCCGCGGGCAGTCTTGTCCTTGAAGCTGTGGCCACGCTCGAGCAGGCCCATGGGCGTGACACTGCCCAGAATCCAGTTGAGCTCGGCGTGGTAGGGCACATCCGACTGGCGGAAGAGCACCGCCTTGTCCGGATCGAGCCCGAGAGCCAGGAAGTCCAGGGCGACGCCCAGGGTGTACTGGCGCAGCTTCTCCGGATCGCGGACGGTGGTGAGCGCGTGGTAGTTGGCGATGAAGTAGAGCGCCTCGCCCTTGCCCTGCAGATCGACGAACTGCCGGATGGCGCCAAAGTAGTTGCCCAGGTGCAGGATGCCCGAGGGCTGGACTCCCGAGAGAATTCGCATGGTTGGTGAGGTGCTTCCCTTCGGCTCGAAAGAGTTTCCGCCCCAACATACCACTGCCTCGGCCTCGGGGAGCGGGCGATGGCTGCTGGCTCCACGCAGACGCCGCCGGCTTTGCCTGGACGGTTCGCCCACTCACTCGCCGCGCCGCCACGTCCGCTGGTGAAGAGAGGCGCGGCGGCGAGGTCCGCCGCGCACGCCGCACCTCGGTCTCGCCATCGACGGGAAAACCGGCAGGCGGGGCAAGCGGGACCTTCCCCGCGCCACACCGAGCGCTCATCTTTCAGCAATGCCAGCCAGCGAGCCCCGTTTTGAATGCCAACTGGACGAGCTTCCCTCGATGGGCCGGGCACTTCCTCCCGCAGACCGCCTGATGCTCCGGGTGGCCAAGGCGCTGTCGCGGCGCTTAGACTCCGCCCGCGCCTACCTGCGAGGGCCCAGCCCCAGCGTGGGAGCCCCTATGGCGGCGCCTGCGGCGAGGCCCCTGCGGCTGGGGCTGCAACCCGGGGAGCTGGTTCGGGTCCGCTCGCGCGCAGAGATCCAACGGACTCTCGATCAGTCGGGCCGCTGCGCCGGGCTGGCCTACACCCCGGTGATGGACCGCCACTGCGGCCAGACCTTCAAGGTGCGCAAGCGCGTCGGGCTCTTCTTCGACGAGCGCACCCGAAACATGCTCAGGGTGCGCGACGTGGTGATCCTGGACGGCGCCTTCTGCGAGCCGGCCGGCGGCCTGGGCGTCGACTACGCCGGCTGCACCCGCACCTGTTTTCTCTTCTGGAAGGAGGCATGGCTCGAGCGGGTGACGCCCGGTCCGCCCGCGGAGTCGGGGAGGCCCGCATGATTCGCGTCAGCGAGGTAACCAGCCGTCAGCAGTTGCAGACCTGGACAGGGCCCTGGCAATCGCTGGTCGAGCGCGCGCCGGAGAGCGACCTGTTCCAGAGCCCGCAGTGGCTCCTCCCCTGGCTGGACGCCTTCTGGAACGATCGGCCGCTGGCGTTCCTGTTCATCGAGGATGGCGAACGGCTCATCGGGCTGGCGCCGCTGGTGCGCGACCGCGGCGGGGAGCTGAGCTGCCTCGACTCGTTCACCCTGCCCGTCAATCCCCACACCCGCCGCCTCGATGTGCTCTTCGAGCGCGACCCGCGCTCGGTGCTGGAAGCCGTTCTCTCCCACCTTCGCGGCGCCTATCCCCGGGTGCGGCTGACGCTGCCCCAGTGCCGCACCGACTCCGCGGTGGTCCACGCGCTGACCGGCATCGTCACGGACCAGCCCTGGAGCTCGTCGCTGCAGCAATCTCGCTCCGCCTCGCCGATCGTCCGGCTCGGCGACAGCTTCGAAACCTACCTGGCGTCGCGACACAGCCACGCCCGCCAGGAGCTGGAGCGCAAGGTGAGGAAGCTCGCGCGCGAGTGGACGCCGGAGTGGACGGTGGCCTCCTCTCCCGAGGAGTGCACCCGGGCGATGCCGGCGGTGCTGGCCATCGAAGAGAAGAGCTGGAAGGCCGAGGACGGCACCGCGCTCCACTCGCGGGAGAACGTGCGGCGCTTCTACCTCTCAGTCGCCCGGAGGATGGCCGCGGCCGGCTGGCTGCGACTCTACCTGCTGTCTCTCAACGGCCGGCCAGCGGCCTACATCCTCGGGGCACAGTTCCGCGACGAGTACCTGGCCATCAAGACCTCCTATGACCAGGAGCTGCGCCGGGCCTCGCCAGGACAGGTGCTCTTTCACTACGCGTTGCGCGACTCCTTCGAGCGCCGTCTGGCCGTATTCGACTTCCTCGGAGACGACTCGCGCTGGAAGACCGAGCTCGCCAACGGCGCGCGTGCCCACCTGAGCATCTGCGCCTCCTCGCAGCTGGACGCCTACTGCCGCTGGTGCATCATTCGCGAGAAGGGACTCAAGCCTCTGGTACGAGAGGCCGCGCCCGGGCTGGTCGCCCTCAAGAGCCGGCTGGCGAGCCGACCCGACCGGAGGCCGCCGAGCGCACCTCGCCGAAAAGAGGGCTAGCCGCCGCAAGCGCGGGCAGACTCGGCTCACCCGGCCTTGGCCCCCTAAGGGCGCCCGCTGCCTGCTCGCGCAGGGTAGCCGAATGAGCGCAGCAGCCCACCGAGAATCCTGGCAGCCCCAGCCCGGTCCGGCTTGCCGTTCGACAGCACCGGGAGCGCGGGCACGTAGCAGAGCCGCCGGGGAAGCTTGAAGCTGGCCAGCTTCGCTGCCAGCTCCTCCGCCAACCGCGCCTCTGCGGGCTCGGCGCCCGGGGAGAGGACCACCGCCGCCGCTACCAACTGCCCCCAGGTCTCGTCGTCGACTCCGAAGACCAGCGCCTGCTCGATCTCGCTGCAGGTTTGCAGCACCCGCTCGATCTCCAGCGGGTACACGTTTTCGCCCCCCGTGACGATCAGGTCGCTGCGCCGACCGCGCAGGTGGAGGCGCCCCGAGAAATCCAGCGCCCCGAGATCTCCGGTGTCGAACCAACCGCCATCGAGCGGCGCCCGTCCCAGATAGCCGCGCATCAGCATCGGCCCACGCACGCGGATGCGCCCCACCTCCTCGGCAAGAAGCTCGCGGCCGTCCTCGCCGACGACCGACACCTGGGCGCCGGGCAGCGGACGGCCGTTGCCGGGCTCGCCGGTGGCGCCCGGGCTCTGGCTGCTCACCTGGGAGCAGGCCTCGGTCAGCCCGTAGGTAGTCAACGCCGGGACGCCACGAGCGACGCACTCGTCGATCAGCCCCTGCGGCGCCGCGGCACCGCCGAGCAGCACCCCCCGCAATCGCGAGAGCGCGCCCGCGCGGTCCGCCGACAGCAACGCCCGCAGGGTGGTGGGCACGGCCGAGAGCAGCGTCGCCCCTTGCCGCTCGATCAGGTCGAGGACTTCCGCCGCGTCAAAGCGCTCGCAGAGCAGCAGCGGTTTTCGCGCTCTCAGGCAGCGAGTGAAGATCGACAGTCCGCCGATGTGGGTCAGCGGCAGGGTGAGAACCCAGCGTTCCTCCGGCCTCCAGCCCAGGTTCTGCTCAGAGGAATTGGCGCTGGCCATCAACGCGCGCCGCTGGAGCACCGCTCCCTTGGGACGCCCGCTGGTCCCCGAGGTGAACATCACCAACGCCGGCAGGTCGGGATCGACTACATCAGCTACGGCAGCCCCCTCCCCTGGTGCCGCCAGCGCTTCGAGCTGGGCCTCGTCCAACACCAGGGAGGCGCCCGACTGGGCGACCAATTCCGCGCGCTCGGCCGGGGTGAACCGCGTGTGGAGCGGCACGAAGGAGACGCCGAGCTCGAGCAGCGCGGCGACCGTCACCAGCGACTCCGGGCGATTAGGCAGAGCCAGCGCGACCGGCGCCGCCGGGCTGGCCCCGAGGCGCACCAACCGGTCGGCGGCGGCTATCGCGCGCTCGCTCAGCTCGCGGTAGCTCAGCGTCCTTCTGCGAAAGACCAGGGCCGTCGAATCGGGTCGTTCACGCGCTGCCTTGCGGATGCTCAGGCTGTCCATTGCCCCTCCGCCAGGCGCGCGAGGATTCGGCGCTCGCGCTCGGAGAATCCAAGTCCCGGCGCCGGACACGGCCTCAAGACCGCGGAGGGCTTGGTAGCCAGCCCGCGACCCCATGCGCGCGCCCCGGGGTGGGAGTCCAGGCCGCACGCGAGCGGCGGGTCCCGCAGCGAGAGCGCCAGTTGGCGGGTCGCGGCGAGAGCCACCGGTCCGTCGAAGAGATGGGTGACGATCACCCCGCGTCCGCACCGGGCGGCCTGCTCCGCCAGCTTCCGGGAGGCGCCCAAGCCAAGCATCGCTGGCTTGATCACGACCGCCGCACACCCCTTCGCGCGAACCAGGGGACCGCCGAGCCCGGGGATCGACAGCGACTCGTCGGCGGCCCACGGAGTTGCCGTCTGCCCGAGCCGCAGCAGCGCCCGCCCATGCACCGGCTCCTCCACCAACTCGAGGTCCAGCGCCTGGAGTTCCTCCAGCCGGCGGCGGGCAGTCGGAACCGGCCAAGCGCCGTTCGCGTCCAGGCGAAGCGCCACGCCCGCGCCGAGCCGACGGCGCAGCGTCTCGAGCTCGCGCAGTTGTCGTTCCCAGCTCGCGTCCGGATCAAGCTTGAGCTTGACGGCCTTGAAGCCGCGCTTCTCGAGCTTCAGAGCGCTAGTCAGCCGAATCGAGGCCGTGGCGCCCGTAACCAGGCCGTTCAGCGGGACCTCGCTGAGCGGCGCCGCCCCTCGCAGGCACTGGGCGGCGGAGGTGCCCCAAAGCTGGCCGGCCAGGTCGAGCAGTGCCGTTTCCAGGGCGAAGCACGCTGCCGCCGGCAGCTGCGGAAGCCGAGGAAGACGCTCGCCCGATGTCGCGCTCAGCCGGCGGTGTGCGCCGTCGAGGGCGCGAGCGCAGGCTGCCACGGTCTCCCGCGAGTACCCCGGCAGTGGCGAGGCCTCGCCGAAGCCGATGGCGCCGCCGCGCTCCCGGACCGCCAGCAGCAGGTATTCGCGCTCGCAGACCGATCGGCGCCCCGCCCGCGCCGGCGCGTCCAGGCGCCGGCGCAGCAGAGTCAGGCTCGAACCGTCGATGCGCATCCGCTCACCACAGTCCCGCCACGAGCAGCGCCCCGTGGAAGGTCATCAGCCGCGCAGTCCCGCCCAGATGGCGGTTGAAGGCCGGGGTGATCGGCTCGGAATACACCGCGCGAACCATCGGGATTGCCAGCGGCATGCTCAGCAGCGTCAGCAGCACCTTCGGGCCGGTGAAGCCGGCCGCCCACAGCGCAGCCGGGACCAGGTAGGCCGAGGCCACCAGCAGGGCGTATTCCCCGGCGGCGACGTTCCGGCCGAATCGCACCGCCAGCGTCCGCTTGCCTGCGACCACGTCGGTCTGCGCATCGCGCACGTTGTTGACCACCAGGACTGCCGTCGCCAGGGCGCCCACCGGAATCGACGCCGCCCAGGACAGCATCGGCACCGATCCCATCTGGACGAAGGCGGTGCCGCAGACGGCGACGAACCCGAAGAAGATCATCACGAACAGATCGCCCAGCCCGTGGTAGCCCAGCGGCCAAGGTCCGCCGGTGTAGAGCACTCCGGCCGCCACCGAGGCCACGCCGATCGCCACCACCGCCGGTCCAGCCGCCCAGACAAGATAGAGCCCAGAGAGAGTCGCCAGCCCGAAGCTGGCGACCATCCCCGCGCGCACCGCGCCCGGAGACAGCAGCCCGGCCTGTGTCACGCGGGTCGGTCCCACGCGCTCGGCGGTGTCGGCGCCCTTCTCGTGGTCGAACAGGTCGTTGGCGAAGTTAGTGCCGATCTGGATGAGCAACGCTCCGAGCAGCGCCGCCAGCGCGGGCCCGAGCTGGAGCCCGCCCTGGGCATGGGCCACCGCGGTGCCCACCGCCACCGGCACCGCCCCGACCAGCAGCGTCGCCGGCCGCGAGGCCATCAGCCAGGCCTTCGCCGAACCGGCCTGCACAGTCGCTGACGTGGCGGTCATGGGAAGCGCTTGAACTTGGTGAAGTCTGGGCGACGCTTCTCGAGGAAGGCGGTCTTGCCTTCCTTGGCCTCGTCGGACTGGTAGTAGAGCAAGGTGGCGCTCCCGGCGAGCTCCTGCAGCCCGGCCTGGCCGTCGCAGTCGGCGTTGAGCGCGGCCTTGAGGAAGCGCAGCGCGGTCGGGCTGTGCTCCAGCATCTGCAAGCACCAGGAGATGGTCTCCTTCTCCAGGTCGGCCAGCGGGACGACGGTGTTGACCAGGCCCATCTGCAGCGCCTGCTCCGCCGAGTATTGGCGGCACAGGAACCAGATCTCGCGGGCCTTCTTCTGCCCGACGATGCGCGCCAGGTAGCTTGCGCCGTAGCCAGCGTCGAAGCTGCCGACCTTGGGCCCGGTCTGGCCGAAGCGCGAATTGTCGGCGGCGATGGTCAGGTCGCACATCAAGTGCAGCACGTGACCGCCGCCGATGGCGAAACCGGCGACCTGGGCAACCACCGGCTTGGGCAGCGTGCGGATCTGGCGCTGCAGATCGAGCACGTTGAGGCGGGGAACGCCGTCGTTGCCGACGTAACCTCCGTTGCCGCGCACCCGCTGATCGCCGCCGGAGCAGAAGGCCTTGTCGCCGGCGCCGGTGAGGATCACCACCCCGACCTTCTCGTCGTCGCGCGCTGCGGTGAAGGCGCGGGTGAGCTCCATCACCGTGAGCGGCCGGAAGGCGTTGCGCACCTCGGGGCGGTTGATGGTGATGCGGGCGATGCCCTCCGCGCAGGTCTGGTAGAGGACGTCCTCGTAGCCCGCGGCGGGCGAGCTCCAGCGCACTTCGGTCATGGGTTCTTCTCCTCTTGGCTGAGGCTCGCCGCGAAGCGAGCCAGGATCTCTGCGAGCTTGGTCGGAGTCTCGAGCGCCAGGTTGTGGCCAGCGCCTTCGATCACTTGATGGCGGCAGTATCTCGGAAAACGGCTGGCCATCTCGCGGGCCAGGCCGGTGAATTTCCCGTCGAGCGAACCGGTGAGCAACAGCACCGGCAATGACAGCGCGGCCAGGCGATCGCCCAGCGGCGGCATCTTCCCCTGCCCGAGCTCGGTCATCGCCCAGGCAATCCCCTCGACGGTGTGCTCGCGCCGCTGCTGCTGTTGGCGTGCGAGCCGTCCGGCGGGAACTGCTGCTTGGCTCGCGAAGAGAGGCAGGGCAGCCCAGGCTTCGGCGAATGCAGCGAGGCCGTCGGTCCTGATGCGGGACGCCTGCTCGTGATCCCAACGCGAGCGCTCGGCTCGGTCGGACTCTTCGGTGAGCCCCGGGTGCGCGCCAATCAGCGCCAGACCCCGCAGAGCCTCCGGCCGCAGGCAGGCCGCGGCCAACGCCACGCGCGCGCCCATCGAGTAGCCGACCAGGAGCGGCCGAGAGGACGGGAGCGCCGCCAGCAACTCCTCGGCGGCCGCCATCAGTCCATCGACACCGGGACGCCATGGGGCCGGCCCGTGGCCCGGCAGGCAGGCCAACGCAGCCGGCCCACGGTCTGGAATCGCCGCCAGCGTCTCGTCCCACATCGCCGGCCGCCCGAGGAATCCGTGGACCAGCGCCAGCGGAATTCCGCCTTCTCGGCCCGGGCGCAGCTCCCAGAGCGCGCCGCTCATCGGCCGCTCCCGCCCGCGTCGCCCAGCGGTGGTACCCGCGCCTCCACCAGCGTCGCTCGCGGAGACTGCAGCGCGGCGGCGAGCGCCTCGCGCAGCTCGGCTCCAGCTTCCGCCCGCGCGTACTCCAGCCCGAAGAGAGCCGCGGCGTGAGAGAACTCCATCTGGTGCTCGACGACGAAGTGGCTTCGGACCGCCGGCCGCAGCGCAGGCAGCTTGCCCACCGGCAGGCGCTCGAAGATCCGGCCTCCACCGTTGTTGACGACCAGGATGCACAGCGGGCCGCCGACCGCAGCGACCGACGCCAGTCCACCGATGTCGTGCAGCAGGCTCAAGTCGCCGAGCAGCAGCAGCGTGGGGCGATTGGAGGCCGCGCGAGCCCCGGCGGCGCCGGAGGCCAACCCGTCGATGCCGTTGGCTCCGCGCTGGTGCAGCACGCGCAAACCCTTGGCCGAAGGCGGGCACCAGCGGTCCAGATCCCGCACCGGGCCGCTGTTCCCGACTGCCAGCAGCCCACCCTCGGGGAGCGCCTCGACGGCAGCGCGGGCAACCCCGGCCTCACTAAAGGCGCCTCCCTCCAACTGACTGGCGGCCTCTTGCCAGGCCTTGCACTCTTGCTGCTCGAGCCTCTCCCGCCAGCCCGCCCACGCAGACGCGCTCTCGCGGATCCGCTGAGCCAAGGCGGACAGAGCTTGCGCGGGATTGGCCTGCAGGACGAGCGAAGCGGAGGACCAGGGGTCGTTCCAGCCCGAGGTCGACACCACCGCCCGAGCCAACTCTGGCTGGCGCTCGATCAGCGAGGCATAGGCCGCGCTGGTGGGCGGCGTGCCCACCTGGATCAAGAGATCGGGCGCCTCAGACTGACCAAGGTGCGACTCCGCGCCGAGCACCTCCGAACCGATACCGAATCGGACCTGGCTCGTGGCCTCGGCGAGCAGCGGCAGCCCGGCCTGTGCCAGTTCCTGGGCAGCGCTCCGCAGCAAGACGGTATCGCCGCTGTCGCTGGGCCCGAACACCACCAGCGGCCGCTGAGCCTGTGCAAGCTGCGCCGCCAACTGGTCGAGCTGTACCGTCGGAAGCGCGAGCCCCGGCCGCGGCGCCTGCGGCGGACCGGCGCGGCGCAGCCGCTCCAGCTCCGGCTCCCAGGGCTCGGGCTTGTCGGACACCTGCGGCTCGAGCGGCTTGCGGAAGCGGGCGTTGACATGCACCGGCCCCGGAATCGGCCCCAGTGAGGCGGCCACGGCCTGCGCAGCCACCCGGGGTACCGCCCGCAGCGCGGCCGGCGAGGGATCTGGAACGCCGAGCTCTGCGAAGTGGCGCACGTGCGAGCCGAAGAGCTTGAGCTGATCGACCACCTGCGGTGCACCCGAGTCGGCCTCTTCCCAGCCCCGATCGGCGCTCACCACGACCAACGGCACCCCGGCGCGCGAGGCCTCGATTACCGCGGGTAGGTAGTGGGCCGGCGCCGTGCCCGAGGTGCAGATCAGGAGGCTCGGCCGGCCGCTGGCACGCGCCTGCCCCAGGGCGAAGAAGGCCGCGCTGCGCTCATCGACGATCACCCGGCTGCGCAATTCCGAGTGCGCGGCCACGGCCAGCGCCAGCGGACCGGAGCGGGCCCCGGGGCTGACGACCGCATCGACAATTCCGGCCCGCGCCAACGCATCTACGAACAGCTCAGCCCAGGCGAAGGTGAGGTTGGAGGCCATTGCTAGCTGCTCACTCCCAGCGCCTCGAGCACCACGGTCTGCTTGAGCGCGGTTTCCGCCAGCTCGCGCGCCGGCTCTGAACCCTCGACCAGTCCCGCGCCGGCGTAGAGGAACGCCTGCTGCCGCCGAATCACGGCGCAGCGCAGCGCCACCGCCAGAACCCCGTCGCCGGCGGCATCGAACCAGCCGATGGGGCCCGAGTACCAGCCTCGCGGAGCCGGTTCGTTCTTGGCCAGCCAGCGCGCAGCCTTCCGGCGCGGGGTGCCACAGACCGCCGCCGTCGGATGGAGCGCCTGCGCCAGCTCCAGCACGTGGGCCGGCTTGCGCAGAGCCAGCTCCATCGGAGTCCACAGGTGCCACAACCCGCGCTGCGCCCGCGCACGCGGCGGTCCCAGCGGCGCATCGGGACGGGCAAAGGGAGCGAGCGCCTCGAGGATGTCGTCGCGCACCAACTGGTGCTCGCGTCCGTCCTTGTCGCTTTCGAGGAGCGAACGCGGGTTTCGCTGGCCGTTGCGCGCCAGCGTTCCCGCCAGCGCCTCGCAGCGAAGCTTGCGGCCACTTCGCTCGAGCAGCCGCTCCGGAGTGGCCCCGAAGAAGATGGCCGGCCCGCGCTGCAGCGCGAAGCGGAAGGCGTCCGGATGGCGCGAGCGCAGCGAGCGAAGCGCTGGCCGAGGATCCACCGGGTCTGAGAAACGCAGTCCGCTGCGGCGCGACAAGACGACCTTGCGCAGCGCCCCGGACTGGAACGCGTCGAGCGCACGGCGCACCGCAGCCTGGTAGGCCGCTGCGCCAGACGGGCCGAAACAGCTCGGCGGAGTCGCCGGCAACGCCGCCGAGGGAAGCGCGGCGTCGAGCTCGGCCTGCAGCTTCTCGGGTCGGGCCAGCTCCCGGGCGCGGACGACCAGTCGCAGGAAGGCGGCCTCGCCTCGGCAGCCGTAGCTCAGCCGCGGCAGCCAGAAGCAGCCGTCGCCGAAGCCCTGCCAGGGCGCCTCGTCGGCGGCGCCGGGGGCAAAGGAGAGCCCGCCGAAGAAGCGAACCGGCGCCGCCTCGCACTCGCCGAGGCGCCGCTCGCTCAGGCCGGCGAAGGCGGCCCGGGCATCATTGGACAGACGGGTGAATCGCCTGGCTCCGCGCGCCTCAAGCTGAAGCACCTCGCCGCGGCCGGAGATGGCCCACTCGCGATCGCCCTCGGGCGGCTCCCACCACAGCGCCGACCCGGGCACGGCCCACCCGAGCAGCTCCAGCGGCGAGCGCGCGGGAGCGGGAACCGTCAGGGCGACCAGCGGCGAAGCCGGCGCAGTCGCGCTGGCCTCGGCCAACAGCCGGCGAAGCTGGCGCAGCGCGCTCCTCACCGACGCTCTCCCTGGACCGAGGCGCGCGCCTCCTGCGCCTGCAGCTCGGCCTGGGCCTGCTCTTCGGCGCGCTTGCGGCGGTGAAGTGCCATGTGCCCGCGCTGGATTCCCTCGCCCGCCAGCGCCTTGAGCGCCGCCAGGTTCGAGGCCAGCCCGGCGGCGGCGAGCACCACCGCCAGTTCGCGCGCGCTGGACACTGCCACCAGCTGGAAGGCGGCGCGCACTCCGGCGTGGACCCGGGTCGAACCGCCGACGGTGCCCACCGCCAGCGGCAGCTGCGCCCGGCCGCAGAGCATTCCCTCTTCCAGGGTCCAGCGGCTCAGCGGGCGGTAGCGCCCTTCGAGCCCTGCGAAGCCGTGGGCCCCGGCCTCGATGGCCCGCCAGTCCTGTCCCAGCGCTACCGCCGCCGCCGACAGGCCGTTCATGAAGCCCTTGTTGTGGGTGACGGCGCGGTACGGGTCGAGGTCGGCGAAGCGCGAGGCGCGGACGATGCCCTCGGCCGCCTCTTGCCCGCCCAGCGCCTCGACGTCCACCCGGCAGCTGACCCGCACCTGCCGGCGCACCGGCAGGTTGCTGAGGATCCGCAGCCCGGGGCGGCCGCCGACCAGCGGCAGCAGCGACGGCGCCATGGCCTCGGCGACGGTATCGACCAGGTTGGCACCCATCGCCTCGCCAACGTCGACGAAGACGTCGACCACCAGCACGCCTTGGGCCTCGTCGAGGACGCGCACCTGCAGGTCGCGGCAGCCGCCGCCGCGGGCCACCATCCGCGGGATGGCCCGATCGCCCAGCGCCATCAACTCCGCGCGGCGCTCGTGGACGACGCGCTTGGCCTCGGCCGGGTTGGGGACGTCGTCGAACTGGATCTGGGCGGTCATCACCGAGGCATCGGCGTCGCCGGCGAAGCCTCCCGACTCGCGCACCAGGCGCGCGGCGTTGGAGGCCGCGGCGACCACCGAGGGCTCCTCCACCGCCATCGGCACCAGGTGGTCCTTGCCATTGACGTTGAAGTTGAGCGCCACCGCCAGCGGCAGGCCGTGGACCGCCACCACGTTCTCGCTCATGGTGTCGGCCACTTCGAGGGAGAGCCCGCCACCGCCGTCGATGTGGGCGACGACGACGGGATCCAGATCCACCAGGCGCTTGAGCAACTCCACCCGGGACGGGACGCTGCGGCGATAGAAGCCAGGGAGCCGGCTGCTGCGGGTCACGCGAGGCCTCCAGTGAGTTGGGCAAGTTGATCGAGGTTCAGCGCCTGCGGTCCGTCGCTCAGGGCCCGACCGGGATCGTCGTGCACCTCGAGCAGCAGCCCGTTGGCCCCCGCCGCCAGGGCGGCGCGCGCCAGCGGCACGACCAGGTCGCGACGGCCGGCGGCGTGGGACGGGTCGGCCACCACCGGCAGGCGGTGCACGTGGCGAACCAGCGCCAGCGCCCCGAGATCGAGCAGGTTGCGGGTCGAGCCGTCGAACCCTCGCACTCCGCGCTCGCAGAAGACGACGCCCGGGCAGCCGGCAGCCAGCAGGTGCTCGCCGGCCAGCAGCCACTCCTCGACCGTGGCCGAGAGGGCCCGCTTGAGCAGCACCGGCTTCTTGGTCCGCCCCACCGCCTTGAGCAGGGCGAAGTTCTGCATGTTGCGGGCGCCGATCTGCACCAGGTCGGCGACCTCAGCCACGCGCGGAGCGTCGGCCTCGGCCAGGACCTCGGTGACCACACCCAGCCCGGCGGCGTCGGCCGCGCGGCGCATCCACTCCAGCGCCGGAGTGCCGTGACCGGCGAAGGAGTCGGGCGAGGTGCGAGGCTTGAAGGCCCCGCCGCGCAAGAGCGAGACGCCGTGCTTCGCCAGTCGATCGGCCAGCCGCGAGATCTGGTCGGCCGATTCGACGGCACACGGCCCGGCCATCAGCACCGGGCGCTCACCGCCGAAGACTGCCGGACCGGCCTTGATTTGCGAGCCCTGGGCATCGACCCGAGGGTGGGCCGAGGCGGGAACGCAGACGTCGAGCACCCCTTCGATCGCCGCCAGCACCTGAGGCTCGGCCCGGCTGGAGTGGGCGGCGATCACCAGGTGGTGGCCGGTGCCGCGGGCCTCGGCGTCGACCCACAGCCCGTGGGCGGCCAGCGCGCGGCGCACCGCGGCCGCATCGGCCCCGGGCTTGAGAGTGAGGATCATCGGCTAGCTCTCCCGGGAGACGACGGCGATGGCCACCTGCTCCAGCGCCATGCGGGCGGGCCCCGCGGGCAGCGGGGCGAGGCAGGCCACCGCCTGCTCCGAGTAGCGGCGGGCCAGGGCGCGGGTGTCGGCGATGGCCCCGCAGGCGCGCACCGCCGCCGCCACCTTCCCGGCGGTCTCGGCAGACAGCTCCTCGCCGCCGCGCCGCAGCAGCGGCGCCAGCGACGGGTCACGCTCCAGCGCCAGCCGCAGCGGATAGGTGATCTTGCCCTCGCGCAGGTCGGAGAACATCGACTTGCCCACCGCCGAGGGATCGCCGTCCAGGTCGAGCACGTCGTCGGTCAGCTGGAAGGAGATGCCCAGCAGCCGCCCGAACTCGGCCAGCGCCTGGCAGGATTCCTGCGGCAGCCCGCCGATCCGCCCGCCGGCCCGCAGCGCCCAGCCGAACAGCACCGCGGTCTTGCCCTCGACCACGCTGAAGTAGTCGGCCACGCTGGACTCGACCACCCCGCGGTTGGCCAGCTGCAGCGCCTCGGCCCCCAGGATCTGCTTGAGGACCTCCAGCGCCTGCACCAGCAGGTCGGGGAATCCGGCGGCCTGGACGCGCTGCAGCGCCTCGACCAGCAGCCAGTCCCCGCCGTAGATCGAGGCGTTGTTGCCCCAGAGCATCCGCGCCGCCGGCTGGCCGCGGCGGACCTCGCCCAGGTCGACCACGTCGTCGTGGAGCAGGGTGGCGGCGTGCACCAACTCGGCGGCGGCGGCCAGCTGCCGCACCTTGGAGCCCGAGCCGTCGCCGAGGCGGGCCGCCAGCAGCAGGCAGGTGGCGCGCAGCCGCTTGCCGCCGCAGGCCAGCAGGTGGGCGGCGCTGCGGTGCATCGGAGTCGTGTCGGTGGTCAGCTCGCCCAGGGTTCGCTCGAGCTGCTGCAGGTCCTCGCGCAGCCAACCGCTCAGCTCGGCGAGCCGTTCGGCCATCTCGGCGAGCCCGCGCTCCTGGCAGAGCGTCTCCAGCTGCTGCAGGAGCGCGCCCGCGGGAGCGGGGTTGGTGGGAGTCGGGGGGAGTGGAGCGTGCACGGTCAATTCCTTCCTGCCGGGCGCACCAGCGTCAGCAGGTTGCCAAACTGTGAGAAGTCCGCCCGCCCCGAGGTGACGAACGAGCCGATCACCGCCTCGGCAACGGTGGCAAAGGTCAGCAGCTTGCGGGCGCGCTGCAGGCGCCGGGGATCCCCTCCCTCGCGGCGCATCAACTCGCAAGCCCGCGCCAGCCGCTCGCGCACCGAGGAGACGAGCGCTCGCTCGCGCTCGCGGATCACCCGGCTGATCATCTTCCAGAAGTCGGTCTCGGCCTCGAAGTGCTCTTTGCGCTCGCCGGGGCGCCAGACCCTGCGCACCACCCCCCAGCGCTGCAGCTCGCCCACCGACATGCTCACCGCCCCCGCCGACATCTGCAGCCGCTCGCGCAGCTCGGCAGCGGAGAGCGGCCCGCCGGCCAGGTAGAGCACGGTCCAGATTCGCCCCAGCGCCTTGCGAAAGCCCCAGTGCTCGATCACGTCGCCGACCGCGTCGGCGGCGAGCAGGTCGGACTCGGGCAGCGGGTGGGAGCGAGTCATGGCGTCCAGAAGTTTCAAAAATTTCTGAAACTTCTAGCCAAGCGCTCGCCTGCCGTCAAGGCAGCCTTGGGGGGAGCCCTTGCCGGAGCCCGCGCGGCAGCACGCTGAATCGCTCAGCGGAAGGAGATGGCCGCCGGGGCCGCGTCCTGGGCGTAGGGCCCGGCCTTGAACTCGGTCCACATCGAGTACTGGTCGAGGTAGGCGCTGGCGAAGATCGCCGTGCCCGCCACCTTCTTCTGCCGGGCGTAGTCGATGCGCGCCGCCACCCGGGGGAAATCGGGCGCCGCCGGGCTGCCGTCGAGCGCGTTCATCCCGCCGATCACCTGCCGGCCGTTGGCCCCGGCGGCGAAGCTGTCGAGCAGCGCGGCGAAGTCGGTGCAGGCCCCGGGCTTGAGGTCCCAGTAGATCATCGGCGCCAGCGCGTCGATGATCCCCTTCTGCATCCAGCCCAGCGAGTCCTGGTGGTAGTCGGCGAAGCCCTGGCTGGTGTTGCAGCCCGGCAGCCGCTTGTAGATGCCCCACACCGCCGCCGAGAGCATCGCCGCCGGCCTGACCGCCAGCAACCGCTGGTAGACCTCGTTGACGGCGGCGTCGATCTGCGCCCGCTGGAACTCGGCGAAGTGCGTCTGGTCGGTGCCGTACTGCGCCGCGTAGGCCTGATCGAACGCCGGCGAGTGGCAGAACTTGGGCCCCGGGGTGCGGATGCGGTCGAGGTGGATGCCGTCCACCTGGTAGCCGCGCAGGATCTCCTCGGCCACGTCCGCCAGGTGCGTCCGATAGCCTGGCTCGGCGGCGAGGAAGGTGTACTCGGGAGCGGAATCAGCTCCATTGGCGTCGAGGCAGGTGTACTCGGGGTGCTGCAGCAGGATGTGCTTCGGCGCCCCGGCCACCGAGTCGGGGATCGCCCTGGGCGCGGTCCCGCCGCCCTTCGACCAGCCGCTCATGGCGTTGAGGTAGGCGTGCACCTTGAGCCCCTTGGCGTGGCCCTCCTGCACCGCGGTCGCCAGCGGGTCCCAGCCCGGGTCGGCGCCCAGCTTGCCGTCGGCGGAGAGCTTCCACCACGGCGCCAGGGTCGAGCGGTAGTAGGCGTCGCCGGCGCCGCGCACCTGGACGAACAGAGTGTTGAAGCCCGCCGCCGCCGCGCGGTCCACCAGGGCCTTCACCTCCCGCTCGCTGGTGAGGGCATAGCGGGTGACCCACAAGGCCCGCGTCTCCTGGGCGACGGGCACCACCGCCGAGTCGGTCACCGTCACCTCGAGCGCCGCCGAGACCACCCCGGTCTTGGAAGGCCCGGTGCTGGCAAAGACCGTGGTCGTCCCCGCCGACACGCCCTGCACCATCCGCCCCGGCACCGGAGAGTTGGGATCAGCGGGGGCCAGCACCACCTTGGCCACGCGGGCGTCGGTCGCCGAGTAGTAGGCCGAGGAGGTCACGTCCACCTGGCAGCCGTTGGCCATGGTCGCCGTCACCGCCAGCCGCGCCGAGTTGCCCTTGGCCAGGCTCACGCTGGCCGGCTCGATCTGCAGAGAGAGCACGGTCTGCACTCCGGCGCTGGTGCAGGGGTCGCCGCCGGCGTCCACCGGCCCGGGATCGCCGCCGGCGTCCGGAGTCCCGCCGCTGGATTGGGTTGGCCCGCAGGCGAACAGGGCCAAGGACAGGATCGACAGAGCAGAGCGCAAGACGACCTCCGGCGAGGGAGGCACATCTTGCCACGACCGCCGCTTCCCGGCTCAGCTCGCCCGCGCCATCCCGGAATCGACCACCCCGGGGAGGGAGATCAGCGACAGGGTCGGCCCCCTCTCCAGCACCGCGGCGCAGTGGATGGCCGACTGCAGCTCGGTCAGGTTCCCGCTCCAGCGGCGCCCGGCGAGCATGGCCAGCGCATCCGGGTCGATGAGCGAGATCTGCTTGCCCAGCTCGGCGGCGCTCAGCCCGAGGAAGTACTGGGCCAGGGCCGGGATGTCGCCGCGACGCTCGCGCAGCGGCGGCAGCGGCAGCGTCACCACCGACAGGCGAAAGAACAGGTCCTGACGGAAGCTGTTGCGCAGCATCCGCTGGTGGAGGTCGGCCTTGGCGGTGGCCAGCACCCGCGGTCCGCGGTCGGAGCTGTCGGCGGCCAGCTCGTCCAGCACCTGCGCCAGCCTCCCCTGCAGCGCCTTTGGCAGCTCGTCGATGCCCGACAGCAGCAGCGTCCCTCTCGCCCCCGGCGCCTCGCCGGCCATCCCCAGCTGCTCGTCCAGGTTCTGCTGGGCCCTGAGATTGGCGCAGTCCACGATGCGCAGCGGCTGCGCCGACCGCTTGCTCTGCTGATGGATGAGCCGGGCCACGTGGTGGCGGCCAGTTCCCGATTCCCCCTGAAGCAGGACGCACGCGTCCGCGCCGGCCAGCGCCGGCATCAGCGCTCTGACACGCTGGATCTCCGGACAGCTGCCAATCAGCCAGTTCTCCATGCCCTTCTCCGCGACGAGTCGAGCCTCACCCGAAGAAGGGTTGAGCAAGGGCCATGCCCGGGGAGCGCCGCGGCTTTGGCCAGTCATTTCGACGGGTTGGGGAGCAGCAGCTCTCCGACGTCCTGGGTGCCGTACGACCGTTCAGAGAGTTATCACCCATCGTCCCCGCCCCCAGCCGTCCCCCCGGCCGCCGAATGCTCCGTGCGCTGAAGACGCCGCGCGCCTCGGGAGTGGCTCCGCGAGGCGCGCGCTGTGGCTACTTCTGCCCCAGGGATCAGGCGACGGCCTTGTCGGAACCGTCGCCGTCGGTGTCGTCGTCGGGCAGGTCGGAGAGATCGAGATTGCGCTCGACGGCGTACTGCTTGAGCAGCCGGCGGAAGTTGGAGCGGTCCACCCCGGCCTGGCGGGCGGCCAGCGAGATGTTGCCGTTGGCCCGCTGCAGCACGCTGGTCAAGTAGCGGCGCTCGAAGGCGCGCAGCGCCAGCTTCTTGGCCTGGGCGTAGGGCAGGTGCGACAGCGTCGAGCTGGCGACCTCGGCCCCGGCGCGCTCGCCGCCGAAGTTGGGCGGCAGGTCGTTGGTGGTGAGGGTGGTCCCCTGGGCCAGCACCACCGCGCGCTCGATGACGTTCTCCAACTCGCGGACGTTGCCGCTCCAGCGGTGGGTGGTCAGCGCCTCCATCGCCGCCGGCTCGGCCCGGGTCAGCTGCTTGCCGGTCTTGGCCCCGTACTTGGTGAGGAAGTGGTGCACCAGCAGCGGGATGTCCTCGGGCCGCTCGCGCAGCGGCGGCAGGTTGATGGAGATCACGTTGAGCCGGTAGTAGAGGTCCTCGCGGAAGTGCCCCTCCGCCATCGCCTTGGGCAGGTCCTTGTTGGTGGCGGCGATCACCCGCACGTCGACCTTAATGGTGTCGTTGCTGCCCACCCGCTTGATCTCGCCCTCCTGCAGCGCGCGCAGCAGCCGCACCTGGGTCGAGGGCGGGATGTCGCCGATCTCGTCCAGGAACAGGGTGCCGCCGTCGGCGGCCTCGAACAGGCCCTTCTTGTTGGCCACCGCCCCGGTGAACGAGCCGCGCACGTGGCCGAACAGCTCGCTCTCCAGCAGGGTCTCGGTCAGCGCCGAGCAGTTGACAGCCACGAAGGGCTTGTCGCGCCGCGGGCTCTTGTAGTGTAGCGCCCGCGCCGCCAGCTCCTTGCCAGTGCCGCTCTCGCCCTGGATCAGCACCGTGGCCGAGCTGTAGGCCACACCCTCGATCATCCGGAAGACCGCCTGCATCTTCGGCCCCTGGCCGATCAGCCCCTCGAAGCGGTCGCGGACGTCGAGCATCACCTCCAGCTGGCGGTTGCGATCGAGGAGCGACTTGCGCTCGTAGGCCTTCTGGATGGTGAACACCACCTCGTCGATGTTCTCGAAGGGCTTGGTGAGGTAGTCGAAGGCCCCGGCCTTGACCGCAGTCACCGCGGTCTCCACGGTGGCGAAGGCGGTCATCATCACCACCTCCATCTCGGGGCGCTTGGACTTGATCTCCTGGAGCAGATCCATGCCCGAGAGGTTGGGCATCTTGATGTCCAGCACCGCCACGTCGAAGCCGGGCTCGACCGCCGCCGCCAGCCCCTCGACGCTGTCCTCGATGGCCACCACCTCGCAGCTGGCCCGCCGCAGGATCTCGGCCACCGCCTTGAGGACTACCTTGTCGTCGTCCACCACCAGCACCTTGGCCTTGCGGGGCGGCTGCTCGGCGGCGGCGGGAGTGGGGCTGCGGTCTGCTTTCGCCAGGGTGTTTTCCATGTGCCTTGCCTCGCGGAGTGCCTGCTAGTTTTCAGCCGTGTCGTCGCTGTCGGCCGGGACCGCGCCCGGCAGTTTGAGGGTGAAGGTGCTGCCCTTGCCCGGCTCGCTGTCGACCAGGATGGTCCCTTCGTGGGTCTCGGCGATGCTCCAGCTGATGGCCAGCCCGAAGCCGGTGCCTTCCCCGGGCGGCTTGGTGGTGAAGGTGGGCTCGAAGAGCCTCGGCAGGTGCGCGGGGAGGATGCCGGTGCCGTCGTCGCTGACGGCGAGCAGGACGTGGGCGCCCTCCCACCAGCTGCGGAGCTTGATATTCCCCTCCCCGCCCTTGAGCGCCTGCAGGGCGTTGACCAGGAAGTTGAGCACCACCTGCTCGATCTGGTTGGGGTCGCCACAGACGGTGAGCGGCTTGTCGCTCAACTCGGACTCGAGGGTCGCCCGCGGCTTGCTGCGCAGCTGGGCGCGGAAGAGAGCCATCGCGTCCTCGGCGGCGCGGTTGGCGTCGAAGATGCTCTTGCCCGAGGGCGAGCGCCGGCTGAACTTGAGCAGCCCCTCCACCGTCTTCTTGCAGCGCAGCGCCGCGTGCTCCACGTCCTTGAGGATCTCCTGGTCCTCGGCCGAGCGCCCCGGGTCGCGCTGCATCAGCTGGGTGAACGCCAGGATGCCGCCCAGCGGGTTGTTGATCTCGTGGGCCACCCCCGCCGCCAGCTGCCCCACCGCCGCCAGCTTCTCGGTCTGCAGCATGCGCCGGGTGAGCAGCTTCTCCTCGGTAGTGTCGCGGTAGAGGCAGACGTAGGAGTCGTTGGCCTCGTAGCTGACGAACTGGTAGGTGCGCTCGCGGTGGCTCACCTCCACCGGCCCGGGGGCGCGCTTGCCGCTGGCCAGCGGGCAGACCTCGCAGGCGGCGGTGCGGCCGAACAGCTCGTAGCAGGAGCGCCCCACCACCTGGGTCACCGGGGTCTGGGCCATGCTGGCCCAGGCCAGGTTGGCCCGCTGGACCTTGAGCGCCCGGCTCAAGACCACGATCGGCCGCTCGATGGCGTCGAAGGCCACCTCCCACTCCTTCTTGGCCCGGGCCAGCAGCGCGGTGCGCTCGGC
This sequence comes from Myxococcales bacterium, assembly GCA_037442205.1. Lineage (GTDB taxonomy): Bacteria > Myxococcota > Myxococcia > Myxococcales > UBA5297 > JBBIQS01. Next base: position 66,345 of record JBBIQS010000012.1, read on the forward strand.
CACCTTGGCCTCCAGGCTGTGGGTGAGCGCGGTCAGCTCCTCGTTCTGGCGCAGGGTCAGCGCCAACAGCCGCCGGTTCTCCTCCTGCAGGTCGTACTGCTCCAGGGCGCTGGCGATGGTCACGGTGAGGTGGGCGTCGTCCCAGGGCTTGCTGACGAAGCGGAACACCTCGCTGCGGTTGATGGCGTCCTCGATCGCCTGCTGGTCGGCATAGCCGGTCAGCATGATCCGTTGGGCGAACGGGTAGCGCTCCTTGACCTGGCGGAGGAACTCCACCCCGCTCATCCCCGGCATCTTGTAGTCGCTGATCACCACCTGCACCGGCCCCTGCTGCAGTTGCTGCAGCCCGGCACTGGCGTCGACGGCGGTGGCGACGTCCCAGCCCTGCCGGCGCAGGGTGCGTTTCACCGCGCGCAGCACGCTCTCTTCATCGTCGACCACCAGGATGCGGCGGGGCGGGGCGGAGTCGGTCAGCGTCTGAGCGGATACCATGGTGGAGTTCGCCTCCCTGGCCCTGGTGATTGCACGCGGGGTGCCGCCGGCATCGGGCGGCGCCGACCCTCGCCTAACCCCTCGGCGTTGCTGCGAAAGCCGGGCGGGGACTGCTCCGACCCCATCCGCCGCGCCTGGGTTGTCCGCGACCCACCGGGTCGTCGGCGCCTTGATTATCAACGACTTAGCCGCGGCAAGAAAGGCTCCTGGGTATTCGGCGACCCGGGGTTTGGCGGGCGGGAGCGCCGGCGCTCGATGCCTCGGACGGGGAGCTGCAGAGCGTCGGGGCGCTGGGAGCGCGGCTCAGGCGGCCAGCGGCAGGCGGATGTGGACGTCGGTCCCGCAGCCGGGCTCGCTCTGGACTTCGATGGTGCCGCCGTGGCGGCTGATGGTGCCGTAGGCGGCGGTGAGCCCCAGCCCCAGGCCGCCGCCGATGCCGCGGGTGGTGAAGAAGGGGTCGAAGGCCTTGGAGCGCACCTCCGGGGCCATGCCGCAGCCTTGGTCGGAGATGGTGACCAAGGCCCACTCCGACTCCTGGCTCACCGAGATCCGGATCGGGGTCTCCGGGTCGCTGGCCTGCAGCGCGTTGCGCAGCACGTTGGCGAAGGCCAGCTCGAGAGGCAGGGGCTCGGCCTGCACCTTGAGAGGCCTGAGGCCAGTCTTCACCACCCGGTCCTCGGGGATGTTGGCCCGCTTCAGGGCTCGCTCGAGGATGTGCCACGGGTCCTCGGGGGTGCGGCTGGCGGCCGAATCCTGGGAGAGCTCCTTGAGGGCGCGGACGATCTCGCGGACCCGGTCGGCGCCGGTGCGCGCCTCGCTGACCAGCTGCGGCGCCTCCTCGAGGTCGGCCAGCAGTTGCTCGGAGATCAGCTCCGAACCGCCGAGCTCGGCCAGTACACCGGCGCGGTCGCCCTTGGTCACCCGTTGGCGCAGCGACTCGAGCCGGGTGGTCAGCTCGCGCGCCTCCTCGACCACCCCGCCCAGCAGATCGAGGTTGCAGCGCAGAAAGCCGAGCGGGTTGTTGATCTCGTGGGCGGCGCCGGCCGCCAGCCGGCCGACCGAGGCCATCTTCTGGTTCTCGAGCAGGCGCTCCTCGAGCCGGCGGGCGTGCGTGACGTCGCGGTAGACCATGAAGTGGCTGTGCCCTTCGATGGAGAAGCTGCTGACCTGGAAGGTGCGCCCGCGCAGCTTGACCTCGGCGGTCTGGCCGTTGCCCCTGGCCGGGCACTCGGCGCAGGGCTCGCTGCGGTTGGCCAGCAGCTCGTAGCAGGACTTGCCGACCACGCAGCGGATGTCCAGGCCGCACAGCGACGACACCGCCAGGTTGGCCCGGCGGATGGTGAAGTCGTCCAGCCAGAAGAGCGGCTCGCTGACCGCGTCGAAGGCCCGCTCCCACTCTCGCTTGGCCGCCGCCAGCTGGTTGGTGCGCTCGCTGATGCGCTGCTCGAGGGCCTCGGAGCTGCTGCGCACCTGCCGCTGGGACTCGGCGCAGGCGGCGCTCGTCCGCGCCAGCTTCAGCGCCGCCGACGCATGCGCGGCCAGGCCCGCGAGCGCCTGCTGATCTTCCCCGGAGAACTCCGTCCGCCCAAGCGGCTCGAAGACCTCCAGTATCCCGCCCACCACCCCGTCGACCATCAGCGGCACAGCGGCCAGGGCACCGGCGAGGGGACCGCCGGCGTCGAGCTGGGGAGCGAACCGGGGGTCGGCGCCGTCGGTCACCGCCGCCACCCGACGCACCGCCACCCAGCCGGCCACTCCGTCGCCTAGGTTGAAGACCTCCCCGCCCTTCACTGAGCCGACGGGCGTCCCAGCGATCGCCTCGCGCGACAGCTGGCCGCTGGCCGGATCGACCAGGATCAGCGACGCGCCCCGGACGTCGAGCGCCTGCCTCGCTAGGTCGACGATGGCCTGGTGGAGCGCGGCGGGGGCCAGGCCGCTCGCCATCGCCTCGGAGAGCTCGCGGCAGACCTCCGACAGCTCGTGCCGCTCGCGGCGCTCGGCCCCAAGGCTGGTCACCGAGCCTCCGGGCGCGGGCCCGGAAGCGCAGGAGAGCTCAAGGGGAACGGACGACGCCACCTTCGACTCCTCGCCCCGACGCGGGCTCAGCTTCCGAGGGCCCTCAGCTCCTCTTCGCTGAGGACGATCGCCCCGTCGGCATCGCGGTTGACGGTGCCGATTCCCGGGTACTTGTCCTCCACCGTGCGGATGAACTCCGACTGCCGGCGCACGATGGCCAGCAGCCGGCGGTTCTCCCGGTCGAGCTCGACGTGCTCCAGGGTGAGGTGCAGCACCACCTTGAGCTCGACGTCGTCCCAGGGCTTCTGCAGGAAGCGGTAGATCTCGCCCTCGTTGATGGCCTTGATCGCCGTCTCCATGTCGGCGTGCCCGGTGAGCATGATCCGGCCGACGTCGGGGTAGCGATCGTGGACCAGCTTGAGGAACTCCAGTCCGGTCATCTTGGGCATCAGGTGGTCGCTGATGACCAGGTCGACCTTGTTGTGCTTGAGCACCTCGAGCCCCTCCTCGGGACCCGCGGCGGTCAGGACGGCGTAGTTCTCCTTGCGCAGCGAGCGCTTGAGCACATTGCGGACGCTCTCTTCATCGTCAACGATGAGCAGGGTCGGAGTAGCCATGGCGTGGCCTCGGGGAGGGAGTTACGCCTCCCTGCCAACGCAAGCCCGGTGCCACCCCGGCCGGCCCCTGATTCCGCGGCCATCCGAGGGCCGGGGCCTGGGGCCGAGCCACCCCGCCGATGGCGCGCCGCCGCGCAAACTTCGGCGCTCTCTATATGGATAGAGGGAGCGAGGCCGAGGTGGGTGGTCTGCGACTCCCGGGGCGCCCGGAGCCCCGGCCTGGCGGCGCGGGAGGCCTGGCGGCGCTCAGGATTCGCGCTGGACGCCGTACTGCTCCTTTTCGGAGCGCAGGTAGAAGCGCAGCGCGTCGGGGTCGACCTTGAGGATGCGCTCGGCGCCGACGCGGGGAACGACCGCCCAGGGGAAGTCGGGCTGGTTGGGGAAGTCGACCACCGCCAGCTCGCCCTTCTCCAGCGAGGCCCGCACCGACTCCTCCACCACCAGCCGGCGCATCTTCTTGGAGCGGGTGACGAAGAAGAAGGTGTGCTCCCCAAGCTTGGTCTCGACGCGGGTCTCCTTGACGATCTCGATCACCTTGGAGCGCTTCTCGGCCTGCTCCTTGTTCATCCGGGCCGACCGCTGCTCGGCGCTCTCTCCGGGCCGGTAGTCCTCGGAGACCAGTCCGGCTTGGATCAGCTTGTCCTTGAGGCTCTGCATGGCGGCTCCGCGTCAGAAGGCGGGCAACACTAGATCCGCGCTGCGCCTCAGGGAAGAGGGCTAGAGCCAGCCCCCGATGATCCCGACCAGGTGGTGGAAGATGCCCTCCGCCCACCCTCCCCTCCTCCAGCTGTCCCAGCGGATCTCCATCGAGTGATCGAGGTCGCCCAGGTAGGCGGAGGCCAGCGCCTCGGCCAGTTGGCGGTCGTCGACCACCAGCGAGGCGTCCTCGGTCTTGTGCAGCGACAGCGGGTCCATGTTGGTTGAGCCGACGACCACCAGCCGGTCGTCCACCAGCATGGTCTTGGAGTGCAGCATCGAGGGCCCGTACTCGTAGACGCGCACCCCGCCCTGCAGCAGCTGGGCGTAGGTGGAGCGCTGGGCGACGCGGATGGGCGCGATGTCCATGAACTTGCCCGGGGCCAGCACCCGCACGTCCACGCCCTGCTTGGCCTTCTCGATGAGCCGCTCGGCGATGGCCCTGGAGGGGATGAAGTAGCTGTTGGCGATCCACAGCCGCTCGTGGGCGGAGGCGATGAGCACCTGGTACATGCGCGCCGCCCCCGAGTCCGCGGCGCTCTCCTCGCTCTGGACGAAGGCGGCGGCCGATTCGCCGTAGTCGGGGATGCGCGGGAAGCACTCCTGCCCCAGCAGCGGGCCGCCGGCGGCCTGCCAGTCCTCGGCGAAGGTCTGCTGCATCTGGGCCACGGTGGGCCCCTCGATCCACAGGGCGGTGTCCCGCCACTCGGCGGGGGTCAGCCCGTCGCCCTCCCAGCTGCTCCAGATTCCAAAGCCGCCGGTGATGCCCATCCGCCCGTCGACCACCACCAGCTTGCGGTGGGTGCGGTGCTGGATCGACTCGGGCCGCTGCGGGCCGAAGGGATTGAACGGCCGCACGTCGCAGCCGCCGCTGGAGAGCTTCTGGCGCACGCCGTTGTCGAAGCCGGGGCTGCCGAACGGGTCGTAGACGATGCGGCAGGCCACTCCTGCCCGCGTGCGCTCGAGGATGGCCTCGACCAGCCGGGTGGAAGGCGGGCTGTCGCGCCAGATGAAGGTGACGATGTGGATGCTCACCTGCGCCTGGCGGATCTGCTTCTCGATGGCGTCGAAGACCTGGCCGTTCTGGATCAGCTCCACCCGATTGCCGGGCCGCATCTGCGCCCTGGTGGATTGGCGCAGCGCCAGGGCGAACTCGTCGCCGCCCGCCGGCAGCTGCTCGCGAATCCGCAGCGCCAGGGGGTCGTTGGGAAAGGTGCAGCCGCTCGCCAGCAGAAGCCCCAACATGACGAGCGCGGCAGCGAGCGTAGAGCAAGCCCCGGCCCGGTCGCCTTGAGCGGATGCCGAGCTCGTCGAGGTAGGAGTCGAGGAGCTCGGTGCTGTGTTCGATGTCGCCCGCCTTCTCACGTCCCAAAGCTAGCCACCGCTGCAGGGGGACCCGCCCGAGAGCAAGGCTGCACAGCGGGCGGTCTCGAGAAGCCGCCAGGGCCGACCGGTCGGCCGCCCCTTCTACGGGCGTCCATCCTCCGCGAGCCGCCTCAGGGCGGGGAAGTGCCGCGGCGCGGCCGAAGTTGAGCCATGGCCAGCCCCGCCGCGCCCGGAGAACTCGAATGCCCCTACTGACGACCGTCCCGCCGCCCTCGGAAGCCCCTGCTTCCCGGCCGCGGCGCTGGGCGGTCCGCACCCTGGCAGTCGTCGCGGGAGTCGCGCTGAGCGCGGTGCTCATCTCCGCCACCTTCTTCCGAGTTCACCTCGCCGGCGGGCTGAGCCTCGAGCCCCGCTTCGACGTGGGGCTCTGGCTGCGGGAGCTGCCCGCCAACCTGCCGTGGGTCCTGGCGTTCATGGCGCTGACCGCCCTGGTGATTCCGCTCCGGGCGCTGCAGTGGCGCCACACGCTGGGCGAGCGCTCTCCGGGATTCGGGCAGCGCTACCACGCGGTGGCCATCGGGGCCTTCTTCCACAACGCCGTCCCCGGAAAGCTCGGCGAGTTCGTGCGCGCGCTGCTGCTGGCGCGGCGGGCGAAGATCTCGTTCTTCGAAAGCCTGGGCTCGGTGCTGATCGGCAAGCTGCTGGAGCTGGTGGCGCTGATCTGCGTGGTGGCCGTGGCGCTGTGCGGCCCGGTCGGCCCCGGCGCCAGCGGGCGGTTGGGGATGGCGCTGGCGATCGCCACCGGCCTGTGCCTCGCCTTCTTCACCCTCGCGCTGCTCGGCGCCCGGCACGCGCTGCCGCTCGGGCTCAAGCTGCAGCGGCGGGGCAAGTTCCCGCGGGTCAGCCTGGCGCTGATGAACCTGGGCAAGGGGCTGAGCGCGACCCGCTCGCCAAGGCGCGCGGCCATCGCGCTGGCGCTCTCCACCGGCCCGGTGCTCGCCTCGGCGATGGCCTACGGGGTGGCGCTGCACTTCCTGGGAGTCCCGCGGGGCCTGTTCGCCGGCGGGGTGGTGCTGGGCGCGGTGAGCCTGGGCCAGCTCACCCCCGGCCTGCCGATCGGGATGGGCATGTACTACCTGACCTCGAGCTGGGCGGCGCGCTCGCTGGGAGCTTCGGGGGCCGAGGCCGCCTCCTTCGCCGCGCTGACCCACCTCGCCACCGCCTCGACGCAATTGCTGGTGGGGTTCGTCTCGCTCCTGAGCCAGCGGATCCGCCCGCGCGAGCTGCTCGCCCAGCGGGAGCGCCTGGCCGAGGCCATGCAGCCTCAGGCGGAGCCGGCGGTGGCGATCTCGATCTCCGAGGGCTGAGCACCTCGCCGGCCGTGACCTGACCGGCCATTTCGGCTACATCGGTGCGAGCGGCCGCAGCGAGCCGCGCCGGAGGTAGCGATGGGCTTGCGACAGGTCACCGGGATGCGCTGTCTCGCCTGCGGCGAGGAGCTGCCCCTCTCCGCCAAGGTGAGCTGCCCGGCGTGCAAGGCCAGCGGCACCCTGGACATCCGCTACGACTATGCCGAGGCCGCCCGCACCCTCGACCGCAGCGCGCTCGAGCGCCGCGAGCCCTGGATGTGGCGCTACCGCGAGCTGCTGCCGCTGGACGAGCTGGCCGAGCTGCCCCCGCTCCAGGTCGGGATGACGCCGATCTTCGGCGCTCCGCGGCTGGCGAAGTGGGCGGGGGTGAGCGGACTCTGGCTCAAGGACGAGGGGCGCAACCCCACCGGATGGCTGGACGATCGAGCGGCGGCGCTGCTGGTGGCGCAGGCGCGCGAGTCGGGAAAGAAGGTCGTCGCCCAGGCGTCCTTCGAGTCGCGCTCATCGGCCGCCATCGCCTGCCTGGCGGCCAGCGTGGGGCTCGAGGCGGCGATCCTCTCCGGGCCGGAGAGCGAGGACGGAATCGCCGCCGCCTTCGGCGCCCATGTCTTCGAGATCGACGGCAGCCCGGACGAGATCCAGGCGCTCAAGGCAGAAGCCTGCGCCCGGCTCGGCTGGATGGATGCCTCCGGGCCGCTGGTCTCCGAGGGCGAGAAGACGCTCGGGCTGGAGCTCGCTGAGCAGCTGGCTGAGCGAGTACCAGACTGGATCGCCCTGCCGGCGCAAGGCTCGCTCGTCCGGAACCTGATCAAGGGCCTGCTCGAGGCCCGCGCGCTCGGCTGGATTCGACAGCTCCCCAAGGTCCTCGCCGTACAGCTGGACGGAGAGGAGCCCGGGCTCGAAGCGAGGCTGAACACGCAGGCGCTGCGCGAAACCGAAGGGGCGGTGGTCGTCGTCCAAGAAGACGAGATCGACGATGCCCTGGCCCAGATCCCGCCGCTGGCGGCGGTCATGCCTCACGCCTCGGCGGCCGACGCAGTCGCCGGCATCCGCAGCGCGGTGCGGCAGAGCGTGGTGGCCGCGGGCCAGACCGTGGCCGCGGTCATCGTCGGCCGGCAGGACTTCGAAGAGGCGCCTGAGCCCCTGGCAGGCCGCTTGAAACCCGACCTGGAGGCGCTTGCCTCACGAGCGCGCAGACAGGGCCTCGCAAAATAGGGCAGACTAGCGGTCGTTCAATCCGCGACTACCGAGGCCAGACCACCATGGCGGAGATCCTCAAGGGTGCCACGCTCGTCGAGCTGAGCCCGGCGCGCGTGGAGAAGGCCGACCTGCGCGTCGAAGAGGGGCGCATCACCGCCCGCGGCGGCGACCTGCCACCCATGCCCGGCGACCGGGTGACCGACCTGACGGGCCGCTACGTGATGCCGGGCCTGGTCGTCAGCCACACCCACCTCTACAGCGCCCTCGCCCGCGGAATGCCGCCGCCCGCCCAGCAGCCGCGCGGCTTCGTGGAGATCCTGGAGAAGATCTGGTGGAAGCTCGACCGCGCTCTCGACGAGCCGACGGTCGAGCTGTGCGGAACCGTCGGCGCCGCCGAGGCCCTGTTCGCCGGGGTCACCACCGTCATCGACCACCACGCCTCGCCCAACTTCATCGAGGGCTCGCTCTTCACCCTGCGCAAGGGCATCGACGCGGTGGGGCTGCGCTCGGTGCTCTGCTACGAGGTCACCGACCGCAACGGCAAGGAAGGGCGCGACGCCGGCCTGCGCGAGAGCGAGGCCTTCCTGCGCTCCGGCCAGACCTCGCGCTGCCGGGCGCTGGTCGGCGGCCACGCCTCCTTCACCCTCGACCCCGACACCCTCGAGCGGATGGTGCAGCTGGCGCGGGAGTTCGGGGTGGGCATCCACATCCACGTCGCCGAGTCGCCGGACGACGAGCGCGATTCGCGCAAGCGCTTCGAGAGCAACGTCCTCACCCGGCTGGCGGGCGCCGGGGTGCTCGGGCCGCACACCATCCTGGCCCACGGCACGCACCTGAGCTGGGAGGAGCTGTCGGCGGCGCAGCAGAGCGGCTCCTGGCTCATCCACAACCCGCGCTCGAACATGAACAACGCCGTCGGCTACGCGCCGGCGGGCAAGTTCGGGGCGCGCAAGGCATTGGGCACCGACGGCATCGGCGCCGACATGCTGGCCGAGATGCAGGCCGGCTTTTTCCGCGGCTGCGAGGCCGGCTACCCCATCGACGCCCTGCGCTGGCTGAGCGGCGGCCACTCCCTGGCCACCGAGCTGTTCGGCACCCCGATCGGCCAGCTCGAAGCCGGCGCGGTGGCCGACCTGATGATCCTCGACTACCCCACCCCCACCCCGATCAGCGCCGAGAACCTGGGCGGCCACCTGCTGTTCGGCCTCTCCAGTGCCAACGTGGACTCGGTGATGGTGGACGGCATCTGGCGGCTGTGGGCCCGGCAGGTGCTGGCGCTCGACTACCGCGAGACGCTGGCCAGGTCGCACGAGGCGGCGCGGATCCTCTGGTCGCGGATGCGCGAGATGTAGCCTGGCTCAGGGCTTGGGCTGTCCCGCGGCGGGCTCCGCCCCGCCCAGCAGCGCGGCGGCGTCGAGCCCGAGCTGCCCCAGCGAAGCCAGCCAGGTCTGCGCGGGCGGCGCCTGCTGGCCGAAGATCTGCTTGATCAGCTCGGCCGAGCGCGGGTCGGTCCACCACTGCGGCGAGACGCGCTGGCGCAGCTCGCGGTCCAGCTGCGCGGCCAGCACCAGGGCCCGGAGGCGATCGGCGGAGCGGAACAGCTCCTCGCGCTCGAGCAGGCAGCGGTCGGAGTCGTCGGCCTCGAAGGTCACTCCGTAAGCCCGCCCCAGGATCTGGCGGCACAGCTCGCCGCGATCCCCGGCGGCCGAAGACCAGAAGGCCCGCTCGAGCAGCAGGCGCCCGGCAGCTCGGCGGAGCGAGAACAGCCTGCGCAGCTGCGAGAAGCGCTGATATCCGGCTGCGCGGGAGGCCGGCACCCCGGCCTGGACGGCGAATTCCTTGTGATCGAGCAGCCCTTCGAAGAGCGCCCCGGCCGCCTCGCCCACCGCGCTCTCGCCCAGCTGCGACAGTTCGAATGGCCCTTCGGGAGAGAGGGAGGCCAGCAGCGCGTGCCCGGCCTCGTGCAGCGCCTGGGCGAAGGCGCCCAGCCCCTCGGCCGGCTTGAGCGAGAAGCGAACGTCGGCGGGGGGATCGACCGGGAAAGCCAGGGAGCGCGGGTTCTTGCGGGCGCGCGGCTCGGCGTCGACCTTGAGGTTGGCCAGCTTGGCCAGGTCGAACCCCATCGCCGCCAGGCTGCTCGTCAGTCGCTCGATCAGCTTCTCCTTGGGGAAGAAGGTGTCCACCTCGCCGGTGCGGAACAGGCGAGGCAGGTCGGCGCGGCGCAGCTCGGCCAGCGGCAGCCCGGCCTCGCGGCGGGCCACCTCTTCCAGCGCCGCGCGATAGGCGGCCTCGGTCTGCGCCAGGATGGCCTCGGCCATCGGGGCGAGCGCCTCCAGGTCTGCCTGGCGAAGGTCGGCCGCGAAGGCGACGTAGCCCGAGTAGCCCAGCGCCTGTGCGGCCTCGGAGAGGCGCTTGTCGCGCTCCTGCTGCAGGGACGCCAGCCGCTTGGCCGCCAGCTGGCCGGCCTTGGTCAGCTTGCGGCGCCGGCCGGCATGCCCCTCGGACGCCAGCATGGCGTCGAGGTCGCGGTACGGCAGCTCCTGGCCGTCCACGGAGACAGTGGCGGTGGCCAGCGCCGAGGCGAAGGCGTCGGAAGGTTGAGCGGCACGGCGGGCGAGGACCTCGCTGGCCAGGTAGAGCTTGAGCAGCTGCAGTGCGCGGGCCTGAAGCGGATCCGAGGTGCGCTCGCGAAGCAGCTCGACCTTGGCGACGTTCTCCGGGGTGAAGAGCCAGCTGCTCGAGGCCGAGGCGTAGGTGGCGGAGAGATCGCCCGCCTCGCCCAGGGTCCAGGTCTTCCAGTAGAGTTCCTGCTGCTCCTTGAGCAGCGCCCGCACCTGCTCGCGGACCTGCGCCACCTCCTGCTTGAGCCCGGCGTCCGGGTCCGGCGGCGGCAGCGCCGGCTGCGCCGCGGGAACCGGAGGCGGAGGGTCCACCGGCTTGGCCGTTTCCTTGGCGAGCAGGGAGCAGGAAGCGCACAGCAGGGCGAGGGTTGACGCTCGTCGCATAAGCGGGGAGTCCTTGGCGATTGGAGACATGAGATGAAATCGAACGGCGCCTCAGGGCAAGAACAAAAGCAAGTTGCCCGCTATGCCGGCAGGCTTGCGGCCGCCCGAGCGCGTGCGCGGATGAGCTCGGCGCTGCGCAGCTTCTTCGCCGAGCAGAGCTTCGACGAGGTCGAGACCCCGTGCCTGGTGCCGGCGCCGGGGATGGAGCCGCACATCCGGGCCTTCGAGGTCCCGTTCGTGCCCGAGACCCCGCAGGGAAAGGCGGCGACGCTCTACCTGCACACCAGCCCCGAGTACGCCATGAAGCGGCTGTTGGCGGAGGGGTTCGAGCGCATCTACTCGCTGGGAAAGGTCTTTCGCAACGGAGAGATCGCCCCTCATCACAACCCCGAGTTCACCCTGCTCGAGTTCTACCGGGCCGGCGCCGACTACCACGCCATCATGGACGACCTGGAGCAGCTGGTGCGGCGGGCGGCAGCGGCGGTGCGCACCGTCCCTGGTCACGCTCCGCTCAAGGTCCCGGTGGCGGGCAAGCTGGTGTCGCTGGAGGAGCGCTTCGAGCGGCTGACGGTGCGCGAGGCGCTGCGCTCGCGCACCGGGCTGGACATCGCCGTGCTGACCACCGCCGAGACACTGCGGGAGGAGGCGGAGAAGAAGGGATTCCGGTTCTCGCCGGGCTCGCTGTCGTTCGACGACGTCTTCTTCCAGATCTTCCTGACCGCAGTCGAGCCGACGCTGGGGATCGATCGGCCGACCTTCCTCATCGAGTACCCGGCGAGCATGGCCTCGCTGGCGCGGCTCAAGCCCGGGGATGGGATGGTAGCTGAGCGCGTGGAGCTCTACTTCGGCGGGGTGGAGCTGGCCAATGGCTTCTCCGAGCTGACCGACGCCGCCGAGCAGCGAGAGCGGCTGGTCGAGGAGCAGCAGCTGCGGCAGCGACAAGGGATGCCGGTCTACCCGCTGGACGAGAAGTTTTTGGCGGCGGTGGGACGGATGCCGGAGTGCTCTGGAATCGCCGTCGGCTTCGACCGGCTGCTGATGCTGCTGATGGAGGTGGAGAGCATCGACCAGGTGCTGCTGTTCCCGGCGCATGAGTTCTTTGGCGAGTGAGAGCCGGCTCGGTTTCGAAGCTGGCCCCTGACATCTGGGCCCTCAGGAAGGCTCCGCGACAGGCATTTCCCGCCGCTCCAACCTGCGCAGCGGCACCAGCAGCCCCAGGAAGCACACCGACAGCACCGCCCCGACGAGGAACAGCGGCCCGTACCCGAAAACCTGGGCGATGGGCCCGGAGGCCCACGCCGCCGGGCTCTTCCCCAACACCTCGATGCTCGCCAGCAAGGTGTAGTGCGTCGCCCCGATGCGCCGATCGACCTTGGACATCATGAAGGCGAACATGGCGGTGGTCAGCGCCCCCGCAGCCAGGTGCTCGAGGACGCTCACCGCGATCACGCCGTTCGCCGTCGGCCCGGCCACCGCCAGCGACCACTGCGCCAGCAGCGCCACCGACCGCGCCGCCGCCGCCAGCCCGACCGCCGGCAATGGCCCCAGCCGACTCGCCAACGCGCCCCCCAGCAACGACCCGGCGATCGACGCGCCCAGCCCCCAGGTCCCGACCCACAGCCCGATCTGCCCGACGCCGAAATGGGCATCGACCAGGAACGGCTTGAACATCGCGTCGACCATCGCCTCGCCCAGCTTGTAGGTGGCGATGAACAGGATCAGCCAGCCGGCCCCGGGCAGCCGCAGCGCCGCGGCCAGGCTCGCGAGCACCTCGCGCAGGCTCTTCTGGTGCCCCGCTCCTCCTTCCACCGTTGCCGGCGGCTCCTTGAGCACCATGGTCAGAACTAGCACCCCGGCGCACAGCAGCGCCATCCCGCCGAACAGCCCCTCCCAGCCGATGTCCCGGCTCGCCCAGACCAGCAGCCCTCCGCCCGTCAGCATCCCAAGCTTGTAACCGACGACCTGGGCGGCGTTCCCGTAGCCCAGCTCCTCGGGTCCCAGCAGATCGACCGCCAGGCCGTCCACCGCGATGTCCTGCGTGGCCGCGAACAGGTTCATCACGAACACGAGCGACAGCAGCGCCGTCAGCGATCCGCTCGGAGCGGCGACCGCAGCCGCGGCGCAGCTCAGCGACAAGAGAAGCTGCATCGGCGCGATCCAGCTCTTGCGCCTGCCGAAGGTGCGCCAGCCAAAGCGATCGACCAGCGGGGCCCAGAGCGCCTTGAGCATCCAGGGGGCCGACAGCGCGCCAGCGAAGCCGATGGCCGTCAGCGAAACCCCTCGCTGGCGCAGGTAGACGGGCAGCGCGGTCGCCTGGAAGCCGAAGGGCAGCCCCTGGGCAAAGTAGAGGGCCGAGAGGACCGCCACCTTGGTCCAGGGGCGCTTGGGCTCGAGCAGCATGGGCGAATCCTCTCATGGCTTCGGCCGGCGCGCCGCGCGCTCGGAGAGTGAACGAGCCGCCACCCGGTGTCCCAGCCGCCAGCTCGGCGGCGTTTCTGTAGTAGTGTCAGCGGCCGCGCGGCCGCCGCCGAAGAGGTCCTGGGTGGGCGAGGCGAGTCCCGCGAGGCCCAAGCAGCGTCCGCCCCCCGTCGACACACCTGGAGGCGAGTTCGAGCCATGTCCAATCCCCTGTTCGCGCGCAAGCCCCTGAGCATGCTTCTCGAGGAGGCTCGTGGAGAGGACCGGCTGCGGCGGGTCCTCGGACCGGTCCAGCTCACCAGCCTCGGCGTCGGAGCCATCATCGGCGCCGGCATCTTCGTCGCCACCGGCGCCGCCGCCCACAACGTCGCCGGCCCGGCGCTGATGCTCTCCTACGTGGTCGCCGGCGCGACCTGCGTCTTCGCCGCGCTCTGCTACGCCGAGTTCGCCTCGATGGCCCCGGTGGCCGGCTCGGCCTACACCTATGCCTACGCGACCCTGGGCGAGCTGTTCGCCTGGATCATCGGCTGGGACCTGGTCCTCGAGTACGCGGTGGGCAGCGCCACCGTGGCCACCGGCTGGTCGGGCTACTTCCAGAACGTGGTGGCCAAGCTCGGCTACCAGCTGCCGCTCGCCCTGCGCGAGTCGCCCTGGCGCTACGACTCCATCTCCGGCGGCTTCCAGTCCACCGGCTCGATGCTCAACCTCCCTGCCCTCCTCATCATCGCCGTCATCACCGCGGTCCTGGTGAAGGGCATCCAAGAGAGCGCCAACTTCAACGCGGCGATGGTGGGCATCAAGCTGGCGGCGGTGCTCTTCGTCATCGGCGTCGGGGTCTTCTTCATCAACCCCGACCACTGGCATCCCTTCGCGCCGTACGGAATGACCGGCCTCAACTTCTTCGGAACTCACGTCGCCGGTCAATCCGACGCCCACGGCGCCCCGCTGGGAATGCTGGCGGGAGCGGCGATCATCTTCTTCGCCTACATCGGCTTCGACTCGGTCTCCACCCACGCCGAGGAGGCGCGCAAACCCTCCCGCGACGTGCCAATCGGCATCATCGCCTCGCTGTTGATCTGCACCGTGCTCTACATCCTGGTGGTGGCGGTGCTCACCGGGATGGTCCGCTACGACCAGCTGGACGTGAACGCGCCGGTCTCGCGGGCCTTCCGGCAACAGGGAATCGGCTGGGCCGAGGGGCTGATCGCCACCGCCGGCGTGGCCGGGATCACCTCGGTGCTGCTGGTGATGATGCTCTCCGGCCCGCGCGTCTTCCTGGCCATGGCCCGCGACGGCCTGGTCCCCAAGGACTTCTTCGGCTCGGTCCATCCCCGCTTCCGCACTCCCTGGAAGACCACGATCCTGATCGGGCTCTTCGCCGGCGGGCTGGCGGGCTTCCTCCCGATCGACGCGCTGCTGCACCTGACCAACATCGGGACCCTCTTCGCCTTCGTCATCGTCTGCGCGGCGGTGCTCATCATGCGCCGCTCCCATCCCAACGCCGAGCGCCCCTTCCGCTGCCCCTGGGTGCCGGTGATCCCGGTGGCCGGCATCCTCTCCTGCCTACTGCTGATGTTCTCGCTGCCGACCGCCAACTGGTGGCGGCTGGGCGCATGGCTGGTCCTCGGCCTCGCCATCTATTTCGGCTACGGGCGGCGGCACAGCGTCATGGCCAAGCTGCGCTCGCAGAACTCGCTCGCCGACGGCGACGCCGCCTTCCGCGCTGAGGCCAAGGGGCCCGCGCTCACCGACTGACCCTCGGCGCAGCCCGCCCCCTTCCCTGACGCCCGCCTCCGAGGCTCGCCGCCTCGGACGGTGAATGGGCGGCCTGTCGCTCGTCACGAAGGCAAACGACCGAGCCCCCTCACGAACCTTTGCATCGGTCCGTGAATCAAAGCAAAGTTGCGCGTTTTCAACGGTTCTTCGAAAGGCAGCTATGAGAAGGCAAGACCGAATCGCCGTCCTCCAGGAAGCGCTCACCCGGCGCGTGCTCGTGCTCGACGGGGC
Source organism: Myxococcales bacterium (assembly GCA_037442205.1). GTDB lineage: Bacteria > Myxococcota > Myxococcia > Myxococcales > UBA5297 > JBBIQS01. The sequence continues at coordinate 81,492 of JBBIQS010000012.1, forward strand.
GATGGGGACGGCCATCCAGGACTTGCACCTGACCGCCGAGGACTTCGGCGGCGCCGACTACGAAGGCTGCAACGAGCACCTGCTGCTCAGCCGGCCCGCGGCCATCGGCGGGATTCACCGCGGCTATCTCGAAGCCGGGGCGGACATTGTCGAGACCAACACCTTCGGCGCCACCCCGCTGGTGCTGGCCGAGTACGGGCTGGCCGACAAGGCGGCGGAGATCAACCTCGCCGGGGCCAAGCTCGCCCGCGAGCTGTGCGATTTCTTCTCCACCGAGGAAAAGCCGCGCTGGGTCGCCGGGTCGATCGGCCCGACCACCAAGGCCCTCAGCGTCACCGGCGGCGTCACCTTCCAGGAGCTGGTGGACCACTACCTGGTCCAGGTCCGGGCGCTGCACGAGGGCGGGGTCGACTACTTCCTGATCGAAACCTGCCAGGACACCCGCAACATCAAGGCCGGGCTGCTGGCGATCCAGAAGCTGTTCGAAGAGGGCTACGAGCGCCTGCCGATCGCGGTGAGCGGGACCATCGAGGCCTCGGGCACCATGCTCGCCGGCCAGACGGTGGAGGCGCTGTCGACCTCGCTCGAGCACCTGGAGCTGCTCTACCTGGGCATCAACTGCGCCACCGGCCCGGAGCTGATGACCGACCACGTGCGCACGCTGGCCGGCTGCAGCCGCACGAACGTGGCCTGCGTGCCCAACGCCGGATTGCCCGACGAGAACGGCAAGTACTTGGAAACGCCGGCGATGCTGGCGCGCTCGCTGGAGCGCTTCGCCAGCGAGGGCTGGCTGAACGTGATCGGCGGCTGTTGCGGCACGCACAAGGGCCACATCGCCGCCCTGTCCGAGCTGGCGGCGAAGATCGGGCCGCGCAAGAGCCGCGGGCCGCGCCGCTCGTCCCTCTCCGGAGTGGATTTCCTGGAGGTCGTCCCGGAGAACCGCCCGATCCTGGTCGGCGAGCGGGCCAACGTGCTGGGATCGAAGAAGTTCCGCGACCTGATCAACGCCGAGAAGTTCGACGAGGCCAGCGAAGTGGCGCGCGCCCAGGTGAAGAAGGGCGCCCAGGTCATCGACGTCTCGACCCAGCAGACCGACCGCGACGAGGTCGCGGACCTGCGCCGCTTCCTGGAGAAGGTGATCCAGAAGATCCGCGCGCCGCTGATGATCGACTCCACCAACGAGAAGGCGATCGCCGAGGCGCTCACCTTCTGTCAGGGCAAGGCGATCATCAACTCGGTCAACCTGGAGGACGGCGAGAAGCGCTTCGAGCGCATCGTCCCGCTGGCGCGCCGCTTCGGGGCGGCGCTGGTGGTGGGCTCGATCGACGAGCGCGGTCAGGCCATCTCGGCCAAGGAGAAGCTCGCGGTCGCCCAGCGCAGCCACGAGATCCTCACCAAGAAGTACGGCGTCCCCGAGGAGGACCTCTACTTCGACCCGCTGGTCTTCCCCTGCGCCTCGGGCGACCGCGCCTACCTCGGCTCGGCCCAGCAGACCGTCGAAGCGGTGCGGCTGATCAAGGAGGCCCTGCCCCGCTCCAAGACCGTCCTCGGCATCAGCAACGTCAGCTTCGGACTGCCGGCGGCGGGCCGCGAGGTGGCCAACTCGGTCTTCCTCTACCACTGCGTCCAGGCCGGCCTGGACATGGCCATCGTCAACTCCGAGAAGCTGGAGCGCTATCCGTCGATCCCGGAGAAGGATCGGGAGCTTGCCGAGGCGGTGCTCTTCGGAAAGGGCGCTGGCGAGACGCTGGAGGACCGCACCCGCGCTGCCATCGCCGCCTTCGCCGAGTACTTCCGCGAGAAGAAGCCCAAGGCCGCGCCGATCTCCGCGCTGCCGCTGGAGGCACGCCTCTCGCGCTACGTGATCGAGGGCGCCAAGGACGGGCTGATCGAGGACCTGGACGAGGCGCTCAAGACCAAGCGGCCGCTGGAGATCATCAACGGCCCGCTGATGTCCGGCATGGACGAGGTGGGCCGGCTCTTCAACGCCAACGAGCTGATCGTCGCCGAGGTCTTGCAGAGCGCCGAGGTGATGAAGGCCGCCGTCAGCCACCTCGAGCCGCACATGGCCAAGACCGAGTCGGCCGCACGCGGCAAGATCCTGCTGGCCACGGTCAAGGGCGACGTTCACGACATCGGCAAGAACCTGGTGGACATCGTCCTGTCGAACAACGGCTTCGAGGTGGTCAACCTCGGCATCAAGGTCAGCCCGGAGAAGCTGATCGAGGCGGTCAAGGAGCACCAACCCGACATGATCGGGTTGAGCGGGCTGTTAGTGAAGTCGGCCCATCAGATGGTGGTGACCGCCGAGGACCTCAGCCGCGCCGGAGTCCAGGTGCCGATGCTGGTGGGCGGTGCTGCGCTGTCCCGGATCTTCGCCGACCGCAACATCGCCAACGCCTACGAAGGCCCGGTGGTCTACGCCCAGGACGCCATGAACGGCCTGGAGCTGGCCAAGCGGATCGCCGATCCCGAGAAGCGGGTCGTCCTGGAGAAGGAGCTCAAGGAGCGCCGGCTCAAGCTGGCCTCCGAGGCGCCGCGCCCGCAGGCCCAGGCGTCCGCCGGCGTGCGCTCGAGCGAGATCCCGGTCCCGGCCCAGATCCCGCAGCCGCCGGACTTCGACCGGCACGTGATCGCCAACACCCAGCTCGACCACATCTGGAAGTTCATCAACCCGGTGATGCTCTACGGCCGGCACCTGGGGGTGAAGAGCTCGGTGGTGCGCAGCATCGAGACCGCCGACCGCAGCGAGCTGGAGCGCACCGAGGCCGGGCGCAAGGCGCTGGAGCTTCGCGAGGCGGTCGAGGCGATGAAGGCCGAGTGCCGCACCGGGCTGATGAAGGTTCGCTCGGTCTACCGCTTCTATCGCGCCCAGTCCGAAGGAAACTCGATCCACCTCTTCGAGCCCGGCAAGAGCGCGCCGGCGGCGACGCTCCACTTCTCGCGCCAGGCCCGACCCAACGGCCTGTGCCTGTCCGACTACCTGAGCCCGCAGGGCGGCGCCCCCGACCACCTGGGCCTGTTCGTCACCACCGCCGGCGAGGGCATCCGCGCCGCCGCCGAGCGCTTCAAGACCAAGGGCGAGTTCCTCAAGAGCCACTTGATCCAGGCGCTGGCACTGGAGACCGCCGAGGCCTACGCCGAGCTGCTGCACTCGATGCTGCGCAGCCAGTGGGGCTTCCCCGACGGTCCGGACATGACGATGCTCGACCGCTTCAAGGCCAGCTACCGCGGCAAGCGCTTCTCGTTCGGCTACCCGGCCTGCCCGCGGCTCGAGGACCAGGAGATCCTCTTCAAGCTCCTCGACCCGGGCGAGATCGGCGTGCAGCTCACCGACGGCTGCATGATGGAACCGGAGGCGAGCGTCTCGGCGCTGGTCTTCCACCATCCGCAGGCCAGCTACTTCTCGGTGACCGATCTCTCGGGAGGTGAGCGATGAGCCTGGGCGCCTTCAAGCCATCCACCCGCCTCCCCGCGCCGCTGATGACGACCGGCATCGGCAGCCTGCCGCACACTCAGCTCGAGCTGGCGATGCAGCAGTCGCTGTCGGTGGACATCCCCTACCTGCCGCAGCTGCCTCGCAAGGACCCGGCTGAGCTGATGATTCCCCAGGCGCTGGAGGGACTTCCGGGCGTCTCCATCGACCCGGACGGCGGCTCGATCATCGCGCTCTCGACCTGGGAGAAGGGCGCCCGCGAGTTCGACGAGAAGCTCGACAAGGCCTTTGAGAGCGGGCGGCTCTCCGGCTTCGAGCCGACCGCGGCCTCGACCAGTGCCTGGAGGCCGTTCCTGTGGGAGGTGGAGCAGCGCAAGCTGCCCATCGCCAAGGCACAGCTGACTGGGCCCATCACCGCGCGCTGGGCGGCCAAGCTCGACGACGGACGGCCGGTCGCGGCGCTGCCCAAGCTCGACAAGCAGATCTTCCGCCTGGCGCTGGCGCGCTCGACTGCCATGGCGCGGGCCATTCGCGAGCGCGGCGCGCGGCCGCTGTTCTTCCTCGACGAGCCCAGCCTCTACCTGCTCGATCGGCGCCACAACCCGCAGCACGCGGTGGTGTTCGAGGAGCTGCGCATCGTGATCCTCGCCCTGCAGAAGGAGGGGGCGATGGTCGGGGCCCACTGCTGCGGCAACGCCGACTGGTCGCCGGTGCTCAAGCTCGGCCTGAACGTGCTCTCGATCGACGCCCGGCTGTCGCTTGGGGCGCTGCTGGCCACCGCCGACACCTTCTGGAGCTTCGTCGACGGCGGCGGCCATCTGGCGCTGGGGATCGTCCCCACCAACCTCAACTCGAGCTTCGACGTGGGCGGGCTGGTGCAGGCCGCGCTGGCGCTCATCAAGGCCCACGCCTCCCAGGGCGATCGCCAGGTGGCGCAGCTGCTCGGCCAGAGCCTGCTGACTCCCGCCTGCGGGCTGGCGCTGCGCACGATCCCGGATTGCGAGCAGGTCTTCGAGGATCTGCAGAGCGCCCAGCGCACCCTGCGCACGGCGCTCGGGGATCTGAAGGTGTGAAGCGCTCGGCGGGAGCGGCGTTTGCCATCGCCTCGGCGCTGGCCTTTGGGGCGAGCGCGCCCTTCTCCAAGCTGCTACTGCGCGACTGTCATCCGCTGGTGCTGGCCGGCCTGCTCTACCTGGGCGGCGGGATGCTGCTGTCGGCTGGCTGGCTCGCTTCGCGAGGGAAGGTCCGGCGAGAGGCGCCGCTGCGCGCCAGCGACGCTCCCGTGCTGCTCGGGCTGTTCTTGTTCGGCGGCGTGCTCGGCCCGGTGCTGATGCTCCTCGGCTTCGCTCGGGTCTCTGGGGTCAGCGGCGCCCTGCTGCTCAACCTGGAAACCCCGGCGACGATCCTCATCGCCGCGCTGGTGCTGCGCGAGCACGTCAACGCGCGGGTGGTGGCCTCGGCGGCGCTGGTCGTCTCGGGAGCTGCGCTGCTGGGTTGGTCTCCCGGCGAGCTCAAAGGCGACTGGCTCGGAGTGGGACTGCTGGCGGCGGCCTCGTGCGGCTGGGCGATCGACAACGCCTTGAGCCGCCTGGTGGCCGATCGCAATCCGTTCGCGGTGGGAGCCATCAAGTCGCTCGGCGCCGGAACGCTCAACCTCGCGATCGCCTACGCCTTTGGCGCGCACCTGCCGGCGACAGGACCCGCCGCCGGAGCGCTCGCCCTGGGCTCGGCCAGCTACGGCTTGAGCTACCTCTTCTATCTGCTGGGCGTGCGCTCCCACGGATCAGCGCGGCAGGCAGCCTACTTCGCGACCTCGCCCTTCCTCGGCGCGCTGCTCGCCGTCCCGGTGCTCGGGGAAACGCTGAGCGCCTACCAGCTCGCTGCCCTGGCGCTGATGGCCGGCGGCGTGAGCCTGCTGCTGTTCGAGAGCCACGCCCACCGGCACACGCATCCGGCGGTGGAGCACGAGCACGCCCACGTCCACGACGACGGCCACCACGACCACCCGCACGACGCTCTCGAGCCGGCGGGCGAGCCGCACTCGCACCTGCACCGGCATGCCGAGCGGACGCACGAGCACGCGCACGCCCCCGACCTGCACCACCGGCACCAGCACTGAGTCGAATCCCTTCCGGCCGCCGACCGAGAACCCAGCCGAGCCGAGCCGATCCCCCAGGCGCAGACTTCCGAGAGGAAGTATGCGCGGAGGTCGCCATGGTTCCGGTCGAAATCATTCAGTATTTGACCTCGCATCACACTCCGTTCACCCGGCACTGGCACCCTCGGGCGGTGAGCGCCCATCGGCTGGCGGCGGCGGCGCACGTCACCGGCTACCAGGTCGCCAAGTCGGTGATCATCGAGGCGGACGGCAAGCTGGCCATCGCGGTGGTGCCGGCCACCGAGATGCTCGACGAGGAGTTGGCGAAGAGGGCGCTGGGCGCCAAGGACGTCCAGCTCGCCACCGAGGACTCGTTCAAGGATCTGTTCGGCGAGTGCGAGGTCGGCGCCGAGCCGCCGTTCGGCGGGCTGTACGGCCTGCCGGTGATCGTCGACAGCCGCCTGCCGCGCGAGGGCTTCATGGTCTTCCGCGCCGGCTCCCACGAGGAGGCGATGGAGATGCAGTGGAGCGACTTCGCCGCCCTGGAGCGGCCCAAGGTCGCCCCCATCGGCACCTTCCCCGCCGCCCCGCTGCCCCGCGGGCCCGAGGAGCTGGGCTACGGAGGCTGAGCGCGGCGCGTCCGCCAGGCAGCTTGATGAATAGCGGCCCAGGTCGCCCATCGACCTCGCGCACCCGGCCTGTCGCCGCTTCGGGTCGATCCGAACCTCGGCAGCGTCGGCACTCGTGGGGCCCACCTCAGGGACCTGACCGGACCCCCACCAACTTAGGTTCGATCCGAACCTCCTGGGCCCGACGGCGGGCGCCAGAATTTCAATGCCACCTCGGCCAGCCAGCGCTCCCACATCCCTCGCCGCGACCGCGCGACGGCCGGCTGAAAGCTGGCGCTCCCGGCACCCTGCTTTTCGAGCTTTGCACCGGGAACTGGGTGATCTCCGGAGCTTGACGTCAGACGGCACTTGCCGCGCTGCGTTACCAGTTGCCGCCCGCCCGCCCCTCAGGCAAGCTGCCTGCCTCGCCGCGCCGCCCCTCGGCGCCGGCTCGGAGGCAGGAAAATGATTCGCGCCGTCGCCCTCGCCGCACTGCTCGCCCTCCCTCTCTCGTCCGCCCTCGCCCGCCAGCCCAAGACTTACCAGGTCACCGGGCCGGTGCTGGAGCTGACTGACGACCTGATCGTCGTCCAGAAGGACAGCGAGAAGTGGGAGATCGCCCGCGGCCCCGACACCAAGGTCGAGGGCGAGCTCAAGGTCGGCGCCAAGGTCACCGTGCAGTACCGCATGGCCGCCGCCAAGGTCGAGGCCAAGGCCGAGAAGGCCGAAGGCAAGAAGAAGCCCTAGCAAATCAGCTTTCCCTCCGGCCCCGGCAGCCTCGGGGGTGGGCGCCGGCGGGACGCAGTGCCCACGAGCAACGCAAGGAGCAGTCCATGACTCAGATTCGCAAGGTCGGAGTTCTCGGAGCCGGCGTGATGGGCAGCGGCATCGCCGCCCACGTCGCGGGCGCCGGGGTCAAGGTGGTGCTGCTGGACATCGTCCCGCCCAACCTCAAGCCCGAGGAGCTCAAGGACAAGGCCGCCCGCAACCGCTTCGCCCAGGGCGGCAAGGACAAGGCCCTGAGCAGCAAGCCCGAGGCCTTCTTCACCGCCCGCGACGCCGCCCTGGTCGAGGTCGGCAACCTCGACGACGACCTCGACAAGCTCAAGGACTGCGACTGGATAGTCGAGGCGGTCAAGGAGGAGCTGTCGGTCAAGCAGGCCCTGTTCGCCAAGGTGGAGAAGGTCCGCGCCCCGCACGCCATCGTCGCCTCCAACACCTCCGGCCTGCCGCTGGCCAAGCTCACCGAGGGCCGCGACGCCGGCTTCAAGAAGCACTTCCTGGTGACGCACTTCTTCAACCCGGTGCGCTACATGAAGCTCTTGGAGCTGGTGGTCGGCCCGGACACCGATCCCAAGGTGGTCGAGACCCTGCACAAGTTCGGCGAGGAGACCCTGGGCAAGGGCATCGTCTACGCCAAGGACACCCCGAACTTCGTCGCCAACCGCATCGGCGTGTTCGCGGTCATGGACGCCATGCGCACCATGGTCGAGATGGGGCTGACCATCGAGGAGGCCGACGCCGTCCAGGGCAAGCCGATGGGCCACCCGAAGAGCGCCATCTTCCGCACCGCGGACATGGTCGGCCTGGACACCCTTCTGCACGTCGCCGAGAACTGCAAGCAGCTGCTGACCAGCGACGAGGACCGCGCGGTGTTCGACGCCCCGGACTTCATCAAGGAGATGGTGAAGAAGGGGATGCTGGGCGACAAGTCCGGCGGCGGCTTCTACAAGAAGAGCAAGGAGGGCCTGCTGGCCCTCGACTGGAAGACGCTGGAGTACAAGCCCTCCGCCAAGGTCCGCATGGAGTCGACCGGGGCAGTCAAGGACCTCGAGGAGACCGGCGAGCGGGTCAAGGCGCTGATGGAGCAGACCGACAAGGGCGCCCAGTACGCCTGGAAGTGCGCCTCGCGGACCCTGAACTACTCCGCCAAGCGCCTGGGCGAGATCGCAGACGACGTGGTCAACATCGACCGCGGCATGCGCTGGGGCTTCAACTGGGACCTCGGCCCCTTCGAGACCCTGGACGCGCTGGGGCTCAAGGCGGCGGTGGCCCGGATGGAGAAGGACGGCCTCAAGGTGGCCCCGGTGCTCAAGGAGCTGGCCGCCAAGGAGGGCAAGTTCTATCCCTCCGACTCCTCCTTCCTCGACGTCAAGGGCGGCAACAAGCAGAAGCCGATCCCGGTCTCGACGCGGGCCCTGCCGCTGCCGCGCAAGGACGCCAAGAAGAAGGTCAAGAGCAACGACTCCGCCACCCTGTGGGACATCGGCGACGGCGTCTACTGCGTCGAGTTCACCAGCAAGATGAACTCGGTGGACGGCGACAACGTGGCCATGCTCCTCGACGGCGTGGCCGAGGCCGAGAAGAACGGCGTCGGCCTGGTGGTCGGCAACGAGGCCAAGGACGCCTTCTCCGCCGGCGCCAACCTGTTCATGGTGCTGATGGCCTCGCGCGAGAAGCAGTGGGACACCATCGAGAAGCTGGCCAAGGACTTCCAGGACGCCAACCTGCGGCTGCGCTACTCCAACGTCCCGGTGGTCACCGCCCCCTTCGGCCTGACGCTGGGCGGCGGCTCCGAGATCACCATGCACGGCGACGCCATCCGCGCCCACTGCGAGCTGTACATGGGCCTGGTGGAGGCCGGCGTTGGCCTGATCCCCTCCGGCGGCGGCACCAAGGAGATGGTGTTCCGCGCCATGGCCAACATCCCGGACAACGTCGACCCGTTCCTGCCGGTGCAGAAGGCCTTCGAGACGGTGGCCATGGCCAAGGTGTCGATGAGCGCCGAGGGAGCGCGCGACCTGCTGTTCCTGGGGCCGAACGACCAGGTGACCTTGAGCCGCGAGCAGCTGCTGCGCGACGCCAAGGAGACGGTGCTGGGCATGGCCCGGGCCGGCTACCGGCCGCCGCGGCCGCGCACCGTGCGCGTCTCGGGCGAGACCGGGCTGGCCAACTTCCGGCTGGCGCTGTGGTCGATGCAGCAGAGCCACTGGGCCAGCGAGCACGACGTCAAGGTCGGCACCCACCTGGCGCGGATCATGAGCGGCGGCAACGTCGCCTACGGCAGCCGGGTCAGCGAGCAGCACCTGCTCGACCTGGAGCGGGAGGCCTTCCTCTCGCTCTGCGGCGAGGAGAAGAGCCAGGCGCGCATGGAGTACATGCTCACCAACAACAAGCCGCTGCGGAACTAGCGGCCCCCGACAACCATCGAAAACAAGGACAGGAGATCACACATGCGAGACATCGCCATCGTCGCCGGGGTCCGCACGCCGTTCGGCCGGGCCGTCAAGGGAACGCTCAAGGACACCCGCCCCGACGACTTCGCCGCCCCCCTCATCAAGGAACTGCTCAAGCGCGTGCCGCAGGTCAAGCCGGCGGACATCGAGGACCTGACCCTGGGCTGCGCCATGCCCGAGGGCGAGCAGGGCCTGAACATCGCCCGCGTCGTCGGACTGCTGGGCGGGCTGCCGGTGGAAACCCCGGCCCTGACCACCAACCGCTTCTGCTCGTCGGGCTTGCAGGCCATTGCCCAGACCGCGGGGCGGATTGCGCTGGGCGAGATCGACATCGCCATGGCCGGCGGCACCGAGAGCATGTCCATGGTGCCGATGGGCGGGAACAAGACCGCTTTGAACCCCGGGCTGGCGGAGAAGTGGCCCGAGGTCTACATGCCCATGGGCCTGACCGCCGAGCTGGTGGCCAAGAAGTTCGAGGTCACCCGCCAGCAGCAGGACGAGTTCGCCTTCCAGAGCCACCAGAAGGCGGTGGCGGCGCAGAAGGCCAATAAGTTCGAGAAGGAGATCCTGCCGACCGAGGCGGTGAGCTTCGACGGCAAGGGCGGGCGCAAGACGATCCTCATGGAGAAGGACGAGCTGCCGCGCGGCGACACCGCGCTGGAGAAGCTGGCCAGCCTCAAGCCGGCGTTCGATCCCAAGGGCAGCGTCACCCCGGGCAACAGCTCGCCGCTGACCGACGGAGCGGCGGTGGTGCTGATGATGACCAAGGAGGAGGCGGACAAGCGGGGCGTCAAGCCGCTGGGCTACCTGCGCCACTTCGCGGTCAAGGGCACCCCGCCGGAGATCATGGGCATCGGCCCGGTCCCGGCGATCCGCCACCTGCTGGCCAAGACCGGCAAGTCGATCAAGGACATCGACCTGTTCGAGATCAACGAGGCCTTCGCCGCCCAGGCGGTCTACTGCGGCCGCGAGCTGGGCATTCCGGCGGAGAAGCTGAACGTCAACGGCGGGGCCATCGCCATCGGCCACCCGCTGGGCGCCACCGGGGCCCGCCAGGTGATCACCATCCTCAACGAGCTGCAACGGCGCGGGGCCAAGTGGGGCGTCACCTCGATGTGCATCGGCGGCGGCATGGGCGCCGCGGCCCTCATCGAACGCGCCTAGGCGAGCTCGGCGTCGCCTGAGATCAGAGGCCCCCGCTCCGGAGCTCGGAGCGGGGGTTTTCATTTCGAGCTTTCGAGGGACGACGATTCCCGAGTTTCGCGGCCCGAACGACCAATCAGAGCGACAGGTGTCCGCATGTCCGCGACGCTCATCCAACTGGCTGCTCTTCTGGTCGCCGCCGCCCTCGGCGTCGCGGTCGACGACTACCAGTCCGCCCAGGCGCAGGCTCTGGCTGCCGACAATCACTACCGCGAGGCGCTGCTGGCGATGCTGGGCAGCAAGAACGTCTACGCCCGCCACCAGGCGCTGTTGAGGCTCGAGGCTCAACCGGCGTGGGCTGGCGCAAAGGTCCAGGAGGCTGTCCTCGAGCTGATCGACGACGAAGTTCCCGTCTACCCACCGGAGTGCCAGGGTGCGGAGGAGCGCTATCGCCATTCGAAGGGACAGGGCGAGATCTACGACGCCGCGCTCTGTATGCATTACCGCCAGCAGCACAACTCGGTCCTCGCCCAGCGCGTCCTGGCGCGCGCGATGCCCGATCCGAAGCTTCTCGAGCTCCTGCTCGCCCGGGCGTTGGCCACCCGCCAGCCCACCGTTCACAGCGATCCCGATCCCGTGACCGAGGTCCTTCGCCAGGCGAAGTCGGTCCCGGCCCAGCCTTTCCTGGACCGCTTGGCCAGCCCGCTCGACCCGGTCCAGCGCGGCTTCATTCTCGCGTACGCCCTGCTCATCCGCGGGCAAGAGCCCATCGCCCTCGCCGGCACTCCCCTCCCCGGGCTCCTCGCCGACCCCGACCTCCGCACCCGCTGCCGCGCCGGCATGGTCGTTCTGCTGCTCTCTGCGGAGAGCGACCCGCTCAGGCACCGGGCGATCTCGACGATCCAGGCAGGGCTTCTCGGCCCCGAAGGACCCAGCTCTCTCGGAGAGGCCATCGCCGCCGACCTGGTGCAGATTGGCGCGGCCGCCGCCCCACTCGTCGATGCCTTGAGCCAGAGAACTAGAACGAAAGGCGTTTATCGCGGATGGACCTTCGGCGCGCTCGCACAGCTCGGCCCGCTCGGGGCCGCTGCGCTGCCCGCCGCCATCGACCGAATCTCATGCCGCGAGGTTGAGTGTCTCGAGGAGCAGCCCGTCCGGTTCATCGCGGCTCTGGGCATGCGCGGGCGGCCGGCAACCTCGGCGCTGATCGCCGCGGCCGCTCGCAATCCATTCCAACTGAACGTCCTCAGCTCCGCCCTCGAGGCCATCGACGCGCGGCCATCCAAGGCTGAATGGCAGCAGCTCGAGGCCACCTACGCCAACGCCTGCCGAGATGCCGGCTCCATCCCCTTCTTCAGCCTGTCGCGCGACGACTCGTGCGCCGAGGTGGCCGGGCACCTGGGCAGGATCGCCAAGCGCAGCGGCCTGACTTTCCGGGAAGTCGGCTGGCAGTGAGGGACCTGCTCCTTAGCCAGCGGAGCTCGGTTCGCTGCTCCAGGGCAGCACCCGCCCGCCACCGAAGCGGAACACCAGGATCGCCGCGACCAACATCACCGCGTCGCGCCCGACCGTGCCCCAGCTGGCCATCTCGGCGCCGCCGAAGCAGCCGCAGCGCAGGTCGATCCCGCGCGACAGCGCCTGCGTCAGCGCCGCGATGAACACCACCAGCAGCCCCCCGGTGACGCCCGCCGCCGCCCGCACCATCACCCCCAACACCAGCAGCGCCCCGGCCAGGATCTCGATCCCCACCACCACCGACGAGAACAGCGGCACCAGCTGCGCCGGGACGACCCGGTAGTTGGCGGTCTCCTCGGCGAACTGCTGCATGTCCGGGAGCTTGGTGGCGGCGGCGTAGGCGAAGGTCGCCCCCAGCGCCACCCGCACCACCGCCAGCGCGACGCTCTTGGGATCGAGCTTCATGGCCGGGCCTCTGACATCGGCTTCGCTTGCTCGTCGTGTCCGGGCCCCTCCAGCGGGCAGGATTGGCAGGCGCCCGACTGCGCCGGGCCGTCGACCGCCATCCAATCGGTCCAGCTCCCGTCGAGCAGCCGGACGTCCGAGAGCCCTGCCGCCGACAGCCGATCGGCCACGCCCTCGGCCAGGCCGCAGCCTCCGCCCGAGTCGTAGATCACCACCGTCTTGAAGCCGCGCAGCCGCTGCAGCACCGAGGCCTCGCCGGGGTGCCCGGACGGCACCAGGTGGATCGCCCCCGGGATGTGGCCGCGGGCGAAGTCGGCCGCCCCCCGGGCGTCTACGAAGGCCACGGTGCAGTCCTCGCAGGCCGCCAGCGCCTGCTTCTGCGGCATCTTCGGATGCCCGTGGACCTCGGGCAGCTCGAAGTGCGCGGCCCCGCACACCGCGGTCCCCGAGTCCGAAGTCGGGTAGACCGCCTTGACCAGGTGCGCCGGGCGGGCGCTCAGCCCGTTGGCAAGCACGCCCAGCGCGCCGCCTCCGAGAACGATTGCCGCCAGCTGGATCAGGAGCTTCATCGCCGTCGCAGTCTAGCCGGAGCCGGGCGAAAGTCCCGTCCGCGACGCCTGCAACAGCCGCCCCGCGATTTCCCTTCCTAACGGGCGGCTCCGCGCTCGCCCCTCTCCCCGCAACACCGAGCGCGGAACCGGCCCTGACTAGGCGCGCACCACCTTCTCCTCGCTCAGCGGCAGGCCGCGGGTGGCGTTGCGGGTGTCGATCACCAGCCGGGCCTGGCGCAGCACCCGGGCGTAGTCGACGGTGCTGTGGTCGGTCAGCACCATCACCGCGTCCGCCTCGCGCAGCCGCTCGCTGCTCAGCTCGACGCTCTCCAGCTCGAGCGAGTGGGCGCGCATCGGCGGCAGCTTGGGCACGAACGGGTCGTGGTAGGCCACCTCGGCCCCCTGCTCCTTGAGCAGCTCGATCACCCGGATCGCCGGCGACTCGCGCATGTCGTCGATGTCCTTCTTGTAGGCCACCCCCAGCACCAGGATCTTCGCGCCCTTGAGCGCCTTGCCGTGGCCGTTGAGGGCCTCGAAGGTGCGCTGCACCACGTAGTGGGGCATCCCGGAGTTGATCTCCCCGGCCAGCTCGATGAACCGGGTCTGCATCTCGAACTCGCGCGCCTTCCAGGTCAGGTAGAAGGGGTCGATCGGGATGCAGTGCCCGCCCAGCCCCGGCCCCGGGTAGAAGGGCATGAAGCCGAAGCCCTTGGTGGCGGCGGCGTCGATGATCTCCCAGACGTCGAGGTGCATCCGGTCGCAGAGCATCTTCATCTCGTTGACCATGGCGATGTTGACGCTGCGGAAGATGTTCTCCAGCAGTTTGGTCAGCTCGGCCGCCCGGGTGGACGACACCGGGACCACCTTGGGGACCGCCGCCCCGTACAGCGCCAGCGCCGCCTCCAGGCAGCGCGGGCTGTAGCCGCCGACCACCTTGGCGGTGGTGCCGGCGGTGTGGCTGCTGCCCGGGTTCTCGCGCTCGGGCGAGAAGGCCAGGAAGAAGTCGCGGCCGGCGACCAGCCCCCCGCCCTCGAGGATCGGCTTGACCACTTCCTCGGTGGTCCCCGGCCAGGTGGTGGACTCGAGCACGTAGAGCTGGTCGGGGCGCACGTGCGGAGCCATCGCCTTGGCGGTGTCGACGATGAAGCTCATGTCCGGCTCGCGGGCCGGGGTCAGCGGAGTCGGGACGCAGATCGAGACGCAGTCCAGCTCGCTGACCGCGGCGAAGTCGACGGTGGCCCGCAGCCGCTTGTCGCGCACCAGCCGCGCCACCGGCTCGGGATCGATGTGGCGGAAGTAGCACTCCCCTTTCGACAGCCGCTCCACCTTGCGGGCGTCGATATCGAGCCCGGTGACCGGGAACCCGGCCTCGGCGAAGGCCAGCGACAGCGGCAGCCCCACGTACCCCAGCCCCACCACCCCCACCCGCGCCTGGCGCGCGTTGATCTTCTCCAGCAGCACCTGCTTCTCGCGTCGCATGGACCTCTCCCTCGTCCTCTCTCAGAGCAGCAAGATGGCCACGCACAGCGACAGCGGAAGCTCGCCGAGGTAGGCCAGCTCCACGCAGCTCGACTCGCGGCGCATCCCATATCCGGCCGAGTACAGCCGCGGCGCCAGCGACAGCGCCCCGCGGGCGTCGCCGAGGATCAGCGCCGCCGGCCGGCCGCCGCTGACCAGCTCGATCGCCTGCTCGGTACCCAAGCGACCAAGCTCGGCGAGCCGCGCCAGCCGCCCCAGCTCGGCGGCAGTCGGCGCCCGCAGCCGCGCCCCGCGGTCGGGCAGCTGCAGCCTGGAGACCAGCTGGTGCTTCCCGGAGCCCTCCAGCAGATCGGAGATGAAGAAGGCCTTGGCGGCGCGGTGGAAGAAGACCTCGCGGCGGTGGCGCAGCGGTGGCGACAGCCGTTCGTAGCCGCGGTGCTCGCCGACGAAGCGCTCCCGGCCCGGGCTGGACTCGAAGGCCAGGGCGCGGGCCCGGGCCTGATCGGGAAGGGCGAAGAGCCGGCTCTCCGGGAACCGGTTCTGCTCCAGCCCGTCGACCTCCACGGTCGAGTGCCAGGCGGTGGAGCGGAACTGATCGCGGACCGCCGGCTCGCTGGTGTAGCAGCCGGTGCCGGGGTCGACGATCAGCGGCCGGCCGCCGGCGTGGATCTCGATCGAGAGCTTGTCGTTGTGGCTGTGGCCCCCCACCCCGCCCTGGCCGTTGGGCCCGCAGGAGACGGCGCAGTAGGCCGAGGCGCTGCGCAGAAAGAAGAGGCCGGCCTTGGGGAGCGAGCCGCTCAGGCGAGGCCCGGTCTCGGGAAGCGCCTGCCAGCGCCGCAGCCCTTCGGCGCCCAGCAGGAAGATCCCCTCGTCGCAGAACCGGTCCCCCTCCGGCTTGAGCTCCGGGTCCTCGAACAGCGCCGCCCCCAGCGAAAGCAGGTAGCCGTGGTCGAGCGGCTCGCGGGCGCACAGCGGCAGCGCCCGCCCCGAGTCGTTATCGCCGAGCTGCGGCGCCCGCCCCGAGGGAGCGAGGTAGGTCCGCACCGCCCGGAACATCAGGTGCAGCCGCCGGCGATAGCTCTCGCCCAGGTCGATCCTGGTCGCCCGCGCCGCCAGCAGGGCCAGCGTGAACAGCTCCAGCGCCAGCCGGTGGTAGCCGACCGAGCCCTCGAAGGTGAAGCCGTCGGCGAGGACCTGCCGCTCGATCTGCTGGCGCAGGCCGTCGACCGCCGTCTGCCGCCAGGCCTTGGCCGAGGGGAGCTCGGGAAAGATGGTGGCCAGGTGCAGCAGCCCCGCCAGGTTGGCCACGAAGTGGTTGTTGGGGACCGCCCCGGTGTCCTCGAGGTGGGCCTCGACGAAGCGGCCGTGTGCCAGCAGCAGCTCGGCGAAACAGAGGGCGAACTGCGGCTCCTGCAGCTCGGGACGGTGGCGCATCATCAGGAAGGCCAGCGACAGGTTTGCCGCGCGCAGCGCCGCCTCCATCGGCGAGGTCCAGTTGATCCCCACCCCGGGCGGATTCTCCTTTGCGAAGCTCCGCACCTGGCTGGCGAACTCGTTGGCGTAGCGGGCCCGGTCCTCGTCGGAGTCGGAGAGCCAGACCCCTTGGGCCAGCGCCAGCCCCTGCTCGAAGCGGGCGATCGCCCACGGCGCCTTGGGGTCGAGCCCGGGGCGGAGGAGCGAGGGCTCCTGCGAGCCGGTTCTCGGGTCGAAGCGCTCGCCGCGCAGCGCGTCCAGGTGCCAATCCACCGGGGCCTTGCGGCCGAAGCGCACCCGAGTGCCGAAGACGTCCAGCTCCCGCCGCCAGGCGGCCTGCGCCCGCCGCAGCACACGGGCGACCGCCCCCGGGACCTTCTCCGCTGCCTCGCGCACCTGGTTGCGCTGGCTCGAGTCGGCCCACAGCAGGCTGGCCCGCGGCGCCGCCAGCTTGAGCGCCAGATCGGAGGCGTCGCGGGCGCAGAAGATCTGCAGCGGCGCCGGCACCCGGCGCGCCGCCTTGCGGGTCAGGGTCTGCGAGGCCTTGCGGGCCAGCTTCTTGGCCGCCGCCCGCGCCAGATCCCCGGCGGGGACGTTGCTGGCCAGGAAGGCGAAGTACTCGAGGTCGTCCACTCGTTCTCCACGCATGAGCGCTGGCTCGCTGAGCAAGCGTCGTGCCTCGGGCCGGTGCCGCCACAGCGGCCCCGCTGCGCGAGGGAACTGCCGCCCGCTCGCCCACTGATCGAGCGAGCGTGGAGCGGGAGCTTTCTTCTCGCCCGGAGCACTGGCTTCGCCGAGTGAGCAATGCGCTTCCCTCGCCGCGACGCCCCCGCCTTTTGCGCGCTTTGCTGCCGCACGGCGGTGGCTAGCTTTCCCAGGTCTGCGGGGAGCTGCCGAGCCCTCGCAGCGGGTGGGGGATGAAGGGCGTCGGTCTTTTCGTCGAGGAGAACCTCCAGGAGATCGTCTCCCGGTTCCACGCTTCGGTGGAGCGGGAGCTCGGGTTCGAGGAGCCGGCGCTCAAACTCGCCGCGCCGATCCTCCTGAGCGATCTGGCGCGCCACTTCCGCCAGGGGTCGACGCAGCCCGAGCCTTGGCGGCGCGCGATGGTGCTGGTCTTCTCGCAGCCGCCAGGCGGCATCCGCGGCCTGGTCCGCGAGGTGGGGCTGCTGCGCCGCTGTCTCTGGGAGACGCTGGCCCTGCGCCACTGCCCGGTGCCGGGGGACGAGCGCCGGGCGATCGATCAGCAACTGGACGAGGCTCTGGCCTTCGCCGCCGAGCGCTGGGCCAGCCTGGTGCGGCTGCTCTCTCCGGACGTGGCGCGGGTCAACCTCGGGCTCAGCGCTCCCAGCGCGCCCCCGCCCATTCCCTCCGCGCCGCAGCGCCGCCCTCCGCCTCCGCTGCCGCAGCGGCGCAATACCCTGCGCGAGGAGGGCGAGCAGGCCTCCCCGGCGACGCAGAGAAATCCGCGCGGAGAGCTGCCGGACTGATTCTCAGCCCTGGCGCCGAACCGGCGGCGGGCGGAGCAGCTCGCGCTCGAGCTCGTGGATGGCCAGGTCCGGCTCGCCGCGCCTCTCGCGCGCCCGCCGCCGGGCGAGGACCACCGCGGCGACCACCACCGCAATGGCGAGCAGGATCAGCGCAGTGGCGTGGTGGACCCGCTTGAGCACGCCCAAGACCCGGGGCAGCTGGCTGCCGAAGTGGAATCCGATCCACACCGACAGCGGGACGGTCACCATCGCCGATAGGGAGTCGGCCAGGGCGAACTTCCAGAAGCGCAGCCCGGTCATCCCGGCCACCAGGAAGGTCGGCGCCCGCACCCCGGCCAGGTGGCGGGCGGCGATCACGGTGAGCACCCCGTGGCGCCGGAAGTGGCGCTCCAGGAAAGCGACCAACCGCGGGGTGAAGAGCCGTTTGAAGAACGGGTGCTCGAACACCCGGATGCCCAGCCGCGAGCCGACCAGGTAGATGAGCGAATCGCCCAACACCACGCCGAGGTAGCAGCTCGCCAGCGCCTTCCAGAAGGTGAGCGTGCCGTGCGAGGCCAGCAGCCCCGAGCTGAGCAGCACCAGCTCCTCGGGGAACGGCATCCCCAGGCCGGCGACCACCAGCATCACCAGGATCGCCAGGTAGGAGAAGTGCTCGATCAGGTCGGCTACCGAGACCACCGACGCCTCCTTCGTGCCGCCAAAGCTGCGCCCGCTCCCGGCCGGGGCCCACCCTCCAAAGCGGCTTCCACACCAGGCGAGCCGCCAGGCGCCTACAGCCCCGTCTGTGCTTGAGATGATCCGCGCCCAGCTAGGATGCGCGCTCCCGAGGGGCTGCGCATGAGCGTTCGGCTGGGAAAGTACCGAATTCACTCCCGTCTCGCCCGCGGCGGGATGGCGGAGATCTTCCTGGCCACCGCCCACGGACCGGAGGGCTTCTCCAAGGCGGTGGTCCTCAAGCGGCTGCTGCCCCACCTGGCGGAGCGCCCCGAGATCGTCTCGATGTTCCTGGACGAGGCGCGTCTGGCGGCCGGGCTCAACCACCCGCACGTGGTCCAGATCTACGACCTGGGCGAGGAAGGCGGCGACCACTACCTGGCCATGGAGTACCTGGCCGGGCGCGACCTGTCGGCGGTGCTGGTGCGCTCGGTGGAGAAGCGCCTGCCGCTGGCCCCCGAGCTGGTGGCGCAGATCGCCGCCGGGGTGGCCGAGGGGCTCCACTTCGCCCACGAGCACCGGGCCCCCGACGGCACTCCGCGGGAGATCATCCACGGCGACATCAGCCCCTCGAACGTGGTGCTGACCTTCGTCGGACAGGTGAAGATCGTCGACTTCGGAATCGCCCGCGCGGCAGGGGCGGTCCAGGCGGCCTTCCCCGGCGCCATCCCCGGCAAGCTCGCCTACATGCCCCCGGAGAAGGTCTCCCGCGGCGTCTTCGATCGGCGCGGCGACGTCTTCGCGCTGGGCGTGGTGATGCACGAGCTGCTCGCCGGCGCCCGCCTCTTCCGGCGCGACAGCGAGCAGGCCACGGCCCAGGCGGTCCTGGCCGGCGAGGTCCGCTCGCCCAGCGCGCTGCGCCCGGACGTCCCCGAGAGCCTGTCGAGCATCGTGCTCAAGGCGCTGGCCCCCGATCCCACCCAGCGCTTCCAGACCGCGCTCGAGCTGCGCCGCGCCCTGGAAGGCTGGTTCGCCGAGCGCAGCTACGTTCCCTCGGGTGCGCGGATCAGCGAGGCCCTGAAGAGCCTGTTCGGCGAGGAGAGCGCCCGGCGCGCCCTCGCCGGTCCCCTTCCGGAGCCGACCGCGACCGCCACCGCGGCCGAGCCGCCGCCGGCGCCGGTCGGTTTGCCGCTGGCGGCAGTCCCGCTGGTGGCCGAGCAGCGTCAGCGCGGGCGGGGCCGGGTCATCGTGCGGGTGGTCGGCGAGGTGCCGGCGGCGCTGATGAAGGCCGGCCAGGAGCTGGTAGCGGTGCCGGTGCACGTGTTGCGCTCGGCGCTGCGCTGGAGGAGCCCGCGGGTCGTCGCCGCGGCGCTGCTCTTCGGACTGGCCGGCCTCGCCGGCGGCAGCTGGCTGCAGAAGCTCAGCGATCAGGCAGCGAGCTTGAGCCCGGAGCCGCCGCCGGTACTTCCCGAGGTCACCCCGCCCTCGCCCGAGCCGGAGTGGCCGGCCTGCGATTCGTCGGGAGACGCCGCCAGTCCTCCGAGTCCCGGCAAGGCTCCGACCTTCGCCTCGCCGCACCGGAAGGATGAGCCGCGCAGGCACGAGGGAAAGCTCGCGATGCGCCGCGAAGGCGTGGTCTACCTGCGCGGGGAGCGGCTGGGTCGGGCGCCACTGGTCCGCACGCTGCCGCCCGGCTCCTACGACGTCGCGCTGATCGACGAGAATGGAATGCTCAAGGGCACTTGGATCGCGGTGGTCAGGCCCGGGCTCACCACGCGCCTGGAGTAGCCCGACCGAGAGCTTGAGCGCTCAGCAGTGAGGCAGGTCCCAGTGCGCCAGTGCTAAGCGCTCAGACCTCGTCCGGCTCGACCCAGCGCGGGGCCGGCGCCGGCTGGAAGGAGCGCATCTTCCGCAGCAGCGCCTCGGGGTCGCGGTCGATGAGGATCATCTCGCGATGCTCGCGCTTGATGAAACCGTCGGCGGCGGCGCGATCCAGGAAGCCGCTGAACGAGTCGAAGTAGCCCTCGACGTTGAGCAGCGCGCAGGGCTTGGCGTGGATTCCCAGCTGGGCCCAGGTCACCGCCTCGCAGAACTCGTCGAGGGTCCCCATCCCGCCGGGCATGGCGATGAAGCCCTCGGAGAGGCTGGCCATCAGCGCCTTGCGCTCGTGCATCGTGCCGACCACGTACTTCTTGGTCAGCCGCTCGTGGCCCAGCTCGCGGGCCTCCAGGGCGTGCGGGATGACTCCGATCGCCTGGCCTCCGGCGCCCAGGACCGCGTCGGCCACCTCGCCCATCAGCCCGACGCTGCCGCCGCCGAAGACCAGCTGGATCTTCTCGCGCGCCAGCAAAGCTCCCAGCCGCCTGGCCTGCTCGCGGTAGGCCGGCCGCGTACCGGTGTTGGAACCGCAGAAGACGCAGACGCTTTTCATCGGGCTCCTCGAGAAGAGGGCGAGGAGGCTAGCCGCCTGAATCGCAGCCCGCAAGCCGGGCCGCGCGAATCCGGTCGACGGCTCAATCGGTTGCTGGGGCAGCGCCACTTCGCTAAGGTCCGGGCACTTTTGAGAGGCAGACACCTCATGCGCCTGCTCATCCAGAACGGCACCCTGGCCACCGCCTCCGACCTCTTCCGCGCCGACCTGCTGGTCGAGGGCGAGACCATCTCCATGATCGGCGCCGGCCTGGCCGCCAAGGTGGGCCCGGTGGACAAGGTGATCGACGCCGGCGGCAAGTACCTGCTGCCGGGCGGAGTCGATCCCCACGTCCACCTCGAGCTGGACATGGGCTCGACGGTCTCCTCCGACGACTTCGAGACCGGCACCCGGGCCGCGGCCTTCGGGGGCACCACCACCGTCATCGACTTCGCCGCCCAGCCCAAGGGCGGCACGCTGCAGGCCGGCCTCGAGCAGCGGCTGCGCGAGGCCGAGGGCAAGTGCGCCATCGACTACGCCTTCCACATGGTGGTGCGCTCGGTGACCGACGCCGTCCTGGCCGAGATGGAGCGGCTGGTGCGCGCCGAAGGCGTCACCTCCTTCAAGCTCTTCACCGCCTACCCCGGCGTCTACCAGGTGGACGACGGGGCGCTGCTCAAGGCGCTGCAGGTCACCGCGCGCGGCGGCGGGCTGGTGATGGTCCACGCCGAGAACGGCCACGCGATCCAGGTCCTGGTCGAGCAGGCGCTGGCCCGCGGCGAGACCGCCCCCCGCTTCCACTCCCTCACCCGCCCCGCGGTGCTCGAGGGCGAGGCCACCGGGCGCTGCATCGCGCTGGCCGAGGTCGCCGGGGCGCCGCTCTACGTGGTCCACCTCTCCGCCAGCCAGGCGCTGGAGCGGGTGCGCGAGGCGCGCCATCGCGGGCTCAAGATCTTCGCCGAGACCTGCCCCCAGTACCTGCTGCTCGACCAGCGCGACATCGAGGCCCCCGGCTTCGAGGGCGCCAAGGTGGTCTTCAGCCCGCCGGTGCGGGCTCCGGGGACCGGCGAGGCCCTCTGGCGCGGGCTGGCGATCGGCGATCTGGCCGCGGTCGGCACCGATCACTGCCCGTTCCACCTGAGGCAGAAGGAGCTGGGCCGCGACAGCTTCACCAGGATCCCTAACGGCCTCCCGGGGATCGAGACCCGACAGCTGCTGCTGTGGGACGAGGGCGTGCGCCGGGGCCGCTTCGACATCTGCCGCTTCGTCGAGCTGACCGCCGCCGCTCCAGCCCGGCTGTTCGGCCTCTACCCGCGCAAGGGAACGCTCGCCCCCGGCGCCGACGCCGACCTGGTGCTCTGGGATCCCGAGCGGCTGGTCTCGCTCGACGCCGCCGCTCTGCACATGCGGGTCGACTACTCGCCCTACCAGGGCCGCACGGTCCGCGGCGGCCCGAGCCACGTCTTCAGCCGCGGCAAGCTGATCGTCGAGAATGGCAGCTGGCTGGGCAGGGCCGGCGACGGCCGCTACCTGCGCCGGGGAGTGCCACAGCTGTGAAGCACACGAGGAGAAGCGCCTTGAAGATTCGCCTTTCGCTCGCCCGCGTCGGACTGCTCCTGCTCATCGGCTGTGCCACCGCCAGGCCCGAGCCCGCCGGCTCCGCCGCCGCGCCCCAGCCGCTGGTGTTCGGGGCCAGCCCCATCGCCGATCGCCAGGCCCGGCTCAAGGAGATCGGCGGGGTTGCCCGCTACCTCGAGCAGAAGCTCAAGCGCCCGATCACCCTCGAGGTTCCGGACACCTATCCCGAGGCCGCCGAGGCGATGGCCCAGAAGAAGTGGGACCTGGCGCTGGTCGGCCCGATCCTCTACGCCCGGGCCCACGAGACCGGCTACGACGCGCTGGCGATGCCGGTGCGCGCCGGGACCATGGTCTTCACCGGGGCGGTCGTCGCCCGCGCCGACTCCGGCTTGAAGAACCTGGCGGCGCTCAAGGGCAAGCGGGTGGCCTTCGTCGACCCCAACTCCTCCTCCGGCTTCCAGTACCCGTTCGCGCTGCTGCTGGCCAACGGCCTCAAGACCTCGGACTACCAGCGGACCTTCCTCGGCGGCAATCGCGCGGTGGTGCGGGCGGTGTTCGAAGGCAGGGCCGACGCCGCCGGCTGCTACGAGGACGCGCTGGAGCAGGCGCTCACCCCGGTGGAGCGGGCGCAGATGGTGGTGCTGGGCCGGACCGATCCGGTCCCGGGCGACGTCTTCGCCGCCCGCCGCGATGGCCCCGAGCTCGAGGCCCTGCGCCAGGCGCTGCTGGCCCTCTCCGCCGATCCCTCGGCCACCGAGATCCTCTCCCCGCTCCGGGCCACCGCCCTCTCCGCCCCCGACGAGTCGCTGTTCGACTCCGCCCGCCGCATCGACCTGCTGGTCAGCGAAGAAGGCGGCCTCTAGCCCGACTTGCCCCGAGCCCCAGGGCTCTGGGAGGATCGCCGCGTTTTCCATTTACCGCCCGAGGTCAGGAACATGCGCCTTTCCACCGCTGCGCTCGCCCTCGCCGTCTCCCTCGCCGGCTGCGCCTCCAACAAGCCCAAGCCGACCCTGGCCGGCTCGACCCCGGTCCTGCAGCTGCTGCGCGACTGGCGCGGGGTGTGGAAGGGCAGCGTCAAGGACAGCCCGATGGGCTCCATGACCTACACCCTGCACATCGAAAAGGCCGGCGCGGCGGTGCGGGTGAAGATGGCCCCGCAGCGCGAGAGCGGGCTGGAGTCGATGAAGCAGGTCTACGAGCTGATCAACTTCGAGCGCGGCACACCGCACATCCGCTACGCCCTGAGCCAGCGCGCCACCGCGCAGAAGGGCGAGCTGGTCTACCGCGACGACCTCTCCGACGAGGAGCGCGCCGTCTTCTGCCCCGAGGAAGAGGGCTGCGACAAGCTCAAGCTCACCCTGGTCAAGCTCAGCGAAACGCGGGTGGCCATCAAGAGCCAGGTCCACGAGTCGGCCCACAGCGAGGTCGAGGTCAGCTTCGCCAGCGCCGACGTCCCCAAGCCCGGCGCGGAGGTCCTCGAGGACGACGCCGACTCGGCATCCGCGGTGGGGTCCTCGGCCCGGGCGAAGGAGTCCGAGTCCGCCGAGCCCAAGGCCGACAAGGACCTCTACCTCGAGGAGCACCTCGACAAGGATCTCTCGCTGGGCAAGGGCATCCCGGCCGACGAGGCCCCTGCCCCCGCCGCGACGCCCGCCAAAGGCAAAGGCAAGAAGGGCCAGGGCAACTAGCGGGATTGGGGCCGCGCCTCGAGAGCCCGATCGATCATCGCCACCGCGTCCTGAGGGGCGAAGGGCTTCTTGAGGAAGTTGTCGGCGCCCAGCCGCCGGTAGGTCTCGATCTCGCGGTCGTTGACCCGGGCGCTCATCAGCACCAGGTAGACGCCCTTCCAGCTGGGATGGGCCTTGATCAGCCGGCAGACGTCGGCGCCGTTGATCTTGGGCATGTAGACGTCGAGCAGCAGGGCGTCGGGCGCCAGCGCGGTCAGCTTGCGGAAGACCTCCTCGCCGTCGACCGCGTGGCCTACCTCGTAGCCGGCCTGGGAGAACGCCGCCTCCAGGGATCCCAGCAGCACGGTGGAGTCGTCCACCAGCAGCACCGTCCGCTTCTTCTTGGCCGTGGCGCCCATCGAGCGGAGAAATTCTCGGCAGGTGAAGTCGCCAGCGTCAAGGGCGCCGGAGGGACGCCCGCCTCAGTCCGAGCAGGAGAGCGCCCGCCAACGCGATGAGCGGGCCGGCGCCGGCGCTGGCGCAGGTGCAGCCCCCGCCGCTGCCGGTGAGGTTGTTGCTGGCGTCGCCGCAGGTGGTCGGCGCCGCGCCGGCCGGGTAGATGGTGCAGTCGCCGTCGATGTCGTCCTGGGCGAGGGAGCGCTTCTTGGTCTCGCCGATGTCTGCCCGGGAGTACATCGTGGCGTTGGCGTCGTTGACGTGGTCGAGGCCGATGAAGTGGCCGATCTCGTGGGTCAGGGTGTTCTCCACGTCGGTGGCCACGCACGGCTCGACGCATCTGCCGGCCGAGCAGGTCCCTCCGCCGATGCAGGTCCTGCCGCACTCGCCGCAGTTGCTGGCGTCGCTGGCGAAGTTGGCGCAGTAGGTGGCCGACTGCTCGCTGGGGCACTTCGCCAGCCCGGGGTCGCAGCTGGCGACGCACTTCCCGGACGAGCAGAGCACCGGGCTGGAGCAAACCGTGCCGCAGGCTCCGCAGTTGGACGGATCCACCGCCAGCTCGGCGCAGTAGAAGGGCTTGCCGACCGGACAGGCCTGCCATCCGCTGGGGCAGTGCGCGGGATCGGGAGCGGCGGTGGAGCAGGCGCTGCCGTCCTGGGCGGTGAAGATGAAGTTGGAGCCGTTGAGCTCGATGTCCGCGTCCAGGATCTCGCCGGTCTTGTTGGAGTAGGTGGTGGTGGTCAGCGCGATGGTGCCGTCCTGCTGCTCCCAGCAGTTGTAGGTGTTGGCGCAGGTGCCGAGCGCGAAGCAGGGATCGCCGGCGGGGGCGGCGTCGGTGCACTTCTTGTCGCGCCAGACGATCAGGTTGAGGTTGTCGGTGGCGTTGACCTTGGGATTGAAGCCGACGTCGGTGCGGTCGGTGTCGCCCATGTCCCGGAACTGCAGGTGGGTGCAGCTGGGAAGGGTCCAGGTCTCGAAGCTGCGGCGCGCCGCCGCCAGCGACCCGGCGGCGGTGGCGTCTTTGCTGCCGGCCTGGTTGAGCGAGAACGGCACCGGCACTTGCGGCCAGTAGAGGCAGGGACCGCTGGGGTTGTTCTGCGGGCGGCTGCGGTTGAACGCCGAGGCCGAGAGCGGCAGCGCCGCCACCGCCAGGCCGGCCGCCAGGGCCAGCGTCCTCATGGCGCGCTCCCGCGCAGCGCGCGCTGGACCCGGGCCACGAAGTCGGCCTCGGGGGTCGGCGCAATGGGCTGCGCCTCGCGGACCTTGCCGTCGGGCCCGAGCACCGCCAGCCCGGCCAGCGACTGAGTCACGATCGGCTGGCCCTTGGCGTCCGCCGTCAGCTCGAACTTGCCCTGGGCCATGCCGGCCACCTGGAAGCGGGCCACCTGGGGCACCTTCTCCAAGAAGACGATCACCTGCTCCCCGGGCGCGAACTGGGGGGCGCCGGAGACCTGCTGGCCGATCTCCCCGACCACGCCGCCGGGAGTGACGATCTCCACCACCTTCGGCGCCTGCCCCTTGAGCGAGCTGGCGACCTCGACGCGCACGGTGGTCTGGATTCGCCGGCCGTCTGAGCTCCAGGCAGGCTGCACCGACAGCGCCCGGCCGCGGACGACGAGGTCGGAGCGGCGGGTGAGCGCCTCGACGTCCATCGGAAGCACGATGGTGGCGTGCGCCGAGGACGCCGCCAACAGCAGGAAAAGCCCCAGGAATCGCCGCAGCGCCCGCAATGCACCCATGCCCTGGGACTGTAGCACGCGGAGGCCGGCCGTTTGATTTTGACCAGCGGCGCTGGTATCTGCCGGCGCGTGACTGAGCCATCGCATACCGACGCTCCTCACCTGACCGAGGAGCGATCGCCCGCCCCTCCCGCTGGCTTTGTCGAAGAGATTAGGGCCGCCCTCGAGGGAATCCACGTCCCCGCCGCGCTGGCCTGCGTGGTGGCGATGGCGGTGCTGGTGGTCTCCCACCATCAGGGAGACGTGAACTTCTTCGCGGCGCACTTCGGCGACGCGCTCAAGAAGTTCCCGCCGGCGATGGCCAACATCGCTGGGTACCTCTACTGGTTCTGGGCGAGCATTGCGCTCTACGGGCTGCTGCCGCTGGCGGCGGCGGCGCTGACCCCAGGCCTGAGGGTCGGCGAGACCGGGGTGGGGCTGGGCGATCGGCGCGCGGGGCTGCTGGTCACCGGGCTGGCCCTGCTGCTGTTCCTGCCGGTGGTCTACCTCGCCTCGACCCAGCCGGCCTTCGCCGACCACTACCCCCTGTGCCCGGCGGCCAAGGCCACTCCGCGGGCGTTCCTGATCTACGAGCTCTCCTACGCCGCCTACTTCGTGGCCTGGGAGTACCTTTTCCGCGGCTACCTCTTGTTTTCACTGGAGAAATCGATGGGCAAGATGGCGGTCTTCGCCCAGATGATGCCCTTCGTGGTGGCCCACTTCGGCAAGCCCGAGGCCGAGACGATGGGGTCGATCCTGGCGGGGATCTTCCTGGGGCTTCTGGCGCTGCGCACCCGCACCTTCTGGTACGGGGCCATCATCCACATCGTGGTCGCCGTCTCGATGGACTGCTTTGCGACCGCTCGTGCCCTCGCCCACCCTTGAAAGAACCGCCGGCCCCCTCGGAAACCGGGCTTGGGAGGCCATCGCGGCGGTTGACTCGCAGGGTCGAGAAAGGTATCCGTTGCGCGTGCGAACGAACCTGCTTGACAGCTCGAAAGCCCGTCGGTATATAGCCGCCCTCTTTTTGACGGTCCCGGTGTTGAGCGCAACCCCGGCCCTGGCAAAAGAGCTGGTCGTCCGGGGTGCAATTCTCCCGGCGGGCAGTCAGCAGGTCGGAGAAGATCGGTACCGTTCTCCGAGCAATTACGCGGATACGCTGACGTTCTACGGCAAGGCGTACAAGACGAATCCGCGTAAGACGATCGTGAACCAACCGGGAATCCGAGCGGTCCACATCGTCAACGATGGCAAGGGCGAGTGGGAAGGCCTGAATATCTACGAGTTGGAAGGCGAAACCAGGATCTTCGTGGTGGTCAGAGACACTGCGAAGGTGGGCAAAGAGAAGTAGGTCCCACCGCTCCTAAGTTGTGACATTGGGAGATCGTCTAAAGGCAGGACGGCAGGCTCTGAACCTGCCTATCTAGGTTCGAATCCTAGTCTCCCAGCTCGAATGAGCTTGCAGTAATAGGCAGAGCGAGTAAAAGGCAGCACGAATAGTTTGGCCCCGTTGTCTAGCGGTTAGGACGGCGCCCTCTCACGGCGTAAGCCCGGGTTCGATTCCCGGCGGGGTCACAAGAAGCGCGGGTGAGACGCGCCGCGAAGTCAGGGCCCGCTCGGAGAACCGAGCGGGCCCTTCGCATGTCCGGGCAGCCAAGCGCATGTTCGATCAGGCCCTCGACGAGCTGGTGACCAAGACCGGCGCCCAGCTGGCCATCTTCTGCGACTACGAGGGCGAGTCGATCGGCTACGCCCCGCGCAGCGGCGACGGCTACGAGGTCCGGCTGGCCGGGGCCCAGGTGGCGGCGATGACCCACGCGCTGCAGGACCTGACCAAGGCCAACGGCGAGGGCGAGCGGATCTCGCTGGCCTGCACCACCGAGAGC